>JBBAEK010000020.1:0-30000 GCA_041655935.1 Eubacteriales bacterium
GTTCATCTTTGACGTGCGCGGCAACCCCGGCGGGCTGCTCTCCTCCATTTTGGATGTGCTGGATTACCTGCTGCCCGACGGCTATCCGCTGGCGCGCTATCTGTACTATGACGGCCAGATCAATACCGACACCGGCGACGACGGTCATGTGCTGACGCTGCCCATGGTGGTGCTGTGCAACCAGTACACCGCCAGCGCGGGCGAGCTGTTCACCTCCGCGCTGCAGGACTATGCCGCAGAGGGCCTGACCGAGGCCGTGGTGGTGGGGATCACCACCTACGGCAAGGGCACCATGCAGGGCCTGTTCGAGTTTATTGACGGCACCGCCCTGACCATTTCCATCGGCTACTATAACCCGCCCTTTTCCGACAACTATGAGGGGGTGGGTGTGGCGCCCGACCAAAGCGTCTCTCTGCCCGAGGAGCTGGCCGGTGTGGGCATCCACCGCCTGAGCTATGAGGAGGACCTGCAACTGCAGGCGGCGGTAGCGGTCTTCACCTCGGCACCGACAGGCGGCGCCACCCATTAAGCACCCGGAGGCTATACCGTGAAAAAAGAGCGTTCGTTCTCCATCAGACCCTCTCATTGGATTTTGTCCGGCGTGGTGTTACTGCTGGCACTCGCCCTGCTGTTCACCACCCTCTCCTGCCTGGCTTACCGCAAGCAGCTGGAGACTTATGAGGGAACCTTTTCCGCCATCGACATCCACAAGCTGGCGGAAGTGGTGTCCTTCTTCGACCGGCTGTCCGTCCATGACATGCCGGGCAAAGACGAGCTGACCGAGCAGCTCATTCAGGGCTTCATCGCCGGCATGGGCGACCGCTATGCCGCCTACTACAACGAGACGGCGTATGAGGCATGGCGCCAAAGCATGAGCGGCCGTTTCCGGGGCATCGGCGTGGTGGTCACCGCGGCGCCGGGCGTCGGACTGGAGGTGTTGCAGGTTTATCGCGACTCCCCCGCCGCCGCCGCCGGCGTGGAGCCGGGCGACTATATCATTGCCGTGGAGGGCGAGTCGATTGCCGAGCTGGGGCTGAATGACGCGACCGACCTCCTTCGGGGCGAGGTGGACACCGAGGTCACCTTCACGGTGCAGCGCGGCAGTGCCCCCCCGACCGACCTCACCTGCCTCCGCGCCGAGGTGGCCTCCGAAACCGTGCTCTGGTCCATGCTGGAGCCCGACACCCACCCCGTCGGCTATATCCGCATCACCGGCTTTGACGAGGGCACCTACGACCAGTTTGTCGAGGCGGTGGACAGCCTGGAGGCGGCGGGCGCACAGGGCATGATCTTTGATTTGCGCAACAACGGCGGCGGCTCGCTGCTGTCGGTGGCACTGGTGCTGGCGTATGTCCTGCCCGACGGCCCGATTGCCTATGTCGACTATCCCACCGACGCGGTGCCCGATTACAGCATTTACGCCAACCGCGGCAGCCTGCTTTACGGCACCACCAAGTACCCGTACAGCGAGGAGGGCCACCACATAGAAGTGCCCATGGCCGTGCTCTGCAACCGGTACACCGCCAGCGCCGCCGAGCTGTTCGCCTCCGCCCTGCGCGACTGGGCACAGGAGGGCTACCCCGACAAAATCAACGCCACCCTGGTCGGCACTCTGACCTATGGAAAGGGCACGATGCAGTCCACCATCCCCCTGCAGGGCAACACCGGGCTGAAACTGACCGTGGCGCACTATAACCCCCCCTGCAATGTCAACTATGACGGGGTGGGCGTCACCCCCGATCTCGAAGTTGACCTGCCGCCGGAGGCGGAGGGCATCCATGTGTTCAAGCTCCCCTTTGAGCTGGACACCCAGCTGCAGGCCGCCCTGTCCCTGCTCACCGAGTGACGGACCCCCGCACAGCCACCACCATTTGACACGATAATTTGCAAGCAATCATACAAGGGAGATTTCATCATGGCACAAAAGTACCAACATTACACCGAGGCAGGCTTTCAGGCCCTGAAAAACGAGCTGGACTATCTGAAAAACGTCAGACGAGAGGAGAATAAGAAGGAAATTTCCACCGCCCGCAGCTACGGCGACCTGTCTGAAAACAGCGAGTACGACGAGGCCAAAAACGAGCAGGCGAAAATCGAGACCCGCATTGCCGAGCTCGAGGACATGATCGCCCACGCCAAGGTGGTTGACGAGCAGGCCATGGACGCCTCCGTGGTCAGCATCGGCTCGATGGTCACCGTTTACATGAAGGAAAGCGAGTCCGAAAAGCAGTACCATATCGTCGGTTCCTATGAAGCCGACCCCTTCACCGGCAAAATTTCCGACCTGTCCCCCATCGGCAAGGCACTGCTCGGCAAGCGGGCAGGGGACGCTTCCGTCGTCGAGCTGCCAAACGGCAAAACCATGCACCTGCAGGTTCGAAACGTCACCAGATAAAGAAAGTAGAGCGTAACATGTCCGAACAGAGTACCCCTCAGAATCAAACCAACGAAATCGCCGTGCGCCGCGACAAGCTCGCCGCTCTCTGCGAGGCGGGTCAAAGCCCCTTTTGGGTCACCCGTTTCGATGTGAGCTCCGACAGCCTGTCCGCCAAGGCCGCCTTTGAGTCCGCCGAACAGGCGGGCATCTCCCCGGACGCGCCGGCCACCGTCACCCTGGCGGGCAGAATGGTCAGCCGCCGCATCATGGGCAAGGCCGCTTTTGTGCACCTGCTGGACCACGCCGGCAAGATCCAGCTCTATGTCAAGCGGGACGAGGTGGGCGAGGACGCCTATGCCGCCTTTAAGAAATGGGACCTCGGGGACATCATCGGGGTCGGGGGCTTTGTCTTTCGCACCCAGTCGGGCGAGGTGTCGCTGCATGTCACGTCGCTGACCCTGCTGGCCAAATCATTGCTCCCCCTGCCCGAGAAGTTCCACGGGCTCACCAACACCGACCTGCGGTACCGGCAGCGGTATGTAGACCTAATTGTCAACCCCGATGTGCGGGACACTTTTGTCAAACGCTCCAAGATCATCCGGGAAATCCGCCGGTATTTAGATGAAAAGGGCTTCCTTGAGGTGGAAACCCCCGTGCTGCACAACACCGCGGGCGGGGCGTCCGCCCGTCCCTTCCTTACCCACCACAACACGCTCGACCTCGATATGCACCTGCGCATTGCGCTGGAGCTGCACCTCAAGCGGCTGATTGTGGGCGGCTTTGCCGCCGTGTATGAGATCGGCCGGGTGTTCCGCAACGAGGGCATGGACAACCGCCACAACCCCGAGTTCACCCTGCTCGAGCTTTACCGGGCGTACACCGACTACCGGGGCATGATGGACCTGACCGAGGACCTGATCCGCACCGTCGCCGCCCGGGTACTGGACACCACCCTTGTCACCTATGACGGGGTGTCGCTGGACCTGTCCCGTCCCTTTGCCCGGCTGTCCATGACCGAGGCGGTCCGGCAGTACGCCGGCGTGGACTTCGACGCCGTCCCCACCACCGAGGCGGCCAAGGAACTGGCGCGCGCGCATGGGATCCCTTACGAGGCCCGCCACACCAAGGGCGACATCCTCAGCCTGTTTTTTGAGCGGTATGCCGAGGAGCACCTCATGCAGCCCACCTTCATCACCGAGTACCCCGTGGAAATCTCGCCGCTGGCCAAAAGAATGCCCGAAAACCCGGCCTTCACCGAGCGTTTCGAGCTGTTCATTGTGGGCAGAGAGCACGCCAACGCCTTTTCCGAACTCAACGACCCCCTTGATCAGCGGGCCCGCTTTGAAGCGCAGGCCGCCCTCAAGGCGCAGGGAGACGAGGAAGCCTGCGACATTGACGAGGACTTCCTCACCGCCCTTTCCTACGGGATGCCCCCCACCGGGGGACTGGGGATCGGCATTGACCGCCTGGTCATGCTGCTCACCGACACCGCCACCATCCGGGACGTGCTGCTGTTCCCCACCATGAAGCCCCTGTCCTGACGCCCTGCGCACCGCACCGGACGCACCGCACCCGGCGCACCGGCGGCCGTCCTCTCCCCTCCGTTTCTCCCCTGCACCGCACCGATGGTGCGGTGCATTTTGTAACTATTTGTTGACAAAGCGCGAATCGCGCGCCTCGGAAAGGAGGTTCCCATGTCGGATCAGTCGCTGACCCCCGAGTCCCCCCTGCCCCTCCGCCCCAAAGTCCGCCTGCGGGAGCGGTTCTCGTGGTTTTGGGAGTACTATAAGTGGTACGCCCTGCTGGCCCTGTCCTTGGTGGCGGTGCTGGTCCTCAGCACCCTGCAGCTTTGCTCACGGGTCAGCTATGACTACACCGTGCTGTACGCCGGCCCTCAGTACCTGGGCTTTGAGGCAAAAAACACGGTGGCCGCCTCCTTTGCCGAGATGGCAAGGGGGGGAGGAGACACCGCCCCCTCGGTAGAGCTGCGGGTCTGCCATATCCTCACAAACGAACAAGCGCAGCAGGGCGGCTATTCCGCCTCCTACCTGCAGGACCAACTGTCCCTGTTTGACAATGAAATCAAGGTGGGCGACGCCCTCATTCTCCTGCTTGCCCCCGCCCTGTTCGAGCGGATACAGGCGGGCAGCGGTGCGCTGATGCCGGTCTCGCTCTACCTGCCCTCAGGCGACGTGACGGTGCGCTTTTACGAGGAGGACAACCCCTACGCCGTGTACCTGTCCGGCACCTCTTTCGGCACACTGCCGGGACTGTCCGAGCTGCCCGACGACACCCTGCTCTGCCTGCGCACCCCCGTGTCCCTTGGTACCCTTTTCCGTCAGAAAAAGGCGGAGGAAAACCATGCCCGCTACGAACAACTCTTTGCCGACCTGCTGGCATGGCAACCGACCGAGGAAGATTGATTCCCCCTCCTGCGGAGGTCGCACACACCGCCGTTCCTTCGGCGCCCGTTCCTTCGGCGCCCGTTTCTTCGGTGCCCCGCACCTTCGGTGCCCCCTGCCTTCGGTGCCCGCGCTTTCAGCGCCCGTGTCCCGCACCGGTTGTGCCCACAACACATAAAGCGCCACCGCGCCTGCGGGCGGCCCGCACCTTCGGAGCCCCCTGCCTGCGGGCGCCCGCTTCTTCGGTGCCCCGCACCTTCGGCGCCCGCCATCTTTTCACAAAAGAAAATCGTCTGCATATACTGCCAACGAAGGCGCGCCACGCCAACCGAACAAATACTGTCCGACAGGGCATGAAGGTTGTGAGATATGAAAGTTGTCATTTTGCGGTCGCCCAAAGTGTTGCGGCCGTTACTCCGAAGAATATTCAAGATCAAAAAATGATCCGCCCGCCCCGTACATCACCCAAGCCGCCAAAACCCCCTATGTTCCATGTGGACATAGGGGGTTTTCGTCAATTTGTCTGTATCAGCCCTCTGTCGGGGGTTCTGCCTTGCGGCGCCGATTTGCGCCGCCGGGCGTCAAGGGACGCCGGTTCGTCAAGGTGCGCCGGTTCGTCAGTCCTGCGTGTCCCGTCCCGCCAGATAAATCAGCAGCACGCTCACATCGGCGGGGTTGACGCCGCTGATCCGGGCGGCCTGCCCAATGCTCCGCGGGCAAATCTCGGCGAGCTTTTGCGCCGCCTCTGTCCGCAGCCCGCGAATGGCCCGGTAGTCAATGTCGGGGGGAATGAGTCGCCGTTCCAGCTTTTCAAAGCGCGCCGCCTCCTGCAGTTGCCGCTTGATATACCCCTCATATTTGAGCTGCATCTCCACCGCGGTGCGCACATGCGCAGGCAGCGCGGGGCGGTGCGGGTCGAGCGGAGCGGTATTCTCATAGCTGAGCTCGGGCCGGCGGAGCAGCTCCGCCAGCTTCACCCCCGTGAGCAGCGGAGCGGACCCCAGCGCGCGCAGGTAGTCGTTGTGTGACACATGGGGTGTCACCACCGTTTTGGCGACACGCCGCAGCTCGTCCTCCATGCTCTGCCGCCGTTCGCAAAAGCAGCGGTAGCGCGCCTCGGGCACCAGTCCCACCCGGTACCCCTCCTCGGTCAGCCGCAGCTCGGCGTTGTCCTGCCGCAGCAGCAGGCGGTACTCCGAGCGGGAGGTCATGATGCGGTAGGGCTCCCGTGTCCCCTTGGTTACCAGGTCATCAATCAGGGTGCCGATATAGGAGGAGGAACGCAACAGCACCAGCGGCGCTTTCCCTTGCTCGGCCAGCGCCGCGTTGATGCCCGCCACCAGCCCCTGTGCCGCCGCTTCCTCATAGCCTGAGGTACCGTTAAACTGTCCGGCGCCGTATAACCCCCTGATTTTTTTGAACTCAAGGGTAGGTAATAGCTGTGTCGGGTCGGCACAGTCATACTCAATGGCATAGGCATACCGCATGATCTCCGCCCGCTCCAGCCCCCGTATCGTGTGAATCATGGCCTCCTGCACGTCGGTGGGCAGAGATGTGCTCATCCCCTGCAGGTACACCTCCTCGGTGTCCTCTCCGCAGGGCTCCAAAAAGAGCTGGTGGCGTTCCTTGTCGGCAAAGCGCACGATTTTATCTTCAATAGAGGGGCAATAGCGGGGGCCCGTCCCCGTAATCTTCCCCGAGTACAGCGCGCTTTTCTGCAGGTTCTCCCGGATGAGGCGGTGGGTTGCTTCATTAGTATATGCCAAGTAGCAGCTCACCTGCGCCCGCGCCGGCGCGGCAGGGTCGGTGTCGGCGGAAAAAGGGACGGGGGCCGCCTCCCCCGGCTGCTCCTCCAGCACCGAAAAGTCAATACTGCGGCGGTTGAGCCGGGCGGGCGTCCCTGTCTTGAAGCGCATCAGGGAGATCCCCTCCCGCCGCAGGGCAGCCGACAGGCCCTCCGCCGGCAACATGCCGTCCGGGCCGCCCGCATAGCTGTGGTGTCCCACAAAAATTTCAGACGACAGGTAGGTGCCGGTGCAAATGATAACCCGGTTCGCCTCCCACTCGTCTCCCAGCCTGGTGCGCACCCCGCACACCCGTCGCTCGCCGGCTTCCTCCCGTATGAGCAGATCGGTGATCTCGGCCTGCAACAGGCGCAGCCTCGGTTGCCGCTCCAGGCACCCCTTCATCACCAGACGGTACCCGGCGCGGTCGGCCTGCACCCGCTTGGAGTGCACCGCCGCGCCTTTGCCCAGGTTCAGCGTGCGCGACTGCAGGGTGACGGCGTCGGCAGCCCGCCCCATCTCGCCCCCCAGCGCGTCAATTTCATAGACCAGGTGCCCCTTGCCCGTCCCCCCGATAGAGGGGTTGCAGGGCAGGTTGGCGACCGCGTCCAGATTCATGGTAAACAGCACGGTCTCAAACCCCATGCGCGCCGTGGCAAGGGCGGCCTCAATGCCCGCGTGCCCCGCGCCGACTACCACCATCTGTGTGTGCCGTTTCATGTGTGTTCCCCTCCCCTCCGAGAGTTTTTCTTGTTTTCCGGCGCCCGACGGTTGTCGCCGCGCCCGCTTGCCTCGTGCCCGTCCGTGGTCGGAGCCGACCCCTTGCCGGGTCGCCTGTCACGCCACGCCCCCTGTCCGGCGTACCACCGGCGCAAATTTTCCTTGGCTTTCATTGACTTTCCCGCTCGTTTCGCCTATACTGATAGTATCAATATGATTCGGAGGCTTCATATGCTGAGCTTGCCCAAAATTGCCGACCTGTACGACCTGGACCAAACCTTGGCGGCGCCCCTGCTGGGGCATTGCCTGTACCCGTGGGAAGCCCTGCCCAAGCTGGCGGATTTCATCCGCTCTTTGGGAAAGGAGCTGCCCCGGGACTCGTATACCGAGCTGTCCCGCGAGGTCTGGGTACACAACACCGCGCGGATTGCCCCCAGCGCCCTCCTCGAGGGCCCTGCCATCATCTGTGAGGGCGCCGAGCTGCGTCACTCTGCCTACCTGCGCGGTTCGGTGCTGGTGGGACGCTTTGCGGTGGTGGGCAACTCCACCGAGCTGAAAAACGCCGTATTGTTCGACGGCGTCCAGGTGCCCCACTTCAACTATGTGGGGGACTCCATTTTGGGGCACCGCGCCCATCTGGGCGCCGGGGCCATCTGCTCCAATGTGAAAAGCGATCACTCCAATGTCTCGATCCGCACCAGCGAGCTCAGCCTGCAAACCGGCCTTCGGAAGGTCGGTGCCTTTTTGGGGGACGGGGTAGAGGTGGGCTGCAATAGCGTGCTCTGCCCCGGTACGGTCATCGGCAGACACTCCTCGGTCTACCCGCTCTCCTGTGTGCGGGGGGTCATCCCCGAAAACTGCATCCTGAAAGGAGACGGCAGCCTGATCGTCAAGCAAGCCTGATCCGCGGCGCGGGCCGCAGGAGCTGCCTGTGTCTGTTGCCCGTCCCGCGAAAAGCCTGACCCCTGCCGCCTGCGGGCGGCGGATTTTCCCTTGCACCTGCCGGTTGCCAAGCCATCGTTTGGCAACCGCTTTTTTGTGCCGTCTCTCCAGAAGACAAGTTTTATTTACAAAATGTCGCCCTTTTCGCCGTTCCTGTTAGGTCAGGGTCACCCGGTCAATGGCGGTCGTGCGGCGGCGGCTCTCGTCTATCTCAAAGACGATTCCCTGCGCCGTGATCGGCCCGGTGGCCTTTTCATACTTGACCGGCAATCCGCTTTGGTAGCGCTGCATCATGGTGGCGGGCAGCACGCCGAGCACCCCGCCGGTCGGGCCGCTCATGCCGATGTCCGAGATATACCCCGTGCCGCCCGGCAGGATTTGCTCGTCCGCCGTGGGCACATGGGTGTGAGTGCCGAACACCATGGCGATTTGCCCGTCAAAAATATGCGCCACCGTCAGCTTCTCCCCCGTGGCTTCCGCGTGGAAGTCCATCACGGCCAGGTCATACCGCCCCGCCTCCCGCTCCAGCACTCGCCGGATTTTGGGCACCGGGTTGTCGGTGTGCGGGGTCATGCCCACCACGCCCAGCGCGTTGAGCACCAGCAGGCGACAGCCCCCGACCGGCACGACCACATACCCGCTCCCCGGCACCTGGTCGGGGTAGTTGATGGGGCGGGTGATGCGCCGCCCCTCCTCCAGCAGGGGGTAGATGTCCTTGGTTTGCATGGTATGATTGCCGCCCGTGATCACATCCACACCGGCCTGCAGCAGCCTTTCTGCCTCTTTGGCCCGAATCCCTCCGAGGAAAGAGGCGTTTTCGGCATTGGCGAGCACGCAGTCAATCTTCTCGCGCCGGCGGAAGTCCCACAGGGTCCCCCGCTCCAAAAAATCCACCGCTTCCGGGCACAGCATGTCCCCGATGGCCAGTATCCTCATGAACATCCTCCCTTGACGCTTGGCTGACGGCTCATCCGCTACTGTTGATAAAAGACCGTGCCGGGAGTCGCCCCTCGGCACGGCAGTGAATCTCGACTTTTTATCATAGAAAGCTGTCGCTGATGAATTGCTTGTCAGTTCTATGTAAACCTATATAGCAAGTAAAAGACGGTTTTCTTTCGATAGATGTGTCGGCGCAGTCCGACATACAGCTTTCGCGGGACGGTACGCCTTTATTTGGCGTAGTCCACGATACGGCTTTCGCGTATGATGTGCACCTTGATTTGTCCGGGATATTCCAGTTCGCTTTCAATCTTTTTGGCAATGTCACGCGCCAGCAGCGTCATGGCGTCGTCGCTGATCTCCTCGGGCTTGACCATCACCCGGACCTCGCGTCCGGCCTGAATGGCATAGGACTTCTCCACCCCCTTGAATTCGGTGGTGATTTCCTCCAGCTTTTGCAGCCGCTTGATGTAGTTCTCCATGTTTTCGCGACGCGCCCCCGGTCTTGCCGCGGAAATCGCGTCGGCGGCCTGCACAATCAGTGCCACAAAACTTTTGGCTTCCACATCGCCGTGGTGTGCTTCAATGGCGTGAATGACCTCTTTGCTTTCGCGGTGCTTGCGCACCAGTTCCACCCCAAGCTGTACGTGGGTTCCCTCGGCCTCGGCGGTCAGCGCCTTGCCGATGTCATGCAGCAAGCCGGCGCGTTTGGCGAGCATGGAGTCCACCCCCATCTCGTCGGCGATGATACCGCTGAGCAGCGACACTTCAATGGAATGCCGCAGCGCGTTTTGTCCGTAGCTGGTGCGGAATTTCAGGCGGCCCAGCGTCCGGATCAGCTCCGGGGCCAGTCCGTGTACCCCGGCTTCAAAGATCGCCTTTTCCCCCGCCTGCTTCATGACATTTTCCACATCCCGCTGTGCCTTCTCCACCATTTCCTCAATACGGGCAGGGTGAATCCGGCCATCCGAAATGAGTTTTTCCAGTGCCAGCCGTGCGACCTCGCGCCGCACAGGGTCAAAGCCGGAGATGGTGATGACCTCGGGCGTGTCGTCAATGATCAGCTCCACGCCGGTCAGCGTCTCAATGGTGCGGATATTCCGCCCCTCGCGGCCGATGATGCGCCCCTTCATTTCCTCGTTGGGCAGCGGTACCACCGAAATGGCCACCTCGCTGACATGGTCTGCCGCGCAACGCTGGATGGCAAGCGAGAGCAAATCTTTTGCCTTGGCGTCGGCATCCTCCTTATACTGTGCTTCATATTCCGACAACTTGCGTGCCGTTTCATGGGCAATCTCGTCGTCAATCCGTGCAAGAATTTCCTGTTTGGCCTCCTCGCTGGTCATGCCGGCGACCTTTTCCAGTCGGACAATGTGCTCGTCCAGCGCCTCCTGGATGCGCGCCCGCAACTCCTCTGCTTCTTTTTGCTTGGCTTGCATGTCCAGCTCGCGCCGCTCCATGCCCTCCAGCTTCCGGTCCAGCGTTTCTTCCTTCTGCTGGATGCGCCGCTCCAGGCGGGACACTTCCTTCCGGCGTTCCTTGAGCTCGGATTCCGCCTCGCTTCTGGCGCGGATGATTTCCTCTTTGGCCTCCAGCAGCGCCTCTTTTTTACGTGTCTCGGCCGTCTTGATCGCATCTTCTAAAATGATTTTTGCCTGTTGCTCGGCAGACCCCACCTTGGATTCCGCCACTTTCCGACGAAAGAGAAATCCCAGCACGCCGCCGCACAACACACCGGCGACAAGCCCGGCCAACAGTCCGTAGAAAAATTCCATATGCACCTCCTTTCCCGTCAATAAAATAGTGACTTTTGTTACTCGTATTTTGGCAATGAATATAGACATTGTCCGCCTCGCACGGGCGCACAAGCACCATTCATCATACAACAAGATTATAATGCATGGCCTCTCCCTTGTCAAGGATTATTTCTCTGCCGGCCGGACGAAAGGGCCCTCCCGCGGCGCCAAAAGTTTTGAAATTAACAAATCATTCATATAAACCAATCCCCGCCCCCTTGACAATTTCCCCAATCGGTGGTAAAGTAGTCTCGTGGTTTAGCACTCAACGGGCAAGAGTGCTAAACGGCCCACCGGCCTTTCCATTTTGTTTGACGGAGGTGAGAAAAAGTGGACGAGATGTTCCTCAGCAACCGAAAACAACAGGTTTTGAAAGCCATTATTGATGCCCATATTGCCTATGGCGAGCCCGTCGGCTCCAAGTTTTTGGCGCAGAGCCAGCAGTTGCGCTGCTCGTCTGCCACCATCCGCAACGAAATGGCGGAGCTGGAAGCGCTGGGGTATTTGGAGCAGCCCCATACCTCTGCCGGCCGCGTTCCCTCGGAGCTGGGCTACCGGTTTTATGTGGACGCCCTGTTAAGCCGTTATGAGATGGCGGCGCAGGAGGTCGCCCAGATCAACGCCGCCCTGCTCCGCAAGCTCAACGAGCTGGACCAGATGTTGGCGGAGGCGTCCCGGCTGGCGTCCCACCTGACCAACTACCCGGCCATTGCGGCCAAGACCAAGCCGGAGACGGCTTTCATCAGCCGTTTTGACGGGGTGTATGTGGACGCCTACCAGTTTGTGCTGGTCATGCTCTTTACGGGCGGCACAGTCAAGACCCGCACGTTGCACCTGTCCCGCCCGCTCTCGCCGGCCACCCTCACACGCCTGCTCGCCGCACTGAACGACCTGTTCACCCACAAAAGCGTGCACCTCATCACCCTGCCCCTGATTTTGGAGCTGGAAAGCCGCGCGGGCGAGGCGGCGCCTTTGGTCAACCCCTTGGTCAAGCTCATTTACGAGACCATGAAAGGGCTGGACGAGGGCGATTTGCGCGTGGAGGGTGTGAACCGTCTGCTCCAGTACCCGGAGTACAATGACACTGCCGAGCTTCGCAGCATGTTAAGCCTGCTCGAGGAAAAGGAGGACCTGCTGAACCTTCTGTCCGGCGAGCCCCCCTCCGACGACATTCATGTGCTGATCGGCAGCGAGAACACGGTGAAGGTCATGAACAACTCCGCCCTGGTGTATAAAACTGTCAGGCGTGGCGACCATGTGATTGGCGCCATCGGCATCATCGGCCCCCGCCGCATGGATTATGCCAAGGTCATCGGCACTGTGAACCATCTGGCACAGGACATTGACCGGCTGCTCGGCGGCGACGAGCCGAATCGCAGACAAGAAAGGACCACCGACCAAGATGACTGAAAACATGAAGCAAGACCCCGCCGCACAGGACCCCTTTACCACTGTTCACCCCGAGACCCCTCCCGCCGACGAATCGGGCAAGGGGGAACGGCTCACCGTGAAGGAGCTGAAAAAAGCGCTGGCCGAGAAAACCGAGCATCTGGCCGCCGGGGAGGCTGCCTTGGCGGAGCTCAACGACAAGTACCTGCGCCTCTTCGCGGAGTATGACAACTTCCGCCGCCGCAGTGCCAAGGAGCGGGAACAGATTTTCACCGACGCCGTCACCGAAGTCATTCGTGACTTTTTGCCCATCGCCGACAGTCTGGAGCGCGCCTCCCTCTGCGGCGGGGAGGGCGAGCAGGTCGCCGCCGGCCTGGCGATGACCCTCAACAATATGACCGACATGCTCTCCCGGCTGGATGTGCATCCGTTTGGCGAGGTGGGCGAGCCCTTTGACCCCGCCCTGCACAATGCCGTCCAGCACGAGGAGGACGACAGCGCCCGCGAGAGTGAGATTGCGGAAGTCTACCAGCGCGGGTATCGGCGGGGGGATCGTGTGATCCGCCACGCCATGGTTAAAGTAGTAAACTAAAGTTAACATACAATCAGGAGGCTTTTATGGGAAAAATTATTGGGATAGACTTAGGCACCACCAACTCTTGCGTGGCTGTCTTTGAGGGCGGAGAGCCCATTGTCATTCCGAATCCGGAGGGTGCCCGCACCACTCCCTCCGTCGTTGCGTTCTCCAAGACCGGGGAGCGCATGGTGGGTCAGGTGGCGAAACGGCAGGCCGTGACCAACCCCGACCGCACGATTGCCAGTATCAAGCGTAAGATGGGGACGGACGAGAAGGTCACCATCGACAACAAGAAATACACCCCGCAGGAAATCTCGGCGATGGTTCTGCAGAAGATGAAATCGGACGCCGAGGCATACCTGGGCACCACCGTCACCCAGGCGGTCATCACCGTCCCGGCCTACTTCTCCGACGCCCAGCGTCAGGCGACCAAGGACGCGGGCAAGATTGCCGGGCTGGAGGTGCTGCGTATCATCAACGAGCCCACCGCCGCCGCATTGGCGTACGGCATGGACAAGGAAACCGAACAGAAGATCATGGTCTTTGACCTGGGCGGCGGTACCTTTGACGTGTCGGTGCTGGAAATCTCGGAGGGCGTGTTTGAAGTGCTGGCAACCGCCGGCAACAACCGCCTTGGCGGCGACGACTTTGACCAGCGCCTCGTCAACTGGATGGCGGACACCTTTGCCAAGGAAAACGGCGGTATTGACCTGCGCAAGGACAAGATGGCGCAGCAACGCCTGAAGGACGCCGCCGAAAAGGCCAAAATCGAGCTGTCCGGCGTGATGTCCACAACCATTTCCCTGCCCTTTATCACCGCGGACGCCAGCGGCCCCCGTCACTTTGAGACCACCCTCACCCGTGCCAAGTTTGACGAGCTGACGGCCGATCTGGTCGAGGCGACCGCCGCCCCCCTGCGTCAGGCGCTGTCCGATGCGGGTCTGAACTCCTCCCAGCTTTCCAAGGTCCTGCTGGTCGGAGGATCCACCCGTATTCCCGCCGTGCAGGAGATGGTGAAGCGGCTCACCGGCAAGGACCCCTTCAAGGGCATCAACCCCGACGAGTGTGTCGCGCTGGGCGCCGCCATTCAGGCGGGCGTGCTGGGCGGTGATGTGAAGGACCTGCTGCTGCTTGATGTCACCCCGCTGTCCCTTGGTATCGAGACCCTGGGCGGCGTGTTCAACCGCATCATTGACCGCAACACCACCGTCCCCGTGAAAAAGAGCCAGGTCTACTCCACCGCCGCCGACGGTCAGTCCTCTGTGGAAATCCACGTACTGCAAGGCGAGCGCAGCATGGCCGCCGACAATACCACGCTCGGCCGCTTCATTTTGGACGGCATTCCCGCCGCTCCCCGCGGCGTGCCGAAAATCGAGGTGACCTTTGACATTGATGCCAACGGCATTGTCAACGTCACCGCCAAGGACCAGGGTACCGGCAAAGCCCAGAACATCACCATCACCTCCTCCACCAACATGTCCAAGGAGGAAGTGGAAAAAGCCGTCAAGGACGCCGAGCGTCACGCCGAGGAAGACCGGCGCCGCCAGGAAGAAGCGGAGACCAAGAACCACGCCGAGACCACCATCTTTCAGATTGAAAAGTCGCTGGCAGACGCGGGCGACAAGTTTACCGAGGATGAAAAGGCTTCCGTTCAGCAAGCCATGGAGCACCTGCGGCAAACCCTGAAGGACGGCACCCCCGACGCCATCAAGACCGCCACGGCCGACCTTGAAAAAGCATTTTACCCCTTAGCCACCAAACTGTACCAGCAAGAGGAGGCAGGCACCGCCGGCGAGGGCCCGACAGGCGACTCATCTACGGGCGACACCTTCTACAATGCCGATTACGAGGATAAAACCAAGTAAGAAGCCCCACGCCGACACTTGCCCCAACGCCTCTCCCGGCGTCATACTTCCCCGCGGGGCTTGCCCGACTGACACGGGGGGCACCTTGCCCCGCCCCTGTCCTCTCTGCGGCATACTTCCCCGCAGGGCTTGCCCGACTGACACGGGGCACCTTGCCCCGCCCCTGTCCTCTCTGCGGCATACTTCCCCGCAGGGCTTGCCCGACTGACACGAGGCACCTTGCCCCGCCCCTGTCCTCTCTGCGGCATGCTTCCCCGCAGGGCTTGCCCGACTGACACGGGGCACCTTGCCCCGCCCCTGTCCTCTCTGCGGCATGCTTCCCCGCAGGGCTTGCCCGACTGACACGGGGCACCTTGCCCCGCCCCTGTCCTCTCTGCGTCATACTTCCCCGCGGGGCTTGCCCGACTGACACGGGGCACCTTGCCCCGCCCCTCTCTGCCGTAACCCCCTCACGGGCGGCTCCCAGCCGCCCGTGATTCCGCTTGCCTGTGCAAGAATTTCCGCCCCGGCGGCTTTCCCGGGCGCAACCTTTCTTTACACAAATCTTTGCGCAACCGATCTTGACAGCATCCCCTGCGCACCTTGACTTTCCCTTGCCGCCGTTCCTGTTGTGTTTCTCCTGCGTGACCGCACTGAGCGCCGCCGCACGAAGTGGCCCCCCACGCCGTGGCCCCCCACGCGCTGACTTTCATCTTTAACAGAAACGTTTTTCCGTCTTTTTTCTTTTATCGTTCCGAAGATTTCCCTCCGCTCCCGTCGCCCCTCCCGCCGAGTACGCGCCGGGTTGCCGTCCTCATAGACCCGCCAAATCCCCTTTTCAGGCAGCTTCCGCCTTGTTCGGTTGCTTTGCGATGGCTTTTGGTCATTATCCCAACAGAGGAGTCTACTATGGCAGAAAACAAACGTGATTATTACGAGGTGCTGGGCATCTCCAAGGATGCCGGCGAAAGCGACATCAAAAAAGCCTATCGCACCCTTGCAAAAAAATATCATCCTGACATGAACCCGGGCGACAAAAACGCCGAGCAGCGTTTCAAGGAAGTCAATGAGGCGTATGGCGTCCTGTCCGACCCCGAAAACAAGCGCAAGTATGACCAGTTCGGCCATGCCGCCTTTGACCCCGCCGCCGGCGGGGGCGGATTTGACGCTTCGGGCGGCTTTGGCGGCTTTGATTTCGGCGACATTTTTTCCTCTTTTTTCGGCGGCGGCGCCTCGCGCCCCAACGCCCCCATGGCGGGCGACGATTTGCTCGTGCGCCTCACCTTGTCCTTTGAGGAGGCGGTGTTCGGCTGCAAGAAGGATGTCACTTTCCAGCGGGTAGAGGCCTGTTCCGTGTGCGCCGGCAGCGGCGCGGCAAAGGGCTCCTCTCTTGATACCTGCACCGCCTGCCACGGCAGCGGCCGCATCACCGTCCAACAGCGCACCATCCTGGGCACCATGCAAAGCCAACAAACCTGCTCCACCTGCCGCGGGCGCGGAAAAATCATCAAAAACCCCTGCCAGAACTGTCGCGGCAGCGGTTATGTCAAGGTCAACAAAACCCTGTCTGTCACCATCCCCGCCGGCATTGACGACGGACAGCGCATCGCGCTCCGCGGGGAGGGAAGTGCCGGCCGCAACGGCGGCCCCAGCGGAGACCTGGTCATTGAGATGCGTGTCCGCGCCCATGAGGTCTTTGTCCGCCGCGGCAACCACATCCTGTGCGATGTGCCGATCACCTTTACCGAGGCGGCTTTGGGTGCGGAGATTGAAATCCCCACCCTGGAAGGCAAGCAAACGCACAAAATTCCTGAGGGCACCCAAACCGGCACCCGCTTCACCCTGCGCGGCAAGGGTGTGAGCGATGTCAACACCCGTCGGCGGGGCGACCTGGTCATCACCGTCCATGTCGAGGTCCCGAAGAACCTCACCGCCGAACAAAAAAAGCTGCTCTCTGACTTTGCCCGCAGCCGTGCGGAGGGGGACAACCAGCCCCGCACCAGCTTTTTTAGGAAGCTGTTTGACCGCCAGCAAAACAAATAGCCCCGTCCCCCTGCAAGCAGGCGCGGCGTCGTCCTTGGCAAGCCCCTTTTGCGCCGCCACCGAACAAGCATTGTTTCACGTGAAACATTCTCCGTCTGTCCTTTTTGCAGCCCCTTTTTGTAGCCCCTTTTTGTAGTCCCTTTTTGTAGTCCCTTTCCCCCCGTTTTGCGCGCAGTTTCCCTTTCCGACCGCCTCAAGGCGCCATTGTTTCACGTGAAACAATGGCGCCTTTTTGTCTTGCCTCCCGCAAATCCCCGGCGTTGCTTGACAGGGCGACAACGCGCGTGCTATAATAAACATATTCTGCAAAAGGAGTGCACTGCCATGGCAAAAATCATCTCTTTTTCCAACCAAAAGGGCGGCGTGGGCAAGACAACTTCCTGTGTGAACATTGCCGCCGAACTGGGGAAGCTCGGGAAAAGAGTGCTCCTCGTCGATATTGACCCCCAGGGGAACGCCACCACCGGGCTGGGGATTGCCAAGAAACATGTCAAGACCTCTGTGTATGAGGTGCTGGTCAGCCAAACGCCCCCGCAACAAGCCATTCTGGAGACCCCCTACCGAAATTTACATATCCTCCCCGCCACCATCGCCTTGGCGGGCGCGGAGCTTGACCTGCACGACCTGCTTGCCCGGCAGGACAACCCGTTGCTTTGTTTGCGTGAGCCGTCGTTGCCTTATGATTTCATTCTGATTGACTGCCCCCCCTCCTTGGGATTGCTCACGGTGGCGGCACTCTCGGCATCCGACGGGGTGGTCATCCCCATGCAGTGCGAGTTTTTCGCTTTGGAGGGGCTGTCCCAGTTGCTGATGACCATCAAGCGCGTCCGCAAGACCTACAACCCCGCCCTTGAGATCACCGGCATTTTGCTGACCATGTACAACGCGCGCCTGACCCTGACCCGCCAGGTGGTGGAGGAGCTAAACAAATATTACGCGGACAAGCTCTTTAGGACCCCCGTCTCGCGCAGCGTGAAGCTGTCCGAGGCCTCCGGGTACGGCGAACCCATTTGCTACCTGGCCCCCGCCTCCACCTGTGCGGAGGAGTACCATGCCGTCACCAAGGAGCTGCTGCTGTTGGTGTAATACCCGCGCACTTAAGGTGCCCCGCGCTCTTTGTTCGCCCGCGCTCTTAGGTGCCCCGCGCATTTCATGCGCCCCGCGCTCTTTGGCACCGCGCACTTCATGCGCCCCGCGCTCTTTGTGCACCGCGCTCTTTGTGCACCGCGCATTTCATGCGCCCCGCGCTCTTTGTGCACCGCGCATTTCATGCGCCACCAAACCACTCATTGTTTCACGTGAAACAAACAAAAGGAGACATACTATGGCTGTCAAACGAGGCCTTGGCAGGGGACTGGACACTCTGTTTTTAGAGAACGCCCTGCCGGACGCCCCCCTCAAAAACTCCCTTGCCGTTTTGCGGACATCCATGCTGGACCCCCGGCCGAACCAGCCTCGCAAGCACTTTGATCTCGAGGCGCTGCAGCAACTGGCCGACTCCATCGCCCTGCACGGCGTGTTGCAACCGCTGCTTGTCCGTGAGGCGGCAGACGGCCGCTACCAGATCATCGCGGGCGAACGCCGCTGGCGCGCCGGCAAGCTGGCGGGGCTCGCCGAGCTGCCCTGTGTGGTGGTAGACCCGGACGAGCTGAGGGCCGCCCAAATCTCCCTGGTGGAAAACCTTCAGCGCGAGGACTTAAACCCCCTTGAAGAAGCCCTGGCGTACCGCTCCCTGGCGGACATGCATCAGATGACCCAGGACGACATCGCCGCCCAGGTCGGCAAGAGCCGCAGTGCCGTTGCCAACGCCGTGCGGCTGCTGGAGTTGCCCGAGGCCGTGTTGCAGTTGGTGGCAAGCGGGGAGATCAGCGCCGGCCACGCCCGCACCCTGCTTGGCGTGCGCGACCGAGAGCAGCAACTTCTGCTGGCCCGCCGCCTGGTGGAAGAGGGTCTGTCGGTCCGGGAGCTGGAAGCACAGGTCAAGCGTCTCAACCGTCCCCGGAAAGAAGCGCCCGCCCCGGACTTTCGGGTTGACTATGTGGCGGAGCTTGAAACCCGCATGATGCAAAACCTGGGCCGCAAGGTGAAAATTGTCGCCTCCGGCGCCAAAAAGTCCGTCACCCTTTACTACCAGGACAACCACGACCTCGAAGACCTGCTCAAACAGCTGTGCGGCAAGGACTTTATCGAGGACGCATAAATAAAGTCCACAGCCAACTGCCCGCGCACTTCTGTGCGCCCCGCTCACTTTGTTCGCCCCGCTCACTTTTTTCGCCCGCGCACTTCTGTACGCCCGCTCGCTTCTGTACGCCCGCTCACTTTGTTCGCCCGCGCACTTCTGTGCGCCCGCTCGCTTCTGTGCGCCCGCGCACTTCTGTGCGACCGCTCGCTTTGTTCGCCCGCACCACGGTGCCGCAGCAAGCTACGCAGAAAGCGGCTCCTGTTGCCCGTTCTGTCTTGACGGGCTGTCCGCGCCCGTTTCTCTGCCGCTCCCAACCCCCCAAAGAAATCTCTCGAAAAACTGCCGGCAGCGGGGACTTGCCTGACTTGGTCCTCCTGTCCCGGCCATCCCCCCGAAAGGAGGTGTCGGCGGTGCTTTGCTATGATTATATGGAAGTCTCCCCTTTTCTGCAAGAGCAGACGGCAGCGCCCTACCTGCGCACCCTGTCCGACGCCTTTGCCCGACAGCTCACCCCCCCAAAAGAACCCCTGCGCCGTGCGCAATACCTGGGCGGGCACTACCTGCTTTACAAGCACGCCAGCCGTGCTCCGCGGGCCACCCTCTACGGCGAACAAACCCTGTTGCTGGCGTATGAACCGCACGGCAAGCCCTACTTTCCCCGCCTGCCGCAATTCGCTTTCAACATCACGCACAGCCAAAATTTGGTTCTTTTGGCGTTTGCCTTGTCAGACCCACCCCTGCGCATCGGCGCCGATATGGAGGCGGCAGACGCTGTTGACCTGCCAAAGGCCAAAAAGTTAGCCGCCCGCTTTTTTTCCGCCGGCGAGCAGGCGCGCCTGGCCACGGTTCCCGACGCCGCCTATGTGGAGACTTTCCTGCGCCTGTGGACCCAAAAGGAGGCCTGCCTGAAATGCTCCGGGCAAGGCTTGCGCGCCCTGCCGCACACCGAGGGCAAGAGCGACCTGTCCCTGACCCTTGAGGACGCCTGCAAACGGCGCTACTATGTCAGCATTTGTAAAGGATAGTTTGCCTTTCGTTTGCCGCCGGGTTCCCTCGCACATCCGTCGCCGATCCCCCCAACGGCCCCCGCAACGTTCCCCGACCTGCCCCCGCAAAACTTTCCCGTTGTTTTTTGCGCGCCGCCGTTTTCCTTTGGTAGCCCGCCTTTTGTCGGGCTACCCTGTTTGCCGGCGGCATGCCCGCCAAAGCAACTCTTTTGCAGAGGTCCACTAAGGTTGGCAAACGCAAGGAAACCCCCGCAGAAAAACAAAAAAGTCCACGCAACCCCCGTCAAACAGGTGGGTTGGGTGGACTTTTTTTGCAGGGGTCCTTTAGCGGGCACCGCACGGCCCCTTTGGCGGCCTCTTACACATTCATGATGACCGGCAAAATCATCGGGTTGCGCTTGTTTTGCGCATAAAAGAATTTGGACAGCTCCTCTTTGACCGCGTTTTTCATCTGCGCCAGGTCGGTGGCTTTGCGCGACAAGCTTTTGGCAATCGATGCGTAGGCAATCCGCTTGGCTTCCTCGATCATTTCCTCGGATTCCTTCATATAGATAAACCCGCGCGAGACGATATCCGGCCCGGACAGAATTTCTTTGGTGCCGGTATCGATGGTGGCAACCAGCACAATCAGCCCGTCCTGCGCCAACAGCTTTCTGTCCCGCAGCACCACGCTGCCCACATCCCCGACGCCCGAGCCGTCCACCAGCACCTTGCCGGAGGGCACCGTGCCGGAGAAGCGCGCGCTTTTCCGGTCAAGCTCCAGCACCTTGCCGATCTCCGCGATGAAAATCCGGCTACTGTCTATCCCCATAAACTCGGCAATTTCCTTGTGCGCATACAAATGGCGGTATTCGCCGTGGACCGGCATAAAGAACTGGGGCTTCACCAGCGCCAGCATGAACTTCAGCTCCTCCTTGCAGGCGTGTCCCGACACATGCACGTCCGCCGCGCGGTCATTAAGTACCTTCACTCCGCTTTTCACCAGCAGGTTGATGACCTTGTCCACCAGCTTCTCATTGCCGGGGATTGCCGACGCGCTGAGCACCACCAAATCGGAGGTGCTGAGTCTGACCTGCTGGTGTTCCGCATACGCCATCCGGTACAGGGCGGACATGGGCTCGCCCTGGCTGCCCGTGGTGACCAGGGTCAACTGCTCGGGCTTGTAGCGCTTGATCTCCGCGATATCAATGAAAGTCCCCTCCGGCGGGGTGAGATAGCCCAGCTCCCGGGCGGCACCGATGACATTGATCATGCTCCGCCCCAAAATCGCCACTTTGCGCTTGTGCCGGATGCTGGCGTCAATGATCTGCTGCACCCGGTGCACATTGGAGGAGAAGGTCGCGACAATGATGCGCCTGTCCTTGTACGCGGTGAAGATCTGCTCCAGCGAATGCCCCACCGACCGCTCCGAGGGGGTAAACCCGGGGCGCTCCGCGTTGGTGGAGTCGCTCATCATGAGCAACACCCCCTGGTTGCCGATTTGACTGATCCGCGACACATCCATCATATTTCCGTCGGTCGGCGAGACGTCCAGCTTGAAGTCGCCCGTATGAAAGACCACGCCCACCGGGGTTTTGATGGCCAGCGCGCAGGCGTCGGCGATGGAGTGGTTGACATGGATAAACTCCGCCTTAAACACCCCCGCCGTCACCGTATCTCCCGCCTCCACCGTGTGCAGTGTCGGCACAAAGGGGAGGGAGGTTTCCTTCAGCTTATACTTCAAAATCCCCATGGTCATTTTGGTCCCGTACACCGGCACATTGAGCGACTGGAGCACATAGGGGATGGCGCCGATATGGTCCTCATGCCCGTGCGTCAACAAAATCGCCTTGAGCTTCTTTTCATTCTTTTGCAGGTAGCTGATGTCGGGAATCACCAGATCCACGCCCAACATATCGTCGTCGGGGAACGCCAGTCCGCAGTCGATGAGGATCATGTCCTCCTCGTACTCCAGCACGGTCATGTTTTTTCCAATCTCTTGCAGGCCGCCTAACAGCATGACCCGCAACTTGGCACTTTTTCCTCTTGCCATAAAGAACCTTTCTTGTTGTCCCGTGCCCTTTGGCACCGGAATATTTTATCTGTTGTTTGTTTAACTGTCTGTTTTCAAAAAAGCCGCCCGCGGCTCTTTTCACCTGACAAAGCTTCTTTGCTTTCAAGTCGCCGCCGGGGCTTTTTTTGCGCGCCACACCCCCGGCTTTCTTGGCCGGACAATCGGCGCCGGTCCCCCTCATGCCCTGTATCGGTGGGGGTTCGCGCAAATTTCGCCCTGTTCCTGCTGTTTTCTGCCGCGTCGCTTAGAGCCAGAAGAACACCGCGGCCGACGCCAGTGCCCCCGCCAAAAAGCCGAGGATCACCCCGAGGCGGGGCCTCCATTTGCCGCGCGCCCGCGCGCAAAGCTGTCCCACCGTGAGGTTGTCGGCGAGGATCCGGTTGGCCTCCCGCACCATGTCCTGCTCGGGGACGGCTTTCATTTCGTCCTGATCTTTGACAATAAAAAACGCTTCCTCAAAAACCGAGCTGTCGGTACTTCTGAGGTGAATGACCCTCTTTTGATAACCACGTACCATTCTATGCCCTCACCCATGGCCCAGATGCCCCGCCGGCACAGGCAAGGAAAAAGAAGCGACCCTCGCCTGCCGCCGTGCCCCGCCTCCAAGCGGCGCCGCTGCCTCATCGCCATGTTTTTGTATGTAGGCACAGTTCTCTATCCACCCGACTATCCCGTCGGACTTGTTCCCACACCTTGCGCGCACCTGCCGGTCAGCCGCTGCGCGGTCTGCCTTGGTGCGCCTCTCTTTTGCGCGGATGCCCTGTCTGGGGTCTGCCTTATGTACGTGGGTGCCTCCACTGCTGGCTCGACATAGCCCCGCGGAGCTATCCCGCACAGTATCGGCACCACCGATGAGTAGTATGTACACTCCGTGGAAAAAATATGCACCCTCATCGTCCGACCCCTCATTTTTTTCACAAAAACAAGGGGGTATTGGCAGGGACCGCTCTTTTTGCGGTTGCCACGCTCGCCCGCCGGTGCCGGCTACCGGTCACGACAAGCCCGGCTTACCGGTTGAACAGCCGGCTGAAAAAGCCCTTTTTCTTTTCCTTGGCGGCGCCCTCGTCCGTTTCTTTGCCGGAGACAGGCTCCGGTTGGCTCGAGAGCCGCTCGCCCACCAGCTCGGGCACCGCGGTCACTCCCTCGTCCTGCTCTTCCGGTTGCTCCGCCGCGGCAGGCTCCGCCGCAAACGCGGCAGCGGCCGCCTTGTCAACCGTCTCCTCCGGGACCTTCACGGACACCTGGGGACGCTTTTTCTTCGGCTTTTCCGGCACGCTGACTTCAAAGTTGTCGTCCAGCAAATCATCAATGCTGACCGAAAAGAGCGCTTTGATTGCCAACAGCTTGCTTGCCTCCGGGTAGGACTGGCCCTGCTCCCACTTGTACACCGCCTGGCGGGAGACCCCCACCGCTTGGGCAAAGTCATTCTGGGTCAGCTTGTGTGTCTTGCGCAACCTGATGATTTTTTCGTTGAATTGCATGTCAACCCTCCTATCCATCAAAGGTCCTTTATTTGTTCCGTGCAACTGCTCCGTGCAAAAACCGCTTCCATTAGGGCGCCTCCCAGTAGACCAGGGACAGGTAGCTGTCCAGCTTCCACACCCCGTCCTCCAGGCGCAAGGCAAAGGTTTTGGTCCGCTGCTGGGTCGCCCCCTCGGGGTTGGTCACCGTCACCTTGGCGGTCAACAGGGCGCGCATCGCGCTTTTTTCCTTGACCTGCAAGCCGGTGAGGTCATAGTCCACCCGGTCGGTCTGCAAGGGCAGTCCGTGGGTGTTGATCATCAGCACGACCGTTTGGTCGGGGCGGGTCTCCTCGTAGCAGTAGGCATAGGACGCCGCCCCCGATTTCCCCGCCACCGCCGAGAAAAAGGTCTCGGCAAACAGCTCATACAGCTCGGACGAATACACCCGCCTCAAGTCCCGCCGGATATCCGAGAGGCCGTCATACCCCCGCGCTTGCAAAAAGTCCGGGTCGGCCTGCCGATACACCCCCGCGGCATACCCGTCCTCTAAGTAGGGAATGCCCGTGACAAAGAACAGGTCATTGAGCAAAAGGCCCTCCTCAAGCAGCCCGCCCGCCGCCGCCAGCAACAGCGCGTCGTCGGGGAGCGGTTGGGTCGTCGCCCGCTCCCCGCAGGAGAGGAGCGACGAGACCAACAGCGACAGCAGCAGTAAGCCAAACAGCCCTTTTTTTAGCAAAGCGGCACCCCCCGGCGGCGCGGTCGTCAAATGTCGTCGTCCTCGGTATCGGACACCGCCGGAATCCCTTCCGAATCCTCGGCCTGTTCGTCCTCCCGGGCGGCAACATCCGCGTCTCTTTCAATTTGGTCTTCGCTTTCCAGCCGCGCAAAAGACAGCACACTCGCCCCCTCCGACAGGCGCATGACAATCACCCCGCCCGCCGTGCGCGAGTAGGTGGGAATGCCCGCCACCGGGATGCGGATGATGGTCCCGTCGCTGGCCATAATCATGGCGTCGTCGTCCTCGCTCACCGCAGCAATGCCGGCGAGCTTGCCGGTCTTCTCGGTGAGGCGGTGGCAGAACACCCCGCGTCCGCCCCGGTTGACCATGGCGCGGAAATCGTCAAAGTCGGTGCGCTTACCAAAGCCGCCCTCCGTGATTGTTAACAATTGTTTGCTTTCGTCTACCACGGCGACCCCGACCACCTCGTCTCCGGCGCCCAGCGTGATCCCCTTGACCCCTCTGGCGGTTCTGCCCATGCAGCGCACTTCTTCCTCGGTGTAGCGCACCGCATACCCCTCGGCCGTCGCCAAAATCAGGTCGGTGTCCCCTTGGGTATGGCGCACAAAAAGCAGCTCGTCCCCCTCGTCCAGCGTCAGCGCGATCTTGCCGTTTTTGCGCTGGTACTCATATTCGGACAAGCGGGTGCGCTTGGTAATCCCCTTCTTGGTGACCATGGTCAGGTACCCTTGGCTGAAGTCTTTGACAGCGATCACCGCGGTGATTTTTTCGTTTTCCGCCAGCTCCAGAATATTGGCGACACTGGAGCCCTTCGCCGTCCGCGACGCCTCGGGGATGCGGTAGACCTTGCGGGTATAGACCTTCCCGTCGGTGGTAAACATCATCAGGTTGGCATGGCTGTGGGCGATGATGACATTCTCCACAAAGTCCTCCTGCTTGGTGGTCAGCCCGATGACCCCCTTGCCGCCCCGGTGCTGGGCGGCATAGATGGCGGCAGGCTGCCGCTTGATGTATCCGGCATGCGTCAGGGTGATGACACAGGTGTGCCGTTCAATCAGGTCCTCAATGTCAATGTCGTCCGCCGCCTCCACCAGCTCTGTGCGCCGCGGGTCGGCAAACTTGCGCTTGATCTCCAGCAGCTCTGTCTTGACAATCCGGGCGATCTTTCCCTCGTCGGCCAAAATGGCCCGCAGCTCGGCGACCGTCACCGCCAGCTTGGCAAGCCGCTCCTCCACCTTCTGCCGCTCCAGTCCCGACAGCCGCCCCAGCGTCATGTCAACAATGGCCTGTGCCTGTGCCTCGGTGAGCGCAAAGCGCTGCATCAGCGCCTCCCGCGCGGCGGGGATCGACTCGCTTCCCTTGATGAGAGAGATCACCTCGTCGATATGGTCAATGGCGGTCTGGTAGCCCTCGAAAATGTGCATCTCCCGCAGGCTTTTCTCCAGCTCAAAGCGGGTACGGCTGCGGATGACCTCCTCTTGGAAGGCGATATAGTGGTCCAGCACCTGCGGCAGGGAGAGCACTTTCGGCTCCCCGTTCACCAGCGCCAGCATATTGACCGCGCAGGTCGCCTGCAACTGGGTGTACTTGTACAGCTGGTTGAGAATGACCTCGCCGTTGGCGTCCCTGCGGTATTCCACCACGATGCGCATCCCCCCTCTGCCCGACTCGTCGCGCAGCTCGGTGATGCCGTCGATTTTCTTGTCCCGCACCAGGTGCGCCATGTTTTCAATCAGCATGCTTTTATTGACCTGGTAGGGAATCTCGGTGATGACGATCCGCCGTTTGTCCTCCTCCACCCGGGCCTTGGCGCGCACCAGCACCCGCCCCCGCCCCGTGGCATAGGCGCGGTAGATGCCGATCGAGCCGTAAATGATCCCGTAGGTCGGGAAATCCGGCCCCTTGATATATTGCATCAGCTCGGCGACCGAACAGTCGCGGTTCTCCATACGGAAAACCGTCCCGTCAATCACCTCGCCCAGGTTGTGCGGGGGAATATTGGTCGCCATGCCCACCGCGATCCCCACCGCACCATTGACCAAAAAGTTGGGGAAGCGGGCGGGCAGCACCTCCGGCTCGTCCCGGGTATTGTCAAAGTTGCGCTGAAAGGGGACCACATTCTTTTCAATGTCCGCCATCAGCTCATCCGACAGCCGGGACAGCCGCGCCTCGGTGTAACGGTAGGCGGCGGCGCTGTCGCCGTCGATATTGCCGAAGTTCCCGTGCCCCTCAACCAGCGGGTAGCGGGTCGAGAAGGGCTGCGCCATGCGCACCATGGTCTGGTAGACCGCCACATCCCCGTGGGGGTGGTACCGCCCCAGCACGTTCCCCACCGTGGTGGCAGACTTGCGGAACGGCCGTTCATAGGTCAGCCGGTCCTCGTACATGGCGTACAGGATCCGCCGCTGCCCGGGTTTCATCCCGTCCCGGACGTCGGGCAGTGCGCGGCTGGTAATGACGCTCATGGAATACTCGATAAAGGAAGTCCTGACTTCCTTTTCCATATTGCGCCCCACAATTTTTTGGTCGGGAAACTCTATGGAGGCGTGTTCGTGTTTTTTGTCCATGCTCTTCTCCGATGATCATACGATGATTTTCCGCCTTTTCGGCGTGACGGCGCTCGCGCCCGCTGTCCGGGCAGTCCTTGGCCGCCCCGGCCGACCGGGGGTGTTATATGTCCAGATTGGTGGCATATTTGGCGTTTTGCTCGATAAATTCCCGGCGGGGCTCCACCTGGTCGCCCATCAGCACCGAAAAGATCTGGTCGCAAATGACGGCGTCCCCGATCTCCACCTGCAGCAGGGTTCTGGTGGCGGGGTCCATGGTGGTTTCCCAGAGCTGTTCGGGGTCCATTTCGCCAAGCCCTTTGTATCGCTCGGCTTGGGTCCCGCTCCCCAGCTCCTCAAAGATCCTGTCGCGCTCGGCGTCGCTGAACGCATACCGGATGGTTTTCCCCTTATGAATCTTATAGAGCGGCGGCTGCGCCAGATATATGTGCCCGTGCTCAATGAGCTGCCGCATATGACGGAAGAAGAAGGTGAGCAACAGGATACGGATATGCGCGCCGTCCACGTCCGCGTCGGCCATGATGACAATCTTGCCGTAGCGGATTTTGCTCAGGTCAAAGTCCTCCCCGATCCCGCACCCCAGCGCCTGAATGATGGGGATGAGCTGCTGGTTGGAGTAGACTTTGTCCAGCCGGCTTTTTTCCACATTCAGCACCTTGCCGCGCAGGGGCAGGATGGCCTGAAAGCGGCTGTCCCTGCCGTCCTTGGCACTGCCGCCG
The DNA here is from genome assembly GCA_041655935.1 of Eubacteriales bacterium. Classification (GTDB taxonomy): domain Bacteria; phylum Bacillota; class Clostridia; order Oscillospirales; family CAG-272; genus UBA1740. Next base: position 27,544 of record JBBAEK010000020.1, read on the forward strand.
GCGGAGTCTCCCTCCACCAGGTAGAGCTCGGTCAGCTCCGCGCGCTTTTCCTGGCAGTCGGCGAGCTTGCCCGGCAGGGTGGAGCCCTCCAGCACGCTCTTGCGGCGGGTCAGCTCCCGCGCCTTTCTGGCGGCCTCCCGCGCCCGGGACGCTGCCAGCGCCTTTTCCAGTATCAGCCGGGCGGAGGCCGGGTTTTCCTCCAGGTATTCGGCGAGCTTGGTGTTGACCATGCTTTCCACCAGGTACCGAATCTCGGAGTTGCCGAGCTTCGACTTGGTCTGCGACTCAAACTGCGCGTCAATCAGCTTGACGCTGACAATGGCGCACAGCCCCTCCCGCACATCCTCGCCGGACAGGTTTTTGTCGTCCCCCTTGAGCACCCCCGTCTTGCGGGCATAGTCGTTCAGCGCTTTGGTCAGGGCGGACTTGAAGCCGGTTTCATGGGTCCCCCCCTCAATGGTCGCCATATTGTTGGCAAAGGAGATCAGCGTCTCATTGTAGCTGTCGTTGTACTGCAGGGCGACCTCGGCGGTCGAGCCGTCCTTGTCCCCTTTCATATAAATGACATCGGGGTGAATCCGGGTCGCCCGCTTGACGGTATTCAGGTATTCCACAAAGCTGACGATCCCGCCCTCATAGTGCAGTTCGTCCTCCCGTTCCTGGCCCGGGCGGGTGTCTCTGAGGACAATGCGCACCCCCGCGTTGAGGAAGGCCTGCTCCCGCATTCTCGCAAGAATGGTTTCATAGTCAAAGACCGTCTCCTCAAAAATGGTCGTGTCGGGCTTGAAGCGCACATACAGCCCGTGCTTGTCGGTCTCTCCGACACAGCAGAACGGTCGGCACACATGCCCCCGCGAGAAGCGAATACTGTACGACTTGCCGTCCCGATGGTTCTCGACCTCCAGCCATTCGGAGAGCGCGTTGACCACCGACGCGCCCACGCCGTGCAGGCCCCCGGCAATCTTATACCCCTCGCCCCCGAACTTCCCGCCGGCGTGCAGCTTGGAATACACCACCTCCAGCGTGGGCAGCTTGAGCTGTTCGTTCATCCCCGCGGGAATCCCCCGCCCGTCATCCTCCACCGACACACTGTCGTCCGGGTAGAGCGTGATGAGAATCCGGTCACACTCCCCCGCCAGCGCCTCGTCAATGGAGTTGTCCACAATTTCATTGATGAGGTGGTGCAGTCCCTTTGCCGAGGTGGTCCCGATATACATCCCGGGACGCTTGCGCACCGCCTCCAGCCCCTCCAGCACCTGGATTTGGCTGTCGTCATAATGTGTGGTATCGATCTTAAATCCCATTGCTTTCTTTCCTTACCTTCGCTCTATGCAAGCCGCGGCCCTTTCAGGGTCCGCTTTGAATTTTCCGTTTCATCCGCTCTCCGCAGGCAGCGCCTATCTCAAATCCGGCGGGGCCTTGGCGCGCGGGCCCTCCTTGGCGGACGGGACCGCTTTTGCCCCGTCGGTCAAGGCGTGTCGCGCGGTGAAGCGCGCCCGCAGGCTCGCGCTGGACAGCCTCATCAGCACTACCCGGCTGCCGCCCCGCCCCCCCTGCAGCAGGAGAAAGCTTTTGGGCAGGTCTGCCTCGTTGCCGTGCAGCGCCCCCCTTTTTTCGGCGGCGGCCAGAAAGGCCCGGCTCTGGTGAGAGACAGTGGCGGTATCCAGGTCAAAAATCCCCACGATATCCCGTGTTCTCACGCTGTTTCCGCTACCGATGTGTAGATACATACTGCCCCTTCTCCACCTGAATTTGATGCGCCTTCCCGGAGAGGCCCTCACAGGAAGTCAAAATAAACTGTTTGTCCCCGCCGTCCGCAAAGACATAGGCGCGCCGCCCTTCGTCCAGCTCGCTCAGCACATCGTCAAACAGGAAGACCGGGTATTCTCCGCAGCATTCCCGTGACACCTCGCCCTCGGCCATTTTCAGCGCCAGCACCACCGAGCGCTGCTGCCCTTGGGAAGCATACACCCTCGCCGGGGCCCCGTTGATGGCAATGCCCATATCGTCGCGGTGCACCCCGTAGAGCGAACAGCCCGCCGCCATTTCCTGCCGGTAGTTGCCCGTCAGTAACGTTTGGTAGCTGCGGGTCAGTTCCTCGAGGGTTTCCCCTCGCCCCTCGCTGTCATAGGACAGGGTGAGCGTCTCCCGCCCGCCCGACAAGTCAAGGAGAATCTTTTGGGCAAAGCCCTCTATTTGCTTGACAAACGCCGCTCGTTGGCAGTGCAGCTCCGCCGCGCGGACAGAGAGTTGCCGGGACCATGTCTCCAGCTCCTCCGGGTCATACCACAACCCTTTGCGCGCCTGTTTGAGCAGGCAGTTGCGGTGATTCAACAGGCGGACATAGTCGGCGTACTGCTGCAGGTAGCGGGGACTGGTCTGGGAGAGGGCGACATTGAGAAACCCGCGCCGCTCCTGCGGCGCCCCTTTCACCAGTTGCAGGTGGTCCGGGCAAAA
>JBBAEK010000021.1:0-29204 GCA_041655935.1 Eubacteriales bacterium
CCGGCGCAACGGTCTAAAATCCAGAGCAACACGCGCATGTTGTCGCCAAAGCCCGGCCAGATGAAGTGTCCCTCCTCATCGGTGCGGAACCAGTTGACATGGAAGATTTTTGGGAGATGGGCGGCTTTCTTGCCCATCGCCAGCCAGTGCGCCAGATAGTCGCCCATGTTGTAGCCCACAAAAGGCAGCATGGCCATGGGGTCGCGGCGCACCACGCCGACAGCCCCGGCGGCGGCGGCGGTGGTCTCGGATGCCATGATAGAGCCGACAAAGGCGCCGTGTTGCCAGTTGAAGGACTGGTAGACCAGCGGGGCGGTCTTGGCACGTCTGCCGCCGAACACAATCGCCGAAATCGGCACCCCCTGCGGGTCCTCAAAGCGGTCGGAAATCACCGGGCAGTTCTTGGCGGGGGCGGTGAAACGGGAGTTGGGGTGCGCGCCCTTGCTGCCGTCAGCGGCATTCCAAGGCTCGCCCTTCCAGTTCAGCGCGTGAGCAGGCGGGTTCTTATCCAGCCCTTCCCACCAGACCGAGTTGTTGTCCAGGTTGTGCACCACATTGGTGAAAATGGTGTCGCGGGCGGTGGAGTGCAGGGCGTTGGGGTTGGACTTGAGGTTGGTGCCGGGGGCGACTCCGAAAAAGCCGTTTTCCGGGTTGACCGCATAAAACTGTCCGTCGGCCCCGATGCGCAGCCAGCTGATGTCGTCGCCCACGCACCATACCTTATACCCCTTTTTGGCATACAGGTCGGGGGGAATCAGCATGGCAAGATTGGTTTTCCCGCAAGCCGAGGGGAAGGCGGCCGAGATGTACTTCACCTCGCCGTCCGGGTACTCGATGCCCAAAATGAGCATGTGCTCCGCCATCCAGCCCTCTTTGTGCCCCAAGTAGGAAGCGATGCGCAGCGCAAAGCACTTTTTGCCCAGCAACACATTGCCGCCGTACCCGGAGTTGACGCTCCAGATGGTATTGTCCTCCGGGAAGTGGCAGATGTAGCGGTTGTTCTCGTCAATATCCGCGCGGGCGTGCAGCCCCTTGACAAAGTCGGCGGAGTCGCCCAGCGCCTCCATGACAGCCGCGCCCACCCGGGTCATGATCATCATGTTGAGCACGACATAAATGGAGTCGGTCAGCTCGATGCCGTACTTGGCAAACTCACTGCCAGGCACACCCATGGAGTAAGGGATCACGTACATGGTACGCCCCTTCATGGAGCCGCGGAAAATCTTGGACAGCATCTCATAGCACTCGGCGGGCGCCATCCAGTTGTTGGTGTTGCCGGCGTCCTCCTTGCGGGTGGTGCAGATAAAGGTCCGATGCTCCACACGCGCCACATCGTTGATGGCGGTCCGGTGCAGGTAGCAGCCGGGATGAAGTTCCTGGTTGAGCCGGATAATCTCTCCGCTCGCACAGGCCTGCTCACGCAAGGCGGCCGCCTGCCCCTCGGAACCGTCAATCCACACAATGCTGTCGGGCAGGGTCATCTTTGCCATCTCGGCAACCCACGCATTGACAAATTGGTTTTCTTTCATTTCTCCTCCAGAATACTATGTATTGATTAATTCATAAAACAATCTCGAACAAAAGAAATTATACCATATATTTCACTGCTTTGCAACAAAAAAGATAATAATTTTTTTCTTCTTTACAAAGGCGTCACATCTGGAACGATTTGGCCTGTTTTTGCAAGTTTCCTGTTTGAAAATTGCAAATTCATCAGCCGGTCCCCGCATTTTTTCTTGATTCATGCGCTCGCTTCTCGAGGGGGCCGGGGGAGCGCCCGCAAGGGGGGAGCGAACACTTTCGCTAAGATTCACCGGAATTCTTGCATATGCAACAGAATAATCCCCTATTTATTGTCATTTTGCACAGGCTAAACAGGAAAATTTTGTTTAACATTTTTCTCCATTTTATGTTGCAATATATTGCATTATATGGTAAAATAAGTGCGTTGTTCCCAATATAAACCACCAAAAACAAAAAAGGAGCAAAAATCATGGAAAAAAGCACGAAAATTTTGATCGCCGACGAAAACCAGGATGTGAGGATGCAACTGCGAGAGCATCTGAGAGAGGCGGGGTACCGCTTCATTGACGAGGCATCCAACGGGGAGGACGCGCTGAATAAAATCAGCCGGATCCATCCCGATGTGGTGATTTTGGACTTGTGGCTGTCCAAGCTGGACGGCATTGGCATCATTCGGCAGGCCAAGTGCGCCAGTTTCGCACCCGATCATTGTCCTGCCTTTTTACTGGTTTCCATGGTGTCAAACCCGCAGGTGTTCGTGGAGGCAACCAACGCCGGAGCGGACCTGTGTCTGCTCAAGCCCTTTGATTACCTCTCCCTCCTGCAGCACATAGAGGCACTGGCCATCAGCCGCAAAGGGGCGAGCAGCCCGGTGAAAGCCGCACCGAACCATCCGGATATTGAAACACAGGTGACCAAGATCATCCATCAAATCGGGGTGCCGGCTCATATCAAGGGCTACCAATACCTGCGCACCGCCATCCTGCTGACCATCAATGACAACGAGATCATCAACTCGGTCACCAAGGTCCTCTACCCCTCGGTCGCCAAAAAGTACGCCACCACCACCTCACGGGTGGAGCGCGCCATACGCCACGCCATCGAGGTCGCCTGGGACCGGGGCGACATCGACACGCTGAACTCCTACTTCGGCTATACCATCCAAAACAACCGGGGCAAGCCGACCAACAGTGAGTTTATCGCCATGATCGCCGACAATATGCGCCTGAAATACAGGTTGTACTGACGGCGTCCCCCCGGGCAACACAAAAACGCGCAAACCATGCACTCGTGGTTTGCGCGTTTGAACAGGGAGCTTTCGGGTGCCCTGCCCCTCAGTCGACGGGCTCAAAGGCAGTCCCCTCGCTTGCGAACACCACCGTACCGCTAAGGTCGGTGCGGTAGACGGTGACCGACGCCTCGGTCAGCTTTTGCAGCGTCTGGGCGTGCGGGTGCCCGTAGGTGTTGCCCGTGCCCACGCTAATGACTCCGTAGCGCGGGTGGACGGCGGCGAGAAAGTCCGGGGCGGTGGAGGTGGTAGACCCGTGGTGCCCGATTTTGAGAAAGTCGCACGCCAGGACCGCACTGTCATAACGGTCAAGGATCAGGAACTCGGAGTCGGTCTCCGCGTCCCCCATGAACAGCGCCCGGGCATTGCCGTGGGTGAGCAGCAGCACCACGCTCGAATTATTGGCGTCGGAGTCCTTGGGTTCGATGGGGCCCAGAACGGTGAAACGCATCTCCCCCACGGAAAAGGTGAGATCCGGCACCGCCTCCAAGAGGGGTATCTCATTCTCCTCAATGGCATCCAGCGTTTGCTCGAAAATCTGGGTGGATGCCGTGCAGTCGGGCATCAGGACATGCCCTATCTCAAAGGTATTGAGGATGGCGGGAGCCCCGCCGATATGGTCGGCATGGGGGTGGGTGAGCACCACGTAATCAATGCGGGTAATGTCCAGTGCCTGCAGGTAGCTGATAATGGTGTTGGTGAGGGTGGTGTTGCGATCGCCCGTGTCAATCAGCACGCAGCCGTCCTCGCTGAGCAAAAGGAGGCAGTCGGCCTGCCCGACATCGAGCACATGGATCTGCATACTGCCCTCGGGCAAGGGGGCGGTGGTGAGGGTGCTTGTGCCGGACAAGCCGTCGATTATCTCCTCCAGCAGACAGCCTGTCAGAGCAAACAGGGCGACAGCCAGAACCAGCAACAGCACCAAGAGGGTGTGGAGCCATTTTCGTTTCATGAGGTGTGTCATGTGTGCGCTCCTTTGCTACATGTCATTTCGTCCTTCGATCGCCCGCCGCAGGGTCAGCTCGTCGGCAAACTCCAACGCGCCCCCGACCGGGATGCCGTATGCCAAACGGCTGACCCGCACCCCGAAGGGTTTGAGCAGCTTGGCAAGGTAAACGGCGGTCGCCTCGCCCTCCACGCTGGGGTTGGTGGCAATGATGACCTCCTCTACCTGTTCGTCTGCGATGCGGGCAAACAGCTCTTTCATGTGCAACGCGTCGGGTCCGATGCCGTTTGTGGGGGACAGATGCCCCCCCAACACATGGTAGGTGCCGCGGTAGTCCCGCACGCGCTCGATCGCCATGATGTCACGGGGATCCTCCACCACGCAAATCAGGCCGTGGTCCCGTCGCTCGTCGGCGCAAATTCCGCACAGCGTGTGTTCGGAGATGTTGCAACAAACGCGGCAGGTATGGATGCTCACCTTGGCGTCGGTGATGGCGCGGGCGAACTCCGCCGCCTCCTCCTCGCTGTAAGACAAAACGGCAAACGCCAGCCGAGCCGCGGTTTTCCCGCCGATGCCCGGCAGTTTGCGAAATTGTTCGATCAGCCGCTGTAGCGGCGTGATATAGTCCCCCATATCAGAACAGTCCCGGCAGGCCGCCCATGCCCATGCCCGCCGGCCCGGTCAGCTTGGCCATTTCCTCGCCGGCGGTATCGTCCACCTTCTTGATGGCTTGGTTGACGGCGGCTGTCAGAATGTCCTGCAGGGTCTCCACGTCGTCGGGATCGACAATCTCCGGGGAAATAGTCATCTCCAACAGCTCGCGCTTGCCGCTCATCTTCAGGACAACGGCGCCGCCGCCGGCAGAAACCTCATAGGTCCTGTTCTCCAGCTCCTCTTGCAGGGCGGCCATGTCCTCCTGCATTTTCTGCGCTTGTTTCAGCATGGACTGCATGTTCTGCGGGCCCTCGCCTTTGGGTAATCTGACTTTCATAGAAACCTCCGATTGTTGCGTTGCATTTTCGGTGTATGACTTTTTTAGAAAGAAATTTCGTCGCCCTCTGCCGCCCCGTTGTCGGCAAAGCTGACACGGGTGGGCAGGGGGGCGGGCGCAACCTTTCGCACCAGCGCCAACAGCATTTGTATCGCCTCGGCGTCCCGCTCAAGCATCGCCGCCATGAAGTCACGCTTCACCCGCAGCACCAGCGCGCCGTTTTCGTCGATTCCCACCTGCGCCTGGCGCAGTACCCCGTTGTAGTGGGGTTTGAGCTGTTCAAACTCCGCCACCACACGCTGCCAGTCGGGGACGGGTGTGCCCTGCCCGTCGGCGGCTTTCGGTTCGGTCGCCTTTTTCTTTACCGGGGCTTGCTGTATGGTATTCTCCTTGGGTGCCTTCGGTGCTTTGACCGGGGCGTCCGGCTGAGGTGCCGCCGGGGATTGGAGCCGTAGCTTGGCCACCTCTTTTTCCAGCTCCTGTATGCGCGCCAGCAGGGCTTCCACCGACCCGTCCAGTTTGGGTTCGCACAGGCGGGTCAGGGTCATCTCGGCGACGGCGCGTCTTGTTTGCGTGCCTCGCTGCAGCTGCTGGGCGGCATCCTCCAGCATCTTGCTGTGGTACAGTAGGGTGGAGAGGGTAAAATGCCCCGACAGGGCTTTCAGACGCTCATACTCATGGTCGGTCAGGTCTAAGTACTCCGCCGCGGTGTCAAGCAGGGTGAGCACCGTCATCTCCCGGTAGCAGTCGGCAAGCGCCTGCCAGAACGTCCCTATATCGGACGCCGACATGGCCGCCTCGTCGATGACCTCGTAAATCTCCTCATAGTTCATGGCGGCAATCGCCTCGACCATGCGGTAGACCTGTTCGCGCCCCGTCGCCCCGACCGCCTGCTCCACCCGCTCCAGGGTGACTGCCTGCTCGGTGCCCGCGCAGAGCTCCAAGAGGCTGATGGCGTCGCGCATCCCCCCCTCTGCCATGCGGGCGATCAGGCGGGCGGCGTCCTCGTGGAGGGCGATGCCCTCGGCCTCGGCGATTTTTTGCAGTTGCGCCATCAGGGTCGCCGTGGCGATCCGGCGGAAGTCAAAGCGCTGACAGCGGGAAACAATGGTGGCGGGCAGCTTTTGCAGCTCGGTGGTCGCCAAAATGAACAGCACATGCGCGGGGGGCTCCTCCAGCGTTTTGAGCAGCGCGTTAAAGGCGCTGGCGGACATCATGTGTACCTCGTCGATGATGTACACGCGGTACTTCAGCTCGGCGGGGGTGAACACAATCTCCTCCTGCAGGTCGCGGACATTGTCCACGCCGTTGTTGGAGGCGGCGTCCATCTCAATGACATCCACCGCGCGCCCCTCCGTGATGGCGCGGCAGGCCTCGCACTCGTTGCAGGGGTTGCCGTCCCGGGGCGCGGCGCAGTTGACCGCCCGCGCCAGAATCTTGGCGCAGCTTGTCTTGCCCGTTCCCCTGGAGCCGCAAAAAAGGTAGGCATGGGAGACATGACCGGATGTGACCTGGTACTGCAGCACATCGGTCACTTGCTTTTGGCCGCACACGTCGGTAAAGGTCTGCGGCCGCCATTTTCTGTACAAAGCGCGGTACATAAAGCCTCCTCCCCATAATGCAAGGGTGCCGGCAAGTGAGGGATACCCCACGTATGCCTGCACCCTGACAATGCCTTACTTGTCTCTCCGAATATAAGAAAGAGCCATACGCCACTCCTTTGAATGACCTCTTCCGCGCGTCCTCCGTCCTTGCTGCTCCAAACAGGCAACCTCGCGGCACATCGGAACCACTGCTAAATGCTGCTTGGTTCCCCACCTGACATGGTTCACAGCGCCCGATTGCACAAGACCCGTTCTTCAACACAGCGCAAACGTGACAGTCCACACAAAAGACACCCTGCGAAGGGCATCACCCCTGCTATAGCGGATTGCAGGTACAAGGTACCGCTAACACCCCGGCTAGTATGGCCCTATCTTATATTCGGAATCTCTTATATCAATAGTATAACAAAAGCTCGTCAAAAATGCAATAGCCAAACCGAAAAAACATTGCGGGAGCCGCGCCGCTCAAGCACGTCCCCGGCGCGCCCGCGGACCTAACCGGCTCGGGGAGGCCTCAGATGACAAACCCGCCGTTGGGGGAAAGCACCTGTCCGGTGACAAAGTCCCCGCCCGGGCCGGCTAAAAAGAGCGCCGTAGCCGCCACATCCTGCCCCGTGCCCAGCCGCCCCAGCGGCGTGCTGTCCACGAGCGCCCCGATGGTCCGGCTGTCGCAGTCCGCCAGCATGTCGGTGTCAATGACGCCCGGGGCGATGCAGTTGACCGTGATGCCGGAGGGGCCGAGCTCCTTTGCCAGGGACTTGGTCATGCCGATGAGGGCAGCTTTGGAGGTGGCGTACGCCACCTCACAGGAGGCGCCCACCATGCCCCACACCGAGGAGATGTTGATGATTTTACCCTTTTTGCGGGAAATCATGCCGCCCAACACCGCCCGGGTGCAGAGAAAGGCCCCGCCCACATGCACCGCCATCATATTTTGCCACGCCTCATAGGTGCAGTCGGTAAAGAGGCCGTAGCCGGCAATGCCGGCATTGTTGACCAGCCCGTCAAAGGGACCGTTTTGCGCCTCTGCCCGCGCAAATGCCGCGCGCACCGCGCGCTCGTCCCGGACGTCGGCCGGCACGGCAAAAGCCCCGCTGATAGCCGCCACCTGTTCGGCGGCCGACAGAGAGGTGTGATAGGTGAAGGACACGCGGTACCCTGCCCGGGCAAATGCCTGCACCATGGCGGCGCCAATGCCTCTTGAGCCGCCGGTGATCATGATATGTTCCATACGCCCCCCCTATTCACCAACGATTATACCCAACACGCGCGTGTCTGTCAAGTCTGAAAAAAGCGGGTTTTTTACAAAAAAAAATATAAAAAACATTGCAAACCAAATGGGAAGTTGTTATACTATGAAGCAGGGGTGTTGCTATGATTCACATCGTTGACAGTGACCCGGCCGTGCTGCTCAGGTTTCGCTTGATCTTTTTTCGTTTCGGCATTCACAGCGATGGGTGCAATTACAGAAAACTGGATTGCCTGATTGAGGCGGGCAAGGTGAGCCTTGTCTTTCTCGTCTCGCCCTTTTCGCCCGACAAGCCGCCGCGGCTCTGTCAGACCCTGAGGAGCAAGTACCCTGCCCTGCCGGTGGTCAGCCTGCTGGACAAGAGCCACGCGCAACAGACCTTGCCCGACCCCTCCGAGTACATCATCCGTCCCCCCTACTCGCCCGCCTCCATGGTGGAGCAACTGCTGAAAATCCGGCGGGACGCCACCGGGCTTGACCCGGTGCATCTGGCGGCATATGGCGCGGCGGACAACATTTTTTTGGACTGCCCCACCTTTTTCGGGACGCCCCTGCCGCTCACCCGGATTGAGCGGTCCATTCTGCGCTACCTCATCAGTATCTCCCCCCGCACCGCCGACGCGGCTGAAATCCTCTACCACTGCACCAAACCGGGCAGTACGCCCATGGCAAACAATGTGCCCACACACATCTGCCGCATCAACCGCAAGTCGAGCGAGCTGATGAACCGCCGGGTCATTGAGTGCCTGGCTGGGACGGGGTATAAAATCGCCGAGCATCTGTAAGAGCACTCGGCAGGTGCCGGAGCGCGCGCCGTCTTTCTATATGTTTCATCCAAATGACGAATACCAATTCTGTCAAAGTTATGAAAAGGAGTCACACAATGCACAATTTTGAAGAAATGTCACTGTTGCTGCAAAAAGGCAAGGGAAAGGACCTATCCGCCATGGTCGACGCCGCCCTCAAGGACGGTGTCAGCCCGCAGGAGATTCTCAATCGCGCGCTGATTGCCGGCATGGGTGTGATCGGGCAAAAGTTCAAGGCCAATGAGGTCTATGTTCCCGAGGTGCTGATTGCCGCACGTGCCATGAACATGGCGCTCGCCATCCTCAAGCCCGCGCTGGCCGCCGAGGGGGTAGAGCCGGTGGGGACCGCGCTCATCTGCACGGTGAAGGGTGACCTGCACGACATTGGCAAAAACTTAGTGAAGATGATGCTGGAGGGTGCCGGGCTTTCAGTCATTGACCTTGGCGTGGACTGCGACAGCGCCAAAGTGGTGGCGGCGGTCAAGGAGCACCATCCCCAGTTGGTTTGCCTGTCTGCCCTGTTGACCACCACCATGATGGCACAGAAAGATGTCATGGAGGCGCTCAAAGAGGCCGGTGTGCGGGACCAGGTCAAAGTGATGGTGGGCGGCGCGCCCATTACCCAGTCCTTTGCCGACGAGATTGGCGCCGACGCGTATACCTCCGATGCGGCCTCTGCCGCCGAAGTAGCGCTGGCTCTGCTGGGCAAGCGTGCGTGAGGTGCGGGGCATGACACAACTCACCTCCCGCGAACGCTTTCTACGTGCCATCAAGCGGCAGGAAGTAGACCGTATTCCGCTCTACGACTCTGCTTGGGCAGGCACGGTGGAGCGCTGGCACCGCGAGGGCATGCCGGCAAATGTCACCTGGCAAAAGTTTTTCGGATTTGATATCAGGCATGCGTACATGCTCGAGAACTCGCCCCTGTATGAGACCACCGTCCTCGAGGAAACCGAGACATACAAAATTCAAAAGACCAAGTGGGGCGCCACGCTGAAGTTCTTTAAGCACCAGGACAGCACCCCGCAGTTTTTAGAGTACTATATCACCTCTCCCGAGCGCTGGGAGGAAGCCAAGGCTCGTATGAAGGCGACCCCCGACCGCATCGACTGGGACTACTTAAAGTCCGCCTACCCCACCTGGGAGCGGAATGGCGAGTACCGCCAACTGAACCTTTGGTTCGGTTTTGACGTGACGCACTCCTGGTCCACCGGGCTGGAGAATGTCCTGATCGGCATGTATGAAGATCCCGACTGGATCCGCGACATGTTTGACCACTACCTGTCGGTGCAGCTGGAGCTGGCGGAGATGATTCTGGCGGCAGGGTACAAGTTTGACGGCATTCATTGGCCCGATGATATGGGCTACAAGGAAAAGGGCTTTTTCTCGCCCGATATCTACCGTGAACTGCTCAAGCCCTACCATAAGAAAGCGACGGATTGGGCGCATGAGCACGGCATGGTGGTGGAGCTGCACTCCTGCGGGTACATTGAACCCCTGATCCCGGACCTCATTGACATCGGCATCGACTGCCTGCACCCCATTGAGGTGAAGGCGGGCATGGACCCGGTCAAGATCAAGCAGACCTACGGACGGGAGCTCGCCATGCGCGGCGGCATCAACGCCCTGCTCTGGAACCACCCCGACCAACTGGAGGCCGAGGTACGGCGCGTGATTCCCATCCTGAAGGAAGGGTCGGGCTACATCTACTCCACCGACCACTCCATCCCCAACAGCGCCAGCCTGGCAGACTTCAAGCGCATCACCGATTTGGTGGTTGAGCTGGGCTCGTACAACTAATCTTTCGACTTTTCCGCTTTCACAGGTCGCCCCCATGGGGGCGGCCTTTTTTTTGTTTGGCAAAAAGGGGGGCGGACTTTTTGGCAACAAACAAGCCCTCTGCCGCATATAGTAAGATGATACGGTCTGTCGGTGTGCAAAGGAGGATTGCGATGTATCACATGGCATCTGTCATCTTGAATTTCATCTCCATCATTTTAGGCATCAATACCGGACAAAACTTTCCTCCCCCGCTAAGTCCCGCCGGGGAGCGCGAGATGTTTGACAAACTGGCGGCGGGCGACGGGCAGGCGCGCGCCATCCTGATCGAGCACAACCTGCGGCTGGTGGCGCATATTGTACGCAAGTACTACGCCTCCTACCACTCCCCAGACGATCTGATCTCGATCGGCAGTCTGGGGCTCATCAAGGCCATTGATACCTACGATACCGACAACGGCGCGCGCTTTGCCACCTATGCCGCCAAATGCATTCAAAATGAGATTCTCATGTTTTTTCGCGCACAGAAGAAATTGTCTTGTGAAGTATCCATCAACGACACCATCGACATTGACCGTGACGGCAACCCGCTGACCTATATCGACATTATCAGCACCGACGACACCATCGCGGAGGACCTCGACCTGAAGCTACACGCCGAAAAAGTCTACTCCCTCATCCGCGATGTGCTGGCGGAGCGTGAGCGGCAGATCGTGGTGCTGCGCTATGGGCTGGGCAGTTGCCCCCCGAAAACCCAGCGGGAGGTGGCGGCGATGATGGATATCTCCCGCTCGTATGTCAGCCGGATTGAGAAAAAGGCGCTGGAAAAGCTGAAGGAGCATTTCGGGCTTCATGTGCCCGATTTTTCGGAACACTGAACGCTGCGCCAACACTTATTGACACACGGCAGGGCAAACAGGTGGTCGTGTGCCCTTGCCTACACTCTGTTTGAAAAAGCCCCTCGGTAGCGGTCGGTCTCTAAAATGAGCGAAAAAGCGGGGGGTTTGTTTCTTTTTGCGTCATTTTTGCCCTGCTTTTGCTGTTTTCACACAGGGCAATGCATGAATGCCCCTTTTTGGGTTATGATTAGTTACAGAACCGTTTTCACGGCACACCATACTTTTCTGTGAACGGTTTTCAGTATGCTGAAACTGTAAAGGGGGTTCAAATAACCATGGTTTTTGACAGAATTGCACTGGTCCTCTCCATCATCGGCGCACTCAACTGGGGCAGTATCGGGTTGTTTGCTTTTGATGTTGTTGCCTGGGTCTGCGGCGGCCAGGATGCCGTTGCAAGCAGGATTGTCTACACAATTGTTGGACTGGCAGGTCTTTGGTGCATCTCGCTGCTCTTCCGGTCGCGTGAAAGAGAAGAACTGGTCGACCACGATTAACTGCGCCATGTGCGCAAGCCAAGCCTTTCCGTTTGGCTTGCGCATTTGACTTTGCGACAAAAAAACACAATTCCCTTTCTTTTCATACAATAGTAGTGAGATCATTTTCCATGAATTATCTGATTAAACACCCTATCGTGATGGCTACAATAGTGTTAGACAAAACGCTGATCTCAAGTCTGAATCAAGAAAGGAAGCGTACTTGTGGCGCAAAAAAAGAGTATGAACATACGGCGCGGAGATATTTACTATGCGGAACTGAGCCCGGTCATCGGCAGCGAGCAAGGGGGTCTGCGCCCGGTGTTGATTGTTCAAAATGATGTGGGCAATCGCTACAGCCCGACCGTCATTGCCGCTGCCATCACCAGCAAGATGGGCAAAACACGACTTCCCACCCACATCGACATCTATGCGGAGGAAGTCGGGCTTGCCAAGGACTCGGTCATTTTGCTGGAACAGATCCGAACCCTGGACAAGAAACGGCTCAAGGAGAAGATGGGGCACCTGGACGACGCCGTCATGGGACAGGTGAACGCCGCCATTTCCATCAGTTTCGGCCTGCAAAGCGACTTTGAGGCAAAGGGGTATCAAACATCTGCGCGGGTGTATACGAGCGGACATGACAAGACAAAAGAAGTGATTGAAAATATCGGTTAATGTAAACCGCAGGAAGCGACGGCAATCTCCGTATGATTGCCGTCGAATTTTTTCTATGATTGGCGGCTTTTCCTTTTTGCTTCTATCCGGCGCCTCTGTCTCATATATTTAATCTATCAAGCACCAAATATATGATTGAGAAGAAAAAGGAGTCGCCATGTTGAACCGCTATCATGTTGAGGGGACACTCATCTCCAGCTGCGAAAACCACGAGTACCTGTCCTGCAAGGCCGGACTCGAGAAGGCCCTTGAGCGCCAGAGAATCCTCGAATCGGTCGCCCTGCTCTGCGACAATGAGTTCCGGCTGCACTTTGATTTGTGCGGGATTCCGGGGGTGATGCCCAAGGAGGAGGTACTCTACTCTCCGGGCAATGAGGAGGTCAAGGACATCGCCGTGCTGACCAGGGTGGGCAAGCCGGTTTGCTTCAAGATCATCGGCTTCACCCGACGGGAGGACGGCGAGCTTTGTGCCGTGCTCTCCCGCCGGGCGGCACAACGGGAATGCGCCCTCAACTACATAGCCACGCTGATGCCGGGGGATATCATCTCCGCCTGTGTGACCCACCTTGAAAACTTCGGCTCCTTTGTGGATATCGGCTGCGGGATCGTCTCCCTGCTCTCCATTGACAGTATCTCGGTCTCCCGCATCTCCCACCCGCGGGTGCGTTTCAACCCGGGGGACAGGATTCTGGCGGTGGTGAAAAACATTGACGAGGGGGGCAGAATCTACATCTCCCACCGCGAGCTGCTGGGCACCTGGGAAGAAAACGCCATGCTCTTTACCCCGGGGCAGACGGTGGCGGGGACGGTGCGGAGCATTGAAAGCTACGGGGTGTTTGTCGAGCTGACCCCCAATTTGGCGGGACTAGCCGAGCTGAAGGAGGGGGTGCAGATCAACCAAAGCGCGGCGGTGTATATCAAAAGCATCATCCCGGAAAAAATGAAAATCAAGCTCATTATTATTGATTCGCACACCTCGGGACTCCAACCCAAGCCCATCCAGTACTTCATCGACCCCAAAACCACCACGCACCTGACACACTGGCGCTACTCCCCCGATTGCTGTGAGCGGGTGATTGAAAGCCGGTTTGGCTGATGAGGAAGAAAGCGCCGCCGCAACTTGCCCGAAAAGTTGCGGCGGCGCTTTTCTGTTTCGGATTGCAAAAGGGGCCCGCTTGTGCTACAATGAGGGTATACGGAGGTGCCTATGGTCACTTTTCAAAACGATTGGGACGCACTGCTCGGACCGGAATTTCAAAAAGAGTATTACCTGCGACTCCGGGAGTTCCTCAAAAAAGAGTATGCCGGGCAGGCGGTCTACCCGCCGATGCAGGATATTTTTAGTGCCTTTCGCTACACCCCCTACGGGGGCACCAAGGCACTCATCCTCGGGCAGGACCCCTACCACCAGCCGGGACAGGCGCACGGGCTGTGCTTTTCGGTGCGGGCGGGGGTGCCCCTACCCCCTTCCCTGCAAAATATCTTCAAAGAGCTGCGGGACGATGCGGGGGTCCTGCCCCCGCCCTCGGGCGAGCTGACCGCGTGGGCGAAAGAGGGGGTGCTGCTGCTCAACACCACCCTGACGGTCAGACAGGGTCAGCCCATGAGCCATGCCGGGCAGGGGTGGGAAATCCTGACCGACCATGTCATCCGCCTGCTGGACCAAAGCAGCCAGCCTGTGGTGTTTCTGCTCTGGGGCAGTCATGCCCGCGCCAAAAAGGCGCTGGTGCAAAATCCCCGCCACCTGGTGTTAGAGGCGGTGCACCCCAGTCCCCTGTCAGCCTACCAAGGTTTTTTCGGCTGCCGTCACTTTTCAAAAACCAACGACTTTCTGCGTGAGAGCGGGCGTGAGCCGATCAACTGGCACGCGCTGCATGAGTGCCCATGAGGGGCCGACACACCGAACCAAGAAAAAAGCCGCGGCAGGAGATCCTGCCGCGGCTTTTTTAGCGCCGATAATACGGTCTCAGAAAAAATAAAACAGCAGCACCGTGGCGCCAAGGACAATGCGGTACCAGCCAAATACCTCGAAAGTGTGGCGGCGGACAAAGTCAATGAGAAAGGAAATGGCGACCAGGGAGACGAAAAAGGCCACCAGGCACCCCACCGCCAGCACCAGCCACTCGGTGTCGGAGAAGGTGTTGCCCGCCAGGAAAAACTTGCCCGCTTTGAGCAGGGAGGCGCCCGCCATGACGGGGATGGCAAGGAAAAAGGAAAACTCCGCGGCTGTCTTTCGGCTCACGCCGAGGATGCGCCCGCCCAGGATGGTAGACCCCGAACGAGAGGTGCCGGGGATGAGGGAGAGCACTTGAAAGAGCCCGATGCCAAGGGCGGTGCGGTAGCTGAGCTCGGCGCACCCCGCGTCCGGTTCGGGGCGGCCCGCCATCAGCCGCTCGAGCACAATAAAGAGCACACCGTACACCAAGAGCGCGGCGGCCACCACCGTGTGCGTATAAAAGTGTCTGTTGAACCAGTCGTCCAGCCAAAAGCCGAGCACCGCCGCCGGAATCACCCCGACCAGTACCTTGCCCCACAGCGACAGGGTCTGCCTTTTTTCCGCGGGGCTTTTTTGCTTTGAAAAGGGGTTGAGGGTGCGAAAATACAGCACGGCGACCGCCAGAATAGACCCCAGCTGGATCACTACCAAAAACAGTTCCATGAAACTCTCGCTGACATCGAGCGTCAGGAGTTGGTTGAGCAGGATCATATGGCCGGTGCTGGAGACGGGCAACCATTCGGTAATGCCCTGCACCAGCCCAATCAACATCGCTTTCAACAGTTCAATCCACAGCATGTTCAGGATACCTCCTCGTGCGTTCGGTCGGTTTTTTGCGCTCCGTCAGGGGGCCGCGTGCTCAGCGGACAGCCCGAATGATGTCGCCGGGTTGCGCGGCAAAGGGCAGCGCTATAAAAAAGCGCATGGCGGGGTGGGGGGTGCTGTCGATGGGTTGGTGTGCCTCGTCAAACAACCGCTCCGCCACAAACGGGCGGCTGAGCCGGCCCGGGGTGAGGTAGGCCAGGGTGTCCCCGGCGAAAAACTTGTTGCGCTGCAGGCAGAGCGCCTCTCTGGTGCCGCTGTCGTAGGAAAGGACGGTAGCGACATAAGCCTTCTCCCCAATATAGCCGGTACTCTCCGTGAGGTTGGGTTCGGTACGCGCCTCGGCAAAGAAGTAGCCGGTGCCGTAGGTGCGGTGCGCGACACTCTCCAGCTCCGCCAGCCACAGGGGGTTCACGGCAAAGTTCCCCGCCGCCCAGGCATCGATCGCCAGTCGGTAGGTATTGGTGATAATTGCCGTATAGTAGGCGCTTTTGGCGCGCCCTTCAATTTTGAAGCAGGTAATGCCCGCCGCCGCCAGTTGGTCAATGTATTCGATCATGCACAGGTCCTTGGAGGACAAAATGAAGGTCTCGCCATCCGCCTCCTCAATGGGGAGGGGGGCCCCCGGCCGCTTCTCCTCCACCAGCTCCCCCCGCAGGCGGTACTGCCAGCGGCAGGGCTGCGCGCATATGCCGCGGTTGGCGTCCCTGCCGGTGAGGTGGCCGGAGAGCAGGCACCTGCCGCTGTACGACACGCACATGGATCCGTGCACGAACACTTCCAGCTCAAAGTCGGGGGGGAGGCTCGCCCTGATGTGCCTGATTTCCTCCAGCGTCAGCTCGCGCGCCAGCACCACCCGGGTGGCTCCCAGCGCCCGCCAGGCCAGGCAGGCGGCGGCACTGACGGTATTGGCCTGGGTAGAGATGTGCAGCGGCACGCCCGGCAACACCTCCCGCGCCAGTGCCAGCACCCCCACATCCGCCACAATGAGGGCGTCCGGCGGGCTCTCCCGGAGCGCGGACAGATACGCCCGCAGGGCGGGGTACTCGAACTCCCGGGGCATGGTGTTGACGGTCAGGTAGACCTTTTTTCCGAGTCGGTGGGCATAGGCAAGCGCTTCCCGCAGCTCGGGCAGCGAAAAGTTGTCGGCCGCCGCCCGCATCCCAAACGCCTCACCCGCCAAATAGACGGCATCGGCGCCGTACAAAAGCGCCGCTTGCAATTTCTCCATATCCCCCGCGGGGGAAAGCAATTCAGGTTTCATCATGGTTCCCCTGATCATGGTATGCCCATCGGGCTTTCATTATTTGTGTGCGCCTCTTTCGGCACGGCAAGCAGGTTCAGCTCCCACAGCGGCAGGCAGGGCGGGCGGCGCAGGTAGAGGCGGTAGTCGGGGCAAAGCTGCGCCACCAGCAAGGGCAGCTCAAACAGGTCCTCACTGCGGTGATAGAGCGACAAGAGCAGCTCGGGTCGGGAGGCGGCAATGGTTTGGGCCGACCCCTGCAGGGCGCGGACTTCCGCCCCCTCCACATCATACTTGATAAAATCCACCCGCTCCCCCGCGCACAGCCGGTCTATCGTGACGAGCGGCACGCTGTCCGGGCGTGAGGCATGGGTGCGCCCGAACAGGGCGGCGCCGCGGTTCCCCGCCCTGCCGAACGGGGCACTCCCGACACTGTCCCAGGCCGCGGCACGGTGGCAGACAATCTCCGTGTGAGGCACGGTCTGGGCGTAGGCGCGCAGCTTGGCAAAATTCCCGGCGTCCGGCTCCAGCGCGTGTATCCGCCGGATGGCCGGATTTTGGACTAACAGGGTACGGACGGTGTCGCCGTTATACGCCCCCGCATCCACCGTTGTGCGGTAGCGGTGAGGGTGCAGGGGGGCGGTGACGTTCTCCGGCGTGTCGGTATGGGCAAACAGGTCGGGCACACGGCCGTAGAGCTTGGCGGCGATCGCCGTTTCAAAGACCCGCTTTGATTTGTCGTCGGCGAGCAGATGATAGACCCTGTAGAGCCGCTCAAAGTTCGCCGCATAAAAGGCGGCGTCAAAATAGGTCTCCCCGCACACGGGCAGGTCGGGAATGAACAGGGTGTCACTTTGCGCCATGTTCCAAATGGCCTGCATGACATCCGGCTGTTTGGTGGCAAAGCCCAGCAGGATGATGGGGCGGCTGTATGTTTCCTTGATTTGCCGGAAGGTGCGCAGGGGCTTGCCGTGAAAGGACTGCCCGCGCACGAAGGAGTCGCTGGCAAAGTAGTCTGCCACCGAAAGATTTAGTTGCGAAAGCCTGGCGGTCAGCTTATCCGCACCGTCCCCCATGCCATAGACCACCAAGGGGGCCTCCGCCTCCCTGAGGGACTGCCACAGGTCCCGAACGGTGTCGGGGGCGGGGAGGGCTTCTGTCATTCGTTCTTGCATTACGCACCTGTTTGTGATATCATTGGGGTAGGGACAGGCGCGCTCCGCCGGAGCGGTGCCGCCCGAGTACACTGTCAGGAGCACACATATGGACTGTCTCTTTTGCCGCATTGCCGGGGGGGAGGTCCCCTCACGGTCTGTCTATGAGGATAAGGCGGTGTTCGCCTTTTATGACATCCACCCGCAGGCCCCGGTGCACATTCTGGTCATTCCCAAGCGGCATATCGGCTCGGCGGACGAGGTGAGCGCCGAGAACAGCGCCGAGCTGGCACGGATTTTCGAGGCCATCCCGAAAATTGCAGCGGCAGCCGGCCTGCAAAAGGGCTACCGGCTCATCACCAACATCGGGGAGCACGGCTGTCAGTCGGTGCGCCACCTGCACTTCCACCTGCTCGGGGGGCAACAGTTGCCCGAGCGGATGTGCTGAGTGGGATAAAAAAAGCAAACCGCCGCTGTGAACAGCGGCGGAGTAGCTTACCTATCGATTTTTTCTTTGACTTTCGCTTTCTTACCCACCCTGTCGCGGAGATAGTACAGCTTGGCGCGACGCACTTTGCCGGCGCGGATCACTTCTACTTTGTCCACATTGGGCGAGTGGAGCGGAAAGGTTTTCTCCACGCCGCAGCCGTAAGAGATACGACGGACGGTGAATGTCTCGGAGATGCCGCCGCCGCGCTTGGCGATCACGGTGCCCTCAAACATCTGGATTCTTTCGCGGGCGCCCTCTTTGATTTTGTTGTGAATGCGAACGGTGTCACCGATTTTGAAAGCGGGGACTTCCGCTTTCAGTTGCTCATTTGTAAAAGCCCTCAATTGGTCCATGGATAGGCTCCTCCTTCATATCCGAACATTCATGCGGAGCAGGTCGCAGAGGACTGTTCTACTTCATTCTTTTTGCGCAGTGCGCATAACAGTGGTATTGTATCACAGTGTTTTTTAAAAAGCAAGTCTTTTTTAAGAAATTAATTCTTTTCTTGAAAATATATTGTATTCACCCCTCGCTTTTGTTATACTGATAGAAGCAGTAAACAGAGAGGACCGCTTGGTAACGAGAGTATCATGAAGTATTTAATCATTGTCTACGACGGGATGGCTGACCGCCCCATCAGGGAACTCGGGGACCGGACGCCCATGGAAGCCGCCCGCAAGCCCACCATGGATGCGTTGGCTGCCGACTCGCTGGTCGGGCTGGTCTCTCATGTCCCCGCGGGGATGGTGCCGGAAAGCGACACCGCCAACCTGTCCATTTTATCGTATGACCCGCGGCTGTATTCCAAAGGACGATCCCCGCTGGAGGCAGTGAGCATGGGGCTTTCCATGGGGCAGGAGGACGTGGCGTTTCGCGCCAACCTCGTGACCTTGAGCGATGCGGAGGACTATGACCGCAAAACCATGCTCGACCACTCCTCCGACGAGATTTCCACCGCCGAGGCCGGGGAGCTGATGGCCGCCCTGCAGGCGGAGCTCGGGACCCCTGAGCGGCAGTTGCATGCGGGGGTGAGCTATCGCCACTGCCTGCTGTGGACAGGGGCGTCCGACCGGTACCCCTTTGCCCGCCCGCATGATATCATCGGCAGGCAGATCACCGACTACCTGCCCCGGGGGACGGAAGGGCAGCCCTTTTATGAGCTGATGCGCCGCAGTTACGAGCTGCTGCAATCCCACCCCGTCAATGTGGCGCGGCGGGCGCGGGGACTGCGGGCGGCCAACTCGCTGTGGATCTGGGGCGCGGGCAAAAAGCCCGCCCTGCCCTCCTTTGCGGAAAAGTGGGGGCTGGACGCGGCGGTCATCTCGGCGGTAGACCTGATCAAGGGCATTGCCCTCTGCGCCGGTATGACCAGCCTTGACGTGCCGGGAGCGACCGCCAACATTCATACCAACTTCACGGGCAAGGCAGAGGCGGCCATGGCCGCGTTCCGTGCGGGCAAGGACCTGGTCTATATCCACATTGAAGCACCCGACGAGTGCGGTCACCGCGGCGAAACAGAGAACAAGGTCCGCTCGATCGAGTTGATTGACGAGCGGGTCCTGACCCCGTTGCTACACTTTTTGCGTGGGCTGGATGAGCCGTTCGCCATTTTGGCACTGCCCGACCACCCCACCCCGGTGGCGTTGCGCACGCACACCATGGACCCGGTCCCCTTTATGCTCTACCGCTCCGGGCGGCGGGCGGCGGGAGTGCCCGTGTTCACCGAGGCTTCGGCGGCAGGGACGGGGTATTCTCTGGCAGACGGCACCCGGCTGATGGGTGTGCTGCTGGAGCGCTGAAGGAGGCACCATGCAAACAGACACAACATTTCCCTCCCGCTCGCTCTTATATCGGGTGGCGACCTATTGTTACGAATTTATTGAGCTGATGGCATTCACCGTGATGACGGTCCTGCTCATCACCACCTTTTTCGTGCGCCATTCCATCGTGGTCGGTCCCTCCATGGACCGGACGCTGGCGGCCGGGGAGCACCTGATCATCTCCGATTTTATGTATACCCCGAAGCCGGGCGATATTGTGGTGTTCGACGATGAGGACCTGCACTACACCACCCCGCTGGTCAAGCGGGTCATTGCCGTGGAGGGGCAAACGGTGCGGATCACCCACGACAGTGTGTTTGTGGACGGTGTGGAGCTGGACGAGCCCTATGTCTATACCGGGGACGCGCTGCCGGGCTACGGCTACGCCCCCCTGGAGGTGACCGTGCCGCCGGGACAGCTGTTTGTCATGGGGGACCACCGCAACGACTCCTCGGACAGCCGTGCTTTCGGCACCATTGACCAGCGCGCGGTGCTGGGGCGGGTGGTGCTGCGTGTGTTGCCGCCCAGAAAATTCGGCAGGGTCGAGTGAGAAGATTTGTTTCTGAGAAAGGAGGGGCGCGATGCCCGGTCAGGTAATCCAATGGTTTCCCGGACACATGGCGAAAACCCGGCGGCTGATCGCCGAGTGCCTGCCCGATGTGGACATCGTGCTGGAGCTGCTGGACGCGCGAATTCCCGCCAGCTCGAGGAACCCTGAAATCCGCCGTCTGCTGGGCGAGAAGCCCACGCTGACGCTGCTCAATAAATGCTCCCTCGCGCACCCCGGGACCACCGCCGCGTGGGTGGCGGCCGCCCAAAGAGAGGGGCAGGTCTGCCTGCCGATTGACTGTATCACCGGCGAGGGGCTCTCCGGCATTGCCGGCACCATCCGAGGCAAGCTGAAAGAGAAAATCAGCCGCTACCAAGCCAAGGGCATGGAGGGCAGGCGGCTGCGCGCCATGGTGGTGGGCATCCCCAACGTGGGGAAATCCTCCCTCATCAACCGCTTGGCGGGGGAGAAGCGCACCAAAGTGGAGGACCGGCCGGGGGTCACCATGGCCCGTCAATGGATTTCCACCTCAATCGGGCTGAGCCTGCTGGACATGCCCGGCGTGCTATGGCCGAAATTCGAGGACCGATTGGTGGGTGAAAACTTAGCCCTCACCGGCGCTATCAGGGACCAGATACTGGACGTGGAGGAGCTTGCCCCGGTTCTGTGCGAGCGGCTGCAGGCGATCGCCCCCGGCGAGTTTGCCCTGCGGTACAAGCTGGCGGAGGCAGACGTGCGGGCGTGCAGCCCGGCAGAACTGTTCTTGGCGGTGGGGAAAAAACGCGGGTATGTCGTGCGGGGCGGGGAAATTGACACCCTGCGCACCGCGCAAATGCTGCTGGATGAATTCAGGGGAGGACAGGTCGGGCGCATTTCGCTGGAAAGACCTGAATGAGACCATGCCCCATTTTTTGCTGGAAGAAGGTTACGCCGCCCAAGGCTACCGCGCCATCGCCGGTGTGGACGAGGCGGGCAGAGGTCCGCTGTCCGGCCCGGTGTTTGCCGCGGCGGTCATTTTGCCCCGTGATGCGGTCATCCCGGGGCTGGATGATTCTAAAAAACTGAGTGAAAAGAAGCGCGAGCAACTTTTTGATATGATCATTGCCAACGCCCTCTCGTATGCCATCGCGTCGGCCTCGCCGCAGGAGATAGACCGGCTGAACATCCTGAACGCCACCATGCTCGCCATGCGGCGCGCCCTCGAGGCGCTGCCGCTGCCGCCCGACTTTGCGCTGGTGGACGGCAACTGCGTGCGGAACCTGCCTGTGCCGGCGGCGGCGGTGGTGGGAGGGGATGCCCTCTCCTGCTCCATCGCGGCGGCCAGCATCCTCGCCAAGGTCTCCCGCGACCGCCGCTGCTATGAGGACGACCGGTTGTACCCGCTCTACGGATTCGCCGCGCACAAGGGCTACGGCACTGCCGGGCATATGGCGGCGCTGCGGGCGCTGGGGCCCTGTCCGTTGCACCGCAAAACTTTTCTGAAGTTTTTAGAGCGGCCCTAAGCCATGGAGACGAACAAACAGCGAACCGGACGCTTCGGCGAGGATGCCGCCGTGTCGTTTCTGCGAAAAAACGGGTACCGCATCCTCCGGCGCAACTTTAAGGCGCTGGGACATGAAATTGATATTATCGCCGAAAATAAAGATGTGCTGGCTTTCATTGAGGTCAAAACCCGCCGGACGGACCCTGCCGGCCCCATGCCCTTTGGCAGGCCGGCGGCGGCGGTCAGTACCGAGCAGCAGCGGCATATCATTTTGGCTGCCCGTTGCTATCTTGCCGCACACCCGACAAGCAAGCCCTGCCGGCTGGACATCATCGAGGTGTACGCAGACCCTCAGGCACCCCCGCTGATCAAGCACATGTGCGGCGCCTTTCATGCATAGAATGCCCTATCGAGCGAAAGGAGCATTCTATGCGTTACTTTGACCTGCATTGCGACACGCCCTACCGCATGTACCATGAGCAGCTTGACTTTGACTCCCCCCATCTTCAGGTGAACGACCATGCCCTGCAGCAGTTTGAGTCCCCGCGGCAGGTGTTTGCCGTCTGGAGCGACAAACATCTGGACGACCAGCGCGCCTTTGAGGCGTATGGGGCCATCCTGGCAAATTTCAAGCAGAAAATCCGGCACTTTTCGGTCACACCCTACTTTGCGGTGGAGGATGCGCGCCTGCTCTGCGGGCAGCTCTCCCGCCTTTATGAACTGCACCGGGACGGCGTCCGGTTTTTGACCCTGGTCTGGGGCGGAACCTCCCCGATCGGGGGGGCGCACGACACCGGGCAGGGCCTGACGGCCTTTGGCATACGGGTGGTGCAGCGCTGTTTTGAGCTGGGAGTCGTCCCGGACATTTCCCATGCCTCCAAGGAAACGGCCGAGCAGGTGTTGACCTTGGCAGAGGAGGCGCACCGCCCCGTGGTGGCCTCTCACTCCAACGCATACAGCCTCTGCCGCCACCCCCGCAACCTGACCGACGAGCAGTTTCGCCGCATTTGTGCGGGCGGCGGCCTGGTCGGGCTGTCGCTGGTCCCCGAGCACCTGAGCGGTACGGGACTGGCCTTTCTCTCGGACGCGGTGCGGCATGTCCGCCACTGGCTGTCATTGGGCGGGGAGGCGCACCTCTGTCTGGGCTGTGACTTTGACGGCATCGCGCACGGCCCTGTCGGGCTGGAGGATGCGGGACGGCTACCGGCACTTGCCGACGCCCTGCGGGCGGTCGGGGTGTCACCCGATACCATCGAACAAATTTTCTGGAAAAATGCCGCACGCTTTGCGGAGGCACATTTACAATGATAGGACGGAGCCAAATGAAGTACACATCTACCAGAAGCGAACAATCAGTATGGTCCGCGCAGGCGATCAAACAGGGGCTGGCACCGGACGGCGGGCTGTTTATGCCCGCGGTCATTCCCACCCTGACAGAAGAAATGTTGCAGGCGTACAGAAGCCTTTCCTACCCTGCCCTGGCGGCAAAAATCATGGGGCTGTACCTGAGCGACTATACCGAGGCAGAGCTGCTGGCCGACACCACGCAGGCGTACGGGGCAGAGCGCTTCCCCGACGGGGCGGCCCCCGTGGTGCGCTTGGACGAGGGGCTGCATGTCATGGAGCTGTGGCACGGGCCGACCGCCGCCTTTAAGGATATGGCGCTGCAGATTATGCCCCGCCTGTTTGTCCGCGCGCTCGGGAAGACGGGGGAGACACGCACCGCCTTAATCTTGGTGGCGACCTCGGGCGACACGGGCAAGGCGGCGCTGGAGGGCTACGCGGATGTCGGGCAGGTCAAAATACAGGTGTTCTACCCCTCGGAGGGCGTGAGCACCGTGCAGAAGCTGCAGATGATGACCCAGGGTGGGCGCAATGTCTCGGTCCAGGGCATCCGCGGCAATTTTGACGACGCGCAAAGCGGGGTCAAGCATATTTTCTCAAGCGAGCAGGTGGCGCGCACCCTCTCCGAACGGGGCACCTTTTTGTCCAGCGCCAACTCCATCAACTGGGGGCGGCTGGTCCCGCAGGTGGTGTACTATGTACATGGCTACTGCCAAATGGTCAACCAAGGCGCCATTCACCTGGGCGAGCCCATTGACGTCTGTGTGCCGACCGGCAACTTCGGCAATATCTTTGCCGCCTATCTGGCGAAAGAAATGGGACTGCCCATTCACCGCCTGATCTGCGCTTCCAACGCCAACCATGTGCTGACCGAGTTTTTGGAGCGGGGCGTGTACGACCGCAACAGACCCTTCTACCATACCATGTCCCCCTCGATGGACATTCTGGTCTCCAGCAATGTGGAGCGCCTGCTCTACCTGCTGTGCGGACAGCAGGCGACCGCCGCCCTGATGACGGAGTTGGCAAGCCGGGGAGGCTACCGCTTAGGCAGCGCCGACTTTGCCCGCCTGCGGGAGTCCTTTGTGGGCTACTATGCCGATGAAGCGCAAACCGCCGCCTGTATCAAAGATACCTTTCAGACACACGGGTACCTGTGTGATACCCATACGGCAGTCGCGCTCCATGCGGCAGAAGAACATCGAAAAGTAAACAAAGGTTTTCAAACACTGGTGGTCAGCACCGCCAGTCCATACAAGTTTGCCGCCGATGTCTACGCCTCGCTCACCGGCACCAAGCCGCGGGACGAGCTGGCGGCCCTTGCCATGCTGCAGGATGCCACCGCTTGCCCGCCGCCCTTGCCCTTACAGTGTCTGGACAAGCGGACGGTGCGCTTTGACGGGGTGATTGACCCGTCACAAATGACCGGCGCTGTGCTTGACTTTGCCTGATAACGCTCCGGCTTACCCTTCGTAAGAATCTTTCGGCTCAAAGGTGACGCAGCTGGTATCGTCGCTGTTGTCGGCGTGCTGATGCCCGACCTTGATTTGGCGGGCGGTGCAGCAGTCGTGGCTGGCGTGATACATACAGTTTTTGACATCACAGACGATGCCGTCAATGTGGACATGCGGGCGGTCTGCGCTATTCTTCTTGTCGAAATCAGGTTGGTTGGTCATAGTTTTCTCCTTTTCTTTGTGAGTTGCTTATGATAGTGTACCCCGCCTGAACCATACCATGCAAATTGTAAGGAGACTTCTATGGCACTTTATGTCATCGCGGATTTGCACCTATCCAACCCGCCGAACGAAGACAAGTCAATGGAGGTGTTCGGGGGGCGCTGGGCGGGGTATATGCAGCGACTGGAGCAGCGATGGCGGGGACTGGTCACCGACGCCGACACCGTGGTGGTCGCCGGTGACATCTCGTGGGCGTTGACCCTGCCCGAGGCGGAGCAGGACCTGCGCTTTTTGGGCAGCCTGCCCGGTCAAAAAGTACTACTCAGAGGCAACCATGACTTTTGGTGGGGGACGACGGCAAAAATCCATCGGTTTTTAGAGGACAAGTCCATCCCGACCATCCGCCTGCTGCACAACAATGCCTGGCTTTGCGAACCGTTCATCCTGTGCGGCACACGCGGCTGGTTCCACGACCCCGACCTTGACATGCCGCCGGGCGCGGATTATGACAAAATCGTGCACCGGGAGGCGGAGCGGCTCAAAATCAGTCTGGCGGCGGCGTCTGCCCTGCGGGAGAGTCACCCCGACTGTGAACTGCTTGCCTTTCTGCACTTCCCGCCGCTTTGGGGCGGGCGGGTATGTGCCCCCATCGCCGACCTGTTGGCAGAGGCGGGGGTGCGGCGCTGCTTTTTCGGCCATATTCACGGCGTGAGCACACTGCCGGGGCCGCTCTTGTACCGGCAGATGAGCGGACACCTGGTGACGGCAGACCACCTGGCGTTTTTGCCGAAACTGATTTCCCCGCTCTCAACTTCATCGGAATTCTGAAAAAACCCTTGACAGAATTTGCATTTCGGAGTAAAATAATATAGTTGCAAAAGCAAACGACAGATAGATCTCGGAGGAACAAACATGACCCTGTTAAAGAAGGAATTGGTGGAAAGCAACCGCTACAAAATCGAGTTTTCGGTAGATAAAGAAACTTTTGCGGCGGCGGTAGACCGTGCTTTTCACAAAAAGGCAAAGACCCTGAACCTGCCCGGTTTCAGAAAGGGCAAAGCCCCCCGCAACATTATAGAGAAAATGTACGGGCGCGGGGTGTTCTACGATGACGCCATCAACGACTGCCTGCCCGCGGCTTATGAGGCGGCGCTGAAAGAGGCCGAGCTGTCCGCGGTCGGTCAGCCTGAGTTTGATGTGGTGAGCGTCGAGGGCGAGCTCGTTCTTTCCGCTACGGTCTATGTGAAGCCTGAGGTGCAGATCGAGGGCTACTTTGGCCTGGAAGCCAAAAAAGAGGTCGAGCCGGTCACCGACGAGGAGATTGGCCGTGAGGTTGACAGTGTGCGTGAGCGCAATGCCCGCACAATCGAGGTCACCGACCGCGCGGCGGCCGAGGGCGACACCGTGAGCATTGACTTTGCCGGTACGGTGGACGGGGTCCCCTTTGACGGCGGCACCGCCGAAAACTTTGAGCTGAAGCTCGGCAGCGGGCAGTTCATCCCCGGTTTCGAGGAACAGGTGGCGGGCAAGGAGATCGGCAGCGAGTTTGACGTCTCCGTGAGCTTCCCCGAGGACTACCATGAAAAGACGCTGGCGGGCAAGCCTGCCATTTTTAAGGTCAAGCTCCACGCCATCAAGGTCAGCGAGCTGCCCGAGCCCGACGACGAGTTTGCCAAGGACGTCTCGGAATTTGACACACTGGATGCATACCGCGCGGACATCAAGGCAAAAATGCAGGAAAGGAATGAAAAGGCGGCAGAGAGCGCATTTGAGAACCAGCTGTGCGAAAAGCTGATTGAAAAGCTGCAGGCCGACATTCCCGAGCCCATGTTTGTCCAGGAGACCGAGAACTTTGTCCGGGATTATGACAACCGGCTGCGTATGCAGGGGCTGGACCTCAACACCTACTTCAAATACACGGGCATGAACCTGGATACCCTGCGCCAACAGTTGCGCCCCCAGGCCGAGCGGCAGGTCAAGCTGCGTTTGTCGCTGGAGAAGATTGCGGAGCTGGAGAGTGTCAGCGTGCCCGAGGCGGAGATTGAGGCGGAGTACGAACGGATGAGCACCGCCTACAACATGCCGCTCGAGCAGGTCAAGTCCATGGTGGCACCCGAGGATGTCGCCGCTGATATGAAAACCAAGGCGGCACTGGACTTAGTCAAGGCAAAGGCGTCTGTCGTCGCATAAATTATAGGTAGAGCAAGTCAAACCAAACAGTTTCAGTCAAACAGTCAGGAGGTTTCTTATGGCACTGGTTCCAATGGTGATTGAACAAACCAACCGAGGCGAGCGCTCCTACGACATTTTTTCTCGTCTCCTGAACGACCGCATTGTTTTCCTTGCCGACGAGGTCAACGATGTCACCGCTTCCCTGGTCGTGGCACAAATGTTGTATTTGGAAGCACAGGATCCCGACAAGGATATCAACTTCTACATCAACAGCCCCGGCGGGTCTATTTCGGCAGGACTCGCGATTTATGACACCATGAATTTCATCAAATGCGACGTCTCGACCATCTGCATCGGCATGGCCGCCAGCATGGGCGCGTTTCTGCTCGCCGCCGGCACCAAGGGCAAGCGTTTGGCGCTGCCCAACAGCGAGGTGATGATTCACCAGCCGCTGGGCGGTACCCGCGGGCAGGCCAGCGACATTAAAATTCATGCCGAGCACATCATCTTCATCCGCGAAAAGCTCAACCGAATTTTGGCGGAGCGAACGGGTCAGGCTTATGAAACAGTGGTGCGCGACACCGAACGCGACAACTTTATGACAGCCCAGCAGGCGCTGGCATACGGTCTGATTGATAAGGTAGTCGAGAAGAGAATTTAAGGAAAAAGGGCTGTCGCCAAACCGAGGCTGGCCGCACACAACCTCCTCCCCTGCGCTCGTCCGGGCTCGCCACCAGGCGCCCGGTCGTCGGCGCAGGAAAGCCGGTCGGTGTTTGTGCGTGGCTTCCCCCCGCTTGCGGCAGCCCTTTTCAATACGAGGTAACTATGGCTTTCAATCGAACGGAAAACAATCGCCGCTGCGCATTCTGCGGCAGAAATGAAAAGAGCGTGCTGTTCTTGGTGCCCTCCCCGACCGGCATCTTCATCTGTGACGACTGCGTGGACGCATGCAAGGACATCATTGACGAGCAGCTGCAGACCGAACAGCACAGCGACCTGTCCTTTGAGACGCTGCCCAAACCCGCCGACATCAAGGCAATGCTGGACCAGCACGTCATCGGGCAGGACGAGGCCAAGCGGGTGCTGGCGGTGGCGGTCTATAACCACTACAAGCGTATCCTGCACAAGGAGAGCAAAGGCAGGAGAAAGGGGCAGGAGGATGCCTCCGAGCCTGTGGAGATCCAGAAGAGCAATGTGCTGCTGCTGGGTCCGACCGGCGTGGGCAAAACCTATATTGCCCAGACACTGGCGCGCAGTTTCCGCGTGCCCTTTGCCATTGCCGACGCCACCACCCTGACCGAGGCGGGGTATGTGGGGGAGGACGTGGAGAACATTCTGCTTCGGTTGATTCAGGCCGCCGATTATAATGTCGAGCTGGCGGAAAAGGGGATTATCTATATCGACGAGATCGACAAAATCTCCCGCCGCAGCGAGAACCGCTCCATCACCCGCGACGTGTCCGGCGAGGGCGTGCAGCAGGCACTGCTCAAAATCCTGGAGGGCACGGTCGCCAATGTGCCGCCGCAGGGGGGCAGAAAGCACCCCAACCAGGAGTTCATCCAGATCAACACCGAAAATATTCTGTTTATCTGCGGCGGCGCTTTTGACGGACTGGATGAGATCATCCAGCGCCGCAAGGGCAACAAAACCATCGGCTTTGGCAGTGAGATTATGGGCAAAACCGAGCGGCTCTCCCGTGGGGTGTATGCCGACGCGACCACCCATGACATCATCAAGTACGGGCTGATCCCCGAGCTGGTGGGGCGTTTGCCCATCATGGTCTCCCTGCACAACCTGGACGAGGAAGCGCTGGTGCGCATCATCAAGGAGCCGAAAAACTCCATGTATAGACAGTTCCAGAAAATCTTTGAGTATGATGACGTGGCGCTCGAGTTTGAGGAGGAGGCGTTTACCGCGATTGCCAGGCTGGCCATCGAGCAGGAAAGCGGGGCGCGCGGACTGCGCTCCATCATCGAGCGGATCATGTCAAAGCCCATGTACGAGATTCCCTCCCGCGACGACGTCGAACGGGTGATCGTCACCGCCGGCTATGTGCTGGGCAAGGAGGAGCTGACCACGGTGCGAAAAACCGCCGAGCGCGCCATTGACGAGGGCGCGTAAGCCGTAAAGCCCCAAAACCGACGCAAAGCAGTGCGCTTTGCGTCGGTTTTTTTGTATCTTTCCGCCTGTTCGGCACAGAGTGCGGCACTCTATGCGGCA
>JBBAEK010000022.1:0-26546 GCA_041655935.1 Eubacteriales bacterium
GCAATATTTTTATGTTTTTCGTTCAATGGGTTTTATACCCATATGTGCTGAAAGCCTTGATATATAAGGGTTTTTCGCACACTCACTCTTTTGCCCTTGTTATCAATACTACCGTCTCGACGTGGCCCGTGCGGGGGAATAGGTCTACCGGGGTGACGGGGCCGGGGGTGTAGGTGGCGAATTTGGTGGAGACGAGGGGTGTGGAGTCGGGAGCGGGGGCGGCGGAGCCGGGGGCAGCGGAGCCGGAGGCGGCGGATCCGGGGGCGGGAGGTTGGGCGAGGGTGGCGATGTCACGGGCGAGGGTGTCGGGGTTGCAGGAGATGTAGAGGATTTTCTGAGGGGCGAGGGTTTGCAGGAAGGCAAGCAGCTCGGGCGAGCAGCCCTTGCGCGGGGGGTCGAGTACGACCACGTCGGGGCGGAGGGGGCGGCCAAGGGATGCCTCGGCCTCACTGAGCAGGCGGCCGGTGTGGGTGGCGTCGCCACAAAAGAAGCGGGCGTGCCGGATGCCGTTGCGGCGGGCGTTTTCGGTGGCGCAGGCCACGGCGCTGGGCTCGAGCTCAATCCCGACCACTTCCCGCACCCGGTCCGCCATGGACAGGCCGATGCTGCCGATGCCGCAAAACAGGTCAAGCAGCAGCTCGTCCCCCCGCAGCTCCGCCAGTTCTGCCGCCTTCCGATAAAGCAGCTCGGCGGCGGCGCGGTTGACCTGGTAAAAGGCGGGGGCGGTAAGCCGCAGCCGCAGGCCGCACAAGGTGTCCTCCAGGTAATCCCTGCCCCACAACGTGGTGAAGCGCTCGCCGTAAATGACATTGGTGTCGGCGGTGTTTTCATTGATGAGGATGCCCGCCAGCGCAGGGTGGCGGGCGGTGAGGGTCTCCACCAGCTCGTCGCTGTGCGGGAGGGTGCTGCCGTTCAGCACCAAAATCAGCAGCAATTCCCCCTCTCCGCCCTGTCGCAGACAGATATGGCGCAGCAAGCCCTCTCCGGTGGTCTCGTCATACACACCGGTGCGGTGCTGCTGCAAGAAGGCGCGGATGTCCTCCAAAACGGCGGCGAACGCCGGGGGTTGCAGCGGGCATGCCGCCGCCTCCACCACCCGGTGGGAGCGGGGGGCGTAAAAGCCGATATGGTAATGGCCGTCCTTGTCCAGAGAGACGGGGTACTGTGCCTTGTTGCGGTAGTGGTCGGTGATACAGGTGTGCAGAACCTGCCCTACCTGCACGTCAGGCATACCGCACTTGTGAAACGCCGAGCGGACATACTCCCGCTTGATCGCCAGCTCGTGCTCATAGCTGATATGCCGGTAGGCGCAGCCGCCGCAAGAGGCGGCCTCGCAGTCGTTCTCGATGCGGTGGGGGGAGGGGATGAGCAATGCCTCCACCTTTGCCACCGCATAGGTGCGGTTGACCCGCAGGATACGGGCGTCCACCACATCGCCGTCCACCGCGTCCGCGACAAAGACGACCAAGCCCTCCTGCCGCGCCACGCCGAAACCCAAATTGTTCAGATCGGTGATGTGTAGCCGGCAAATCATGTTTTTATATAACATCGGATGAAAACCTCTTAAATCATTTTAAAATGTAAAGGTGATTGATTACCTATGACGGAAAAGATGCACGCAGACGCGCGGCAAAGGCACAAGCGGTGAATGGTTCGGTGTTGCCCTAAGTTCAGTGTAGCAAAAAATACCTCTGCTGTCAAGTGGCGGGGGAAAATGGCGGGGATCGGGTGGGGGGCGCGGCAGTTTTGGCAACGGCTCAGATTCTTTTCTTGACGGGGGGCGGAGTTCGTGGTATAATCAGGGGGTCTTTCCGAATCATGTCACCGACTACCTAATCAAATCAACTCTCAGGAGGCTGTGCTATGGCAAACAAATCGCTGGTGCTGTATGATGTGAAGCCCTTTGGCTCCATCAAAGAAATGCTGCAAATGGCCGTGGATGAAAACGGAGATACCATCGCCTACCGCTACCGTAAGGGGGAGGGTGTGGTGGATGTGAGCTACCGACAGTTCCAGGCCGAGACCCTGGCACTGGGGACCGAGCTGGCCGCCATGGGACTTGCCTCGGGGCATATTGCCATGCTGGGGGAGAACTCCTACAAATGGCTGTGCGTGTACCTGATGGCGCTGCAAAGCGAGGGGGTCTATGTCCCGCTGGACAAGGAGCTGCCGCCGGCGGACCTGGTGCATGTGCTGACGCACAGTGACAGCACAGTGCTGTTCTACTCTGCCCAATTTGAGCCCTTTGTGCGGGAAAACCGCGAAAACCTCCCCCAGATCCGCTACTTTATCGGACTGGAGCGGGAGGAGGATGACGGGGAGTTTCTGTCCTACGACGCGCTGCAGGCGCGGGGACAAGCCAAGTTTGAGGCGGGGGAGCGGGCGTTTGCGGACATGAAGTCGGATGTGCTTGACACCAAGATGATTGTCTACACCTCCGGTACTACCGGCGCCGCCAAGGGCGTTATGCTGACCGAGCAAAACCTGTGCAGCTGCGTGTACTACGGTCTGCAAGTCTCCACCCTCTACCAGACGGGGCTGTCGGTGCTGCCCTACAACCACACCTATGAGGCGGTGGCGGGGATTCTGTCTGCCATCCATAAGCGCTGCACCATGTGTATCAATGAAAACCTGCGGCAGGTGCTGAAAAATCTGCAGTTCTACAAGCCCGACTTTGTTTACCTGGTGCCTGCCTTTGTGGAGGTGTTCTACCGGCGGATTCTGGCGGCCGCCAAGCAGGAGGGCAAGGAAGCCGCCCTGAAACTGCTGGTCAAGTCCTCCAATGCCGCCCGTCTGCTCGGCATCGACAAGCGCGCCACTTTGTTCAAAAAGATTCACGAGAACTTTGGGGGCAACCTCAAGAAGATTGTCTGCGGGGGCGCGCCCATCCGCCCGGAGCTGGGGGATTTCTTTGAGGGCATCGGTATCAGCCTCATCAACGGCTACGGGATCACCGAATGCTCGCCCCTGGTCAGCGTCAACCAAGACCAAAACAACGACTGCCAGACGGCGGGCTACCCCCTGCCCTGTCTGGAGGTCATGCTGGACGAAAAGACGCCGGACGGCAACGGGGAAATCTGTGTCAAGGGTCCGACGGTCATGAAGGGGTACTATAAAATGCCCGAGATGACAAGCGAGGTGATTGTGGACGGCTTCTTCCATACGGGGGACTACGGCAAGCTCAACGCGGACGGACAGCTCATCATCACCGGGCGCAAGAAAAATCTGATTGTGCTGGACAACGGCAAAAATATCTTCCCGGAGGAAATCGAAAAGTACCTCTATAAAATCCCCTACGTGGCAGATGCCGTGGTCTTTGCCGTCAAGGACGAGACGGGGCAGGAGGTGGGCCTGGCGGCAGAGGTGTTCCTGTCGGCGGAGCAGCTGGAAAAGCGCAAGGTGACCAACCCCGAGCAGGCCCTGCGGCGGGATATCAACCTGGGCATGCTGCTGTTGCCCGCTTACAAGCGAATCAGCAAAATTTTCATCCGCCCGGTGGAGTTTGAGAAAACCACTACCAACAAAATCAAGCGCTCCAGCCTGATGTTTGCCGATACCGCGCACAAATAATTCCGTCACGGGTGGCCTAATCGGCCGCCCGACTCCCTTTCCGGGCGGCGGGCAGGAACGGTGCCCCTCGACTGCGGGACGCATCCCATAGAGTTTGGAAAACCTATGGAAGCGCTACCGGGCCGAGGGGCGCTTTTTGTCTGATGGGGAGGGGAGCGCCGAGCGATCAGTCGGCGGAGGGGTCCGGCAACTCGACAATGGTAAAGCTGTAGCCGTCGGCGCCCAGCAGCAGGAAGCGTCCCTCGCCCATGTCAATCAGATCGTAGGCACCATAGGGGAGGACATAGCGGAGCGACTCAAAGTTACCGTCATAAATGAGGATCAGCCGCTGCCCCCAGGTGTTGTACAGACATGCCAGGGAGTATTGCTCCCGGGCATAGAGGATGGTATACATGTACATATCCTCCGTCTCGGGTATAAAATCCGAAAAGTCCTCGAGATTGCCAATCAGCGTGCCATCCTGGTCATACAGCTGGCCTGCCGCATAAATGATGTCGCCGACCGCCTCCATGTACAGCTGGCCGCCGGAGTAGATTTTCTTGTGTAAAAGCGTCTGCTCGGCCAGGTCGTAGCAGTAAACATAGCCGGTGGCGGAGGCGGCATACATACGGTTTCGGGTGAAGTCTATGTAAACATTGGGGGCGGTAAAGCTCTCGGGGGTCATAAAGATGTTGTTGCCTGTGGCGGGACTCAGACCGTAAATGCGGGAGCTGGTCGTGGCGGAGACCATGAGCTGGCCCCCCCACACATCCATGCTGTGGATGGTCTTGCCCACCATGCTTTGCGAGGCGACACGGTGCAGTTTTTCCAGGGACAGGGCGTCATACTGTTCGTACACACCGCCATACGCGAGGTACAGATGCCCGCCGCCGGCGGCTATACAGCTGATCTCCTGCTCGTGCTCGATATACCCTACCTTGCGCATGGTGGCGGTATCGTACACATCCACATAGCCTGCACTGTCGCCAAAGTCACGCAGCAGAAACAGGCGGGCGGTGGTGGGGTCGTACGCCACCGCCTGGTAGTTCCCCAGCACATGGGTGCTGGCAAAGGGAACCTCGCTCATCTCATTGTACACCCGGTGGGCGACGGGGGGGATTTCCACCTGCTCGTTGAAGGCAAAATACTCAAGTTTCAACTCTACGGTCATGGGGTAGCTCACCGAACCTGCCTGCAGAAGCAACTCAATGCACTGGTACTGCTCGGTGATGACGCCTCGGAAGGCGGTGCAGGTCATGGTGGACGCCTCCACGCTGATATTCATCCCTGCCTCACTCAACTGTTGCAGTTCCGGCACTTGCATGAACATGGCGAGGAGTTCCGACTCCGGCACGATGATGGTGTACACCACCTCATGCCCTGTTTTCACGGCACTCAGCTCAAACTGCTCAACCTCCGAGTCTCCTTCAAACAGGCGGTAAAAGTAGGTGTCCAGCAGCTCCCCCTCCATGTACAGGTTCAGATAGTAGCCGTCCATGACACTGTTGGTATAGGTGTGGCTGTACGAGTAGGTCTCGCCGTCCTCGGTGCTCTCGATCGAGAGGGACAGCCCCTTGTCTGTCGCGCTGTCTATGATTTTGTACGACTCGACGGAGGTTTGCTCTATAAGCCCCTCGGAATGGAGGGTGGTGGTGGAGCGGAAGTCGATGGCATAAAGAACGGCGGGGATAATGCCGTCCAGCTCCTCCTCGGTGGGGGTGTAGGTGACGGGGGTCATATCCACCGGCGGCTCGGTGGTGGTTTGGAGCGCGGTGGTGGCGGTGGTGCTGTCGGTCCCACCGGAGGCGCAGGATGAAAACAGGAGCAACAAGAGCAGTGCAAACAGGGAACGCAGTCCACGTGAAAAGTGACGGTTGGAAGGCAGGTGTTGTCTCATGTCTTTGGTCTCCTTTGTGTCAGTAGTACTCACAGAATAGCACGAAATTTGGAAAAAATCAAGTAAATCAGACCACTTTCTCTAACAAAAGAGGATTTTTCCACTTTTTGCGGCGACAGGGAAGAAAAAAAGCCCTGCGCCGCCCTGTCCAAAAAAGAGGGGCGGCGCGGGGAGCAGTGGGAAAAAATGAGGGTCATGGCGGGGGTTTCAGGGCACCAGGGTCACTTCGTACTCTGAAAGCCACAAATCCAGCTGGTAAAGCCACGCGTACAGCTGTGCCCTTGCCATCAACTGGCCAAACCAGGTGTGGTCGGTTCCCTCGGAAAGTGAGCGGAGGGCGTGGGGCTCCAAAAGGGCGGCGAGGGGGCTGTGCTTGGCGGTCAGGCGCTGCTGGAGCAGGCGGTATGCCAGCGTCTCATAGGACGGGTTGTGGGTTTTGGGGAAGGGGCTTTTCTTGCGCTGTCGCACGGGCTCGGGCAGGTAGGGGGCCATGGCGGTGCGGAGCAGTGCCTTTTCCACTTGCCCCTCAAATTTGACCTCCCACGGGATGTTGTACACGTAGGAGAGGAGTCGATGGTCGGCAAAAGGCAGACGCACCTCCAGCCCGCACGCCATGCTCATGCGGTCCTTGCGCTCGAGCAGTGAGCTCATGAAGTAGTCCGCCGTGAGCTTGGTCGCCACTCGGGCGGTTTTGGTCGCCTCGCTGTCCTGCTCCAAAAGCGCCACGCCCGCGACAGCTTTTTGATACAGTCCGCGGACATAGTCATACCCCTCGGCCCCCCTGACCACCTCGGCGCGGAACAGGGAGATGCGGGCGGTGGGGTCGTGGATGAAGGGGAAAAAGTCACGGGAGAGCATTTCGGGGCGGTAGTACCACGGATAGCCGCCGAACACCTCGTCCGCCCCCTCGCCCGACAGGGCGACCTTGTGCCGCTCGCTGATGCGGCGGCAGAACCAGTACAGGGAGGAGTCGATGTCCGCCTGTCCCGGGAAGTCCCGCTGTTGCATGGCATCGATGAGGCAGGCGGCGACCGACGCGGTATCGGCGGTGCAGACGGTGTGCACGGCGCCGATATGCCCTGCCATCAGGGCGGCAAAGTCCTCGTCTTTACTCGGTTGGAACAGGCTGGGGATATACTCGCTCCCCTCAAACTCCAGTGAATAGGTAGCCAAAGTCTTGCCCTGTCCGGCATAGTGCTCGGCCGCCACGGCAGAGACGATCGAGGAGTCCAGCCCCCCCGACAGCATGGCGCACAGGGGGACATCCGCCTCCAGCTGCAGCCGAATGGCGTCCCCGAGCAGCTCGGCGGTTTGCGCAACGATGCTGTCCCGGGACTGGTGGTTGGGCAGAGTCTCGAGCGTCCAGTAAGTAAAGGGGTGGATGCCGTCCCGGTCAACCGTCATCGCCTGCGCGGGCTTCAGTTCAAAGATGTCCTCGAAAATGCCGCTGCCGGGCAGACGGATGGGCGCCAAATAGAGCAGCTCCCAGAGCAGCCGTTGGTTCAGGCGCGCCGGACAAAGGCCGGTTTTCACAAAGGCCTTGACCTCGGAGGCAAAGTAGAACTTGCCGTTTTGCAGGGTATAAAAGAAGGGCTTGACGCCAAAACGGTCGCGGGCGCAAAACAGACACTCTCGGGCGCTGTCGTAGATGCAGAAGGAAAAAAAGCCGTTGAGGCGCTCCACACACGCCGAACCCCAGACGGCATAGGCGTATACCACCACCTCGGTGTCGCACTTGGTCCGGAGGCAGACACCGGCCTTTGCCAGCTCGGCGCGCAACTCCGCGGTGTTGTAAATTTCTCCGTTGTAAACAATCGTGTACGCCGCGCGGCGAAACACTACCGTCATGGGCTGCTGTCCGCGCGGGGGATCCATGATGGCCAGCCGGTTGTGGTGCAGGGCGCAGTGTTCGTCGGTAAAGCTGCCGTCGCCGTCCGGCCCGCGGTGCGCCAACAGCTTCCCCATCCGCTCCAGCAGGATGAGATCCTCACCCGTGACGCAGCGGGGGGCAAAAATGCCGCAAATAGAACTCATAGTTGTATGCTCCGTTTTTTATCAGTATATGCAAACAGGGAGCACTGTTGCAGGGGCTGTGCCGCCAAATGTCGTGCGGGGCGGGGGATGGTAATACGGCATGGACTGTGGGCGAGGGGGCTTTCTCAGGTGCCTTTGTCTGACAGGGCACTTCTTTTTTGTCAATTCTCTTGAAAAAAAAGCCGAGATGTTGTATGATGTAAAAAGGAATGAGTGCTCCCTGATTCAAAACCGGAGCCGCGGGGGAAAACTGTATGAAAAACGAAAAAGTAAAAAAACTGGTGGTAGCGTCCCTGTTTGCCGCCCTGATCTGTGTGGCGACCATGGTCCATGTCCCCGCCCCCGCTCCGATGCAGGGGTATGTGCATATCGGCGACTCGATGGTGGTGCTGTCCGCCCTGCTGCTCGGGCCGGTGTATGGCACGGCCGCCGCCGGACTGGGGTCCATGCTGGCGGACCTGCTGCTCGGCTACGGCATCTATGCGCCCGGCACCCTCCTCATCAAGTCGCTCGCCGCCCTGTGCGCCTATCTGTTGTGGCGTGCCCTGAAGGGGAAGCGGATGCCGTTGCGGCGGCAGCGCTTGCCGCGGTTGTTTGTCGCCGGACTGGGCGCCGCGGCGGTGGTGCTGCTGGGGTATTTTGTGTATGATTTGCTGCTGTTTGGAGAGGGGGCGGCGCTCGCCGGCCTGATCGGCAACCTCCTCCAAGGCGGCTTTGGGGTGGTGATCGCCATGTTCGGGTATGAGACGCTCCGACAGGTGACCGCCCTTGGGCAGAAAGAATCGGGAGGATAAAACAGATGGTTCGGGAGCTTTCACAACAAGCCACGGAAGTGATAGAAGAACTGGTGA
The DNA here is from genome assembly GCA_041655935.1 of Eubacteriales bacterium. GTDB lineage: Bacteria > Bacillota > Clostridia > Oscillospirales > CAG-272 > UBA1740. The sequence goes on from JBBAEK010000022.1 coordinate 8,332, forward strand.
GGGTCGCCAAACTGCCCGCCGGGGCACTGGTGGTGGTGGGGTGCTCGACCAGTGAGGTGCTGGGGAGCCACCCGGGCACCCACTCCAGCCCCGAGGTCGCCGAGGAGCTGTTTGAGGCGATTCATGCGGCGCTGTCCGCCAAGGGCATCTACCTCGCGGCGCAATGCTGCGAACACCTGAACCGCGCCGTGGTGCTGGAGGCGGAGGCCGCCGCCGGACTGGAACGGGTCAATGTACTGCCCCAGCCAAAGGCGGGCGGGGCGTTTGCCACGGCTGCCTACCGGCACTTTCACCACCCGGTGGTGGTGGAGGAGGTCAGGGCCGACGCGGGGCTGGATATCGGCGCGGTGCTGATCGGCATGAACCTCAAACGGGTGGCCGTGCCACTTCGGCTGACCCGGCAAAAAATCGGGCAAGCCATCCTCATCGCGGCCCGCACACGCCCCCGCTTCATCGGCGGTGCGCGGGCGGTGTATGACGAGGGTCTGCTTTGAGGCCTCTGCCGGGCGGGCTTCGGTTCCCTCCCGCGCCGCCGGCGTAAAAGGGCGGTGCGGGCTTTCGGAGAGATGCCCCGCAGGGTTTTGGTAGGGCGGGTGCCCTGTCACCGCCTGCACTGCTCCCTGGACGGCAAGATGGTCTATAACCCCACCCATACCACCCTATACTTTGAGTATGACCGGCAACACTGTTCGGTGGCGCCGGGGGAGCGGCTGTCTTTGGCGTGAGGGAAACCTCCCGGCGCGGGCAAGGGCGCGACATAATGCCGACGGCATCGGCAGTGAAAGAGTACTATTTTTGAATGCGAGGAGAGACAACATGCCAAGCTTATTTTTACGCTTCCCCGGCGGACGCGCCAAGGCGCTCACGCTGAGTTATGACGACGGGGTGAAAAGTGATCTGCGCCTGATTGAAATCATGCAGCGGCACGGGCTGAAAGGCACCTTCAACATCAATGCCGGCCTGTTCCCGCCCGAGGGGGTGCCCCACGGGCGCCTGAGCCGCGAGGGGGCGTACCGCGCCTACCATGACTCGGGCATGGAGGTGGCGGTGCACGGCTACACCCATCCTTACCTGGAGCAGCTCTCCCCGGGGACCGCGACCTACGAGATCGCGCGGGACCGTGAGGGGCTGGAGAGTTTGTTCGGGACCATCATCCGCGGCGCCGCCTATCCCTACGGGACCTATCATGACGGGGTGGTGGAGGCGCTGCGCTGCTGCGGGATTGTCTACTGCCGTACCGTCGTGTCTACCGAAAAATTCGACCTGCCCACCGACTGGCTGCGCCTGCCCGCTACCTGCCACCATAAAAACCCCCGCCTCATGGAGCTGGCCAAACAGTTCTTGGAGATGCCTGCCGACAGAACCTCCAAACTGTTCTACCTTTGGGGGCACAGCTATGAGTTTGACAACAACCATAACTGGGAGAAAATCGAGCAGTTCGCCGAGTATATGGGGGGGCGGGACAATGTCTGGCATGCCACCAACATCGAGATTTACGACTATATAGACGCCTTTCACCGCCTGCAATTCTCGATGGACGGCAAGAGGGTCTATAACCCGACCAACACCACGCTCTACTTTGACTACGCCAAGCAGCCCTACCATGTGGCGCCGGGCGAACAACTGTCGCTCGCCTAAGTCACACAAAGCCGAAAACTGCCGCATGTTCCTATAGGAACATGCGGCAGTTTGTTTGAATCGCGATGGTTCGCGCTCAACGGGGGCCTCAGGCTTCGAGCGGTTCTGCCTGGGGTTTCGCCTTTTTGGCGGCCCGCTTCTTGGGCTTTTCGGTCTGCTCAGGCTCGGGCTGCTTGACAGGGGTCAGGCGGATCACTGCCATCTCGGCGCCGTCGCCGCGGCGGGGACCGGTCTTGTACACCTGCGTGTACCCGCCCGGGATGTCGCGGTACAGGTGAGCGGTGACTTCCATCAGCTTTTTGGCAACTTCCTGCTTGGTGATGAAGGTCAGCAATTGACGGTATGCCGCCAGGTTGTTCTGCTTGGCGATACTCATCATTTTATCCGCAAGCGCGCTGACTTCTTTGGCGCGCGTGTAGGTTGTTTCGATCTGGCCGTGCTCGAGCAAATAGGTGACCATGCCGCGCAGCATCGCTTTGCGATGGGCGGTGGGTCTGCCGAGCTTTCTGCTTCCGGGCATTTGAATTACCTCCTCATATGATTGGCCCCTGCTCAGTCGTCAGCTTTGCGAAGCTCGAAACCGAGAGAGTGCAGTTTTTGGATAACTTCTTCCAGTGACTTCTTGCCGAGGTTGCGGACCTTGATCATTTCTTCCTCGGTGCGTTGGGTTAAGTCTTCCACGGTGTCGATGCCCGCGCGCTTCAGACAATTGAAGCTGCGGACCGACAGGTCAAGCTCCTCAATGGTCATCTCAAGTACTTTTTCCTTCTTGATCTCTTCTCTCTCGACCATGATCTCCGCCTTTTTCGCCTGGTCGGACATGTCGATGAAGAGGTTGAGATGCTCGTTGAGAATCTTGGCAGCGAGCGAGACGGCCTCCTTGGCGGTGATGGTGCCATTGGTCTGCACACGCAACACCAGCTTGTCATAGTCGGTGATATTGCGTACGCGCGTGTTCTCGACCGAATACTCGACCTTATACACGGGGGTAAAGATGGAGTCGGTGAAAATGATGCCAATGGGCGCGCTCACGCCCGGGCCCAGCTCTGAAATATAATTCTGCTTGTTCTTATCCTGGGGCAAGTATCCGCGGCCGGCGTCAAAGGTCAGCTCCATGTAGAAACGGCTGTTGCCGCTGACGGTGGCGATATGGTGCTGCGGATTGATGATTTCAACATCAGCGTCGGCAGCGATATCCGCGGCGGTGATTTCATACTCATCCTCCTCGCCCGAGATATCAATGACCACCTTTTTGGGGCCGGGGGTATGCAGTTTGGCGATGATCCCCTTGACATTCAGCACGATCTCCGGCACGTCCTCGATCACACCGGAAATGGTGGAAATCTCGTGGAGTACACCGTCGATTTTAATGCTGGTCACAGCGTAACCCGCCAACGAACTGAGCAAAATTCTGCGCAATGAGTTGCCGAGCGTAATGCCGTATCCTCTTTCAAGGGGCTCTACGATAAACTCGGCTTCGGTGCCGCTGTCATTCAGCTCTTTGATGGCAATGGTCGGCTTCTCTATTTCGATCATATTATCGCTCCTCCTAATTTCATTTGACAAAAGAAACATCACTCCCAAAGGGAACCGTGTCTTAAACAGTCGAACCTTCCCCGTCGGCGAACCCGCCGGCCAAAGAAGGGTTCCGGAGGGCATATTACTTGGAATAAAGTTCGACGATCAGCTGCTCATCAATGTCAAAGTCGATATCCTCTCTCTGGGGCAGAGCAACTACCTTGGCACTCATGGCTGTCTCGTTGACATCCAACCACTTGGGTTTGATGCGGGGGGCTTCCTCGAGCAGGGCTTTGAATTTCGCGCTCTCGCGGCTCTTTTCCTTCAGCGCAACCACATCTCCTGCCTTCACCAGCATGGAGGGAATGGTGGCCTTGGCACCGTTCAGGGTGAAGTGGCCGTGTCTGACGAGTTGGCGGGCTTCCTTGCGGCTGCTGCCCAGTCCCATCCGGTACACCACATTGTCGAGCCGTCTCTCGAGCAGGACCAGCAGGTTTTCACCCGTCATGCCCTCTTTGCGCTCTGCCAGCTCATAGGAGATCTTAAACTGGTTTTCCAGCACGCCATAGTACCGTCTGGTCTTCTGTTTCTCGCGCAGTTGTCTGCCGTACTCACCGGTCTTCTTACGGGCGGCGCCGTGCTGACCGGGCAGAGAGCTTCTGTGGTCAATCGAGCATTTGCCGGACGTGCAGCGCTCGCCTTTCAGGTAAAGCTTGGTGCCTTCCCGACGGCACTGTCTGCAGCTGGGGCCTGTATAATTTGCCATATGGTAATCAATCCTCCTTCTTCAATTAAACACGACGGCGCTTCGGCGGGCGGCAACCGTTGTGGGGGATGGGTGTGACATCCTTGATGAGGGTGATGTCCAGTCCTGCGGTCTGCAGTGCGCGGATGGCGGCTTCTCTGCCGGCGCCGGGGCCACGGACAAATACCTCAATCGTCTTCATGCCATGGTCAATCGCCAGCTTGGCGGCGTGCTCTGCGGCGTTCTGAGAGGCAAAGGGAGTGGACTTCCGGGAGCCTTTGAACCCCATCTCACCCGAGCTTGCCCACGAAATGGTGTTGCCCTGCATGTCGGTGATGGTCACAATGGTATTGTTGAAGGTCGAACGGATATGGGCTGCGCCTTTTTCAACATTCTTCTTTTCGCGGCGTCTCTTGGTGGTCTTTTTTGCAATAGCCATCTTCTGTTCTCACTCCTTACTTCTTCTTATTCGCGATGGTCTTGGCGGGGCCTTTTCTGGTTCTTGCGTTGGTTTTGGTGCGCTGTCCTCTGACGGGCAGGCCTTTTCTGTGGCGAATCCCGCGGTAGGAGTTGATCTCCACCAGCCGCTTGATGTTCAAAGCGACTTCACGGCGCAGGTCCCCCTCCACGTGGTAGTTCATCTCAATCTCATCACGCAGCGCGGCGATTTCCGCCTCGGTGAGGTCCTTGGCACGGGTATCGGGGCTGACGCCTGTTTTGAGACAGATGTCCTGTGCACTTTTCGGTCCGATGCCGAAAATGTAGGTGAGTGCGGCTTCCACGCGTTTGTTGTTGGGAATATCAACACCAGCTAAACGAGCCATGAAACATTTCTCCTTATTCTTATTTGTCGGTTATCTGCCGGTCAACCTTGGCGCTGTTTGTGCTTCGGGTTTTCGCAAATCACCATCACTTTGCCGTGGCGCTTGATGATTTTGCATTTATCGCAGATTTTTTTCACGGAAGGTTTTACTTTCATCTTACCGTTCCTTTCAGCGGTTATTTTTTTCTCCAGGTGATGCGTCCCTTGGTGAGGTCATACACGGATACCTCGACCGTTACTCGATCACCGGGAAGGATTCGGATGTAATGCATACGTAACTTCCCCGAAATGTGCGCCGTGATAATGTGCTTGTTGGGAAGCTGAACCCTAAACGTGGCATTGGGCAGTGACTCGATCACCACACCGTCTTCAAATTCAATCAAATCATCTTTGGACAGAATAATCCCTCCTCACTGTATCGACTGTACATAGGCGCCAATCGTGCGGCGTACACAACTGTCGGTGAGTTGTGCGCCTGTCAGCACCGCGCGCCTAACCATGTGCAGATGCCGTGGATTTTTCCGCTTGGGATCGGCGACTCGTCGCCCCTTCCCGTCCGCGATCCAGACGGCTCCGCTTTCCTCCCTGACAGACACGACGACAAAATACTGTCCCCTGTCATGTCCTGCCCTTGACTGTACCAAATCTCCTGCGCCCGGCTGCATCATACCACCCCCTACTCGCCCACATCGGTGAGCAGCCAAGGTCCCTCGGGGGTGATGGCCACCGTATGCTCATAGTGAGCAGACAGCTTGCCGTCGGCCGTCAGCACCGTCCATCCGTCGTCCAGGACCCGTACATCGGGGGTGCCCTCATTAATCATCGGCTCGATGGCCAGTGTCATGGCGGCGTAGAGGCGAGTGCCTCTGCCGGGGGTGCCGTAATTGGGTACATCGGGGGGTTCGTGCAGGGCAGACCCCACGCCGTGTCCCACAAAGGTGCGTACCACGCTGAAGCCGTTTGACTCGGCATGGGACTGGACGGAGGCACCGATGTCTCCGAGCCGGTTGCCCGGGCGTGCCTTAGCCACCCCGCGCCGGAAGCACTGCTCGGTCACCTCAATCAGGCGCTGCGCGGCGGCGGAAATGCGCCCTACCGCAAAGGTTCTGGCACTGTCGCCGTGGTAGCCGCGGTAGCACGCGCCGACATCCACCTTGACAATGTCTCCCTCTCGGAGACAGACCTGCGGGGAGGGGATGCCGTGGATGACCTGGTGGTTGAGGCTGATGCAGGCGCTGGCGGGAAAGCCGCCGTACCCGAGAAAAGAGGGGGTGGCGCCGCACCGCTCGATATAGGCGCGAATGATTTTGTCCAGCTCGGCGGTGGAAATGCCCACGCGGATGGCATCGCGAGCCTTGAGCAGCGCATGAGCGGTGATTTCACCCGCACGCTTCATATACTGAAGCTGCTCGGGGGTTTTCAGAACCACCATGCTATGCCACTCCCAGTGCCGCCAGTGTCAGGGCGGTGGTGTCTGCCACCTGTTCCTGCCCAAGCACCAGTTTGAGCAAGCCCTTGCCGGCGTAAAAGTCCTTGAGAGGTTCGGTCAGTTCATGGTAGACCTCCAGCCGGCTGCGCACCACCTCGGGGGCGTCGTCGGGACGGATGGTCAGTGCCTTGCCGCACTTGTCGCAATGGGTATGGTCTGCGGAGGGGTTGTACTCGATATGGTAGGAGGCACCGCACCCTGTGCACACGCGGCGACCGCTCATACGCGAGATGATGGCGGCATCGGGTACCTCAATGGAGAGCACCGCATCGATGGTCACGCCCATGCGGTCCAGCGCCTGTGCCTGGGGCACGGTGCGGGGAAAGCCGTCCAGGATAAAACCGTGACGGCAATCCTCCGCCGAGAGACGCTCCTTGATGATGCCGATGACTACCTCGTCAGGCACCAGGGCACCTGTCTCGGTATACTTTTTCGCCTCGGTACCCATCCGGGTGCCGTTTTTAATCGCCTCGCGGATGATGGCACCGGTGGAAATCGCGGGAATCGCCAGGCGCTGAGAGACAATCTCTGCCTGGGTCCCCTTTCCGGCGCCGGGGGCGCCCAAAAATATGATTCTCATGAGACAGCTCCTCGTATCACAAAAAGCCCTTGTAATTGCGCATGGTGAGCTGTGCCTCCAGCTCGCGGAAGGTCTCCTGCACCACACCCACGACAATGAGCAGGGAGGTGCCGCCGAAAGCAAAGCTGCCTGTGAACTGCGAGACCACGCTGCGGAAGTAAGAAGCGTAATAGGAGGATCCGTCGCCTGCCATGAAGGCAAAATCCTTGGAGTTCGCTAAAATCTTCGTGACCACGGGCTCCATCAACAGCGGGCTGGCAATCACCGGCAACACGGCGATAACGCCGAGAAACAGGGCGCCGACCAGTGTGATTTTTCGCAAAATCCTTTGGATGTATTCCACGGTGGGCTTGCCTTGCCGGATACCCGGAATCATACCGCCGTTTTTCTTCAGATTATTCGCGACATCAATGGGATTGAAGGAAATGTTGGTGTAGAAGTAGGCGAACCCGATGATGAGCAAAAAGAGCGCGACCGGGTAGAACCAAGCGTCGGGTGCGAAGAAGCGCGCTAAGGTGTCCCAGAACCCTTTCCCCGTGCCGGTGATGCCGAACAGGGTCATGGCGGTGGCGGGCAGGGAGATGATGGAGGAGGCGAAGATGACGGGCATCACGCCGGTCATGTTGAGCTTAATGGGCAGGTGGGTGTTCTGACCGCCGTACATTTTGCGTCCCACCACACGCTTGGCGTACTGCACCGGGACCCGGCGCTCCGAGCCTGTGATGAAGACCACAAAGTAGACCATCGCCAGAATCACGAAGAGGATAAACAGGGCAAAGACCACACCGAGCAGGATATACCAGAACGCAGACCACTTGGTCGCCTCGCCGTCGATGGCGTAAATGACCAGCCGCACCAAGCGAATGGCGAAGGAGGCGGAGCCCGAAACAATGTTGGCAAACAGGATGAGGGAAATGCCGTTGCCGATGCCGTTCTCATTGATCTTCTCGCCCAGCCACATGATGATCGACGCGCCTGCCACATAGCAGGTGACAATCACGATGCCCGAGAGGACGTTCATGCCCTTGCCGAAGCCGGTAATCTGGTCGGAGAGCATGTCGTTGTTCTTCAGCAGGGTGTAGTAGCCGAAGCCGGTGACAATCGCCAACGCGACCGTGGCAATGCGGGTCCACTTGTTGGAAAGCTCCTTGCCGCCCTCACCCTTGAACTTGCGTTCCAGAGCGGGGAAAGCGACGGTGAGCAACTGGATGATAATGGACGCGGTGATATAGGGGGAAATGCCCAGTGCAAACAGGGTGGCAGAGGACAGCGCGCCGCCGGACAGAACGTCCATGTAGGCGAAAATGGTGTCCCCGAAATTTTGGGTGAAAGAAGATGCATCGACAAAAGGAACGGGTATGACGGTTCCGATACGGTAGAGCAACAAGATGAATAGGACGAAAAGTATCTTTCTTCTTAAATCAGGTGTGTTCCACGCATTTTTGAGTGTCTGAAGCATATCAAATCACCTCGGTCTTTCCACCTGCCGCCTCTATCTTTTCCTTGGCCGATGCTGAAAAGATGGATGCTCTGACGGTGAGTTTCCGGGTGAGTTCTCCATCGCCGAGAATTTTGATCCCGTCGTTCAGCTTGCTGACCGCCTTGCAGTCCAGCAATGCCTGCGGGTCAACCACCGCCCCATCCTCGAAGCAATTCAGTGCCTCAACATTGATGGTCGTGTAGGTTTTGCCGAAGCGGTTGAAAAACCCTCTTTTGGGCAACCGTCGGTACAGGGGCAGCTGTCCCCCCTCAAAACCGGGTCTGACACCGCCGCCGCTGCGGGCGTTCTGACCCTTGTGCCCTCTGCCTGCCGTCTTGCCGTTGCCGGAGCCGGTGCCCCTGCCGCGACGGAAGGGCGCTTTTGCAGAGCCTGCTGCGGGAGAAAGTTCGTGAAGTTTCATATCTCTACCTCCTTACTTAGATTCCGCCGAAACGGGTTCTACCTGGATGAGGTGTTTTAGTACCGTGATTTTCCCTGCCAGTGCGGCGTCATTGACGCCGATGGCGCAGTCGCCGATCTTGCGCAGTCCCAGCGAGGCTGCGGTAGCCTTCTGTTTGGGTTTGGCGCCAATCAGGCTGCCTGTGAGTACAATTTTAATCTGTTCCATGCCGTACCCCCTCATGCCTTCCTGATATCGGCGGGGCTGAGACCGCGGAGAGCGGCAATCTCATCGGCGGTTTTCAATGTGCGCAGCCCCTCGAAAGTAGCCTTGATGACGTTGAGCGCGTTGGTGGAACGCAGGCACTTGGCACGGATGTTCTTGATGCCCGCCATCTCCAGCACTGCGCGGACCACGCCGCCCGCAATGACGCCGGTACCGGGGCCGGCCGGCTTCAGCAGGACACGTCCCGCACCGTACTCCCCCAACACCTCGTGGGGAATCGTGGTCTGGTTCAGGGAAACCTCAATCAAATTCTTCTTTGCGTCCTCAATCCCTTTGCGAATGGCGTCGGGGATTTCAGCCGACTTGCCGAGTCCGTAACCCACGTGTCCGTTACCGTCCCCGACCACCATGATCGCGGCAAAGCGACTGATACGGCCGCCCTTGACGGTTTTGGAAACGCGGTGGGTCGCCACAAGTCTCTCTTGCAGCTCGTACTCGTTTGGGTCAAGTAGTTTTGCCATGCTTTTCTCCTTCAATTTCTTTCAAGCAACTTGAAATAGTGTACAAACCGGACTCACAGCGCCAGGCCGCCCTCGCGGGCGCCCTCTGCCAGTTCCGATACACGACCGTGGTAGACATAGCCGCCGCGGTCAAAGACAACGGCAGTAATCCCCTTCGCAAGGGCTCGCTCGGCAATCTTCTTGCCAATGGTTCTGGCAGCCGCCTTGTTGCTGCCCAGTCCCTCAAAATCCTTCTCATGTGTGCTGGCGGCAACCAGCGTCACGCCGCGCTTATCGTCAATGACCTGCGCGCTGATGTGTGCGTTGGAACGGTAGACCGCCAAACGAGGTCTTTCCGCGGTGCCCGAGATCTTGCTGCGTACCCGGAGATGCCGCTTCAGACGCTGTTCGTTTTTATCTTTCTTCATTACCATGCTGACGCGCTCCTTTCATTACTTGCCGGCCTTGCCCGCTTTACGGCGGATCTTTTCACCGGCATATCGGATACCCTTGCCCAAATAAGGCTCGGGCGGCCTCTTCCCGCGGATCTGAGCGCTGAGCTGCCCTACCATCTGCTTGCTGGGACCTTTGACAAGTATCACCGTCGCCGAGGGGACCTCGTAGGTAATGTCGCCCGTTTCTTCAAAATAGATGGGGTGCGAGTAGCCGAGGTTGAGTACCAACCGCTTGCCCTGCTTCTCCGCCTTGTAGCCCACGCCCTCGATCTCCAGCCGCTTTTCATACCCGTTTGTCACGCCGTGCACCATGTTGTTCAGCAGTGTTCGGGTGAGCCCGTGCAGGGCGCGGTCTTGCTTCTCGTCGGTGGGGCGGGTCACCAGTGCTTTGCCCTGCTCCAGTTGCAGCGTCATGCGGGGGTGGATCTTCTCGGTCAGCGTGCCCTTGGGCCCGTTGACAATGACCATCTCACCCTCCTGCCGCACGGTGACGCCGGCGGGGATTTCAATGGGTTTTCTTCCGATTCTCGACATGTCCTGCCCTCCTTACCAGACAAAGGCAAGCACTTCGCCACCCACATGGTTGCTTCTTGCCTTCTTGTCTGTCATGATGCCCTTGGATGTGGAGACAATGGCGATCCCCAAACCGTTCATCACACGGGGCATTTCTTCGCTGGACGCATACACACGCAGGCCGGGCTTGGAAACCCTGCGCAGGCCGTGAATGACCTTTTGCTTGCCCTTGGCGTATTTCAGCGTGATTCTGACGATACCCTGCTTGCCGTCCTCGACAATCTGGTAGCCCTTAATATAGCCCTCGGTGAGCAGGATATCGGCTATGGCTTTTTTCATATTGGATGCGGGGATGTCAACCGTATCATGCTTCGCACCGTTGGCGTTTCTGATTCTGGTAAGCATATCCGCTATCACATCGGACATTTGCATCTTTTATCCTCCCGTATGCAAGTTTTCATTTGCTTGCTGCCAAGGCATTTTCCTTGGCGGCTGATCAGCGGTTAAAATCCTACGGTTCTCCCGCGATTTTCCTGCTGATAGAGTAGAGAATTTTTGTTTGTTGTCTGTGTCCTTGCGGGGATCACTTACCAACTTGCTTTTCTGACGCCGGGAATCTCACCCTTGTGAGCAAGCTCGCGGAAGCAGATACGGCACACACCGTACTTGCGGAGATACCCGTGCGGCCGACCGCAGATTTTGCAGCGGTTATACGCCCGGGTAGAGAACTTCGGGGTTCTCTTTTGCTTGAGTATCATGGATTTTTTAGCCATCGTCGTTCCTCCTTACGCACGGGCAAAAGGCGCGCCCATCAGGGTCAGCAGCTCTTTTGCTTCTTCGTCATTTGTAGCGGTGGTGACGAAGACAATGTCCATACCGCGAATCTTGTCGATCTTGTCATAGTTGATTTCCGGGAAAATCAGCTGCTCCTTCAGGCCCAGCGCATAGTTGCCTCTGCCGTCAAAGGCGTTGGGGTTGATGCCTCTGAAGTCACGGACGCGGGGCAGCGCAAAGCTGAACAGACGATCCATGAATTCATACATCCGCACGCCGCGCAGGGTGACTTTGACCCCCACCTTCATGCCCGCTCTGACCTTGAAGTTTGCCACCGACTTGCGTGCGGTGGTGGGGACTGCCCGCTGCCCGGTGATCTGGGTTAAATCCGCGATGGCGTTGTCAATGATCTTGGGGTTTTCCTTGGCATCGCCGCAGCCGATATTGACCACGATCTTCTCGAACCGGGGAATCTGCATCACGCTCTTGTAGGCGAATTTCTGCATCAGAGCGGGGGCAACTTCTTTTTGATACTTCTCGCTGAATCTTGACATATTGAGTTACCTCCTCTCACAGTTTTGCGCCGCATTTGCTGCACAGACGGGTTTTGACGGTTTTGCCGTCCTTGGTGGTCTCGGTGCCCGACTTGGTGCGCACGCCCTGCTTGCAGGCGGGGCAGTACATCTGCACCTTGGACGCATACACGGCGCCCTCTGTCTTGATGATGCCGCTGGCATCACCCTGTTTTTTGGCTTTGGTGTGCTTGGACACGACGTTCACACCCTCGACAATGACCTTGCCCTCCTCGGGGGAGGCGGCAATCACCTTGCCGATTCTGCGGGTGAGGTTGCCCTCGTCGTCGGTCATTTTTCTGTCATCACCGGAGAGTACGACTACGGTGTCGCCTTTTTTGACATGCAGTTTTTTCATTCTCATCCCTCCAGTCACAGAACTTCGGGAGCCAGCGACAGAATTTTGGTGAAGTTCTTGTCGCGCAACTCACGAGCCACCGGGCCAAAAATACGGGTGCCGCGGGGGGTATTGTCGTCTTTGAGTAGCACCGCTGCATTTTCATCAAACTTGATGTAGGAACCGTCCAGGCGACGGCGCTCTTTCGTGCTGCGAACGATGACCGCTTTGACGACCTCGCCTTTTTTGGCGACGCCGCCGGGGGTCGCCTTCTTTACAGAGGCGACGACGATGTCTCCGATGCCAGCATAGCGACGGCCTGAGCCGCCCAGTACACGAATGCACATCAGCTCTTTGGCACCGGTGTTATCGGCGACTTTCATTAATGATTGTTGCTGGATCACTCTTCTATTCCTCCTCTTTCGGCAAGCTTTTTGACCTGCCTACTTTCTTGGTTAAGTGGCTTATTTCGCGGTTTCGAGAATTTCCACCAAACGCCATCTCTTGGTTTTGGAGAGCGGTCTGGTTTCCATCACCGAGACGGTGTCGCCTACGCCGCAGGCGTTGTTTTCGTCGTGCGCGTGGATTTTCACGGTACGCTTGATGATTTTGCCGTATTTCGCATGCGCCACATGGTCAACGATCGCCACGACGATGGTTTTGTCCATCTTTGTGGAGATCACTTTGCCTTGTCTGGTCTTGCGATGGTTGCGTGCTTCGGACATGTTTCTTCCTCCTTCAGGCGTTCTTCTCACGGAGAACTGTCATGACGCGTGCAATGTCGTGCTTGACATCCGAGATTTTGTGAGGATTATCCAGCTGGTTGATTGCATGCTGGAAACGGAGATGAAACAATTCTTTTTTGAGCTCAGCCAACTTGCCGTCGAGCTGTTCGGTGCTCATGTTCCGCAATTCTTTTGCTTTCACGCCTTAACCCTCCTCGCTTTGATTTGCCGGCAGCTCTTCACGCTGGGCGAACTTGCACTTGATGGGCAGCTTGTTGGCGGCAAGACGCATGGCCTCCTTGGCCTGTTCAGTCTCCACGCCGTCCATCTCAAACATCACTCTGCCCGGTTTGACCACTGCCACCCAGTACTCGGGAGAACCTTTACCGGAACCCATGCGGGTTTCAGCCGGCTTCTCGGTCACGGGTTTGTCGGGGAATATTTTGATCCAAACATGACCGCCACGCTTGATGTAGCGGGTCATGGCAATACGGGCTGCCTCGATCTGGTTGCTGGTGATCCAGCCCGGCTCGAGCGCGACCAAACCGTAAGTGCCCTGCGTGATGGTGTTGCCGCGGGACGCTTTGCCCTTCATACGGCCACGGTGCACGCGGCGATATTTGACTCTCTTGGGCATCAACATTATCTTCTACCTCCCTCTCCGGGTTTGCCGCCGGGGCGGCCTGCGCCGGGACGGCCTGCGCCGCCGGGACGACTGCCGCCGGGACGACTGCCGCCGGGACGGCCTGCGCCGCCGGGACGGGAGCCGTCGCCAAAGCGCGGGGCACCGTCATTCCGACGGGGACGTCTGTTATCGGGGCGATCCGACCTTCTCTGGCCGCCGGCACTCTCTGCCAGCACTTCGCCCTTGTAAATCCATGCTTTCACGCCGATTTTGCCGTAGGTGGTATTGGCTTCCCAAAAACCGTACTCAATGTCGGCGCGGATGGTCTGCAGGGGAATGGTCCCCTCGTGGTAGTGCTCGGAACGGGCGATTTCCGCGCCGCCAAGACGACCGCCGCAGGAAATCTTGATCCCCTTGGCACCCAGTCTCATGGTCCGGCCGATCGCCTGCTTCATGGCGCGGCGGAAAGAGATGCGGCGCTCGAGCTGGGAGGCGATGTTCTCCGCCACCAGCTGCGCATTGAGGTCGGGGTTCTTGATCTCGATGACGTTGACCACCACGGACTTGCCGGTCAGCGCTTCCAGCTCGACCCGCAATTTTTCAATCTCCGCGCCGCCGCGGCCAATCACAATACCGGGCTTGGCACACTGGATGAACACGCGGATACGCGTCCGGTCCCGCTCGATCTCGATCTTGGGAACACCGGCTGCCTGCAGCTTATTTTTCAGATACTTTCTGATTTTGTAGTCGGATACCAGTGTGTCGCCGAACTCCTCGTCCTTGACGAACCATCTGCTATCCCAGTTCCGAATCACGCCTACGCGCAAACCGTTAGGATTGACTTTCTGTCCCATGTGTTACCGGACCTCCTTCTGTGCGCTTTTTTCCGCCACTGCGATGGTGATGTGGCTGCTTCTTTTCAGAATTCTGAATGTTCTGCCCTGAGCTCTGGGCATAGCCCTTTTCAGAGTGGGGCCGGGGCACACAAAACACTCTGCCACATAAAGGTCCGAGGCGTCCATATGATGATTGTTTTCCGCATTGGCAACCGCGCTTTTGAGGAGCTTGATGAGATATTCAGACGCTGCTTTATTTGTATTCTTAAGAATAGCCATAGCCGTGTCGGTGTCTTTACCTCTGATCAGGTCCAAAACGATTTTCACTTTCCGCGGAGAAATTCGTGCATATTTAAGATGTGCTTTTGCTTCCATTTAGGAATGTTCCTCCTCTCGCTTGCTGCGATTTCCCATCTTCATTATTTATTGGATGTTTTGGAGCCCGCGTGGCCTCTGAAGGTGCGGGTGGGGGCAAACTCACCCAGCTTGTGCCCGACCATGTCCTCAACGATATACACAGGCACGTGCTTTTTCCCATCATGGACAGCGATGGTGTGTCCGACAAATTCGGGGAAGATGGTGGATGCGCGAGACCAGGTTTTCAGCACTTTTTTCGCGCCGCTCTCGTTCATGGCGCAAATCCGCTCGTAGAGTTTGACCTCTACATAGGGCGCTTTCTTTAAGCTTCTGCTCATTCTCAGTCTCCTCCTTACTTCACGTTTCTGCGTTTGACGATGAACTTATCTGTTTTCGCCTTCTTGTCACGGGTCTTGTACCCCAAAGCAGGCTTGCCCCAAGGGGTGAGCGGGCCGGGACGGCCAATGGGCGATTTGCCTTCGCCGCCGCCGTGGGGGTGGTCGACAGGGTTCATCACAGAGCCGCGAACGGTGGGACGGATGCCTTTGTGACGGGTTTTGCCGGCTTTGCCAAGCTTCACGGTTTCATGCTCGATATTGCCGACCTGCCCGATGGTGGCCTTGCAGTTCAGCGGGACGGTGCGCATCTCCCCGGAGGGCAGACGGATCAGGGCGACGCCGCTTTCCTTGCCCATCAACTGCGCGCTGGCACCCGCCGAACGCACCAGCTGTGCGCCCTTGCCGGGGTACAGCTCAATGTTGTGGATAAAGGTACCCTGCGGAATGTTCGAGAGAGGCAGGGTGTTGCCGGGCTTGATGTCGGCATCGGGACCGGCGTACACCGTCATCCCGTCGGTCAGACCGGACGGTGCGATGATGTAGCTTCTGTCGCCCGCCTCGTTTTCAAGCAGGGCGATATAGGCGGTGCGGTTGGGGTCGTACTCCACGCCAATCACGGTAGCGGGGGCGGTGTCGGTACGCTTGAAGTCGATGATCCTGTACCTTTGCTTGTTGCCGCCGCCGCGGTGGCGGACGGTGATGCGGCCGGTGTTGTTGCGGCCCGCACTCTTTTTCTTGATGACGACCAGACCCTTTTCGGGGGTAGTCTTGGTTACCTCGGTGAACGACGGGGCAGACATTTGTCTGCGGCCGGGGGTGGTCGGTTTGTATTTGTTTGGCATCTCTTACATCCTCCCCCTCTTAATTCATGCCGTCAAAGAAGGCGATGGTGCCCGACTCTTCGGTGAGGGTCACAATGGCTTTCTTCCAGGCGGTGGTGTAGCCGGCGTGGGCACCCAGTCTCTTGGGCTTTTTCTTGACATGCAGGGTGTTGACCTGCTTGACCTTCACATCAAACATCTCCTCGACCGCCTTGGCAATCTCGGGTTTGGTGGCGCGTTTGTCAACCTCGAACGAGTAAACTTTGGACTTGATCCCGTCCATGCTCTTCTCGGTAATCAACGGCCGTCTGATAATATCAGCCGATGTTTTCATTCTGCATAGACCTCCTCGATTTTTTCCACGGCGCTCTTGTCGGCAATCAGGGTGTTGCAGTGGAGAATGTCATAGACGCTGACGGCATTGCACACGGTGGTTTTGACACCGGGGATGTTGTCGCAGGACTTGATGACCATGGGGTCCACTTGCGGCAGGATCACCAGTGCTTTCTTGCCGGCGTTCACTGCCTGCAGCATGGCGATCATCGCCTTGGTCTTGAAAGCGTCTGCCCTGATCTCGTCGATCACGACCATGTCGCCGTCGGCAACCTTGGCAGACAGCGCGCTGAACATCGCCGCCTTTTTGAGCTTCTTGTTGAGTGTGATGCGGTAGCTGCGGGGCTTTGGGCCCAGGGCGATACCGCCGTGTGTCCACTGCGGGGAGCGGGTGGAACCCTGACGGGCTCTGCCGGTACCCTTCTGTTTCCAGGGCTTTTTGCCGCCGCCGGAAACCTCACCGCGGGTAAGGGTGGACTGGGTGCCCTGCCGCTGGTTGAGCAGGTAGGCTCTGACGACGGTATGGAGGACGGCGTTGTTCACTTCTGCGCCGAACACTTTGTCGGACAGGGTGATCTCGCCCACTTCGTTGCCCGCCATATTCAAAACTTTCATATTAGGCATCTGTTTTTCCTCCTTCCGTTACGCTTTGACCGAGTCGCGGATGAAAACAATGCTGCCCTTGGCACCGGGCACCGCGCCCTTGACTGCGATCAGATTTTTATCGGCGTCGATTTTCACGACCGCCAGGTTGAGAATGGTGACCTGTTCGTTCCCGTACTGCCCGGGCATCTTCTTGTTTTTGAAGATGCGGGAGGGCGTGCTGTTGGCTCCCATGGAGCCGATGTGACGGTGAACGGGGCCGGCACCGTGCCCTTGGGTGAGTATGCTGAATCCCCATCTCTTGACAACGCCCGAGTACCCATGGCCTTTAGTCATCCCGGTGATGTCGACCTTTTCGCCTGCGGCGAAGGTATCGACGGTGATGACGTCGCCTGTGTTCAGGGCGCTGCAATCCTCAAAGCGGAATTCTTTCAGGTGTCTTTTGGGGGCGGTCGCGGTTTTCTTGAGGTGACCTGCCTCGGCCTTGCTCAGCCGCCGCTCCTTGGTGTCGCCAAAGGCGAGCTGGACGGCGTCGTACCCGTCGGTCTGCGCCGTTTTCTTCTGTGTCACGGGGCAGGGACCTGCCTCAATGAGGGTGACGGGGATGACACTGCCCTTCTCATCAAAGATCTGGGTCATGCCTACTTTACGGCCGATAATGCCTTTTTTCATGTTTCCTCCTATGGTTATTGGTTGACACGGTGGATTGTCGGTTGCCCGACGGTGCCAACTTGACCACAAGCAACCTGTCGCCGCCTACCTTTTATATATAGGCGTGAGGGCTGCTGCGGGGTGGCGGCTTTCGCCGCGGGGCGGTTACGCCTTGATGATCTCGATGTCAACGCCGGCGGGGAGCTCCACGCTCATCAGACCCTCGATGGTCTTGGCCTGCGGGTTGAGCACGTCGATCAGACGTTTGTGCGTGCGAAGCTCGAACTGCTCACGGCTGTCCTTGTACTTGAACACGGCACGGAGAACGGTGGTGATCTCCTTCTCTGTGGGGAGCGGAATGGGGCCGGAGACCGCACTTCCGTTTCTCTTTGCGATTTCCACGACTTTGGCAGCTGCGGCGTCTACCAGCTTGTGGTCATAGCTTTTGAGTCTCACGCGGATTTTTTCGTTTGCCATACTGTTTGCCTCCTTCATGGTGTAGGGGGGCGATGTTTGGATTCACACTGTGCCGGGTGTTTCTTTTGTACCCTGTAAAAAGCGGGGATTTTTGTTCGCCGCGAACAAAGCCCCGTTTGCACAATGGACAAGCCCTGCGGCCTGTCAGTTGTCGTCGCCCGGTTTAAAATCGGACATACTCCACGAGAATTCCCTGCCTGCCGGCAGCAACCTCTCGCTTCAACGCATATCAAGCTTTTCTATTATATACGATGGCTCCTTGAAATGCAAGTATTATTTTCTGAGGGTGGCAAAATGAGTGTAGAATTTTTCGGCTTATTTTTGTTTAATGTGTACAAAATGCACAGGTTTTCTGTCATTTTCCGTTTGCGGGGCCTTTTCGGGGGGGGGGCTACGCCGC
>JBBAEK010000023.1:0-26532 GCA_041655935.1 Eubacteriales bacterium
TTGAAAAGACCGGAAGTAAGACCGGGACGGTAGGGCAGTGGGGCAAGCGGGTAATGGGGCTGGGGCGGGGCCGGGTTGAATTGGTGGGGGTAGGACGATGGGGCGGGGGTTAAACGGATGCGGGGGGGTGGGACAGATAGGCGGTGAGCAGGGAGATCGAGCGGGCGGCGGCCTGGTGCACAAATTGTTGGTAGTCACTGGCGGCGCCGGCGTCGGCGGTGTCGGAGATGACCCGCACCACGGCGCAGGGGACGCTGTTGCTGTAACACACCTGTGCCACGGCGCCGCCCTCCATCTCACAGGCAAGGGCGTCAAAGTGGGTCAGGATGTGCTGCCTTTGCCGGTCGGTATGAACAAAGCTGTCGCCGGTGGCAATGGTGCCGACCTGTACCGGCAGTCCCAGCTGCCGGGCGGCTGCCGACAGGGCATCGAGCAGTGCGGGGTCGACCGGCAGGCGCACCAATCCCAGCCCCGACAGGTAGCCCATGGGGTCGCCTAAAGCCGTGGTGTCCATGTCGTGCTGTACCAGCGCGTCGGCCAGCACCACGTCCCCCGTGCGCAGACGGGGGGAAAGGCCGCCCGCCACCCCGGTGTTGAGGATGCGGGTGACGCCATAGACGGAAATCATCACCTGGGCGCACATGGCCGCGCTGACCTTGCCCACGCCCGAAACCGCCACGACCACAGCTTGCCCTGCCAACTGTCCGGCGGTGAAGTCCATGCGGGCGACTGTCCGGGTGCGGGGATGTTCCAGCCGGCGGATGATTTCCGCGACCTCGACAGCCATGGCTCCGATAATGCCGGTCATAGGACTCTCCTTTTCTGAGTGGGATAGGGCAAGTTCATGTGGCTGATGGGGAGGCGTCGAGCTCCGGCGCCTCTGTGGGATAGGCAAGGTCCATGCCGCGGGCAAGCAGGGCCGGCAGGTAGGCGCGGCACTCTGCCACCGCGGCGGCCGTGTCAAGGTTTTGGTAGTTGCCGCATGCCGTCCGCTCGGCGCCGAATACCCGCCCCTGATGGGACACCACCTGCTCCAAGGTCTCGAGCACCAAACGATACGCCGCCTCCTGCGGTACGTCCCGAAGCAGCAAATAAAATCCCGTCCGGCAGCCCATGGGACCAAAATAGAGTACCTGCCCGCCCAGCGCGGAGTTGCGGACATAGGTGGCAAAAAGATGCTCGACCGAATGCATGGTCAGGTTGTCCATATAGTCGCCCGCATTCGGACGGCGGGTGCGCAGGTCATAGGTGGTAATGTCCCCGTCAATGCGCGAGACATACATGCCCGGGACGATATAGTCATGGTTGACCTCAAAGCTGGCGATTTGTTTCATGAGAGGGCCTCCTTTCGGATGCAAATACGGTTTTGTGGCGGGGCAAAGCGAGTGCAAAGAAAGGGCGCGGGGATGTATGCGCCGGGGCGCGGCGGGAACAATAGGGGTATCAACACAAGGGGGAGTTGCGAATGAGCCTTTTGGGAAAATACGATTTCTTTGCCGACGAGCCGGACCCGCCGTATGACCTGTTGCATCTGATGCGGCAGGAGCGGCTGTCCCGCCCCTGGGGTATCTGCCACACCGATCTGTTTGACGGGACGTTGGGGGACGAGGAGACGCTGCATTTGTATGCCCGCGACGAGCTGCCCTCCGAGGAAACCTGGGCGTACCTGCAACAGGTGCGGCGGCAGCGGCAGTCGGAGCACAAGGCCGACCACTGAGGGGTTGACTGCCTTTTTCGGCGGTTTGCCCCGGTTCGGGCAAGCGAATGTCAGGCAGTCGGGAGTTGGCTGTGGCGGCGGTTGTACCACTTTTGCAGGTAGTACATCGCCGTCATGCCGACCAGCCCTATCACCAGGACGGACAACACATACAGGGGGTTGAACGTGAACCACGAGCCGATGGTCAGCGGCTCGGAGAGGCGGTAAAACATCTCAAAGGGGACGCCGTCCGAATCGTATATGTAGAAGTAGTTGATGCCGGTGCCTACATAGTCGTTGAAATACGTATTGAACACAATGGCCGCCAGCGCCAGCACCGAAGCCAGCTTGAAGGCGCGGAAAAACGCTTTTTGATTAATGAAGACCACGCGGAATAGCACGGCGTACATGGCGCCGAACACGATGAAAAAGTGACCCCAAATATAGGCCTGGGGGCGGATGGCAGCCACCGTGCTGTAACCCGCCAGAGCGTCGGCCACAATCAGGGAGGCAAATGCCGGTATCACGTTGAGACACCAGGCGAGGGCCGCCGCTGTCTTGTTGCGGAAAACCAGCGCGACAAAGACGGCAATGTTGCCGAAGTGGCAGACCTGCAGGGGTATCGCTTCCGGATGAAAGCCGCCTCTGACCAAAATGTCAATATTTCTGGTGAGCAGCACCAGCAGCGAGAGGGCGCCGATCACGACGCCCACCCGGTAACGGGTTTTGTCGGAGGATTTGCGCAGCGCGGCCCACGTAATCAAGAGGGCAATGAAGGGGGAAACAATGTACAGATAATGATACCAGCTCCACATTTCGAATCTCATGGGGGTTCTCCTTCGGTGTTTGAATGGTTTTGCAAGCGCTCCGCAGTGCCTGCTTGGGGGTGAAAAGCGGGGGGTTTTACCTATATCGGCCCGGCAAGGCCGGGTTGACAGCCGTGTATTCCGGCGCAGGAGCTTTGAGGGGCTCGGGGGCCGGTGGGGGGGAGCGTCGGCGGGCGGGGGGTCATACAGTCGGTAGAGCCTGCTTCTGCCGTCACGCTCACCGGTGGGGGCAAGCAGTCCCAGCCCTTCCAGGGTTTTGAGCAGTGAGTACAGGGGTTTGCCGGAAATGCCGACGGCCTTCCCATACTGAGAGGCGGTAAAGGCAGCGGGCAATGTAGGGGGCAGAAACACCCGGTAGTCGGCCGTCTCTTGCAGGCGTACCCGTCCGAGTAGGGAGCGGGGGATGGTTTCGTGGCGCAGGTAGCCCCGCCCGGACGTGTTTTTTTGGCGGTACTCCTCATTTTCGAGCAGCCACACCTCGATGGCAAAGCGGGGGTGGCCGATATAATCGCGCACGAAATAGAGCTGCTCCGCAAAGGTAAACAGGGTCTGGCGGACGGGGGAGCGGCGGCGGGGGCCAATCTGCCCGCTCCGGGGGTCGAGCAGGCGCAACCATTTGACAAATGACAGCGGGCAGAGCAGCGTGAGGGGGTAGGGGGTGTGTTGCAGGCACCAGCCGATCTTTTGGGAAAGGGGGGAAAGGGAGCCTGTCTGCACCTCGTACAGTCGCCCGTCCTGGGTCAGTACATCGGCGATGTAGCGGCTGCCCGCTTTGCGGGCGGCGGGATCCGGGGTTTCCGCCACGCCGGGCAGCGTCAGGAGCCTGACCTCGTGGCGGTCGGTATCCGCACAGAGGAAGCGCTTGAGCAGGTTGTGCAGGGTCTTTTCGCGCAGCGTGCCGATACCCGACAAGGCCGGGTCGCCGAGGCGGTCCAGGTAGGCCTGTTGGCACAAAATTTCGAAGTGGCGTTTGTCCATGTCGTCCACCGCCCAAGGGGCGGTCGTGGTCTCACCGGTTGGCATGCCTTCTCCTCTCTCAATTGGAATGGGGGCAGGCTCTGCATGGGAAAGCGGCGCGCAGGGGGTGGAAGTAGGGGTTGAGCGGCGAAAAGGCGGGGGTTGGGCGCAAAAATGCCACCTCAGGCGGCGGTTGGCCCGCAGGAGGTCCTCTCGTCTTGATTTGTGACACACCCATTATAGCAACAGCCTGTAGAAAATGCAATGGGGTTGTGACAATCTCAAAGAAAAAATGATGGGAGGCCGGTGGAAAAACAGGCCTTGCCGTGGATGGGCGGCTCCTGCCGGCATCCGCACGGTCAGATGGGTACGGGGAACAGGAGTGTAAATAGTTCTCAACATTTTGGTCAAATTTGCGGATGTGTTCAAAAAACGGCAATCGACGCAAAGTGTATGTTGACAAGTCAACATGGGTGTGGTATGATGGGCAAGGTCACGCAAAGTTTATCGGTAAACTTTTGGAGGGCCTGGCATGGAATCGGAACGATATGTGCGCTTTACCGTCCTGGTGGCGGGGCTTTTCAAGCATTTGCAAAAGCTGAAAAATGACAATGCGACGTCCTTCGGACTCAAGAATGTGCATATTTTGTGGGTGTACCTGCTGTACAATCACCCGCAAGGGCTGTCCGCGAATGAGATTGCCGAAAAGGGAGACGTCGACAAGTCGCTTGTGTCCCGTGAAATAGCCGAGCTGGAGCGCAAGGGGCTGATTGTCTGCCAGTCGCCCGAGGGGGCTTTTGCCCAAAAAAGGCGGTACGGTGAAAAGTTCTGCCTGACTGCGGCGGGGCGCGCCGTGGCGGAGCGGGTCCGGCAGAAAGCCCTGTGGGTGCAGCAATTAGCCGACACCGGCATTTCCTCTGAGAAATTAGCGGTGTTTTATGAAACGCTGGAGCAGCTGTCCCTCAATTTTAAAAAAATAGCGAACAGCCGGGAGAGCGAGCTTTTGGTGGATTGATTGGGCGGCGCATTAAAAATGAGATGCGCGAGGCGGAAAGCTCCCTTTTGAAGGGATCCTGCAAGCAGGATGCACAAGGTGAAAACTTCCCTTTTGGTGGTTTCCATCAGGCAGACAAGATGCGCAAGGCGGAAAGCTCCCTTTTGAAGGGATCCTGCAAGCAGGATGCACAAAGTGAAAACTTCCCTTTTGGTGGTTTTCATCAGGCAGACAAGATGCACAAGGCGGAAAGCTCCCTTTTGGGGGGATCCTGCAAGCAGGATGCACAAGGTGAAAACTTCCCTTTTGGTGGTTTCCATCAGGCAGACAAAATGCGCAAGGCGGAAAGCTCCCTTTTGGAGGGATCCTGCAAGCAGGATGCACAAGGCGAAAACTTCCCTTTTGGTGGTTTTCATCAGGCAGACAAGATGCGCGAGGCGGAAAGCTCCCTTTTGGAGGGATCCTGCAAGCAGGATGCACAAGGTGAAAACTTCACTTTTGGTGGTTTTCATCAGGCAGACAGGATGCGCGAGGCGGAAAGCTCCCTTTTGGAGGGATCCTGCAAGCAGGATGCACAAGGTGAAAACTTCACTTTTGGGGATTTTCATCAATCAGGCAGGATGCGCGAGACGAAAACTGCCCTTTTGGGGGGATCCTGCAAGCAGGATGCACAAGGTGAAAACTTCCATTTTGGTGGTTTCCATCAGGCAGACAAGATGCGCAAGGCGGAAAGCTCCCTTTTGAAGGGATCCTGCAAGCAGGATGCACAAGGCGAAAACTTCACTTTTGGTGGTTTCCATCAGGCAGACAGGATGCGCGAGACGAAAACTGCCCTCTTGGAGGGATCCTGCAAGCAGGATGCACAAAGTGCAAACTTCCCTTTTGGTGGTTTCCATCAGGCAGACAGGATGCGCGAGGCGAAAACTGCCCTCTTGGAGGGATCCTGCAAGCAGGATGCACAAGGCGAAAACTTCACTTTTGGGGATTTTCATCAATCAAGCAGGATGCGCAAAGTGAAAACTTCCCTTTTGGTGGTTTCCATCAGGCAGACAAGATGCGCAAGGCGGAAAGCTCCCTTTTGGAGGGATCCTGCAAGCAGGGTGCACAAGGCGAAAACTTCACTTTTGGTGGTTTTCATCAGGCAGACAAGATGCGCAAGGCGGAAAGCTCCCTTTTGGGGGGATCCTGCAAGCAGGATGCACAAGGCGAAAACTTCCCTTTTGGTGGTTTTCATCAGGCAGACAAGATGAACAAGGCGGAAAGCCCCCTTTTGGGGGGATCCTGCAAGCAGGATGCACAAGGCGAAAGCTTCCCTTTTTGGGGGGTTAATAAAGGAAAACTTCCCTTTTGGGGGTTTTAATAAATCAAACAAGAGACACAAGGAGAACCTACCATGATTTTCAACAAGATTAAAGAGATGCTGGCGGAGAAGCTGGGCTGTGCGCCGGAGAGCATTACCGAGGCGTCTGAATTTTCGGAATTGGGGCTGGATTCGCTGGATTTGGCCGAAATGGCCATGAATGTGGAAGAAGCGCTGGGCGTGTCAATTGAACTCGACGCCTCGATTGATACGGTGGGGGCGCTGGTGGGCAAGATCAAAGCGTTGCAGGCGTAAACGGTCGGACACGATGATCAATTCACCACTCTGTGAACAAATCGGCATCACCTACCCTGTTTTCCAGGGGGGGATGGCCTGGATCGCCGACGCCGGACTGGCGGCGGCCGTCTCCGAAGGGGGCGGGCTGGGCATCATTGCCGCCATGAACGCCGGCGCAGACTACCTGCGCGCACAGATTGCCCTCGCGCGGGAGCTGACAGACAAGCCCTTTGGGGTCAATGTCATGCTGATGAGCCCGCACGCCGCCGAGGTCGCCCGTGTGGTCGCCGAGGAGCGGGTGCCGGTGGTGACGACGGGTGCCGGAAATCCCGCCGCCTTTCTCCCGATGTGGAAAGAGGCGGGGGTCTTCACGGTGCCGGTGGTCGCCTCGGTCGCCATGGCGAAAATGGTGGCACGGGCGGGGGCGGACGCCGTGATTGCCGAGGGGCAGGAGTCGGGCGGGCATATCGGCGAGCTGACCACCCTGGCACTGGTACCCCAGGTGTGTGACGCGGTCGGGGTCCCCGTGCTGGCGGCGGGCGGCATTGCCGACGGCCGCGGGATGGCCGCCGCCCTCATGCTGGGTGCCTGCGGCGTCCAGATGGGGACGCGCTTCCTGCTGGCCAGGGAGTGTTCGGTGCACCAAAACTACAAGGACATGGTGCTGCGTGCCTCCGACATCGCCACCGTGACCACCGGCCGCCGTTTTGGCGGCAGTACCTGTCGCTGTCTGAAAAATGCCTTCAGCCGTGAATTTCTGAAAATCGAATACGCCCCTGACACCACCGCCGAACAGTTGGCCGAGCTGGGGGTAGGGGCGCTACGCAAAGCCGCCGTGGAGGGCGACCGGGACGGCGGCTGCTTTTTGGCCGGGCAGATCGCCGGGATGCTGACGCGGGAGCAAAGCGCCGCGGAGATCCTCTCGGAGCTCGCCCTTGACTGTGAGCGTCGCCTGAAAGGAAGTAGTGTATGGGTCAGATAGCCTTTGTTTTTTCCGGACAAGGGGCCCAGCACGTGGGGATGGGCCGGGAACTGTACGAACAGAGCCCCCGTGTCAAAGCCCTCTTTGACAGGGCGGAGGCCTGCCGGCCGGGCACCCTCGCCCAAATGTTTGACGGGCAGGAGGAGACCCTGCGGGCAACCGAGAACGCCCAGCCCTGTCTGTACCTCGCCGACCTGGCCCCTGCCATCGTGCTGCAGGAGCTGGGGGTGGAGCCCCACGCCGTCGCCGGCTTCTCGCTGGGAGAGCTGCCCGCGCTCGCTTTTGCGGGGGCGTACAGCAGCGCCGACGGCTTTGCGCTGGCCTGCCGGCGCGGGGAGCTGATGGGTCGGGAGACACATAAGCATCACACCGCCATGGCGGCGGTGATGAAGCTGACAAATGAGCAGGTGGAGCAGGCGTGCCGGGCATTTGAGCATGTCTGGCCGGTCAACTACAACTGCCCGGGGCAGTTGGTGGTGGCGGGGGATGCCGCCGAGCTGGCGGCTTTCATCCAAGCCGTGACAGAGCTGGGCGGGCGCTGTATCCCGCTCAAAGTGGCGGGCGCCTTTCACTCCCCCTACATGGACCCTGCCGCCGACGCCTTTCGCGCGGTGCTGAAAAGTTTCCCCCTGACCGAACCCCGCCTGCCGGTCTACTCCGACTATACCGCCCGCCCCTACGAGCCCGCACTCATGCGTGAGTGGCTGGGGCACCAGCTGAACCACCCGGTGCGGTGGGAGGAGCTGGTGCGGAATCTGGCGGCGGCCGGTGTGGACACCTTTGTGGAGACCGGGGTGGGGACGGTGCTGCAAAAGCTGATCGGTAAAATCCTGCCCGAGTGCCGCTGCTATGCCGCCGAAAGCATGGACGAGTGCCGGGCGGTGGCGGAGGTGCTGTGCCATGCATAAGGGAAAGGTCGTGGTCGTGACCGGTGGGTCGCGCGGCATTGGCCGCGCCATCGCCCGCACCTTTGCCGAGGCGGGGGCGGACGTCGCCCTGCTGTACGCGGGCAATACCGCCGCCGCCGGGGAGGCGCTGGCGGAGGTGCTGGCCTTTGGCCATCGCGCGTGCGCCTACCGCTGTGACGTGTCGGACGGGGGGGCGGTGGCGCAAACCTTCACGCAGATCCTCGCCGACTTTGGCCGGGTGGACGTGCTGGTGAACAACGCCGGCATCACCCGGGACAAGCTCGCCCTGATGATGAAGGAGGAGGACTTTGCCCGGGTGCTGGACACCAACCTGACCGGTGCGTTTCTGTGCGTCAGGGCCGTCCTGCCGGGCATGGTGAAACAGCGCGCCGGCAAAATCATCAACATCAGCTCGGTCGCGGGGCTGGTGGGCAACCCGGGGCAGGTCAACTATGCCGCCGCCAAGGCGGGGCTGGTGGGCATGAGCAAGTCGCTGGCGCGGGAGCTGGCCCCCCGCGGGATCACCTGCAATGTGGTAGCCCCCGGCTTTGTGGAAACCGAGATGACCGCCGCCCTGCCGCACAAAGAGGCACTGACCGATCGCATCCCGCTCGGGCGGTTTGCGCAGCCGGCGGACATTGCGGCGGTGGTGTCATTCTTAGCGTCGGCGGGTGCCGACTATATCACGGGCGAGGTCATCCGCGTGGATGGCG
Source organism: Eubacteriales bacterium (assembly GCA_041655935.1). Taxonomy (GTDB): domain Bacteria; phylum Bacillota; class Clostridia; order Oscillospirales; family CAG-272; genus UBA1740. The sequence continues at coordinate 8,675 of JBBAEK010000023.1, forward strand.
GCCTGGCTATGTAAAAGGAGAGAGTCATGAGACGTGTGGTGGTCACAGGCATCGGCGCGGTGACGCCGATCGGAAACAACACAAAAGACTACTGGGAGGCTCTGCAGGCGGGGGTGAATGGGATTGCCCCCATCAGCCGTTTTGATACCTCCGAGTTCAAAAGTACGCTGGCGGCGGAGGTCAAGGGCTTTGACGCCTCCCGGTACTTCGATAAAATCACCGAGAAGAAAACCGACCTGTATGTGCAGTACGCCATCGCCGCCGCCCAGGAGGCGGTCACCGACAGCGACATACAGGGGCGGGTGGACAGTGAGCGGTTCGGGGTCTATGTCGGCTCGGGCGTGGGGGGCATCCTGACCCTGTGCCAGGAGGAGGAGGCCTACCTGTCGGGCGGGCCCAAGAAGGTCAGCCCCCACTTTGTCCCCAAAATGATTATCAATATGGCGGCGGGGCAGGTCGCCATCCGTTTCGGGGCGCACGGCAGCGCCCTGTGCCTCTCGACCGCCTGCGCCACCGGTGCCAGCGCGATCGGGGAGGCCTACCGCGCCGTCAAGGACGGCTACTTAGACGCGGTGATCTGCGGCGGGACCGAGGCGTCGATCAATGAGCTGTGTGTCGCCGGGTTTATCAACTGCATGGCCCTCTCGCAAGCCTCCGACCCGAACGCCGCTTCCCTGCCCTTTGACCGCCGCCGCGGGGGGTTTGTGCTGGGGGAGGGTGCCGCCATGCTGGTGCTGGAAAGCCATGAGGCGGCGCTGGCCCGCGGGGCGCACATCTACGCGGAGATCTGCGGGTACGGCACCACCTGTGACGCCCACCATGTCACCGCGCCCGACCCCGCCGCCGAGCAGACGGCGCGCGTCATCGCGCTCGCCCTGCAGGGGGTGCCCTACCGTGCCGAGCAGCTGTATATCAACGCCCACGGCACCGGTACCAAGCTCAATGACAAAGTGGAGACCATGGCGTTCAAAAAGTTCTTTGGGGCGGATGCCTCCAAGCTCGCCATCAGCTCCACCAAGTCCATGACCGGTCATATGCTGGGCGCGGCGGGCGCCGCCGAGGTCATCGCCTGCCTGATGGCGCTGGAGACCGGAGTCGTCCCGCCCACCATCAACCTGCACGAGCCGGACGAGGAGCTGGACCTGCACTACACCCCCCTGCGCGCCGAACGGCGGTCGGTGTCGCTCGCCCTGTCCACCTCGCTGGGCTTTGGCGGGCACAATGCCTGCCTGGCCCTGCGCAAATGGGAGGCCGAATGACCCGCCCCGAGATCATGACGCTGCTGCCCCACCGGGGCCGGATGCTGCTGCTCGACGGGGCAGAGTGCCGGGAGGGGACGGCGTTTGGACGAAAGCTGATCCGTGAGGATGAGTTTTTCCTTGACGGCCACTTTCCGGGCCACCCCATTGTCCCCGGGGTCATCCTGTGCGAAATCCTCGCCCAATCCGCCTGCGTGCTGCTGTCGGGGATCGAGGCACGCCGTGCCACGACCCTCCTGACCGGACTGGACAAGGTGCGATTCAAGGGGCAGGTCAAGCCGGGCGACCTATTTGAAACCGAGTGCCGGATTGTCGGGCAAAAAGGGGTGTTTTACTTTGCCGAGGGGGCGGGGTATGTGGACGGGAAACGCTGCGTGCAGGCGTCCTTTTCCTTTGCGGTGATTGAAAACAAGGAGGCATAAAACATGTTTGGGTTAAGATACCGGAGGACGCTGCGGCTCGGAGAGCCGCGCGGAGTCCGCCCCCCCGAAACGCTGCCCTGCCCCGCCTGCAAGACGGCGGCGGCGCATGAGGCGGCACTGTCGAGCGGCTTTGTCTGCCCCGCCTGCGGGCAGTACCTGCGGGTGCCCCCGCGTGACCGCATTGCCATGATCGGGGACCCGGGCAGCTTTCGGGAGCTGGCGGGAGGGGTGAGCAGTGTGGACTTTCTGCACTTTCCCGACTACCAGAACAAGCTGGACGCCGCGAGGGACGCCACCGGAGAGTGCGCGGCGGTGGTGTGCGGCCGGATGTCCCTCTCGGGGATGCCCGCCGCGGTGTTTGTCATGGACCCGCGCTTCATCATGGCCAGCATGGGCTCGGCGGTGGGGGAGAAGATCACCCGCACCTTCGAGTACGCCACGGCGCACCGGCTGCCGGTCATCGGCTTTACGGCGTCGGGCGGGGCGCGGATGCAGGAGGGGATTCTCTCCCTGATGCAGATGGCCAAGTGCAGCGGTGCGGTCAAAAAGCACAGCGATTCGGGCGGACTGTACATGACGGTGCTGACCGACCCGACCACGGGCGGGGTCACCGCCTCCTTTGCCATGCAGGGGGATATCATCTTAGCCGAGCCGGGCGCCCTGGTGGGCTTTGCGGGGCGGCGCGTGATTGAGCAGACCACCGGCGCCAGGTTGCCCGACGACTTTCAGCGCGCGGAGTTTTTGCAGGCGCACGGTTTTGTGGACCGGGTGGTGGCGAGGGAGTCTCTCAAAGAGACCCTGACGCTGCTGTTGCGGCAACATCGGAGGGGGGTGGGTGCCTGATGAACGCCTATGAAAAGTTAAAGACCGCCCGCGCCGGCGGGCGGCCGATGGGGGCGGACTATGTGCAGGCCCTGTTCACCGACCGCGTCCCGCTGTGCGGGGACCGGCGGTTTGGCGAGGACCCCGCCATTCTGTCGGGGATTGGGTACTTAGGAGACCAAGTGGTCACCTATCTTGCCATTGACAAGGGCAAGGATGTCGAGCAGCGGTTGCAGAAAAACTTTGGCTGTCCCAAGCCCGAGGGCTACCGCAAGGCGCTGCGGCTGATGAAGCAGGCCGAGAAGTTTCACCGCCCGGTGGTGTGTATCGTGGACACGCTGGGCGCCTACCCCGGCGCAGAGGGCGAGGAGAGAGGACAGGGGCACGCCATCGCGGAGAACCTGTGTGAGATGATGGGACTGCGCACGCCCGTGCTGTCGGTGATTGTGGGCGAGGGGGGGAGCGGCGGTGCCCTGGCGCTGGCGGTCGCCGACCGGGTGTATATGCTGGAGCATGCCGTGTACTCGGTCATCACACCCGACGGGTGCGCGAGCATCATCTGGAAAGACGCCGCCCGTGTACAGGACGCCGCCGAGTGCCTGCGCATCACCGCACAGGATATGCTCTACCTTGGGGTGGCCGAACAGGTGTTCCCTGAGGATTTCGAGCACTTTGATGCCCTGTGCGCCCTCATCCGCGAGCGGCTGCTGCAGGACCTGCGGGCGCTGCAAAAGCTGCCGGTGCGGCGGCTGCTGGCACAGCGCTACCGGCGCTTCCGCCGCTACGGCATCTTTGAAGAAAGTCCCTGAGTATCCGGCAAAGCGCGCGCCCACAGACCATATGGTCTGCGGGCGCGCGGTGTTTGTGGGGAAGGCTTAGGGCAAGAGGTGCCGGGGGACCATTTTCAGCTTGTGCTTGCAGACCTGAAAGCCCTCCGCATACCTGGTCTGGGACTGCTTGCCGTACAGCTCCCCCAGCGCGCGGGTGGTGCTGAGCACATCCACGCCGTTGAAGTCCCTTAGCCAATCGATCTGGCTGTGGTGCGCGGAGAGCGCCGCCAGCTTTGACGCCATCTGCTCGGTGATGTCGACAAAATGGGTGCACTCAAAGCCGTTGAGGGTGCTGGGCGTCATATAGTACAGCCCGATGCCGTGGCTGAGGTAGGGGTGCTCGGTCCGATAATGCGGGATGGAGGCACGTAAAAGGGCGGTGAACACCAGGTGGCTGGTCTCGACATGGTCCCGGGCATAGTCGTCAAAGTAGTGGGTGATGACCAGCTCGGGGCGGGTGCGGCGGATCAGGTCCACGCACTGCCGAAGCACTGCCTCGTCATAGCGGTTCACCATCAGGTCGTCCACATCCAAACAGCAGTACTCCGCCCCGATGAGCCGTGCCGCCTCTGCCGCCTCCCCTTTGCGGATGGGGCCGAGTTCCTCGGGTGGGATGACCATGTGCCCCATACAGCCGTTGGTCACGGTCGCCACCGTGACGGTGTCCCCCCGCTGCACGCACTTGGCCAGTGTGCCGAAACAGTTGATCTCCAGATCGTCCGGATGGCTGCCGATCGCCAGTATATTCATTGAAAAATCCTCCCTTGATTTAACTATTAGGACTGCTCATGGTCACGCCCGACCTCGCGGCAGCCGGACCAAAGCTTCTCCCATGCGGTGGGCTCGTCGGGCATGGACCAGAAGTCATGCGCAGGCGGCAGGCCCAACGGCAGGAACGCCTGCGTGCACAGGTAGAGGCTGCCGGTGGAGATATACGACTCCCGCAGTGCCGGCTGGCAGCCGTACAGCCCCGCCCGCAACCAGCCGCCCTCGTCGAACAGGTCGGGGGCGGACAGATGCTTTCCGATCACCTTGGTGAGCGCGCAACGGATCTGCGCGGGGGAGGTATCCTTGACCGGATACCCCTTGAGCGCCGCCTGCGCCAGTGCGTGAAACGCCGCCATGCGGTAGGTGATGGACCGACCATAGGCGGGGTAGCTGCCGTCCGGCGCGATGTGCAGCATCTGCACCCGGGCATAGCGCGAAAGCCGCCGGATCTCGGCCTCCCGGATCTGCTGCCCCTGCCCGCGGAACTGCAGAATCGGCTCGGCGGCAAGGGAAATGTCGTTCATCATCGGGTGGATCACAAAGCTGTTGTAGTAGTCCCAGTGGTAGGGCTTGCCGTCGCCGTAGGTGCCGTCCCCGACATACCAATCCATGTGGCGCGACAGCGCCGCCTCGATGCGGAACGCGTCGCACTCCCCGGTCAGCAGGTAGAGCGCGGTCTCCACCATGGCGCCGAACAGTACCCAGTTGTTGAAACCGGCGGGGCGGGTGTGGCGCACCTCTAACAAGGCGTCGATCAGGTTCTTTTTGACCCGCTCACTTTGTTGGTGGTAGAGCTGGTTCGGGGCGCGCAGGATGGCGTGCGCCAAAAACGCCGCGTCTACAATGGGCTGGTTGGGCTCGAACCCCTTGGCGCGGTCCCACCACAGACACCGGTCGGGGGAGTCGGGGTCGGTGCCCGCGTCAATGGCCGCGCGCGCCAGCTGTCGGTAGGTGCTTTGCAGTGCCTGTTCCTCGCCCGGCGGCAGCTCGACCTCCAGCCAGGGGGCCATGCCCGTCAATGTGCGCCCCAGCGCCTCCAGGTACATCACCTGACTGGGGGTGCCCGAACGCACCACGTGGCCCTGCTCGTCGAGCACTTCCACCAGCGGCATTTCCTGGCGCAGTTGCCGGCGCGACAGCGCGTCCAAGACGGGAAAAGCGATTTTGGTCAGGGCGGAAACCCAATACTCCCTGGTATTCATACAAACTCCTTGCCGTGTTTTTGAAAAGGTGGGTTTGTGCAGTGAAATGACTTGTCATAATTATACTCTACCGGAGGGCGGCAAGTCAAGCGAAACGGGCACATTGCGACAAAAAAACCGGCGGCAGGAAGTCTGCCGCCGGGCGGGGTGGTGCAAAGGTGCGGGGCAACGTTAGGACAGATAAATCTGTTTGAAGCTCTCCAGGCTCTTGTCGGTGCCCAGGGAGGGGCGGTACTCCAGCCCGCAGGCACCCCGATACCCTGCTTTGTCTACCGTCTCGAAGATGACGGCGTAGTTGCTCTCGCCGAACTGCAGCTCGATGCGGCCGGGGTGGCCGGCGCAGTGCAGGTGCGCGATACAGTCCAGATTGTTCAGGATGCTGGGGATGATATTGCCCTCCATGACCTGCTGGTGGTAGATGTCATACACCACCTTGACCAGCGGATGGTCCACCTCGCGGACAATCTCAAATGCCTCCGCAGACCGCCACAGGTAGTAGCCGGGGTGGTCTACCAACGTATTGAGCGGCTCGATCATCAGGGTCACACCGCTCTCCTCGAGCAGAGGGCGCGCCTGTTTCAGCGCCGCCACGATGCTCTCATGCTGGCTCGCGCGCTCCTCCCCGGTGTCGGGGCCCACCTGCGTGATCAGCCGCTTGGCACCGACCAGCTTGGCCGCTTGGCAGCTCTCCCGCAACCCGTCCAGCCAAGCCCCGCGCTTGGCGGGGGCGGTCATATTGAACTCGGTGGTGCACATGCTGAGCAGCTCCACCCCGGTCTCCTCGCAGGCCCGGCGGACCGCCGGCAGATCCAAGTGGCGCCAGGCATAGGTTTCCGCCGCGTCAAAGCCGTAGGCCTTCACCTGGTGGATGGCCTCCACAAAGTCAAGCTTTGGGAAAAAGCAGGGAATGGGAATACAAAATCTCATGCCTTCTCCTCCCCGAAATAGATGACCTCGCCCGTCTCCATCGAGCGGTTGGCGGCAAAGCAAACCTTCAGGGTCTTGAGGGCGTCGTCATAGGGCGAACGGACCAGAGTGGCATTCCCCGTCCTGACCGCGTCAAGGAAGTTGCGGTCCAGGTCATAGCTTTGGTTGTTCCGGGGCTTGATATCCACTGTCTGGTGGCGGCTGGTGAGAATCAGGTTGTTGCGGAGGCGATAATCAATCACGATGTCTTTGAGCGAGATGAGCAGCCCGCAGTTGGGGCGCACCTCGGTCACATAGCAACCGCTTGCCAACGCCGCGGTGATCTGGTTGGGGAAGCGGAACAGGCAGACCGAGTGGTCGTCGGTGTCATACTCGGGGCTGGCGTCCACGCCCGGCGTGACCATGCCGCGGGTAGCGATCGCGTACACCGACAGCGGCTCCCCGAACAGGAAGCGCAACCCGTCCACCAGGTGGATGTTCTGCTCGAGTAGCTGCCCGCCGCAGGTGGACTTCTTCTGCCACCACCACACGCCCGGGATATTGCCGATCCAGGCGCCGTAGACCAGGCCCCCGGTCGGATGCTTCGGCAGCTCTGCCTTCACCGTCTCCATCAGGTCAAGGTAGCGGTCCTGAAAGCCCACGGAGGTAATCAGCTTCTTTGCCTTGATCATGGCGGCGATCTGCTCGGCCTGCGCGAGGTCCAGCGTCATGGGCTTTTCCACCATAAAGGGGATGCCCAGCTCAATCGCCCGCTCCTCTATCCGGTGGTGCGCGGTCGGCTCGACCGCGATGAACAAGGCGTCCAGCGGATGCTCGGCGACGCTGTCAAACAGCTCGGTGTGGTCCTTGTACACCCCGGTAGCGCCGGTCTTTGCCGCCGCCCGCAGCCGTCTGTCCTCCACGGGGTCTGCCACCGCCACAATCTCCACATCCTCCATTTTGAGCAATGCGTCAATGTGCACCTGTTGCCTGCCCCCGCAACCAATCAGTCCCACGCGAAATTTCTTCATGCCCGTACCCTCTCTTGAGTTGAATTTATTGGTTGACTTTTTGTCACTGCTTTGCTATCATTATATTGTAAAGAAATCGGCAAGTCAATCATAAAAAATTGTAGAAAATATAAGGATATTGCCTATGTTTGTCGGTATTGCCAAGGACTCGCCCGGCGAATTCCCCTTTGTCCCGGTGGCGATCGGGGAATCCCCGAGACAAGCCCGTGTGGTCCGCTCCGACGGCTTTGATGTGCACCAGTTTCTCTGGGTGACCCGGGGCGAGGGGCTATTCTCCGCCGCCGGGCAGACCCGGGTGCTCGGGCAGGGACAGGGGCTGTTCACCCGCAAGTTTGTCCCGCACGCCTACCAAAGCAATGGCGGGGAGTTTGACACTATGTGGGTGACCTTTGTCAGCGGGGAGGCGCTGCTGGATTACTACCAGGTGGGGGAGCACCTGTTTTTTGAGGCGTCCGACTTCCTCGCCGACGCCACCCTGCAACTCATGGAGCTTTGCCGACGCACCGATTCCCTGGCGGTGCGCGCCGCGCACGGGTACAGTTGGGCGGCGGAGCTGCTGGACTCGCTCTTTGCCCGCTCGCCCGGCCGCGCGCAACAGGTGACGCTGTTCCTGGAACACCACTGCGACCGCCCGCTCACCCTGGACGAAATTGCCGCCCATGTCGGCACCGACCGCTTCAGCCTGTGCCGCTGGTATGCCAAGGAGACCGGGGAGACCGTGATGAGCTCGCTGCGGCGCATCCGGATGCAAAAGGCGAAAAAACTGCTGCGGTACAGCTCCTATTCGGTCGAGCAGATCGGACGCATGTGCGGGTACGACAGCCCCAGCTACTTCAGCAAGACCTTCCGAGAGCAGACCAAGCGCACCCCCCGGCAATATCGGCAAAGGGGGGCCTCCCGCGCCGCCCGCCCGTAAGCGGACACCAAAAGCCCCGCCCGGCACGTATGCCGGGCGGGGCTTTTCTGAGGGAAATGGCAAGGTGAGGGGCGGTGACATACCATGGTAACAAAGTGACCGCAAAGTCACACCTGTCCGAAAAGGGGGAGCCCCCATGCTGGTGATCAAACCATACCACCGCGACCATGCCGCGGAATATGCGGCGCGCCGGAGCCTGACACGCAACCCGCTGTATGCCGGAGAGGCAGAGCGGGGTGAGGGCGGCGCGAATTTTGTCTCACAATGCCTCTATGCCGGCAGTTGCACCATGAATTTCACCCCGGTGCTGGGCTGGTACTACCTGTCCGAGTCCGCATACACCGACTCGTGGGTCCGTGTGGAGACGCTCTACCGCTTTCTCCTCTGTAACGGGGGGCCCGGCCCCTTTGGACGGCGTGCCGCCATGGAGGAGCTGGCCGTCGGGGATGTGATCTTCTTGGGGCGGAACGGCGAGGGGTACTTTCAGGCGGTGCTGGTGGTGGGGGATGAGGGGGAGGCGCCCCTGGTCGCCACGCACGGGGAGGATGTCTTTTCGGTGCCACTGGACCGGTATCGTTACGACTACGCCGGGCTTGTCAGGATAGAGGGGGTCAGGCAAAGGCTCCCCGCCATGCAGGACTGCTTTCACAGCTTCCTAGAGGGCATTGCCATTATCCCGGAGTAGTCAGTCCAGGTAGAGCTCGTACAGCTCCCAGAGCTCTGCCTCCAGCGAAGCCCGGCGCGCCTCAATTTCGGCCGCCCGTACATAGTCGGCGCCTGTCTGTTCAAACAGCTCCTGCTGCAGCGCTTCCAGTTCTGTCTCGATTTGCACCGCCTTTTCTTTGGCGCGCTCGCGTTTGCGCTGTTCGCTTTTTTTGTCCGCCAAGTCCTTCTTGCGCCGAAGGTACTCGGTCTTGGCGGCGGGGGTCGGTGGCTCCCCGCCCGGTTCGGTCGGGGCGGCGGCGGCACGGTGGCGCAGGTAGGCGGTGAACGCCCCCTCCTCGTTGTCCGTCAGGTAGTCCACGCACCCGCCCGGCGCCGTGCGGTCCAGCTCGATGAGCCGGGTGGCGATACGGTCAATGAAGTAGCGGTCGTGCGAGACCGCCAGAATGGTCCCCTCAAAGGCCTCGAGGGCGCTCTCCAGCGCCTCCCGCGCGTCGATGTCCAGGTGGTTGGTGGGCTCGTCCATGACCAGCAGGTTGACCTTTTGCAGCATCAGCCCCGCCAGCAGTACCCGCGCGCGCTCCCCGCCGCTCAGGGTGCGGATGGGTTTGTCGATGTCGTCGGCGAAAAACAGAAATTGGGCGAGGGTGGTGCGGATCTCCCCGACGGTGCGGTCGGGGTGGGCATCGTGGAGCTGCTCAAACACTGTCTTTTGCAGGTCCAGTCCCCGCATTTCCTGGTCGTAGTAGCCGATGGTGATATTGTACCCCGTCTCGATGTGGCCGCTGAGGGGCCGGAGCTCGCCGCACACCAGCTTCATCAGGGTGGACTTGCCGCAGCCGTTGGGGCCAAGCACCAGTACCCGCTCGCCCCGGCGCACCAAAAAATGCAGGTGTTCGAGCAGTGGTCCCCCGCCGTAGGAAAAGCAGAGGTCCTCTGCCCACAGCACGTCCCCCGCGCTCTCCCGTTGTGCCGCAAAGCGAAACTTGATGGTTTTGCTTTTCGGGGCGAGCTCGATGGTTTCCATGCGGTCGAGCTGCTTTTGCTTGGAGCGGATGGTGACAAAGTTGTGCGCCTGCCCGCAGCGGCGCTGGAACTCGATATTTGCTTCGATGCGCGCCCGAATTTTCTGCTGCTCTTTCAGGCGGTGCAGGCGGCCGGCCTCCTCGGTCTGCTGTTGCTGTTTGGCCTGTGAATAGTTGCCCTTGTACAGGGCGGCCCGCCCGTGGTCCAGCTGCAGCGTCCGGGTGGTCACGGCATCCAAAAAGTAGCGGTCGTGAGAGACCAGCAAAAGGGTGCCCGGGTAGGCGGACAGGTGCTGTTCCAGCCACGACACCGCCTCCAGGTCAAGGTGGTTGGTGGGTTCGTCGAGCAAGAGCAGCTCCGGCTCCTGTGTCAGCAGGCGGGCGAGCGCCAAACGGGTGTGCTGGCCGCCGCTGAGGCAGGCGATTTTGTCCGCCGCGCGGCCGCCGAAGCCCAGCCGTGCCAGCATGTCCAGACAGCGGGAACGGTAGGACAAGCCCCCCGACTCCGCGTAGCGGCGGCTGCACTGCTCATAGCGCCCCGCCAGCTGTACGGCGAGGGCGGAGGGAGGGAGGTCGGTGTCCGCCGGGGTATGGGAGAGGGCGGTGAGCTGTTGCTCGAGGCTGTGCAGCTCTGCCTCGAGCGCTTGCAGGTGGGGAAACGCGGTGAGCATATACTCCAGCAACGTCAGCTCCCCCTCCCCGGTCAGGTCGGTTTGCTGGTGGAGCAGTCCCACCCGCACGCCGCGCGACAGGCTCACCGTGCCGCTGTCGGGGAGGACCTCCCCCGCGAGCAGGCGAAAGAGCGAGGTTTTGCCCACGCCGTTGACCCCCACCACCCCCACGCGCTCCCCCGCCCCGGCGGCAAAAGTGATATCGGACAGCACCTGCTGCGCGCCGAAAGACAGGGTCAGGGATTGGGCGGTGAGGATGATCATGGTTGCCTCCGTGTCAAGTAAAGTTTACAGTTTGGGGTGCGGGGCACACAAAAGCGGGGCTGCCACATCAAAGGGCAGTCCCCGCTGCAGAGGGTGCGCGGTGCGCCCCCGCAAGAATCAAAAAGCTTGTCGGATGAACTTCTTGAAGCAGATGGCCATGCCGCAACCTACCAGGAAAAGCCCGGTGGAAAAGGCGTAAATGGGCTGGATCTTGGCCAGCAGGTCGTTTAAGGCATAGATGCTTTCCGCCGCCGAACGTCCCCGAAACAGGGCAAAGGCGGAGGCGCTGTTGATCAGGTTTTCATTAAAGCCCCGCAAGATGCCGCTGAACAGGATGATGCCGACCGTTTCAATCCAGATGGTGGGGTGCTCGTTGCGCATGCTGACCGAGAAGTTCAGCACCAGCACCAACTGGAACAGCAGGGTGATGCCGGCGAGCAAAATATGTAGGGTGGGGATGGAAAACATGTTTGCCACCTCCGTCGGCACCCGGGCCGCCAGCTTGAGCGCGCACTGGTTGATCGTGATATAGGCCATGCCGGCACAATAGATCAGGTTCAATAAAAATGACAGGTATAGCACATTGGCAATTGATTTGCGTTTCATAAGGCTTCCTCCATCATGTAGACTGTCTGTCCGGCAGGCACTGCCCGGTGCAGGGGCTGTTTGGCGGCGAGAACCCGACCCGTGCGGGCAGGTTGGAAAATTTTTGTCTGTTTATTTATTATAACTGAAAGATATCCCGGTTGTCAAGGGCAGAAAAGGCAATTTTTAAAGATTGGGCGGCTCTCTCCCGCTCCCGCCCGGTACCGGCCTCGATACGGGGCAGCAGGGTGCGATAGACTTCCCCGCGAATCGACATATCGCGCGCAAAGCGGGTCTGCTCCGCCAGCGGCAGGGTTTTGTCCGACAAAAACAGTGCCGCCACGCCAAAGGGCTCGGGCGGGACCTGCGGGGGCAGGCACAGGCCCGGCGGGACCGTCCCCTCCAGCTGTACGTGCAGGGCGGTCTCGGTGCCGTAGCCCTGCGCGGCGATCAGGGCCGAGATGGCCCCGCTGAGTAGCTGCCAACTGTCAAGCCCGCTCACGTCCAGCACCCGGCTTTCATAGCGGCATCGCCCCAGAGAGAGCCGGCGTGCCGTCGCTTCCCCTGCGGGTGGGGTGAGGGTGACAAGGTTGGCGCCGCCAAAGCCCGTCTCATCAAAGCTGCCCGACTCCAGCACCCCGCTTTCGGCATACAAACAGCCGCCCGCCCGGGAAAAACCGCGAAAATTGCGGCTGCCGGACAGCGCCGTGTAGCAGGCGCCCAGCTGCTCGATCTGCTCGTGGGTGATCTGCCTGCCAAGCTCGGCATACCCGCAGACCAGCTGCAGGGGGGACGGGGGAGGCGGGAGGGGGGCGGCAAAGGGGAACTGCTCGGCGTCCCGGCCCGCATACGCCCAGCCGTAAACCGACAGAGGGTGACCCCCCACGGCAAAATGCGCCCACGTGGGAGTCTCAAACACAAAGACATTGGCGGGCAGTAAAGAGCAGGCGTAGAGTCCCCCCGGCACAAAGGCATCGTGGGGGCCGGGGGCAATGACCACCTGCACGGCGGGAATCCGGGCGAACTGTGCCGACAAAAAGTCGGCGGTCCCGACCGTGGCGTACTCGTTGTCAAACAGGTTGCCCGAAATGAGCAACAGATGCGCTCCCTGTGCGCCGACCTCGTCAATCAGGCGGACAAAGGTCCGGCGGGTCTGCTCGCGCCGCTGTGCGCTGTCCCGGGCAAAGGGGGTGGGAAAGGGGCAGTCGAGGAATACCTGGCCGGTGTGAAACAGGCGGATAGCTTCTGTCGGCATGGCGCACCTCCTTTGGCTGTCGCTCACCGGTGCCGCACCGGCGGGTTCTGCCCGCGATTGGGGAGCGGCTTCTGTATGCAACAGTATACCACCGGTGCGAAAAAAATGCAAGGATTCGCGGAAATTCCCCCGATTCCGATGAAAAATCACCCTTGATTTCGGGCAGCAGCCATGTTATACTAATGTAAAATCATGAAAATCATGTCAAAAATACGAGACTGCGTGCCGAATGTCGAATGTTTGTGAGGCGGGAGGAGACGGCCATGTTGAACTTAGCTGTGAGAAACACGCGAAAACTGGTCAGAGAGACATCCAAGGCAGAAAATATCCGGCTCGGACGATTTTTCACCAAAAAGCCCACCGCCGCGCTGATGGCGGGGCTCTTTACCCTGACCGACGCCCCGCTGGTGTCCATCCTCGACCCGGGGGCGGGGACAGGCATTCTGTCCGCCGCGCTGGTGGAGGCTCTCTGCCGCCGCGGGCGCGCCACCGAAATCCACCTGGTCTGCTATGAAAACAACGCCCGCTACCTGCCCGTGCTGAAAAACAATCTGGACAGGCTGCGCCGCAAGTGCCGCCGGGAGTACGGCGTGAAGCTGGCCGCCAGTGTGCTGGAGGAAAACTATGTGCTCGCCCAGCGGGACAGCTACACCATCTCCTTTTTCTCCCGACAGCCTGAGCTCTTTGACTTTGTGATCATGAATCCGCCGAGCGAGCTGATCGAGAAGGACTCGCCCGAGGCGCTGTGCGCCCAGGATATCTGTCCCACGGCGGTGAATCTGAACTACCTGTTTGCCGCCATGGCGATGCAAAACCTGCGGACGGGCGGGGAGATGGTGGCGCTGCTCCCCACCGTGTTTGCCACCGCGGTCCAACTGTCGAAGATCCGTTGCAGTCTGCTGTCCCAGTCGGTGCTGGAGCGGGTGCACCTGTTCACCGATAAAAGCCAAGGGGCCCTCAAAAACAGTTTGGTCATCAAGCTACGCAAAGGGGGCGTGTCCGCGCCCAAAATCCTGCTGTCGGTGTCCACCGACGACGGCACCCCCGAACAAACCACCCTCTTGCCCGAGCTGCCCTACTCGCTGGTGGTGCGGGAGGAGGACAAGTCCCTCCTGCTGTTCAAGTCGGAGGAGGAGCTCAAGCTGGTGCGCCTGATAGAGTCCCTGCCCTCTTCTTTCGCCGCCTACGGGCTGCGGATGAAAACCGGGCTGACCCTGCTCTCCCGCTACCCGAATCTGCTCTCCGACACCCCCGGCAAGGGGACGGTGCCCCTGATTCATCCGCGGAGCATTCAGGACGGGCGGGTGGTGTTCCCGCAACCCATCCGGCACCAGTACCTCACCCCCACCATTCCCTCGCTGGTGCAGAAAAACAAAAATATGCTCCTCATCAAGCGCTTTCCCGCCAAAGCCGAACAGCGCAAGCTGGTCTGCGGGGTGTACCTGGCCTCCCAGCTGCCCAACAGCCGCTTTATCAGTACCCATAACAAGCTCAACTATGTGGATATGGCGGGGGAGGCGGAAATGGACGCCCCCTTCCTCTACGGTCTGTATGCCTTTCTCAGCTCCGCCGTGGTGGACAGCTACATACGCATCATCAGCAAGTCCGGACAAATCAACGCCACCGAACTGTCCGACCTGCCCCTGCCCGCCGCCCAGACGTTGCGGGAAATGGGGCAAAAGCTCATTGCCATCCGCGTCTATTCCCTTGAGTACTGCGACAAAATGGTGGCGGAAATGCTCAAACAAAGCCGGCAGAAAGCCAAAGCGCCCGGCACGCCCGTCCTCAAATAACCCCCGTCCGGGAGTGCCAGGGGAGCGGCGGCCCGCATAAAATTGTAAAAAGGCTTGCATTTTTCCCGCGGGTGTGATACAATACCCCCGTATATGTGAAAAGGGCGGGTGCCCTATTTTTCGGAAGGATGGTTGGGGGGTCCCCCCACAAACGAATCGTATGACTGTCTTTAACATCATCGCTCAAATCGCACTGCTGGTCATGGGGCTGTTCCTCATTGTCGCCGTGCTGATGCAGCAGGGCAAAGCCCACGGCCTGTCCAGCACCATTGCCGGCGGTGCCGAAACCTTTTTTGGCAAGGAGCAGGGGACCAAGATCAGCCGCCTGCTGTCCCGCTGGACCACCATTGTGGGGCTGGCCTTTGTTGTGCTGGTCGTTTTGGTCTTTGTGATTCAGCCCAATTACAGCACCGAGTACGCCAATGCCGACCTGTGGAAAAACTGGTCTGCGTTCGGGTCTATTTTCGCAGAGAAATAAGCCGCTGAGCTGCTCACACCCACACGGTGTGGGTGGTGAGGCATACCAAGGGCCTGCCCGAGGGGGGCGGCACTTGACACCTTAATTTTTTTTCATAAAACCCCTTGCTTTTTTGAAAAGCATGTGGTATGATGAACCAAACCGATGACTAAGGGTAAGTAGCCATCATTGCTTGTCACAGAGAGCCGCCGGCGCTGAGAGTGCGGTACAGGGAGTGGTGTGTGAATGGCCTTGGAGGGCAAACAGAAATGCCGCGGCAGAGTATGGGAGCCGGAGTTTTCTCTCCGTTACGAAAAGAAGCTGTATGATGGTACAGACAGAGAGGGCGCTATGCGCCAAGCAGGGTGGCACCGCAGGATTTGATACCTGTCCCGGCAAAAAGGTTTTTTTGCTGTGACGGGTTTTTTGTTTGCCCTTCCGGCGAGCGGCTGTGCCGGCGCGGGCGGGCAGTTTTCCGGGCAAAGCTGCCCGGGGGAGCAAAAACCCCCTTAGATATTCCTCTGTCGCAAGGGGAACGATATGTTTCACTATGGTTCCATCCACCGCAAGGTGAGGAAATAATTTTTTCAAAATTTTATGAAAGGCAGGACCAGAACATGGCAAACAAGCAAATTCCGTACAAGTTGTATCTTACCGAAAGCGAGTTGCCCCGGCAATGGTACAACATGCGCGCCGATATGGCCAACAAGCCCGCGCCGCTGCGTCGCCCCGATACCCTCGCCCCCGCCACCATGGATGACCTGCGCGCTGTGTTCTGCGATGAACTGATCCGCCAGGAGCTCGACGATCACACCGCCTACATCGACATTCCCCAGGGCATCCTTGACTTTTACAAAATGTTTCGCCCCGCCCCTCTTGTCCGCGCGTACTGTCTGGAAAAAAAGCTGCAGACGCCCGCGAAAATCTACTACAAGTTTGAGGGGAACAACACCAGCGGCTCCCACAAGCTCAACTCCGCCATCGCCCAGGCCTACTATGCCAAGGAGCAGGGGCTTGTGGGGGTGACCACCGAAACGGGTGCCGGCCAGTGGGGCACCGCCCTGTCCATGGCCTGCTCCTACTTCGGGCTGGACTGTCAGGTCTACATGGTCAAGGTGTCCTACGAGCAAAAACCCTACCGCCGCGAGGTCATGCGCACCTACGGCGCGCAGGTCACTCCCTCCCCCTCCATGAACACCGAGGTTGGCCGGCAGATGCTGCATGACATGCCGGGCACCACGGGCAGCCTGGGCTGTGCCATCTCGGAGGCGGTGGAGGCCGCCGTCACCCAGAAGGGCTACCGCTATGTGCTGGGCAGCGTGCTGAACCAGGTGCTGCTGCACCAGTCGATCATCGGGCTGGAGGCGAAAGCGGCGCTGGATAAGTACGGGGTGAAGCCCGACATCATCATCGGCTGTGCCGGCGGCGGGTCCAACCTGGGCGGTCTGATCGCCCCCTTTATGGGTGAGAAGCTGCGGGGAGAGGCCGACTACCGCATCATGGCCGTCGAGCCCGCCTCCTGCCCCAGTCTGACCCGGGGCAAGTTCGCCTATGACTTTTGTGACACCGGGCATATCTGCCCGCTTGCCAAAATGTATACGGTGGGCAGTGAGTATATCCCAGCGCCCAACCATGCGGGGGGCTTGCGCTACCACGGCATGAGCTCCATTTTGTCCCAGCTCTACCACGACGGCTATATGGAGGCTGTCGCCTTCCCGCAGACCGAGGTGTTCGCGGCGGCCGAGCTGTTCGCACGCGTCGAGGGCATTTTGCCCGCGCCCGAGTCGGCCCACGCCATCAAGGGCGCGCTGGACGAGGCAATGCGCTGCAAGGAAACCGGAGAGGAGAAAACTATCCTCTTTGGCCTCACGGGTACAGGCTACTTTGATATGCTGGCCTATGAAAAGTACCACGACGGCAAAATGGAGGACTACCTCCCCACCGACGAGGAGCTGGCAGCCAACTTTACGCGCCTGCCCGAGTGTCCCTTCTAAACCCACACGAGTCAAGAAAAAGCGGGGGGAAAAGCGGTCAAAGGACCGCCTACCCCCCGCTTTTGATGTTTCAAAGGCAGGCAGAGAGTGGGCAGGGTAGGGTATAGGTCAGGGCTGATGTTGCCGACAACCATCCGACAAAGGGTGCCGCTGCGCCTCTAAAAAACCGCTGAAAACAAGTTGTTTTCAGCGGTTTTTTTGCAGGGCGATTCGGGTAGCCGGGGCGGTTATCAGTCCGCGGACGGTTGTGAGATCGTGGGCGGTCGTGAGACCGCGGGCGGTCGTGAGACCGCGGACGGTTGTGAGACCGCGGACGGTTGTGAGACCGCGGACGGTTGTGAGACCGCGGACGGTTGTGAGACCGCGGGCGGTCGTGAGACCGCGGGCGGTCGTGAGACCGCGGGCGGTCGTGAGACCGCGGACGGTTGTGAGACCGCGGACGGTTGTGAGACCGCGGACGGTTGTGAGACCGCGGGCGGTTGTGAGACTGCGGGCGGTCGTGAGACCGCGGGTCAGGCTTCGACGCTAATCACCGAAACGGGGCAGCTTTCCTGTGCCTCGACGGCTCCGTCCTCGGCTTCTTTGGGGACAGGGTCGGTGTAGACCTCCGCCAGGCCGTCGTCGGCCATACGAAACACCTCCGAACAGAGGTCGGCGCACAGGCCGCAGCCGATGCATCCGTCACGATCAATGGTTGCTCTCATGGGTAGCTTCCTTTCTTTATCGAAATTACAGGGTTCATTCAAATGGTGTGGGCGGGGACGGTATGGCCGCGGGCGATATGGCCGCGGGGTGCCATCAAATGAGGGGCACGGTTGCCGGCGGCATAGCCGAGGACGGCGCAGTCGGGGACGGCATGGCCGCGGACGATATGACCGCGGGGTGCCATCAAATGGGGGGCACGGTTGCCGGCGGCATAGCCGCGGGCGGCGCAGTCGGGGGCGGCATAGCCGGGGACGATATGGCCGCGGGGTGCCATCAAATGAGGGGCACGG
>JBBAEK010000024.1:0-22867 GCA_041655935.1 Eubacteriales bacterium
GAGCTGACCACGGTGCGAAAAACCGCCGAGCGCGCCATTGACGAGGGCGCGTAAGCCGTAAAGCCCCAAAACCGACGCAAAGCAGTGCGCTTTGCGTCGGTTTTTTTGTATCTTTCCGCCTGTTCGACACAGAGTGCGGCACTCTGTGCGGCGCTCTGTGCGGCGCACTGTGCGGGCACCGGAGATTTCTCCATGGAAATGATTGAAAAGCTTTCATTTTTTGACTGCGATAAGGTTACAATAGAGTATGAAGCTTTCGTGGAGGTTATCGCATGTCCAAAAAAGCGCTGTCCATTGCCCTGATTTTCGTTTTGTGTCTGCTGTGTGCCTGTGTCCCTTTGGCCCTGCACGAGCGTGCCGAGTCGGCGTATGACATTGCCGTCCGGCACGGATTTATCGGCTCGGAGCAGGAGTGGCTTGACAGTCTGGCTGCCCCGAGGCTCAGCGCGGAGGAGCTCTACCAAACCGCCCTTGCGCATGGCTATGCCGGCGATATTCATGCCTTTCTGTCCGAGTATTTTCAGCTTGACGCACAGGAGGTGAAACATCTGCTGGCAGAGGATTTGCTGCAGCAAGCCTCCGCCTATATCGGCCGGGCGCTGCTGGCCAGCGTCAGCCTGCATGTCAGTTTCCCCCTGCGTGCCGATGAAAACGGCGGGGGCGGGACGGGTTCCTCGGTCGGCTCCGGGGTGATTTATCGGCTGGACGGCGGCGCGGGGGATGCCTATCTCCTCACCAACTACCATGTGGTCTACCACGCCGACGCCACCACCCCCAACCGCATCAGCGACCACATTGAGGCGTTCTTATACGGCATGGAGCATGAGCGGTATGCCCTGCGCGCCGAGTATGTGGGCGGTTCCCAGACCTATGACATTGCCCTGCTCAAGGTGAGCGGGAGTGATCTGCTCAAAAAAAGCGCCGCCATGGCGGCGGTGGTGGCGGACTCCGACCTGGTGGCGGTGGGGGACACGATTGTGGCGCTGGGCAATGCGGAGGGGGAGGGCATCTCCGCCACCCAGGGGGTGGTCAATGTGGACTCGGAGAGGGTCAGTATGACGGCGGCAGACGAGGTCAGCACGGTCACTCACCGCCTGATGCGGGTGGACGCCGCACTCAACCACGGCAACAGCGGCGGCGGCGTGTTTGACAGCCGGGGACAGCTGGTGGGGATTGTCAACGCCAAAATGGTGGATGAGGCCACCGAAAACGTGGGGTATGTCATTCCCGCCAATGTGGCGGTGGCGGTGGCGGACAATCTCATCGACCACTGCGAGGGACAAAGCGGGGAAAAGGTGCGGCGGTGTATGCTGGGGGTCACCGTCACCGTGAGCCATTCCTTTGCGGGTTACGACAGCCCCGGCGGGCGGGTCCGTATCACCGAGCAGGTGGCGGTCTCGGAGGTCTCCCCCCACGCCCCGGCCTACGGCAAGTTGCGGGTGGGGGATATCATCCGCTCCCTCACCCTGAACGGGCAAAGTGTCCCTATCAGCAGAAGCTACCAGCTCCATGACCGGCTGCTGAGCTGTCGGGCGGGCGACACCGTCACGCTGGAAGTGCTGCGGTACGGGGAGCCGCTGACCCTCTCTTTTACCTTCACAGAGGCGGACCTGGTGACGGTGGAGTGAGCGAGGCAGGAAAGGCGCAAAAAAAGAGGGCAGGCAGGGGCTTACGCCTCCTGCCTGCTTTCGTTTTCGACAAACTGGGACCGGTACATCTCGGCGTAAAAGCCGCCCTGCGCCATCAGGCTTTGGTGGGTGCCCTGCTCCACCACATTGCCGTCCCGCAAGACCAGAATCAGGTCCGCCTCCTCAATGGTGGACAGGCGGTGCGCGATGACAAAGCTGGTCTTGTTCTGCATCAGATGTTTCATAGCAGATTGAATCTGCCGCTCTGTCTGGGTATCCACATTGGAGGTCGCCTCGTCCAGAATCAGCATGTTGGCATCCATCAGCATGGCGCGCGCAATGGTGAGGAGCTGCTTCTGCCCCTTGGAGATATTGACCCCGTCGTCGCTCAGGATGGTGTCATACCCTTGGGGGAGCTTGGTGATGAAGCTGTGGATTTTGGCGGCACGGGCGGCGGCGACCACCTCCTCCATCGTCGCGTCCGGCTTGCTGTACGCAATATTGTCAAAGATGGTGCCGTGGAACAGCCAGGTGTCCTGCAACACCATGACATAGGCGCGGCGCAGGCTGTCGCGGCGCAGCGCGTAGATGTCGTTGTCGTCCACCGTGATACCGCCCGCGTCCGCGTCATAAAAGCGCATGAGCAGGTTGATGATGGTGGTCTTCCCCGCCCCGGTCGGCCCGACAATGGCGATGAGCGAGCCGGGCGGCGCATGCAGGGTCAAATCGTGCAGGATGATCTTGGTGGCATCGTAGCCGAAGCGCACATGGTCAAACCGCACATCCCCCCGCACCTCGACGAGCGCCTGCGCGTCGGGTGCGTCGGGCTTTTCGGGCGCCTCGTCCAGCAGGCGAAAGACCCGGTCGGCGGCGGCAAGGGCCGACTGCAGGTCGGCATAGATGTTGGCAATGTCGTTGATGGGGCCGGAAAACTTGCGGGAATAGAGCACAAAGGAGGAAAGTCCGTCAAGCCGCAACCCGCCCGACAGGTACATGAGCGAGCCGAACACGCCGACCAGCGTCAGGGACAGGTTGTTGACAAAGTTCACCACCGGGCCGGGCACGATCCCCAAATACCCTGCCTTCTTATAGGCGACGGTGGCGGCTTGGTTCTTCTCTGCGAAGCCCTCGTTCACCCGTGCCTCCCGGTTATACGCCCGGATGGTTTTGTGCCCGCCGACCATCTCCTCCACATACCCGTTCATCGCCCCCAATTTCTCGGAGCGGCGGCTGTACAGCGGGCGGACGATCCGGCTCATCTGGCGGGTGAAAATCACAGACAGGGGGATGGTGACGACAAAGACCAGCACCAGGGCGGGCTTGATGAACAGCATCATCAAAAAAGAGCCGACAATGGTCACCGTGCTGGCACAAATCTGGATGAAGTCGTGGGAGATGGACTCGTTGACGGTGTTGATGTCGTAGGAGATCACGCTGATGATATCGCCGGTCTGCCGCCTGTCGTAGAAGCCGGCGGGCAGTGAGCTGAGCTTGGCGAACACATCCCGGCGCATCTTCCCCACCACATGCTGGCTCAGGCGAATCATCATCACCGACTGAATGTAGGAAAGCAGAGCGGAGGCCAGGTAAAAGATCACCAGCACCCCGACATAGCTAAAGACCCGCCGGAAGTCGACCTGCCCTTGTTGGGTGCCGATGGCGGCGATGGCCTTGCCCAGCAGTGCCGGCCCGAACAGGGCAAGCAGGTTGGCAATCAGCACCAAAACAAGGGACAGAATCAACAAGTGCTTTTCGGCGTACAGGTAGGCCCACAGCCGTCGCAGGATTTGTTTGACATCCTTCTGCCGCAGCTTGGGCGCCATGCTGCGCTTGGCTTGCCTGTCCTTGAATTCTCCGGGGTTACGCATAGCTGACACCCCCCATCTGCACACGGGCAATCTCGGCATAGCTGGGACAGTTCGCCAGCAGGTGCTCGTGCGTGCCCTGCCCGATCACTTTGCCGTCGTCCAGTACCAGGATATGGTCTGCGTGCTTGATGGAACTGACGCGCTGGGCAATGATGACTGAGGTCGTATGGCGATAGTGGCGGTGCAGCGCAAGCCGCAGCTCCAGGTCGGTTTTATAGTCCAGCGCGCTGGACGAGTCGTCCAGGATGAGAATCTCGGGGTCGCCCGCCAACGCGCGCCCCAGCAGGACCCGCTGGCGTTCCCCTCCGCTGAGGTTGGTGCCGCGGGAGGTCACGGGGGCATCCAGCCCTCCTTCCTTGGCATTGATAATGAGCGACGCCTGGGCGTGCGTCGCCGCCCGTGTCAGCGCCTCGCGGTCTATGTCGCGCAGGAACGCCATGTTTTCCGCCAGGGTGGCAGACATGACAAAATCACTTTGAAAGACCACCCCGAACTTCTGCCGGAGCCGGTCAAAGGGAATGCTGCGGATATCCTCCCCGTCAATGCGGACAGCGCCCTTGTCGGGGTCATAGAAGCGCAGCAGCAACTGCACCAGGGTAGACTTGCCGCTGCCGGTGGGACCGATGATGCCCAGCGTTTGTCCTCTTTTCAGGGCAAAACTGATATCCTGCAGGTTATCCTCCCGCTTGTTATACGAGAAGCTCACGTGGTCAAACAGGACATGCGCGTCTGTTTGGATCGGGTCGGAGGGCAGGATGGGCCTCTCCTCTGTCGTCTCCAGCACCTCGCTGATCCGGCGGGCGGAGGCGACACTGCGGGAGAGCTGGACATAAATGCGGGTCATGATGATCATGGCATGCAGGATGATGGTAAAGTAGGTCAGAAACGCCAGAATTTTGCCCGGCTGACTCAGACCGGCATTCACGCGGAACGCCCCCACGACAATCACCGCGCACAACCCCAAATTCAGCAGCAGCGTGGTGGAGGGACCGGAGACGGACATCACGGCGCCCGCCTTTTTTTCCTTGGCGACCAGCTCGTCGCTGACGGCGTTGAAGCGCGCCTTTTCATGCTCGGTTTTGGACAGCGCCTTGATCACGCGCACGCCGGCGGCGTTTTCCTGCACCACGCGCACCAGGCGGTCCAGCGTTTCCTGCTCGCTGATATAGATGGGAATGCTCTTTTTGGTGATGTTAAAGACCACCGCAAACACCAGCGGCACAATGCAGACCAGCACCAGCGTGAGTACGGGGTCCAAGGTCAGGGTGATCAGAATCCCGCCGATAATCAAAATGGGCGCGCGCACACCGATGCGCTGAATACGCGCCAGCATCTCATTGATATAGTAGGTGTCGGAGGTCAGACGGGAGACCAGGGAGGAGACGGTGAGGCGGTCAACCTGCGGAGCGGACAGGTAGGAAATTCTCGTGAACAGATCCTGTCGGACACGACAGGTCACATCCGCCGAGGTTTTGGTAGACATGGCGTTGGCAAAGATATTCCCGCCCAATGCAAAGAGGGAAAACAGCAGCATGACGCCGCCCCACAGATAAATCTGCCCCTTCTGCCCGCTGGGAACCACCTCGTCAATGATGCGCGCCAATATCTTGGGGATAAACAGCTCTGCAACCGCCGCTAAAAACTTGACGATCATGGTCAGTGTCATGAGCGGCCACACGGGTTTGCAATAGCGCAAAATTCGTTTCATACATGCATCTTTCCCGGCTATGTATTTTGATCCAGCGCAAGGATCATGAGTGTCATGATACGGCAGGATTCTACCATCGAGTCGATATAGATGGCCTCATCAGACTGGTGGGAGGACCCGTGCCCCGGCAAAAAGGGGAGAGTTCCCTTGAGGTAGGGCACATCCACGCCGAAAGACACGGCGTTTGGCAAATACCGCGCATAGGTGCCGCCGCTGCTATACTGGGCTTTCGCGTCCGGCTCCCCCGAGACATCCCGATAGACGGCCATCATGGCCTGCGCGACCGGGTGGGACTCCTCCATGCGGAAGCCGTGGCGGTTGTTCGCTTGGGTGACGGTGAAGCCGAGGCGGTCCAGGTGCTCGCAGACGGTGGCGTACAGGTAGTCCGGGTCGGTCTCGGTCCCGTAGCGGATATCAAGGGTCATGCTCAGGTATCCCTCTGCCAAGCGCACAATGCCGTTGGTCGCGGTGGTCTCACCGAAGTAGGCGTCCTGGGCGGCGATGCCCAGTGGCTGCCCGTTGTCACTCGCCAGCACTGCCGCCATCCCCTGCAGCACCTCCCGGTCCTGCTGCGGCAGCGAGGGGAGGGCGAGCAGTAAGGTGACGGCGAGCTTTGCGCCGTTGACCGAACCGGCAGGCCGGCTGCCGTGAGCGGTCAGACCAACGGCGCTCAGCACCAGCAGCTCCCCCTCCCGGCTCAGCCGGTAGGCGGGATTGTCGCCCATGGCGGCTGTCAGCTCGGCTTCAAGTTGCGGGGAGGCGGGCATCTTCACCACCGCGGTTTCCAAAATCACATTGGGGGCTATGCCGCCCTCAAAGGAGACGATGCTGCGCAGGGGTTGCTTGGCTTTGGCTGTCAGATGGCAAATGCCCTTTTCGCCCAGGCACGCCGGGTAGCGGCTGTCGGGCACCAGGTTGACGGTGGGGGGGGTGTGCGCGCTCTTGAAACGCACGATATCCTCCATGCCCGACTCCTCGTTGCAGCCCAAAAAGATTTTCAGGTTGTGCCGGAGCGGGAGGTTGAGCGCGCGAATGGCCTTGATCGCATACAGCGCCATGACCACCGCGGCTTTGTTGTCGCGTGACCCGCGACCGATGAGGTACCCCTCCTTTTCGACGGGCACAAAGGGCTCTGTATACACCCATCCCGCCTCCACCGGCACCACATCCAGGTGTGCAAACACCCCGATATCATCGGCGTGGTCGCCGTAGGTGGCGAGGCCGTAGTAGTTGCCGTCATTTTCCGTCTCCGCCCCCGCCTCGGCAAACAGGGCCAGCGCCCGGTCCAGCACCTGCTGGCAGGGCAGGCCAAAGGGAGCGTCACCCTCGGCGGGCCCGTACACGGAGGGATAGCTGACCAGGGTCTTCAGGTCGGCTACCATGTTGTCTCTGTGGGCCCGAAGGTATTCGGACAAGGACTGCTTGACGGATTGGTTCATGGTATTTCCTTTCTGCCTGCGGTGAGTGTGGGACGCGGGTACCCCGCATCCCTGCCGCCTTAATAAAAGGTCGCGACCGGCTCGACGGGCGGCTCTGCCTCCGCCAGGGAAAGCACGGTCAGCACAGGGCCTGTTTTTTTGTAAAAGGGATGGTGTTTGATGCTGACGCGGGCGGTGATTGTGAGCCAGTCGTGCGGGCGCAGCCTGTCGGCCTTCTTGTGCACTGCCAGGAAGGCATGGTAGGTGATGTCGTCCTGACAGCAGGTCATCACTTCCCTGCCGATGGCAAAGGTGCCGGGGGGCATTTTGTCGCTTTTGGCGACCACGCCCTTGAGTCGGACGGTTTTGCCGTCGTATTTGTCCATCTCCTCCACGATGTCCCTGTACCAGATGGCGTAGTCCCGGTCGGCAATGTCGATGACCTCGGCATTGATGTCAAAGGGCAGCGGGTCCTCGATTTGGTCGGCCTCCCGCCTGCCGTCTGTATCCTCATAGGCAATGTTGGCGCGCCGGCTCACGCCGCGTACCAGTTTGTGCAGCGCCATCTTGTCGGCGTGCTCGCCGGTGCGGTTGAAGATGACCGCGGCGGCCCCCGTCAGCTTATCCACCACTAAGCGGCGCATATTGGCGTCATAGGTGAGAATGCTCCGGCTGTCCGCCACCATCACTTCCTGTACCACCTGCCACTCCGGCGGCAGGGCACGGTAGAGGTTGTCAATCTGCCACATGCCGTTGTACTCGATGAGCACCCGTTCCGCCCCCGCGCGCTTGCGCATCGCCTCCAGGCGGTCGGGGGTCAAGCGGTCCTCCGCGTCAATCACGCGGCAACTGACCCCTGCCCCCGCCTGTGGAAACAGGGAGGGGTCATAGCTCTCCTCCCCCTCCTCGCACAGCAGGATGAGGGTGGGCTCGCCGACATTGAATTGCTCGTCCTGCATGGTTTCCTGGATGAGCGTGGTCTTGCCTGCCTCCAAAAAACCCGTAAACACATAAACCGGAATATCCATACGCTTATCCTTTTTGCACGAAAAACAGCCGCTCGACGGCTGCCCGGTCCAGAGCGGACCCGATGACACACAGCCTGCCTGTCGGGGCGGGGGCACCGGTGCGGATGTCATGCTCCCCTGGCACATAGTCGAAATAGAGCCACTGCCCGTCACTGCCCGCGACCATGCCCTTGGCGCGCAGGACGGCGCCGTAGGTGTCGCTGTCCTCGTCAAAGACACTCATGGCCGCCTCCAGCTCCTCGCGGCTGAACTTGCGGGGGGTTTCGATCCCCCAGCTGGTGAACACCTGCTCGGCGTTGTGGTCGTGGTCATGGTGGTCATGCCCGCAGTCGCAGTCGTGGTCATGGTCATGATGCTCGTGTCCGCAATCGCAATTGTGGTCATGGTGGTCATGGTCATGATGGTCATGCCCGCAATCGCAGTCGTGGTCATGGTCATGGTCATGGTCATGATGGTCATGCCCGCAGTCGCAATCGCAGTCGTGGTCATGGTGGTCGTGGCCGCAATCGCAGTCGTGGTCATGATGGTCGTCATGGCTGTGCCGGTGTGCCTGCTGCTGCAGTGCCTCCAGCTCGTGCGCCAAGGTATCGGTGTGTTCGATCGCCTGCCGCAACTGCACACCGTCGAGGCGTGACCAGTCGGTGGTCACTACCGTGGCGTTGGGATTCAGGGAGACAATGAGCTCCAGCGCGCGGGAGAGCTTTTCCTCGGACAGCTCTGCCGTCCGGCTCAGCAGGACGGTCTTGGCGTGGGTAATCTGGTTGCCGAAAAACTCGCCGAAGTTTTTCATATACAGGTGGCACTTTTTCGCGTCCACCACAGTGCTCAGGCTGTTGAGGCAAGCGTCCCCGGACACCGCCTTTTCCACCGCCTGCACCACATCGCTCAGCTTCCCCACGCCGCTGGGCTCAATGATGACCCGATCGGGGGCGTATTGCGCCAGCACCTGTCTCAGTGCTTTGGCGAAGTCCCCTACCAGCGTGCAGCAGATACAGCCCGAGTTCATTTCGGTGATGGCAATCCCGGCATCCTGTAAAAAACCGCCGTCAATCCCGATCTCACCGAATTCGTTTTCAATCAGCACGATTTTTTCGCCCGTATAGGCTTCTTTGATCAGCTTCTTAATCAGGGTGGTCTTGCCCGCGCCTAAAAAACCCGAAAAAACATCAATTTTCGTCATGTGTTTTGCATCTTTCCCTATCAAATTCCACGAACTATTACGAAATATATTATATACCAGCCGGCGGGCAATGTCAACCAAGGCGGACGATTTTCGCCCCTGGTCTTTCTGCCCGCCGGCCGTTTTTTCCGATGGGTGCTCTTTTGATACCGCTTGTCAGTCAAGCACGCGCTTGGTTGCCTCCTCCTCATACTGTCGGGTATAGAGGGCGTGGTAAGCACCCTGCTGCGCCAACAGCTCTTGGTGGGTGCCCCGCTCGATGATTTTGCCATCCGAGACCACCAAAATGAGGTCTGCCTCCCGGATGGTGGACAGGCGGTGGGCAATGACAAAGGAGGTTCGGCCCTTCATCAGGCGGGCGGTCGCTTCCTGCATCCGCTTTTCGGTGACCGTGTCCACCGAGGCGGTGGCCTCGTCCAGCACAAAGATGCGCGGGTCCGCCAAAATCGCGCGGGCATAGGACAGCAATTGCTTCTCCCCCGTGGAGAGCAGGTCGCCCCCCTCGCCCACCTGGCTGTCATAGCCCTTCTCCAGACGGCTGATGATCGAGTTCGCCTGCACGCTCCGCACCGCCGCCTCCACTTCCTCCATGGTGGCGTCGGGCTTGCCGTACCGCAGGTTTTCCAGTACGGTGCCCGAAAACAGGTGCGGGGTTTGCAGTACATAGCCGATATGGCTGTGCAACCAGAGCTGGGAGCGCTCCCGCACATCCCGCCCGTCAATCAAAATGCGGCCGGCGGTGGGCTCGAAGAAGCGGCAGACGAGGTTGACCAGCGTGGATTTTCCCGCCCCCGTCTCCCCTACAATGGCGACATTAGTGCCCTGCGGGACTGTCAGGTTAAATCCCTCCAGCACATACTCCTCCCCGTCGGGGTACTTGAAGTAAACATCCTGAAACTCCACGTCCCCGTGCAGCGGCTCCCAGTTCTCCTTTTTGGGGTGAAAGACATCCCCGTACTTTTCGATCACCTCGGGCGTGTCGGTCACATCGCACCGGGTCTCCATCAGGCGGGTAAATCGCTCGACATTCACCTGCACGGTGACCAAATTGGCAATGGCGCTCACCAGCCAGCGCACCGGCTCCATCATGCCGAGGGCGTAGGACATGAAGACCGACAGGGTGCCGATTTCCATCACCCCCGCCATGGTGATGAGACTGCCCCGCCACAGCACCAGCGCCATGGCGACAGAGGCGGTAAATGAAATGATGGTGTAAAACAGGGCTCTGGTCTGGGCGGTGTGTACCGACAGCCGTTTCATCGCGGCGGTGGTGCGGGAGAAGTCCGACACCATCCGCCCCTCCGTCACCAAAGTTTTGGTGGTTTTGGCGCCGGTGATGCCCTCGTTGAACTGCCCGGTGATGCGGGAGTTCAGCTCGCGGGTCTTTCGGTTCAGCCCCACCAGCTTCTTTTGAAAATACGCGGAGGCCAGCACCGCCACCGGCACCACCACCAACACGAACAGCGCCAGCGTGGGGCGGAGGGCCAGCATGACCGCGGCGGCACCCACCAGGTAGGCAATGTTCCACAGCCCCTCTAAAAAGCTCCAGGAAACCATCGAACCGATGCGGTTCGTGTCACTCATGATGCGGGCGTGGACGTACCCGACACTGTTCTGGTTGAAGTAGGAGAGCGAAAGGGTTTGCAGGTGATTGAAACTGGCGCGCTTCATGTCCCGCCCCGTGCACAGTTCAACATGGCAAGCGGCATACACCGTCACACTGTTGACCGCCACCTGCGCTAAAATCAGCAGCACATAAAGAAGCACGAACAGCGGTAGGCCCCGCAAGGTCTGCGCTGCCACAAAGGCATTGAGCGCATGGCGCTGAAAGAGCGGGATGAGCACATCGGTCAGGCTGCCCAGCAGCGCAAAGACCACCATGAGCCAAAGTACCCGGCGGTAGGGGCGCAGGTAGGGGAGCAGGCGGGGAATACCAAAATGTTTCAGCCGCACATACTGTGCTTGCTCGGACTCATGCATCGTTTTGTCCTCCTTCCGCGGCGCTCATCTGGATATCGTAAATCTGTCTGTAAATGCCGTCCCGGGCCAGCAGCTCGTCGTGAGTTCCCTGCTCGGCTATCCTGCCACGGTCCAGCACGATGATATGGTCGGCGTGCATCAGCGTCGTCATGCGGTGAGCAATCAGCACCACCGTGGCGCTGCCAAAATGCTTTGTCATTTCACGGCGAATGGCGGCATCGGTCTCGGCGTCCACCGCCGACAGCGCGTCATCATACACCATGATGGGGGCTTTCTGCACCAGCATACGGGCAATGGCGACCCGTTGCTTCTGCCCGCCCGAGAGGGTCACGCCCCGCTCCCCCACCACCGTGTCATACCCGCGGGGGAAGCCGCAGACCGCCTCATCCAGGGCGGCGGTCTGGGCGGCGGCACGGATTTCCTCATGGGACAATCCCTCGCTTGTGATGGCGATGTTCTCGGCAATGGTGCGGGAGAACAGAAAGGGCTCCTGCAGCACCATGCCGATATGGGAGCGTAGCCAACCGCGCCTGATGCGGCGGACCGACACCCCGCCGATGGTGATGTCCCCGCCGTCCTGCGGCAGCTCGTACAGCCGGCAGAGCAGGTGCATCAGTGTGGATTTCCCAGACCCGGTGGCGCCTAAAATGCCCAGCACCCGTCCGCCCTTGGCGGTGAAGCTGACGTCATCCAGCACCTCTTGCCCTTGGTCATAGGCAAAACTCACATGCGAGAACACAATATCCCCGTCCATGGGCGGGCAGAGGTCGTCCTCGGCATCGGTCTCGGGCGGCGCGTTCATGATATAGCGAATCCGGTCGATGGAGACGCCGGCCTTGCTCATCTCCGAAATCACCCGGCCCAGCTGACGCACCGGCCAGATCATCATGGCGTTATAGGAAACAAAGGCAATGTACTGTCCCGCGGACAACTCTCCCCGCACCGCCAGTACCGCCCCCAGCGTAATGACCAGCATGACCTGCACCCCTGAGATGAGATCGCCCATCGTCCAAAACAGCGTGAGCAGGCGGCAGAGTTTCAGCCACAGGGTGGTGTAGAGCGAGTTCTGCCGCTCGAACTTCTCCCGCTCGTCATTTTCCCGGCCGAAGGCGCGCACCACCCGCACCCCGGTGAGGTTCTCCTGCGCGATGGTGGAGAGCACCCCCTCACTCTCGTCGCAGGCGGTGAAGCGCTTGGTCATTTTAAAGCTGAACACGACCGAGTAGAGAAAAATGACGGGAATAGAGAGGGCAGCTACCAGGGTTAACTTGGGCAGGATGCGGAACATGAAAAAGAAGGACAAAAACATTAAAATCACGATGCGAAAGACCAAAAGCAACTGCTCCGCCACAAAGTTGCGCGTGGTGTCCACATCGGAGGTGCAGCGCTGGATGATGTCGCCCGTGTCGTGTCGGTTGTGCCACTCGTACGGCAGGGTGTGCACATGGGCAAACAGGGTGTCCCTCATGCGGCACATGAGGGTCTCTGCCGCCTTGTCGTGGCAGTAGAGGTTCAGATACTTGGCTCCCGCGGCAAGCAGCGCCACCGCCGCCACCGCCAGGGCCAGCACCCACACATGCGCGCGCAAAAAGTCCACACCGCCCGCCCACGCTGCCGGGACGGCGATCCACGCCGCGGAGGGTGCCTTGTTGCCGATGACAGAGTCAATGGTAAAGCTGACAATCTGGGGGATGAGCATCTCAAGCAAGGTGAGTGTAAAGGAAAACAGGACCGCGGCGACAAAGAACCGTTTGCTGCCGCGCAAAAAGAAGAGCAGCATACTGCTCTTGGAAAATCGTTTTTTGGGGGAGGGCTGAGCGTTCATAACTTCCTGCCGTTCTCATCTGTCTGCCGCGCTGTGGCGGCCTGATACGGAATCTGTGGGCGGCGGTCTGCCTTACGGCAACGCCGCCACTTGTGAGACCAGAACAAACAACACCGGGATGGTCAGTGCCGCGAGCAGATCGGAGACAAAGCCGATCCGCGCGCCGACCTTGCTGTCCCGATTTTGCGCCTCCTCGAAAATCACCACATTCATCCCGACCGGCATACAGGTAATGATCACCGGGATGAGAAGCAACGGCCCCCGAAAGCCCAGCAGGAATAAAATGCTGCCGAAACCAAGCGGGAGGGCGAGCAGGCGAATGAGGGAGACCACATAGGCGCTCCCGGAGCGAAACAGGTCCCGTAAGGGGTAGCCGGCGAGCACAAACCCGATGAGGACCATGGCGACCGGGGACATGCAGGCGGCCGACATGGTGAGCGCCTTGCCGAGTACCGAGGGCACGGGCAGGGCGAAAATCCCGACGAGAATGCCCAGCACTACCGCGACGATGACGGGAGAAAACCAGCTTTTCAGGCGCTCTTTTGGTGTTTTTTTCACACCGCCCCCCGTCAGCAGGTACACGCCGTAGGTGTAGATGGCGATGGTGAAAGGGATGGCGAAAATCACGGTGTTCGCCAACATTTCCCGCCCGAATACCGCCTCAATGAGCGGATACCCGAAGTAGGCGTAGTTGGGAAAGGCAAAAATGTAGGTATAAAAGTTCCGTTTAATAGGAGTCTTGCCGAACAAGCGGGCGAGCAGGTTGGCCACCGCGACCACCGCGACCAGAAACCCAAGCCCCGTGAGCAGGGTGCGGAGGCTGTTTGAAAGGTTACCCGCATTGACACTGCCCGAGAGGTTATTGAACACCAGGGCGGGCAGAAAGAGAGCGGTTTCCAGCGTGGACAGTGTCTTGCCGCTCTGCGCGGGCAGGGCTTTGCTGCGCCGCAGGAGAAAGCCGACGGTAATCAGGAGAAACATGCCGATAATTTGCTCGGCGGTGATCAAATACACTTCTTTCATATGGCTCCTATGGGTGGAGGGTCTCAGTCGGTTGGGAGCTTGGGTTGCTGCACGGCTGTGCGCCGGATCATACCGACCTCACACGCAGCACGACCTTCCCGACATTCTCATTGCGCTCCAATATCCCGTGCGCCTCCTCCGCCTGCTCGATGGGCAGCACCTTGTAGATGGAGGGCTTGATGGCCCCCGCTTCAATTTTCGGCCACACATGCTGCACCAGCTCGCTCAAAATACGCGCTTTCATCTGCGGGGTGCGGTTGCGCAGCATACTGCCCACCAGATGAATACCGCGGGTGAGCAGCGCGCGCAGGGGTACTTCCGTGCTGACCCCCGCCAGCGTGGAAATCACCACCCAGTAGCCGCCGTGCGCCATGAAGGGCAACGACTGCCCCAGCATCGCCCCGCCCAGGCAGTCCATGGCGACTGCGACGGGGTGACCAAAGTGCATCTGTTCCTCCAGGATCGCCACGGTGTTCTGCTTGGTGCTGTTGATGATGACATCCGCCCCCAGCGGCCGGATCAGCTCGGCATGCTCGTCCAAGCGCACCGAGGTGATCACCCGCGCGCCAAACGCCTTTGCCAAGGGGATGGCGACGCTGGCAAGCCCGCTGGCGCCCGCCGGGATAAAAGCAGTTTGCCCCGCCTCCAGGTGCCCCTCCATAAACAGGTTAAGATAGGAGGTCGCATACGCCTCGGGCAGTGCGGCAGCCTCCTCCATGGTCAGTCCCCGGGGGATGGGCATGAGCATATCGTACCGCACAGAGACCATCTGGGCATAGCCGCCCCCGCCCAGCAGGGCACACACCTTGTCCCCCACCTTCCAGCGGCTGTTTTTGGCCGCCTCCGGCCCGACCTCCCTCACCTCGCCCGCAATCTCCAGCCCCATCCATTCGGGAGACCCCGGAGGGGAGGGGTACTTGCCCTGCCGTTGCAGCAGGTCAGCACGGTTGAGGGCAGCGGCGTGGATGGCGACCAGCACCTCGTCCGCCTGCATGACGGGGTCGGGTACCTCCGACCAGACAAGGTGTTTGTGTTCGTCTACTAAAATTGCTTTCATCGTCAATTGTTTCCCTTCAGTCCAAGGCTTCTGCCGCCGTCTACCACATAGTTCTGACCAGTCACAAAGGATGCCGCGTCAGAGGCCAAAAAGCCCACCACAGCGGCGACCTCCTCGGCGGTGCAGTTGCGATTCAAGTAGTTGGTGCCGCTGATGTCGCGGGTCTCCTCCGGCCGCTTCACAATGCCGGGGGAGACACAGTTGACCGTAATACCGTGCTCGCCCAGCTCCATGGCAAGCGACTTGACCATCGAGATGACCCCGCCCTTCGACGCACTGTACTCCACGCAATATTTGAGCCCCTGCATGCCGACAATCGAGCTGATACAGATGATTTTGCCGCTTTTGCGCGCCACCATCTGTCTTGCGGCGGCGCGGGCAAAGTACATCGTACCAAACAAGTTAATGCCAATGACGCTGGCGATGACCTCATCGCTCTGCTCGATGAGCTTGCGGCTCTTGCTACGCGCACTGCCGCCGGCGGCGCTGACCAAAATGTCTACCTTGCCATACCGCTCCACCACGGCGGCAACCGCCGCGTCCACGCTGGCAGAGTCCTGCACATCCACCGCCAAGGCGAACGCGTCGCCCTGGGTCGCCACAATCTCGTCCGCTACAAGCTGGGCGGCGGCAAGGTTGATGTCGCATACGGCAATGGCGCACCCCGCCCGTGCAAGCTCTAAGGCGGTGTACCGTCCGATATATCCGCCGCCGCCTGAAATCAACGCTACTTTCCGAAAATTCATCTCTTTTCTCCTTACATGTTCAATAGTTGTCAAATAGTAAAGCCGCAGGCCTGCAGCACCGTTTTTTGCACCGCCAGCTCATGGTCATAGGTGAAGGGGTTCTGTTTCTCGCCCCGCACCATCGCGGCGAAATCCAGCATCATTTCGTCATACCGGTTGTCGTTGCCTGTCTCGGGCACCTGCACCAATTGCTTGCAGTCGTGGTAGGCGTTTTCGATCATATCGACGGTCGAGAGGGTCATGGTTGTGGGGCGTTCCATCGGCTTGATTTCGATTGTCCCCTTGCTGCCGCACACCACAAATTGCCGCCGCCCCCACCCGTTCACCTCAACCGAGGCGGTGGTGATTTTTGCCGTGGCTTTCGGGTAGTCCAGCACGGCAAAACAGTTATCGGGAGCGCAAACCCCTCCGAAACCGGAGGATTTCACAAAGGGCAGCACCCTGTCGGGGGTGCCCAAAATCAACATCGCTAAGTCAATCAGGTGGCAGCCGAAGATGTACATGCTCCCCCCCTGAAAGTGGGTAAGCCATTCGCGGTAGGCGGGGCTGTGCTGGGTGCTCATCTCGGCATTGATGGCAAAAATCTCGCCCAGCTCCCCTTGGCGTACCGCCTCCAAGCAACGCTTGACGGCGGAGTTATAGCGGTACATGTAGCCAAGCTGAAAGGTCAGCCCCTTCGCCTTGGCGTCGGCGAGCACGCGGGCATACGCCTCTATGTCCTCGCCCGCCGGCTTATCCATATGCACATGCACGCCCGCGTCTATGCACCGCTGTGCGGTGGGGACCAGCTTCCACACATCACTTTCTACCAGCACGGCGTCCGGCTTCTCACCGGAGAGCAAAGCCTCCACACTCATGACCGGCAGGCCGCGGTAGACCTCCAGTCCCCCTCTTTTTTGCAGCCACGCCTCGTCCGGATCGGCAATGCCCACAATGTCAAACACCTCCGGGAAGTGGCGCACGGCCTGCATCTTGCCCTCGCCATGGTTATGCCCCAGCCCGATCTGCCCAATTCTGATTTTACGCATGATACCCTCTCCAGTCAAAAACAATGCCTACGGGGAAATTTGTGTCCTCTACCAATCTCTTGTAGATCGCCGTGGCATCCTCCGGGTTAGCTATCTCAGACAGCACCGGAGCTACCTGTAACTTGCCGGCGGCCAGCAAGGCAAGCAGTGCCCGGCAGTCGTCGTGGTGCGTCCAGTGGTAGGGGTAGGACTCCACCTTAGGCCTGACAAAATTATGCGCGCCGATGAGCGACACGCCCGGGCGGTGTACCTGCTGGTAGTAGTCAATGACGCTGTCCGAGACGCGTGTGCAGCCCAGCAGCGCAATCCTGCCCATGGGGGCGGCGCAGGCAAGTGCCTGCTGCATGGCGACCGACGCGCCCGTCACCTCGACGGTGGCATTGACCCCCTTGCCGCCGGTGAGCGTCTTTACCTGCTCGACAAAGCCCGCCTCACGGGGGTCGAGGGCATAGTCCGCGCCCATGGCGAGTGCCAGCCGTCGCCTGTCCTCGTTCAGGTCCGCCGCTATCACAGGGTGGGCACCGCTCAGACGGCAGAGCTGTGTGGCAAACACACCAAGGATCCCCTGCCCCATGACCATGGCGGACTCGCCCAGCTCAATTTTGGTTTTTCTCACGCCCCCCAGTGCCATGGAGGCAAGGATGACAAACGCCGCCTCAATGGAGGGGATGGCAGCCTCCTCGACCTTGGTCAGTTGGTCTGGCCTCATCACGCAGTAGGTGGCATGCTGGCCATGGTACACAAGCACGCGCTCTCCCACGGCAAAACCTTTCACGGCAGCGCCGATTTCAGCGACATGCCCGATCCCGCAATAGCCAAGGGAACGCGGGAAGTTGCCGTTGGTGTTGGGCATCCCCAGCAGGCTTGCCCGCTCGGTGCCACCGCTGATGACGGTGTACTCGGTTCGCACCAAAATATCTTCCGCCCGCAAGGGGGGCAGCTCCCGCTCCAACAGCCGGGCCACCCCAGGCTCTGTAAAATCAATGCGCTTAATGTTCATTCAAATTTTCCTTCCTCGGCGGGGATGGTATTTCATTCTTCCCCGTTGTCTATCACCGATTGTTTATTCAATATCCTTGCTACATTTATTGATGGTGTTGCATGATTCCCCGTTGTCTATCACCGATTGTTTGCTCAATCTCTTTGCTACCATTTATTGATGGTGTTGCATGATTCCCCGTTGTCTATCACCGATTGTTTGCTCAATCTCTTTGCTACCAGGTAAGCAGAAAGATCAGCATGACCGTGGCGGCATACTGAGGTTACGGCACAATGACCTGCACACGACCGACCTGCCCGTCCTCCAACATCACTTTGATGCCGTGCGGGTGGGTGGGGGTGTTGGTGAGGATCCGCCGCACAACCCCCTCGGTGAGCTTGCCGCTGCGCTGGTCAGACTTCAGCACGACCTTGACGACCGCGCCGATTTTGATATCCGCCCTGTTCTGTCCGTTCACTGTAGTACTCCGTTCTCTGGTGGCTGCCGACCGATTGGCTACGCACCGCGGCACCTGCCCCAGTATACCATACATCCGCCACGCGTTCAACTCTTTTTACAAAATAGACGGCGGATTTTGTGATTTCTGTCGCGCCCCATGCCTCTGCCTGAACGCTACGCGCTCACTAAGGCATAGGCGGAGATTTTGCGAATTTTCCGTGTGATAAGTAGGGAGAGCAGGTGCAAGAGAGGGCCACCCCGCGCGGCGGTGATCCTCCCTGCGATGGCCGCCCGCACCAGCCTATCCTGCCGTGGCAAGCGTCCTATAGGATAGTATAACATACCTTTTTCTCGGTTTCAAGGAAACCACTGCCGATGAGGCATCTGCGCTTGAAAAAAACCAAAGGGCATGTTATACTACCTTTGTGAAAACGCATAGCGTTTCCCC
Source organism: Eubacteriales bacterium (assembly GCA_041655935.1). Classification (GTDB taxonomy): domain Bacteria; phylum Bacillota; class Clostridia; order Oscillospirales; family CAG-272; genus UBA1740. The sequence continues at coordinate 18,376 of JBBAEK010000024.1, forward strand.
CCGACAAATTAGGGGGAAGTCTGGTTTTATCGACTGCAACTTAAACGATTCCTATTATATCCATAGAAAGAAAACGAAAGGATCAAGCGCCGTCCTTTGTGCCGCGTGCCGCTTGCGGCGTGCTGCTTGCAGCAGAGGGCCTGCTTGCATACAAACAGATGCGTGCCATTCATGCGGTGCTTTGCGGACTTTCCGCCAGCTATGTTCACGCCACCCTTGCCCCGTGGTGCCTGCTGGCGGGGGTCGGGCGCTATGGCGGGCAGGGGGTCAGCGCCGCGGTCGTGGAGGGGACGGTCAATGAGGACATCGGGGCGGTGGCCGAGCGGATCATCGCGCACCGGCCGGATGTGCTGGGACTGAGCTGCTATCTCTGGAACATCCGCCCCCACAGGGAGCTGATCCGACGGCTCAAAGAGCGGCTGCCCGGGTGCCTGGTGGTCCTCGGCGGTCCCGAGGTGTCCTTTCGGGCGGCGGGCTACCTGGCCGAGCTGCCCTTGGCGGACTATATTCTGTCCGGCGAGGGAGAGTATCCTTTTGCGGCGTTGCTGAACGCCTTGGCGTCGGGCGAAGATGTCCGTGCCACCCCCGGTATCACTTACCGCGAGGGGGGCACCGTGGTCTGCCGCCCGGCATACCGCCACACCGACACACCCCCCTCCCCCTATACGCCAACCTTTTTTGAGGCACTCGGGGGCAGGATTTGCTATATGGAAAGCAGTCGGGGCTGCCCTTTCCGCTGTGCGTTCTGCCTGTCCGGCAGGGAGGAGGGCGTGGTCTTCTTTGACGAGACGCAGGCACGGCAAACCCTGCTCTCGTTGGCACAGTCGGGCACCCGCACGGTCAAGTTTGTCGACCGGACTTTCAACGCCGACCGGGAGCGGGCACGGAGGATGTTTGAGTTTGTCATCCGGGAATATGGACGTGCCATCCCCCGCGGCGTTTGCGTGCACTTTGAGATGGCGGCGGACCTGCTCGACGAGGACACCCTGGCCCTACTCGCAGAGGCCCCGGCCGGTGCCATCCAGTTTGAAATAGGGATTCAGAGCTGTCACGCGCCCACCCTGCGCGCCATCGGTCGCCACACCGACCTGGCAGCGGCCGAGCGGAACATCCGGCGGCTGGTGGCAGGGGGAAACATTCATGTGCATGTGGACCTGATTGCGGGGTTGCCGTATGAGGGATATGAGACCTTCGCCGACAGCTTCAACCGCTGCTATGCGTGGGGGGCGCACAGGCTGCAGTTCGGCTTCCTGAAATTGCTGTACGGCACCGAGATAGAAGCCAAAAAGAGTGCCTATGTCACCAAATTTGACCCATACCCCCCCTATCAGGTGCTTGAAACCCCCTGGTTGAGTGCGGCGGAGTTGGAGCGGCTGGGAGCGGTGGCACACCTGTTTGACCGGCTGTCAAACAGCGGTCGCTTTCGCCGCACCCTGGCGTATGTGCTCGGGCAAACCGAGTGGCAACCCTTTGCTTTATTTGAAGATGCGGCACGCCATCTCGCGGACCCGGGCATTCGGACGGCGGACGCCCTCAGCGACTCTTTTTACAGGTATGCGCTGACCCTGCCGGGAGTAGAGGCGGCACACCTGCGGGACAGGATGGTGTGCGACCGACTGGCAAGCAATGCGCAGGGAATCCTCTCTCCCGCCCTTCGGCAACCGGAGCGCCGGCTGAAGGCCTTTCGGCTGCACCTGGACAGCCACCCCGCCACCAGACGAAAAGCATCCGTCCGCCGCGGCGTGGAGTGGCTCTCCGGCGAGGGCGCATTTGTCTGGGCAGACTACGAGCTTCCCCACCCCGTCACGGGTGAATACGAACTGCATATACAAAGGAGTCCTTTATGACCGAAAAGCTTTATTTGAAAGATGCGTACACCCGGGCATTTCAGGCCACCGTCCTCTCCTGCCATCAGGCAGGAGAGGTCTGGCAGGTCCTGTTAGACCAAACCGCCTTCTTCCCCGAGGGGGGCGGACAGGCGGCAGACCGGGGCACACTGAACGGTGTGGCAGTCCTTGATGTGCAGGAAAACGAGGGGGGTATTCTGCACAAGACCCCCTCCCCCTTCCCTGTCGGCGAAAGAGTCGAGGGCAAGATAGACTGGGATATGCGTTTTCGCCGTATGCAAAACCACACCGGCGAGCATATTTTGTCAGGGCTCGCACACCGGCTTTGGGGGGTGCAGAATGTCGGTTTTCACCTGGGCAGCGAGGAAGTCACCATGGACTTCGACCGCGAGTTAAGTAAAGAAAACTTGACAATACTCGAAAGCTCGGCCAATGAAGCGGTGGTGAGCAATGCCCCGGTCTCGGTCCTCTACCCCACCGCCCGGGAACTTTCGGCCATGACCTACCGCAGCAAGATTGAGCTGGGCGAGGACGCGCGCATTGTGCGCATTGAGGGCTATGACAGCTGCGCCTGCTGTGCGCCGCATGTGGGCAGGACCGGCGAGTTGGGACTGGTCAAGATTCTGGACGCCCGGCGGTACAAGGGCGGTATGCGCCTCTCGATCAAGTGCGGTTTTGACGCGCTGGACGACTATCGGGTCAAGTACGACAACCTGCTGCAAATCTCCCGCCTGCTCTCCGCCAAACAGCACGAGAGCGCGGAGGCGCTCAAACGGCTATTGACTGAAGTGGACGGGTACAAACAGCAGCTCCACGCCCTCCGCTCTGAGCTCCTGTCTTTCAAAGTGGCGGCCCTGCCCACGACCGAGGGGCATATCATTCTGTTTGACCCCACGATTGACATGCTCAGTATGCGGCAGCTGGCAAACGAGGGAATGGAGCGCTGCGGGGGCATTTGTGCCGTGTTTGATGGGGAGGAGAGCGCGGGGCAGTATCGCTTTGTGATGGGCTCGCGCCACATCCAGATGCAGGCGGTGGCGGCGCTGCTCACGGACAGGCTCGGGGCCGCCTGCGGCGGCTCCGCCGCCATGATCACCGGCAAGGTGACGGCCTCCGCCGAGCAGATCCGGCAATTGCTGCAAGAGGTGAGTGCTGAAGCCGACCGCCCCGCCGCCCCCTTCACAGGCCAGTAGCGGCAGAGCGGTCATCCCGCAAACAGCTGCCCAACAGACGGTGGTCGTCTGTTGGGCAGAGAAAGGGCACGGGGGCTGTCATCAGCCCTTGCCGTAGTCGAGCACGATTTTTTTGTCCCCCGCCACCAGCCGTCGGAGCCGAACGCCTGCCGCGTTGAGCATACGTTTCGAGCAAAGCGTCATTTCGGTCTGGGCGTATTTGTCGCTTAAGTACACGATTTCGGCGATGCCGGACTGGATGATGGCCTTGGCGCACTCGTTACAGGGGAACAAGTCCACATAAATGGTGGCGCCGGACAGGTTCTTGCCCCGCGCGTTGAGGATGGCATTGAGCTCGGCGTGCACCACAAAGGGGTATTTGGTATCACAAGCCTGCCCTTCCCTTGCCCAGGGGAACTCGTCGTCACTGCACCCATAGGGAAAGCCGTTATAGCCGGTTGACAGGATGCGGCGGTCGGCGTCCACAATACAGGCGCCCACCTGGGTGAAAGGATCCTTGGAGCGCTGTGCCGCCAGCAGTGCCACACCCATAAAATAGTCGTCCCATGAAATATACTCACTTCTTTTCATTGGTTCATCCTTCCCACAACAATTTACTGACAGTATACCACATGATTTCCCTTTTTTCCATCCTCTTTTGAAAAAATCGTTGCCGTTGTCCCCAAACATCCCGCCCGCATCGCCTGTCCGTCGCTCGAAACAACCGCATTCCCCCTTGCAAACCGAAAAGCAGCTGACACGAGCTCCTTGCCTTCCGCCGTCCGCCACCCCGAAAAAACCGCATTTCCCCCCTTGCAAACCGAGAAAGGATGTGCTATAATGAAACGAACTTTGCCAAAGCCCCGCCGGCACGCGCCCCGCTCCCCGAGCGTAGGACGGGCCGTGCATTTGGCGGTTCATCATACGGAGAGGTATCGAAGCGGTCATAACGGGGCTGACTCGAAATCAGTTTGTGGGAAACTACACGAGGGTTCGAATCCCTCCCTCTCCGCCAAAACTGCGGCTTAGACCGCGTGCAGAGCCGCAAGAGCCATCTTGCGGCTTTTACATTTTAAGGAGGTGCCCTATGAAAAAGTTTTTTGCTTGTTTCCTTGCACTGCTTACAATTTCAGTTGTCTTAAGCGCATGTTCAAATAAGCCTGACTATTCCGTTTCTGATTCATTTGCCGTTTTCCCTGTTCAAATCACTGAATTAAGTGACGAGCAAAGAAAAATACTTTCAGCGGAATATACTCCTGCCGGGTGCAATGAAGGAATAATTCTATCCAACACAGCGGCGCTTAGTCTTTATGACACTTTGAATTTTAACAACTTTAAGGAAATCATAGCCCTCTTTTTCAATCCCAATCTTCCGATTAAATAACCGCTTGTCTGTGTTAGCCGAGGTAATTGATTTGCATATTCCAAGGACTTTTCGTCGTTACCGTTCCAGTGGTATAAATATGAAAGCAG
>JBBAEK010000025.1:0-21028 GCA_041655935.1 Eubacteriales bacterium
AGCAATGTCCTCCGCGGGGACGGCTCAGAGAAAAAGGTTTTCCCTCGCGCGAATGGCGGCGGCATCAGCAATGTCCTCCGCGGGGACGGCTGTTCATCAGAGAAAAAGGTTTTCCCTCGCGCGAATGGCGGCGGCAGTAGCAATGTCCTTCGCGGCGACGCCTGTTCATCAGAGAAAAAGGTTTTCCCTCGCGCGAATGGCGGCGGCAAGGGTGGCGTATTCGCGGAACAGTCTGAGGTAGGTGAGGTAGTCATCATAGGTGACGGCGGGCGGGGTCTGATGGTCGACCGAGGGAATGAAGCGCCCCCGCACCATGCCGGGGAGCAGACGGTCAAATTCGGCGCGGATGGCGGCCTCGCCCTTGTCCAGCACCAGCTTGTCGAAGTGGCCGAGAAAGAACATGTCGGGGTGCCCGCGCTGGTACCGGGAGATATCCGCGCCGGCCTGCCGCTCTAAGGGGAGCATCCCCTCGATGCCGACCTCACCAAACCAGTCCACGGCGGCGGTGATGTCGCCGTCGCTGTCCACCATGGTGAGCGCGCCGGTTTGCCTGATCAGCGGGACCAGCTGCCGGTAATAGGGAGCGAGGAAGGTATCAAAGCATGGCTTGGAAATCATGGGCCCGGCATTGTAGCTCATGTCTTCCGCAAAGGTCATAAAGTCAAAATCCAGCGTTTCCCCGCAATAGCTCACCACGCGCCGTGCCCACCGCAGCAGATCCGCGCAAATGGTATGGTAGAGCTCGGGGTCGTCGTAAAAGCTATACAGGTGCCCTTCAATGCCGAGCAGGGTGCGCGGGAACCAGAAAAAGCCCTCGATCGTGTACCAGACCACGCCGGTGCCGCTGCGGTGAAAGTCTTTCGCCGTCCGGATGAACTCGGGGGACAGGCAAGGCTCGGGGTACAGGGTATGCCTGATTTCCCCGTACTCACGGAGGGTGCGCACAATCGGGGCGCCGTGGGAGCGGGGCCGGGGAGTTTCTGCCGAGCGCGGATCAAACCAGCACTGCAGGTGCCGGTCCAGCCCAAAGTGGGCATGCAGCTCCCACACATTGAGCGGCCGTAAGGCGGGATGGGTACGGCGCCAGTTGTCAAGGGTCAGGTCCCACCAGCTCGCCCACTCGAGCAGGGGCAGGCGGTCAAGGCTTTTCCCTTTGGCGGCGGCGACAAATCGTTCGTGCGCTTTCATTTGGTTTCCCATGGCAGCTCCTGACTGTCGGTTGAACTTTCACCCGGTAAAGGCTTGGGGATTACAGGCGCTCGGAAAGGGGGACGTACGGGGTCGGCTTGGCCACGCTGATATAGCCGGGGCGGATGATTTTGCCGTTGTTGGCGAGCTCCTCAATGCGGTGCGCGCTCCAGCCCACACTCCGCGAGACGGCAAAGAGGGGAGTGAACAGCTCGATGGGGATGCCGAGCATACTGTATACAAAGCCGGAGTAAAAGTCGACATTGGCGCTGACGCCCTTGTAGATTTTGCGCTTTTCCATGATCACCTCGGGGGCGAGCCTCCCGACCTTGGCATACAGCTCGTATTCCGCCTCCAGCCCCTTTTCGAGTGCCAGCTGTTCGACAAAGCGGCCCAGAATGATGGCGCGGGGGTCGGAGAGAGAGTAAACGGCGTGTCCCATGCCGTAAATCAGACCCGAGCGGTCAAACGCCTCCTTGTCGAGCAGGCGGTTCAGGTAGTCCCTGATCGCCCCGTCGTCACGGGTGGGGAGGGAGGCCTTCATATCCTCGAACATCCTGACGACCTTGATATTCGCGCCGCCGTGCCGCGGCCCTTTGAGCGAGCCCAGCGACGCCGCCACGACCGAATAGGTGTCGGTGGCGGTGGAGCTGACCACGTGGGTGGTGAAAGAGGAGTTGTTGCCGCCGCCGTGCTCGGCGTGCAGAATGAGGCACAGGTCAAGGAGTTTCGCCTCCAAGACAGAGTAGACGCTGTCCTTGCGGAGCAGGTGCAACATGTTCTCGGCAATGGTGAGGCGGGGGTTGGGGTGGTGGATGATCAGGCTGTCGTCGTCGTGGTAATGCCTGAAGACCTGGTAGCCGTAAATGGAGAGCAGGGGGAACTGGGCGATCAGTTGCAGGCATTGGCGCAGCACGTTGGGAATGGCAATGTCGTCCGCCTGCTCGTCATAGGCATACAGGGTCAACACGCTGCGGGAGAGAACGTTCATGATGTCAACCGAGGGTGCCTTCATGATGATATCCCGGACAAAGCTCATGGGTAGGGAGGCAAAGCCGGACAGGATATGCCGGAACGCCGCCAGCTCCTGCGCGGTGGGGAGCTGTCCGAACAGCAGCAGGTACGCGGTTTCTTCAAAGCCAAAGCGATCCTCGCGCACAAAGCCCGCCACCAAATCCTCAATGTTGATACCGCGGTAGTACAGGCGTCCCTCACAAGGGACTTTGCGGCCCGCCTCATCCCGCTCAAAGGCGATGATATCGGATATTTCGGTCAGGCCGGCAAGCACACCGTTGCCGCCAACGTCCCGCAGGCCCCGTTTGACATCGTATTGTTCGTAATAGGACTGGTCGATGAGGGTGGACTGTTCCGCCAGATGGGCGAGAGCGGTGATTTTGTCGGCGACCAACTCGTGGAAACGCTCGTATTGGGTCATTAGGTACCTCTCTTTGTAAATTTCAATTGACAAAGCCCAGCTTTCGCCTGACTTTGGACAGGGTTTTGCGGGCGTAGTGGGCGGCTGTCTCCGCCCCTTGCTTCATGACCGACTCCAGGTAGGCTTTGTCCGCCATCAGGCGGGTGTAGGTCTCCTGCACGGGGTGCAGGGCGTCCGCCACCACCTCGCCCACGGCGGCTTTGAAAATGCCGTAGCCCTTGCCGTCAAACTCGGCTTCAATGGCGGCGTGGCTCTTGCCGGTGAAGCAGCTGTAAATGTTCATCAGGTTGTTGATGCCGTCCTTGCCCTCGGCGAACCGCACCACAGTGTCCGAGTCGGTGACGGCGCGCTTGCACTTGCGCAGAATGTCGTCCTTGCTGTCCAAGATAAAGACGGCGGCGTTGGGGTTGGGGTCGGATTTCGACATTTTGGCGGTGGGTTCCTGCAGGGACATGATCTTCATGCCGCCCGTCAGGGTGTAGGGCTCCGGGACGGTGAAGGTCTCGCCGTGGGACTGGTTGAAGCGGAGCGCCACATCCCGGCTCAGCTCCAGATGCTGCTTCTGGTCCGCCCCCACCGGCACCAGGTCGGTTTGGTAGAGCAGGATGTCCGCCGCCATCAGGGCGGGGTAGGTGAACAGTCCGGCGTTGATATTGTCGCTGTGCCGGGCGCTTTTGTCCTTGAACTGGGTCATGCGGGACAGCTCCCCGAACATGGTGTAGCAGTTCAGCACCCAGGCCAGCTCGGCGTGGGCGGGGACATGCGACTGCACAAACAAAGTGTTGCGGGCGGGGTCCAGTCCGCAGGCGATATAGAGCGCCAGGGTCTCATAGGTGCGGCGGCGCAGCTCGGCGGGGATCTGCCGCACGGTGATGGCATGAAGGTCTACCACACAGTAAAAACAAAGGTGGTCGGCGGGAAAGGCGCCAAAGTTCCTGATGGCCCCCAAGTAGTTGCCGATGGTGAGGTTGCCGGAGGGCTGTACCCCCGAAAAAACGGTTTTTTGTTCGCCTTGCATGGTGTGGTTCCTTTCCATAAAGCGTGCTCGTCGGGTAGAGGGGCGTCCGAGAAACGACCGGTTTTGTTTACATGTCAGCGATCACTTCGCTCAAAATGCGCATGCCCTGCACCAACTGCTCGTCGGTGGGGGTGGCATAGGTGACGCGGAAGTCATGCCGGCAACTGTCCTGTTCCACCGAGAAGGCGGTGCCGGGCACGACCGCGACTTTGCGGCGGAGCGCCTCGGCGCAGAACGTCGGCAGGTCGATGGACTCGGGCAGGCTGCACCACAGGAACAGGCCGCCCTGTGGGCGGGTGCGGCTCACCGAGGGGGGCATATAGGTATCAAAAGCGTCGGTCATGAGGGCGGCCTTGCCGCCGTACAGCGCCTTGATGGAGGCGATATGGCCGTCAAAATCGTGCTCGGTCATGAAGCGGTGGCAGAGGATCTGAAAAAAAAGGTTGCTGTGCACATCCTCGGTCTGCTTGCACACGGTCATTTTTGCCACAATGGGCCGGGGGGCAATGGCAAAGCCCACGCGCATCCCCGCCGAGAGCAGTTTGGAAAAGGAGGAGCAGTAAATGACGATGCCGTCCTCGTCCAGTGCCTTGATGGGGGGGATGTCCTCGCCCGAGAAGCGCAGCTCGCCGTAAGGATTGTCCTCCAAAATCAGCACCCCGTGCTTTTTCGCCAGTTCGTAGATGCCCTGCCTTTTGGCGAAGGACGTGGTGATGCCGGTGGGGTTGTGAAAGGTGGGGATGGTATAGAGCAGCCTGACGCGGGGGTTTTCGGTCATGGCCTTTTCCAGCGCCTCGAGGTTCATGCCGTCACGCTCCAGGGGCACGCCTGCCAGGCGCACGCCCGCGCCGCGAAAGGCGTTGAGCGCGCCAATGAAAGAGGGGTCCTCGGACAGCATGGTATCCCCCGGGTTGCACAGCACCCGACAGGCCAGCTCCAGCGCCTGCTGGCCGCCGGAGGTGATGAGGGTGTCGTCAAAGTCCCGCCCCACGCCAAAGCGCGCCCGCTGGCGCTCCGTCACCGCCAGACGCAGGGGGGTGTAGCCCTCGGTCGCGCCGTATTGCAGGGCTTTGGCGCCGCTTTGCTCGAAGATGTCCCCGCAGATTTGCCGCATCTCACGCAGGGGGAAGGAGGCGGCGTTCGGATTGCCCGCCGAAAAGGCGATGATATCGGGGGCGGATGCGCTTTTCAAAATCTCACGGATGGCGGAGGGCGCGAGCTCTTTGAAGTTGTCGCTGAAAGTATAGGTCATGGCGGAGTCCTTCTTTCCACGGATGCATGTCATGGGACCATTATAGCGCAAAAAAGCCGGCCTGTCAATGCGCGGGCGGGAAAACGGCGGCGGACAGGGGGCCCGGGCCACGCAGACAGGCAGAGGGCGGGGACGGGGTGCGGGGCGGGGTTTTTTTTGGGTATGTGGGAATCTGTCGAAAAGTCCTTTACTTTTTGTGGGACAGGTGTTATAATATCATTGTGGATTCAGACAGGCGAACGGATTTCGCTGCGCGCGGCGTGACAGCGGCTATGGCCGCGGTCGGGCAGTATGACAGCGGGAACGCGCCGTTGGTCAGGTTTCGTTTGGATTTAAAAAATTGAGATATATGGAGGATTCCCGCATGGTGGAAAGAAAGCTACTTTCTATGGACGGCAACACGGCGGCGGCGCATGTTTCGTATGCGTTCACCGAGGTGGCTGCCATTTACCCTATCACCCCTTCCAGCCCGATGGCAGAGGTGACCGACAGCTGGGCAGCGGCTGAAGGGCGAAAGAATATTTTTGGCGACAAGGTCAAAGTGGTGGAGATGCAGTCGGAGGCCGGCGCCGCCGGTACCGTGCACGGCAGCCTGGCAGCCGGTGCGCTGACCACGACCTATACCGCCTCGCAGGGGCTGCTGCTCATGATTCCCAATATGTACAAAATGGCGGGGGAGCTGTTGCCCAGCGTCATTCATGTGTCGGCGCGGACGGTGGCTACCCATGCGCTGAACATCTTTGGCGACCACTCCGACGTGTATGCCTGCCGTCAGACAGGCTATGCCATGCTGGCAGAGACCAACGCACAGGAGATCATGGATCTGGGTGCGGTGGCTCACCTGGCTGCCATCAAGGGGCGGGTGCCCTTCCTCAACTTCTTTGACGGGTTCCGTACCTCCCATGAGATCCAGAAGGTCAAGGCATGGGACTACAAGGACCTGGCCGAGATGGTGGACATGGATGCGGTGGCGACTTTCCGCGCCCGCTCGCTCAATCCCGAGTCGCCCGTGTTGCGCGGCTCCGCCCAGAACGGGGACATCTTCTTCCAGAACCGCGAGGCCGGCAATGTGTACTACAACGCGCTGCCCGCCATTGTGGAAGACTACATGAAGCAAATCAATGAAAAGATCGGCACCGACTACCGGCTCTTCAACTACTACGGTGCGCCGGATGCCGAGCGCGTGATCATTGCGATGGGCTCTATCTGCGACGTGGCGGAGGAGGTCATTGACTACATGACGGCGCAGGGCGAAAAGGTCGGGTTGGTCAAGGTGCGCCTGTACCGTCCCTTTGTGACCGAGCGGCTGCTGGAAGCCATCCCCGCTACCGCCAAAAAGATTGCCGTGCTGGACAGAACCAAGGAGCCGGGCGCGCTGGGCGAGCCGCTCTATATGGACGTGCTGACCGCACTGGCGCAGGGCGGCAGACAGGCCAAGGTGGTGGGCGGTCGCTACGGACTGGGCTCCAAGGACACCCCGCCCTCGAGCATCTTTGCCGTGTATGAAAACCTGGCGCAGCAGGCACCCAAGCACAACTTCACCATCGGGATCGTGGACGACGTCACCGGGCACTCCCTGGTGGAAAAGCCCGCGCCCGACACCTCCCCGAAGGGCACGGTGGCGTGCAAGTTCTGGGGGCTGGGCGGCGACGGCACGGTGGGGGCGAACAAGAACTCCATCAAAATTATCGGCGACCATACCGACAAATATATCCAGGCATACTTCCAGTACGACTCCAAGAAGACGGGCGGCATCACCATCTCGCACCTGCGGTTCGGTGACAGCCCCATCCGTTCGGTCTACTATGTCACCAAAGCCGGCTTTGTCGCCTGCCACACCCCTTCCTACATGCAAAAGGGGTACAAGATTGTGCAGGATATCAAGCCGGGCGGGACCTTCCTGCTCAACTGCCAGTGGAGCGACGCCGAGCTGAATGAGGCACTGCCTGCCGAGACCAAGCGCTACATCGCGCAAAATAAGATCAAGTTCTATACCGTCAATGCCATTGACAAGGCCATTGAGCTGGGCATGGGCAAGCATACCAACACCATTCTGCAGGCCGCTTTCTTTGCGCTCGCCGACATCATCCCCATTGAGGAAGCCATCGGGTATATGAAAGCCGCCGCCAAGAAGTCCTACCTCAAAAAGGGCGAGGACGTGGTGAAGCGCAACTATGACGCCATTGACGCGGGCGTGACCGCGCTGCACCGGGTAGAGGTGCCCACCGACTGGGCCAACGCGACCGAAACAGTCGAACAAAAAGACCTGCAGGGGAGCTCCGAGCTGGTCCGGTTCGTGAAGAGTGTCGCCGAACCCACCAACCGGATGCAGGGCGACAGCCTGCCGGTGTCCGCCTTTGTGCCCTATGCCGACGGGACCTTCCCGCAAGGCTCCTCCGCCTATGAGAAGCGGGGCGTGGCGGTGGAAGTGCCGCTCTGGCATCCCGAAAACTGCATCCAGTGCAACAACTGCGCCTATGTCTGCCCGCATGCCACCATTCGCGCCGTCGCCATGGACGAGGCGGAGGCCGCCGCGGCGCCCGCGCAGACCAAGTTTGCCGGCCGCTTCATCGGCAAGGGCTGTGAGCACCTGAAGTTTGCCATTGTCATCAGCCCGCTGGACTGCATGGGTTGTACCCTGTGCAACAAGGCATGCCCCACCAAGCCCGAAAAGCGGGCGCTGGAAATGGTGCCGCAGGCCACCCAGGCGGACCAGCAGGAAGTGTTCGATTATGCGGTGAGCAAGGTCTCCCGGAAGAAAGAGCTGCCCTTCGCGGTCAACACCCTCAAGGGAAGCCAGTTCAAGCAGCCGCTGCTTGAGTTCTCGGGGTCCTGTGCCGGCTGCGCGGAAACCTCCTATGCGCGTCTCATCACCCAACTGTTCGGGGAGAGAATGTATATTTCCAACGCCACCGGTTGCTCCTCCATCTGGGGCGGCAGCGCACCGAACACCCCCTACACCGTCAACCATGAGAGCGGCAGGGGACCGGCGTGGGCCAACTCCCTCTTTGAGGACAACGCCGAGCACGGCATGGGCATCTATTTCGGTCAGAAAACCCTGCGCGAGCGGCTGATCCGCAAAGTGGAAGCCCTGGCCGCCGAGGTGAACGACGCCGAGAAAAAGGCCATCATTGACGCCTACCTGCAGACCAAGGACAACGGCGCCGAGAACGAGCAGGCCACCAAGAATTTGGTGGCGATGCTGGAAACGTGCGACTGTGTGAATCCGCTGAAGGATGAAATTCTGGCCGGCAAGGCCTACCTCTCCAAGAAGTCTGTCTGGATCTTCGGCGGGGACGGCTGGGCATACGACATCGGGTTTGGCGGGCTGGACCATGTCATCGCCTCGGGCGAGGATGTGAACATCATGGTCTTTGACACCGAGGTGTACTCCAACACGGGCGGTCAGGCCTCCAAGGCGTCCAATATGGGTCAGGTGGCACAGTTTGCCGCCGCCGGTAAGGAAATCGGCAAGAAAGACCTGGCGCAAATCGCCATGTCCTACGGCTATGTGTACGTCGCGCAAATCGCTATGGGCGCGGATATGAACCAAACCATCAAGGCGATCGCCGAGGCCGAAGCCTACCCCGGTCCCTCGCTCATCATCGGCTACTCGCCCTGTGAGATGCACTCCATCAAGGGCGGCATGCAGAACTCGCAGCTCGAGATGAAGCGGGCAGTGGAGGCCGGCTACTGGCATATGTTCCGCTTCAACCCGACACTGAAAGCCGAGGGAAAGTCTCCCTTCGTCCTTGACTCCAAGGAGCCCACGGGCAGCTACCAAGACTTTATCATGGGTGAGGCGCGCTATGCCCGACTGGCACAGCAGTTCCCCGAGAAAGCCCGGGAGCTGTTTGAGAAAGCCGAGGCCATCGCAAAAGCCAAGTACGAAAAACTCAAGAAACTGGTCGATTTTTACGCCTAAGCGGCAGGCAAACCTGCCTGCGGCCGTGCGGCAACCGTGACCAAGCGGGAGCGGTTGCCCGCCGTTGGCCCCACCTGTTGGTGGCCCGTGGGCCGCTCTGTGGTGGCCGCAAAGCGGGGATTTTCGCAAACAAAATGCGTCTTGATCGGGGACAACCCTTTCAAGACGCATTTTTTGGGGTGGCCGCTTTTAGTGGCGGGCCGCCGGAGGCGGCGGGCTGCCCGTGGCAGAGGTTGCCTGTGGCAGCGGTTGCCTGTGGCAGCGGTTGCCTGTGGCAGCGGTTGCCTGTGGCAGAGGGCAGCTTTTAGCAGCGGTCAGACCAACAACTCTTTGACTACCTTGGTTTTGCTGTTGTAGCGGCGCAGCAGGCTGACCAGCTTTTCGGTGGCGTCAAACAACACCAGCACCTCACCCTGCTCGGCGTGGCACAGCAGGCAATAGCTGTCCGTCGGCGCGGCACGGAAATCCAGCGTTTTGACCGCTTTGCCCTCGGTACGCAGGGAGGCGTCATAAGCACCGATGTACAGGGCGTCCTTCACCACCGCGGTATAGCGCAGGAGCGGCTTGCGGTTTTGGTAGATCACAAAAAACTGCAGCCGGCCGGACGCGAACTCATAGCGGTAGCTGATGCAGCAGTAGCGCCAGGTCGCCAGGCAGAGGATCAAGACGAACAGGGGGAGCAGGGCGATCAGGTGCGGGATGGTCATGACGCACACCAGCAGGTAGGAGAGGGCAAAGAGGACATAGAGGCCGATCATTCCGAGCCGCCGGAGGCGGTAGCGCCCCTGTACCTTCTTGTCCACGGTATACTCGTAGTGATTGATCATTTGTTCGTCCATAGGGGCCTCCCGGAAAGATGATTTTTTATACAGGCAGGCGCGGCGGCCTTTTGGCGGGCCGGGCGCATGATGAAATTTGCTTTCCTTTTGCGCCGGTTTGTGGTATCATAAGGGGGAAACAGGCGCTTGACCGCCGAACCGGCGCCAAGCGCCCGGCTACCCAAGGCAGCGACTGCCCGCAGGCGGTGCTTCTGCTATAGTATATCGAAAAAAAGACAGAAAGTCAAGATGGAGTGCCATGAAACGAGTTGCCAAACTGCCGGAACTGCTGGCGCCTGCCGGCTCTTTTGAGGCGATGGTCGCGGCGATTGACGCCGGGGCGGACGCGGTGTACTTTGGCGGGCCCGCCTTTCATGCGCGCGCCGGCGCCAAAAATTTCGACCAAGAGGAGCTGCCCCGGGCGATGCTCTACTGTCGGCTGCACGGGGTGCGGGCGTATGTGACCCTGAACACCTTGCTCTTTGACCGCGAGCTGTCCGAGGCGCTCTCGTATGCGCGGGCGCTGTACCGGATGGGGGCGGACGCGCTCATTTGCGCCGACGTCGGCCTGATGGCGGCGCTCCGCCAGGCCCTGCCCGAGCTGCCGCTCCACGCCAGCACCCAGGCCTCCGTCCACAATACGGCGGGGGCGGACAGCCTGCTGGCGCTGGGGGTGCGCCGTGTGGTGCTGGCGCGGGAGGTGCCCGTTTCGGATATGAGGCAGGTAATCGAGCAGGCGGGGCCCGAGCTTGAGGTGTTTGTGCACGGGGCGCTGTGCGTCTCCTACTCGGGACAGTGCCTGTTGAGCTCCTTTTTGGGAGGGCGGTCGGGCAACCGCGGCACCTGTGCTCAGCCCTGCCGCCTGCCCTACGACCGGGGGTATCCCCTGAGCCTCAAGGACCTATCTCTGGCCGCCCATATCCCCGCCCTCATTGACAGCGGGGTGGCGTCGCTGAAAATCGAGGGGCGCATGCGGAGCCCGTCCTACGTCTCCCACACCACCGCCCTCTATCGCCGCCTGCTGGATGAGGGCAGGGCGGCAAGCCCGGCCGAGATGCAAGCCCTGGCACAGGTCTTTTCGCGGGGGGACGGCTTCACCGACGGGTACTATACCGCCCGACATACCCGCATGACCGGCGTGCGCACCCGGGCCCAGAAAGAGGCCAGCCGCGCGCTGGAGGCTGACGAGACCTCGCCCGCCGTCAATGTCCGGCCGCGGCCGGTGCCGCTGCGGGCGACGGCGGTGATCGTGGCGGGGGCACCCGCCTCCCTGACCCTGGAGCAGGGGGGACGGCGGGTGTGTGTGACGGGAGATGTCCCGGTCCCCGCCCTCGGCCTCCCGCTGACGGAGGCGACGGTGAAAGAGCGGCTTGCCAAGCTGGGCGGCACCTTTTTCACCCTGGCGGCGGCAGATATTCAGTTGACATTGGAGGCGGGGCTGTACCTGTCCCCCGGGCAGCTCAACGCCCTGCGGCGGGCGGGGGTGGACGCCCTTTCCGCCAATGGCAGGGAGGCAAGCCCGGCGGCAGACCCGGTGACGGGACCCCCGCCCTGCCGCCCTGTTCTTGGGACGGAAAGAAGCAGAACCGCCTTGTTTTCCTCCCCGGCGCAATGGGCGGGGCTCAGCGAGGCCGACCGGCACTACTTTGACCGTGTGTACCTGCCCCTGTGGCCGTACTTTGCCGAGGGCGCCCCGGATTGGGCGGGCGCTTCTGCGGTGACAAGTGGGCTTGATGTAGCAAACGGACGTGGCTTGCCAAGCGGAGTTGACATGTCAAACGGAGTCCCCGACGGGATCTCCCTGCCGGCGGTGGTGTTTGACAGCCAGCGGGCGGAGGTGCTGGCGATGTGCCGGCGCGCCAAGGCGTGCGGGGTGCGCTATGCGCTGGTGGGCAACCCGGGGCAGCTCTCGCTGGCGCGGGAGGCGGGACTCGAGCCGGTGGGGGACTTTCGGCTGAACATCACCAACCGCCCTTCTGCCGCCTTTTGGGCGGGAGAGGGGCTGACAGACTGCATCCTGTCGCCCGAGCTGACCCTGCCTGCGCTGCGGGACATCGGGGGACGGGTGCTCACCTACGGAAGGGTACCCCTCATGCTGCTGGAGCGCTGCCCGACCAAGGAAAGCGGGGGCTGCGAGGCCTGCACCGCCGGCGGTACCCAGCCTGCCCTGCGCGACCGCCGGGGGGTCTGCTTCCCCTTGCTGCGCGAATACCCCCACCGCCGCGTGCTGTGCAACAGCCTGCCCACCTATATGGGGGACAGGCAGGCGTTGCTGGCGCAGTATGGCGTGGTCCACGAACACTTTTTCTTCTCGGTCGAAACCCCCGCCCAGTGCCGGCAGGTCATCGGGGCACACCGGCGCGGGGAGCCGCTGCCGGGGACGGTGCGCCGCATTGCCAAATAAGCGGCCAATCAAACAGAACAGGAAGCAAGGCATGACAGAACTGAAAATTCCCGAGGACTCTCAGGTTATCTTGGCGTCAAAGTCGCCGCGACGTAAAGAATTGTGTGCACAAATGGGACTGCGCTTTACCGTGCTGACCGCCGATACCCCCGAGGAAGTGCCGCCGGGCACCACCCCCCGACAGGCGGTGGAGCTGCTGGCGCGGCGCAAGGCCTGCGCGGCGGGAGCGCTGGCGGGGGAGCGGGATATCGTCATCGGTTCGGATACCCTGGTGGAGCTGGACGGACGCCCCCTGGGCAAGCCGACCGACCGGGCGGACGCCCTGCGGATGCTGCTGGCTCTTTCGGGCCGCTGGCACACCGTGCATACCGGGGTGGCAGTCAAACGGGGGGCGCGGGTGCTGGTCGGGCATGACGAGACCCGGGTGCTGTTCCGTGACTTCGACGAACGGGAGGCCCGGGCGTACGTGGAGACAGGCGAGCCCATGGACAAGGCGGGCGCCTATGGCATACAGGGCATGGGCGGGACGCTGGTCGTGCGGACTGAGGGGGCATGGGACACGGTGGTGGGACTGCCCACCGCGGTGCTGCGGCGGCTCTTGCAGGAGATATTGACAGAGAGGGCAGAGGCCCCCGATGAGTTCCGCCACACGCACTCACACGGAGGAGGGGCGGTATGACCAAAAAAGAAAAAAAGCGGCGGTTGGTCGCCATTCATGACCAGCTGGCGGCGCTCTACCCAGACGCCACCTGTTACTTGCAGTACGGGGGGGAGCCGTGGCGGCTGCTGGTGATGGGCCGCCTGTCCGCCCAATGCACCGATGAGCGGGTGAACGCGGTGTCGGTGAAGCTGTTTGAGAGGTATCCCACCCCCCACGCCATGGCAGAGGCGGACATCGGGGAGCTGGAGGGGCTGGTCAGGTCCTGCGGGCTGTACCGCACCAAGGCCGCCCAGATTAGGGAGGCCTCCGCCGTGCTCTTGCGTGAGCACGGGGGGCGGCTGCCCGAGGACATGGACGCCCTGCTCCGGCTGCCGGGGGTGGGCCGAAAGATTGCCAATCTGCTGCTCGGGGACGTCTTCGGCCACTCGGTGGTGGTCACCGACACCCACTGCATCCGTATCTGCGGCAGGTGGGGGATGTACCCCGAAAAACTGAAAAACCCCGCCAAAATCGAGCAAATTCTGAAGGAGCTGCTGCCCGTCGAGATCGCCACCGACTTTTGCCACCGGGTGGTGGCGTTTGGCAGGGAGTACTGCATGGCGCGCCAGCCGGCCTGTGATGCCTGTCCGGTCGGGCAGGCAGGGCTGTGCGAGTGGGGGCGGAAGTGAGCAAGGCTACCGGCGGGGAGGGCGGCAGGGAAAGAGAGGACGGGATGGACAAGCTCATCATCAGACAGCCGGTGATCGTGGAGGGGCGGTATGACAAAAATACCCTGTCCCAGGTCATGGAGGGGACGATTCTCTGCACCGACGGGTTTTCGCTCTTTCACGGGCAGGAGAAGGTCGCCCTAATCCGCCGATTGGCGGCTGCGGGGGGTGTGATTGTGCTGACCGACAGCGATGGCGGCGGGCGGCAGATTCGCCGGTACCTGTCCTCGATTCTGCCCAAAGAGCAACTGATTCACCTCCATATCCCCCGGGTGGCGGGGAAGGAAAAGCGCAAGCGCCACCCCTCGGGGGAGGGGTGGCTGGGGGTCGAGGGCATGGATGCCGGGTACCTGCGGGGGTTGCTGGCCCCTCTTGCCGTCCGGGAGGCACCCCCGCCCAAGGCCGGCCTGAGCAAAGCCGACTTCTACCGGGACGGGCTGTCCGGCGGGGAGGGCAGCGCCGCCCGTCGGGCGGCACTGGCAGAGCGGCTGGGGTTGCCCACCCACCTCACCGCCAACGCGCTACTGGAGGCTATCAACTTGCTTTGCACCCGTGAGGCGTATGCCGAAGCCCTCTCACAACTTGACAATAAAAGTTGATAAATGCGTTGAATCGACGGCAGTGCCGACGCGCGGGGCGCCGGGAAAGCCAGCGGCGCTGTGTGGCGGGAAGTTTGACACAAGTCGTAAAAGCCATGCGTCCAAACGGGGGTTTGGACGCATGGCTTTTGTTTGGGACTGTTTGGTGAGGGGGCGATTAGTCCATCCGGGACATGGTGCCGACAAAGAGGGGCAGGTGGGTGTCGTTGTCGATGATGGCATAGACAAAGGGACGGTCTAAGATGACGGGGGTGGTCTCTCGGATGGAGGTCACGCCGACTTCCACGGCGGTGACCGCCCCGGCGCGGGTACCCAGCCCATCCACCTGAATGAAGGTTTTGTGCAGCACACGGCTGATATAGAGCTGAGGGGCGATGAGGGAGAGGTCGGCGCGGTTGGGGTCAAAGGCGTCGGTGATGCCCAGCGCTTCGAGTGCGTCGTTGAGCCGGCAGTCAAACGCGCTGGTAAACTGAGGGATGCCTGCCGACACGACCACGCCGGGGACGCGGGAGGCAAACAGCGCCGCCCACCCGTCGGCGTCAAGAGATTCGACAAAGTCGTCCGCATCACCGTCGGGCAGCAGTGCCAAAAAGCTGTATTGGCCGCCCTTGTAGGGCTTCAGAAAGCCCTTGACGCCCGGCAGGCTGAGGTAGGTGGACTCCTCGCTGTACATCATCTGCACGGTAGTGACCGTGCCGTCCCGGTTGGTGAAGGGGGCGGAGCGGATGTTCCCCTCGCGATAAGGGCTTTGCCAGTCTGCCTCAAATGCCAGCGCGTTGATGAGGTACATGACCGCCTCTTCGGGGATCTGATCCAGTATGCGCTCAATCATGCCGTGCGTGTTGTCACTGACCCACCGGTTGATGAGGTCTACAGTGGCAGGGTCGGTAAAGTCCACCTGCGACACCAACGCCTCATACACCTGCGTGAGCTCGTCCAAAAAGGCCTGGTGGGGGGTGATGCTGCCGTCGTCGGCATACCAGGCGGAGTTGGCCTGGTGCAGCTTGGCGTCGGGTTCGGCCGCCAGCCGGGCTGACAGCTCGTTGAGCAGGAGGGTCAGGCGGGCAATGGGCATCCCGTCCCCCAGCGTCGCCTCCATTTGGCGGAGGGTCTCGCCGTCGGCGCCGTTGGCGACCATGGTCATCGCCATCAGGATGGAGAAGGGGGAGAGCAGGACGTTTTCCCCGGCGGACTGGGAGGTCAGCAGCTCGAGCGACAGCCGCAGGTAGGCGCGGTGAAAATCTTCTTCGGTATAGCCGCTCCGGCCGTCGTCGTTGCGCATGAAAGCCAGTTGCAACACCGGGGCGGTGGTGGTCGTGCCGGAAGGCAGCGGCTGCCCGCAGGCACTCAGAGCGCCGACAAGCACCACCGGCAAGAGCAAAAGCGAAAGCAAACGTTTCATCAGGCAGGCCTCCTTTTTGGGCTTGACAGACCACGCGCCGGGTGAGAACGGGGCGCGCCGCAGGCGGCACGTGCGTGGCCGCGGATGATTATCTATTTTTATTATATGTCCGACGGGCTTGTCTGTCAATGGGTCAGAAGATAATTTACACTTTATGCATATATGTATATTTCACGCCGTTACTCTTGGCTTTTCTCTTTGGTATAGGCATAGTCCAGCGTCAAGGAGGCCGCCATGGTGAGGAGCACGGAAAACAGCACGGTGCCCACCGCTTCCCGCAGGTGAGCCGCGAGCCAGAGCGAGAGCGCACCTTCGCCATACTGCTGCAGGACGCACAGGCCGATCGACACCAGGGCACACGCCAGCAGGCCCAGTCCCATCAGGTAGCGGGCACCTATGTACAGTTCTTTGTCGCGCAGGGAACGGAGGATGGTTTTGAATGATTTCATGTGGGGGGTTCCTTTATGTATAATGAATGTGATTATATGCAAAAAACATGGAGCGCAATATTGCCAAAACATCTTGCTTGCTTTGAGACAATTATACCATAAAACTAAGGAAAATGCTTGCCTAAGTTTCTGGAAAATGAGGAAGCCAGAGGAATCCTCTTTTGGCAAATGTAATAAATTCCAAGGAAAAATTCGTTATAGAGAATATATATACATGATAGAGACGAGCTAACCATTTTCTGTAAAAAGCGTCGTGAAAAGGGAGAGGCTCTTAATATAGTGAGTATTTATACTATGATATACTGTCTGCAACAACATCTTGAAAGGAGCAGTTATGAAAGCCGACCGTTTCAACGATCCACAGACCGTGACAGCCACATCCTTGTTCAGCGCCGTGCTTGCGAGTGACGATGTCCTGCAACCGAGGTTGCTGCACCAGCATTGCATCACCATCGGCAGGTACTGTATTTGTGCGAGTTTGCTTCAAGAGGGGCCCCCTCGGCGTCCTTATTTCACCATCAAATTGTTGTTGTACAGACAAAGCGCCGGTGCGGAGGCCGACCGGCAGGCCAATCGGATGGCGGCGGTGTTGCGAAACTTTACGGAGGATGAGGAGGAGGCGACGGCTTTTTTCAGGCTGGTGGCGGACCATGCGGTGATGCCATGCGCGCTGCATGATGTCTATGAAGATGCCTTTACCGGCAATCCCCGGCCCTCCGGGGACGGCGTGATTTTCCTGATGAGGGCGTAAAACAGGCCTGTTACTTTTTCAAAACCCCGCACCATGAACGAAGTCGTTTTGTTCATGGTGCTTTTTTTATGGAGGGCGGCTTTGGCTGTGCTTGGGGAGCGTGGCAAGGGGGCATAAAACAGGCGGGACGGCGAAAAATAAGGGAGACGGGCGGCAGGATGTGAGGGCGGCAGGATGTGAGGGCGGCGGCGCGGAAAAAGGACGGGGAGGGCGGGAGAGGCGTTGCGTGCGGGCTGTGTGGGATTTTTTACGGCTGACACACAGCATTTTCTCGGTTCGTTCATATTTCCTTTATATTTGCATGGTACAATTATCAGAATAAAAGCACTCAAACGGGCCTGACGCGACCTGCCCGATCATCTGCCGAAACAGGGCGGGGTGCCCGACCCGCCGACAGAGTTCGGCGGGGGCGGTTCGCCGGGAGGCGGCAGCCGAGCGGCAGCAGTCGGGTCGGCGGGCTTGCGGAGGCTGTATTTTAGAGCGGTTCGCCGGGAGGCGGCAGCCGAGCGGCAGCGGCCGGGTCGGCGGGCTTGCGGAGGCCGTGTTTTAGGGCGGTTCGCCGGGAGGCGGTAGCCGAGCGGCAGCAGTCGGGTCGGCGGCCGGGTCGGCGGGCTTGCGGAGGCCGTGTTTTAGGACGGTTTGCCGGGAGGCGGCAGCCGAGCGGCGGCGGCCGGGTCGGCGGGCTTGCGGAGGCCGTGTTTTAGGACGGTTCGCCGGGAGGCGGCAGCCGAGCGGCAGCAGTCGGGTCGACGGGCTTGCGGAGGCCGTGTTTTAGGACGGTTCGCCGGGAGGCGGCAGCCGAGCGGCAGCAGTCGGGTCGGCGGCATGGTCGGCGGGCTTGCGGAGGCCGTGTTTTAGGGCAGTTCGCCGGGAGGCGGGCGGTCCGCAAAAGTAAAGTTGTTGATGCCTGCGGAGGGCAGGGGAAACCGTATCAGAAAGGATCACTTGCCACCATGATACAAGTCCAAAATCTTACCAAGCGGTACGGCAACCAGTACGCGCTCAGTGACGTCAGCTTTACCGTCGGGGAGGGCGAAATTGTGGGGTTGCTGGGGCCCAACGGGGCCGGCAAAAGCACCACGATGAATATCCTGACCGGCTACCTGTCCGCCACCTCGGGCAAGGTGGTCATCGGCGGGGTGGACGTGCTGGACCATCCGTTGGCCGCCAAGGCGCAAATCGGGTACCTGCCCGAACAGCCCCCGGTCTACCCCGAAATGACAGTGGAGGAGTATTTGCAGTTTGCCTACGAACTCAGGGGCTGTACCCTGAACCGCCGGGCGCACCTGGACGAGATCTGCGAGGTGGTCAAGCTGGGGGAGGTGCGGCAGCGTCTGATCCGCAACCTGTCCAAGGGGTACCGGCAGCGGCTGGGCATCGCCCAAGCACTGGTGGGCGACCCCAAAATTCTCATTTTTGACGAGCCCACCATCGGGCTCGACCCCAAACAGATCATTGAGGTGCGGGGGCTGCTGCGCACGCTGGGCAAGCGGCACACGGTGGTGCTGAGCACCCACGTGCTGGCGGAGGTGCAGGCGGTCTGCGGGCGTGTGCTCATCATCAACCGCGGCAAGCTGATTGCCGACGAGCAGACCGACAACCTCACCCGCGCCATTGCGGACAACACGCACTATCGGTACAGCATCGGCGGTCCGAAAAAAGAGGTGCTCGCGACCCTGCGGGGGACGGCGGGCGTGCTCTCGGCCGACGCGGCGGACCAGCGGGACGGCGAGGCGGAGGTGTACCTGGTGCAGGGCGCCAAAGGCACCGATTGCCGCAAGGATGTGTTTTACAGTTGTGCGAAAAAGGGCTACCCCATTGTGGGGGTGACGGGGGTGGGCACGGACCTGGAGTCGGTGTTCATCCGATTGGTGGACCGCGCCAACGCCCAGTCCAAGCCATGAGACGGGCTTTGCGGCGGGGGACAGAAGGCTGCCCGCGGGCCGGGCAACCGATGACAGACCAAACAAGGACGCCGGCCGGGCCATTCCGGCGGGGTGTTCGGAAGCCGCGGGCGGCCGGTTGGAGCAGCGGCGCGAAAGAGACAAAAACAGCGATAGTACAAGCGGGGGGATGCTATGTCAGCGATTTACCGGCGTGAAATGAGGGCCTACTTTACTTCGGCCATCGGGTATGTGTTCGTGGCGATTTTCTTTGCGGTGAGCGGAGGGGTGTTTGTCTTTACCACCCTGTATGCCATGTCGGCGGATGTGACCCAGTACTTCACCTACCTGTTGCTGTTGTTAGCGGTGCTGTTGCCTCTGCTCACCATGAAGCTGTTCAGCGAGGAGCGGCGGCAGCGCACCGAACAGATGCTGCTCACCGCCCCGGTGTCGATTTTCAGCATGGTGAGCGCCAAGTTTCTGGCGGCGTATACCGTGTTTGCGGGGTGCATGGGCCTGTCCTCCCTGTCTTTCCTCCTGCTCTACCCCTACGGCTATGTCAAGACAGCCATGTGGCTGGGCAACCTGCTGGCGATGCTGCTGGTGGGCATGGCCTTCATTGCCATCGGGCTGTTTGTCTCGGCGCTGACCGAAAACCAGCTGGCGGCGGCGGTGGGGTCGATGGGCATCATTTTGCTGTTTTTATTGATCAGTCTGGTCAATCGCATCATTCCGGTCTACTGGCTGCGTGCGGTGGTCAGCAGCTTTTCGATTTTCAGCCGCTTCCAGAACTTCACCCAGGGGATTTTCGATGTGGCGGCGCTGATCTACTACCTGTCGGTGACGGCGGTCTTTCTCTTTCTCACCATGCGCGTGTATGACAAACGGCGCTATCTATGAGGGGGAGCAGCATCATGCAGAAGGGCCGGCTTGTGAGGGAATATACCCGTGTCAGCACCGCGCTGATCAGCGCCTTTTTAGCGCTGGTGGCGGTGCTGAACGTGGCGGTGTACGCACTCGCCGAGCATTTCGGCTGGTATTTGTACACCAAGGAGCACTACGAGCACCGGGTGGGGGAACCCATCCATGACTACCTGTCCGCGCTGTCGGCAGAGGGCGAAGTGTCCCTCCTGTTCTGCATGAACGAGGAGGAGCTGCGGGGGGACGTGGTGTACCGCCTGGTGTGGGAAACCGCCCGGCAGCTGGCGGAGCGGCACGACTTCATCACGGTGGAGACGGTCAATATTTTCACCGACCCCGAGCGGGTGGAGCGGTACCGGTACGAGACCGAGACCGACCCGGATACGGGGGAGACCACCCGTCGGCAAATCAACCGGATCACCACCCAATCGGTCATTATTGACGGCGGTGCGCAGTTTATGGTGCAGCCCCTGTCCGCCTTTTTTGTGCTGAATGCCAACAACGAGACCGAGGCCTACAACGGCGAGGAGGTCATGGCCGCCATGGTGCGCTGGGTGCTGACCGATCCCCACCCCACCGCCTACGTGAGTACCAACCACGGCGAGGTGGCCGATAAATCTTTCTATAACCTGCTGGTGTGCGCGGGGTACCGGGTCCTGCCCATTGACCTCATGCAGGAGGAGCTGACCGACACGGCGGGAATTTTGGTGGTGTCCAACCCTCGCTACGACTTCATTCGCGGGCAGACGGGGGTGCGGGCGGAACTGGAGAAAATCGAGGAGTTTCTGGACGCCGGCGGACTGCTGGTGATGGGCATCGACCCGCTGACCTCCGGGCTGGTCAAACTGGAAGCATTTTTGGCCGGGTGGGGTATTGCCGTCTCGGACGCGACCATTCGCGACCGGGGGCAGTCCATCACCGCCGACGGCTACACGCTGGTGGCGTCGTATGCCGACAGTGACGCCGGGGCGACTTTGGCCCGCCGGACGGGCGAGTACGGCGCGGGGCGCGTGATTGTCAGGGAAGCCTCCCCCCTCATGCTGTCCGAGCGGGAGGGCAAGGAAGTGGGGGCGCTGCTGCGCGCCTCTCCCGACTCCGCCGCCTATGCCGACGGCAAGCTGCAAAGCAGTGAGGGCAACTTCACCATCGCGGCACTCAGCCGGGACAGCGGCGGGGGCGGGGCGGTCTTTGTCGTCTCCAGTGTGTACTTGGCGGCACATGACGCGCTGGAAAGCGACGAGTACGGAAACGAGGCGTTTTTGTATAGTTTACTTGACAATTACGCGGGGGCCACCCCCCCGTTTGGTGCCACTATGGTGGTCATCGGCTCCTATTTGCTGGAGAACCTGACCATGCGTGAAGCGCACCTTTACACCCTTCTGTTGGTGGGGGTGCTGCCCCTCGCGGTGGCGGGTGCGGGCGTGGTGGTGCTTCGCCGCCGCAAAAACAGATAAGGGAGGCGCGCTGATGGGAAAGACGGGCAAGATGATACGCACGGCTCACGCCCTGCAGGTGAGCCGCCCCAGACTGTTTTCGCTGCTGGTGGGGCTGGTGGTGGTGCTGGTGGCTACCGCCAATGTGTCAGCGGCATTGTTGGTGCAAAGCCGGGGGCTGT
>JBBAEK010000026.1:0-20420 GCA_041655935.1 Eubacteriales bacterium
CCCCATTCGGAAATCTGCGGGTCAATGCTTATTTCCAACTCTCCGCAGCTTATCGCAGGTAATCGCGTCCTTCTTCGGCTCCTAGTGCCAAGGCATTCACCTTACGCTCTTTTTCGCTTGAACAGCCATTCTTGCTTCGTTCTCTTAAACGTTCAAGTTTAGCAATTGCTTGAGCTTCGCAAATAATTGTGCTTGGGTTGTAAATGAAAAGACCTTTCATTCACAAATTGTTTCACCGCCGGTCCTTGCGGACCTTCGGTTCCATTGTAGTTCCCACTTTTTCGGAAAGACCTTCTAATCTCTTAAAAAATCTTCCTTTTTTACAACTATCTGTTCGTTTCTTTATTGTGCTTTATTCGGTTTTCAATGAACACTTGCTTGTCTGTCCCTCAACGGGTGCTTTGGGGCTTCGCCCTTACGGGCGGGCGCCCTTGGTGGGCTCAAGCTGCCGCAAATCACGCTCCGACGTACCGCGTACTTAGACACTCGGTGCCGGCGTGCTTTTGGGGGGCATCTTGATCCTCTGGTGGGCTCAAGCTGCCGCAAATCACGCTCCGACGTACCGCGTACTTAGACACTCGGTGCCGGCGTGCTTTTGGGGGGCATCTTGATCCTGCGGGCTTTCGCCCTTACGGGCGGGCGCCCTTGGTGGGCTCAAGTGGAGTCGAACCACCGACCTCGTGCTTATCAGGCACGCGCTCTAACCAACTGAGCTATGAGCCCGTTTTGGCTGATGCGGCTCCTTCCACTTGTGGTGGAGATGATGGGATTCGAACCCATGACCCCCTGCTTGCAGGGCAGGTGCTCTCCCAATTGAGCTACACCCCCGTTCGTGGTGTCTCAGCGAGAGCCGAGAGGCTCTCGCTGATGTCGGCATCGACCTGTTTTCCCGTGCCGTCTCCGGCAAAGTATCGTAGGCACTGCACAGCTTAACTTCCGTGTTCGGAATGGGTACGGGTGGGCCCTGTGCGTCATAGACACCGACTACTCAGAAACCTTAGTCCCTGAAAATTGAACAACAGTCATTCCTCAATTAGAATCCCATCATCGTTGTTTCCATTGAGTCCGCATACTCATCTCTCGATAGTACGCACGTTCTCCATAGAAAGGAGGTGATCCAGCCGCACCTTCCGATACGGCTACCTTGTTACGACTTAACCCCAATCATTGAACCCACCTTCGACTGCTGCCTCCTTGCGGTTAGCTCACAGGCTTCGGGTGTTTCCAACTCTCATGGTTTGACGGGCGGTGTGTACAAAACCCGGGAACGTATTCACCGCGACATGCTGATTCGCGATTACTAGCAATTCCAACTTCGTGCAGGCGAGTTGCAGCCTGCAGTCTGAACTGGGACGCCTTTTGTGAGATTTGCTCCCCCTCGCGGGTTCGCTTCCCTTTGTTTGCGCCATTGTAGTACGTGTGTAGCCCAGAATATAAAGGGCATGATGATTTGACGTCGTCCCCACCTTCCTCCGTTTTGTCAACGGCAGTCCTGCTAGAGTGCTCTTGCGTAGCAACTAACAGTAAGGGTTGCGCTCGTTGCGGGACTTAACCCAACATCTCACGACACGAGCTGACGACAACCATGCACCACCTGTCTCACAGCTCCCCGAAGGGCACAGAGGCCATTACGCCTCTTTCTGTGGATGTCAAATCCTGGTAAGGTTTTTCGCGTTGCGTCGAATTAAACCACATACTCCACTGCTTGTGCGGGTTCCCGTCAATTCCTTTGAGTTTCAACCTTGCGGCCGTACTCCCCAGGTGGAATGCTTATTGCGTTAGCTGCGGCACAGAAGATAATTCCCCTACACCTAGCATTCATCGTTTACAGCGTGGACTACCAGGGTATCTAATCCTGTTTGCTCCCCACGCTTTCGTGTCTCAGCGTCAGTCATCGTCCAGTAAATCGCCTTCGCCACCGGTGTTCCTCCCAATATCTACGCATTTCACTGCTACACTGGGAATTCCATTTACCCTTCCGATCCTCAAGAAAAGCAGTTTCAAATGCACTGCATGAGTTGAGCCCATACATTTCACATCTGACTTGCTTCCCCGCCTACACACCCTTTACACCCAGTAAATCCGGATAACGCTCGCCACCTACGTATTACCGCGGCTGCTGGCACGTAGTTAGCCGTGGCTTCCTCCACAGGTACCGTCATTTGTTTCTTCCCTGTTGACAGAAGTTTACAATCCGAAGACCTTCTTCCTTCACGCGGCGTCGCTGGGTCAGGCTTTCGCCCATTGCCCAAAATTCCCCACTGCTGCCTCCCGTAGGAGTCTGGACCGTATCTCAGTTCCAATGTGGCCGTTCAACCTCTCAGTCCGGCTACCGATCGTTGACTAGGTGAGCCTTTACCTCACCTACTATCTAATCGGACGCGAGCTCATCTCTGTGCGATAAATCTTTGGTACGTGTACCATGCGGTGCTCGTACGTTATGCGGTATTAGCAACCGTTTCCGGTTGTTATCCCCCACACAAAGGCAGATTGCTCACGCGTTACTCACCCGTCCGCCACTAGGCATATTTCTATACCCCGTTCGACTTGAATGTGTTATGCACGCCGCCAGCGTTCATCCTGAGCCAGGATCAAACTCTCTAAAAATGGTTATATAATGCCCTTTCGGGCCTTACATTCTTTTTAGAGCTGCTTGCTCTCAAGCTTCTCTTACTTTTCGAGTTTAAAAGTGATATTAACGAGATTCCTTCACACTTGCCTTTGTCTTTTGACCAAGTTAGTGTTCGAAATTTCTGTTGTTCAATTTTCAAAGACCAAGCGTCAGCCTTTCGACTGCGACTTTTTTAGTTTACCACATCCCATAGCCTTTGTCAAGTGCTTTTCTAAATTCTTTTCGCACCTGTCCACGGAATCCCTTCTCGCCCCGCGCCTTCCCGGCAGGGGCGACAAGCTCCACCATTATACCTTGCCTCTGTCGCTTTGTCAAGGGGTTTCACAGATTTTTTATCCTGCCAATCCGACCATGATCCGGCATCTCCCGCCCGGGGTGCGCACCCCGGCGGGAGGCAGCGGCAGACCGCAGCAAACCGCACGCCTGCCTAAAAATCTTCCCTGCCGTCTCCATCCGCCCCTGTTTTTCAATTTACCTGTTTATTTTGCGCAGATTGTATGGTATAATACAGGTAGTGGTATTGCTTACGCAATACCGGGAGCTGACGCTCTCACCGCACTGCGTGCGGCTGCCCACACCCTGTGTGCTCCCGCCGCCAATGCGTGTTCCGCCGCAATACATAGAATAAGGAAGAAAAGTATGCCAAACGAAAAACAGGAAACCCAAAGCTGTCGCCTCGGTCGGGTGGGGGGACAGGCGGTCATTGAGGGCGTGATGATGAAGGCGGGCACCACCTGCAGCACCGCCTGCCGTTTAGAGGACGGCAGCATCTCGGTCAAGACCAATGAGTTTGTCTCTCTGCGCCAAAAGTACAGGCCGCTCAACTGGCCGCTGGTGCGCGGGGTGGTGAACTTTGCAGAAATGCTCAAACTGAGCATGCAAACCCTGAACATTTCCGCCGCCGCCCTCGGCATCGAGGAGGAGGAAGGGCGGTTTGAAAAATGGCTGAAACGAAAGCTGAGCATCAACCTGTTCGACCTCATCATGGGCATCGGCATGGTGCTGGGGCTGGCGCTCAGCGTGGTGCTGTTCATCTATCTGCCCCGACTGGCAGCCGATGGCATAGAGTGGCTCTTTCGCACTGAGCTGGGCGCCTGGAAAGCGGTGGTAGAGGGGGCGTTGAAAATCAGCATCTTTGTGCTGTACATCTACCTGATTTCTTTGATGAAAGACATCCGCCGCACCTTTGAGTACCACGGCGCCGAGCATAAAAGCGTGTTCTGCTATGAGGCGGGCGGCGAGCTGACCCCCGAGAGCGTGAAAGCCTACTCCCGCTTCCACCCCCGTTGCGGCACCAGCTTCATGTTTTTCATGATTTTACTCGGCATTGTGATGAGCCTGTTCATCCATATCCTGCTGCCCGACCTGCCGAAATTGGCCTATGTGGGGATCAAGCTGCTGGTGTTGCCGCTGGTGGTGGGGCTGGGCTTTGAATTCATCATGTACGCCGGCAAGCACGACAACGGCCTGGTCCGCGCCCTCTCCCTCCCCGGGCTATGGATGCAGCGGCTGACCACCAAAGAACCGGACGACAGTCAACTGGAAGTCGCCATTGTCGCCCTCAAATCGGCGCTGCGTCAGGAGTTCCCGGACTTTGACCCCTCCCTGTACGAAAAACCGTCCAAAGCCGCCGCTCCCAGCGAGGGGAGCGAGCCCCTCGCTGGGAGCGAGCCCCTCGCCGCCGAGGCAACCGATCCGACTGTTGCGCAGTCAACGGAAGACTCCGTATTGGCCGAGACTCCCCCGGCCGCCCCGCCGCTGCCCGACGCCCCCACGTCCCATGACCCTGCTTGAACTGAAACGGCGCTTGGCCGAGGGCGGTATGGAGGAGGCGGCCGCCGAGGCGCGCGTGATATTTCGCAGCCTGGGCAGCTCCGCCGAGCCCCCCGCCCCGCATACCGACAGCGCTACGATGGGCATTGACGAGCACGCCCTGCAGCAAGCCCTTACCCGCCGCCTGCGGCGGGAACCGCTGGCTTATATTGTCGGCGAAAGTTACTTTTACCGAGAACGCTACCGCGTCACCCCCGACTGCCTGATTCCCCGCCCCGAGACCGAGTTGCTGGTGGCATACGCGGTGCGGCACCTGCCACCTCGCGCTCACTTTGCCGACCTGTGCACCGGCAGCGGCTGCGTCGCCATTTCCACGCTGGCGGCCCGCCCCGACTGCACCGCTGTGGCGCTTGACCTGTCCGAGGCTGCGCTGACCCTCGCCGCGCAAAACGCCCGGGATAACGGGGTGGCAGACCGCCTGACCCTGCACCGCGGGGACCTGCTCACACAACCTTTTGACCCCGCCCCCTTTGACGCGCTGCTGTCCAACCCCCCCTATATTGCAAGGGATGTCCTGCCCACCCTCTCCCCCGAGCTGGCGTTCGAGCCTCTCATGGCACTGGACGGCGGGGCGGACGGGCTGGATTTTTACCGGGTGCTGGTGCGCTATGCGCAAATCTATATATATAAGGAAGGTTTTTGCGCTTTGGAGATCGGCTACGACCAGGGGGACGCACTGCGGCAACTGGCCGCCACCCACGGCCTCACCGCCCGGATTCAACAGGACTACGCCGGGCACGACCGCCTGGCCATCCTCCGCTGCCAACCATAAGCCTGCGGCTTCACCGCCCGCGGTTTCGCTGCCCGCGGTTTTTCCACCCCGCGGCATAAACCCTTCGCGCGCCCGGTGCATATCCTACAGTAGGTTATGCCCAACAAGCTTGATTGACACTCAAGCGGGAAGCGAGGCGCGCTGATGAAGTCGATTTCCCTGGTATTGCTGTTTGGCGGCATGAGTGAGGAGTATGCGGTCTCTCTTTGCTCCGCCTATGAAGTCCTGTGCCGCCTGCCCCACGGCCACTACACCGTCTACCCGGTGGGAATCACCCGGGACGGCCGTTGGCTGTACTACTGCGGCGACTATGCCGCCCTCCCAAATGACACCTGGCACCTGGATACCCCCCACCTTTTCCCGGTTTTTCTGAGGCAAGGGGCGTTTCACCTGCCCGACTTCACAACGTCCCTCCTGGTCCCCGACGTCATCTTTCCGGTCCTGCACGGGCAGTACGGGGAGGACGGACGCCTGCAGGGATTGCTCGACTGCTACCGCCTGCCCTATGTGGGCAGTGGGTGCCGCGCCGGGGCCCTGTGCATGGATAAGCACCTGACCAAAGTCGTGCTTGCCGCCCGGGGACTGCCGGTCGTGGACGGGTTATTGTTGCGGGACAACTGCCCGCTCGCAGAGCGCTGCGAGCAGGTCGAGCAAACCCTGCCCTATCCCGTCTTTGTCAAACCCGCCAACTCCGGCAGCTCGGTGGGTGCCGCCATCGCCCGCAACCGAGCAGAGCTACAGCAGGCATTGGTCGCCGCCGCCCGCATTGACAGCAAAGTCCTGGCAGAGGCATACACGGACGGGGTGGAGGCGGAGGTGGCGGTTCTGGACGACGGTGAGCGGGTGGTGTCCCTGCCCGGAGAGGTAGAGCCGGGCGCCCCCTTTTACGACTACGACACCAAGTACAAGACCCACACCGCCAAACTGCACGTCCCCGCCCGCCTGCCCGCCGCCACCGCCGCCGAGCTGATGGGGTATGCCGGCGAAGCCTTTGACGCGCTGGACTGCCGGCATCTCTGCCGCGTGGACTTTTTTGTACGCCGGCGTGACGGCCGTGTGTTTGTCAACGAGGTCAACACCCTGCCCGGTTTCACCGCTCGCAGTATGTACCCGCTGCTGCTCGAACACATGGGGGTGCCCTACCCCCGCTTGCTGGCGCGTCTGATCCGCGCCGCCCTGCCCCCCGCAATCACCCGTCCCTAACCATCCCACCGCCTATCCAACCGTTCGATCAGCGACTAAACCCCCGCCTGATACGCCCCGTTTGCCCACCCGACACCAGCGCGGGGCCTCTCCCCAACCAGTCAACCACCATCAACCATCATACGGAGGAACTGCTATGCCCCTCACCTACGCCCCCCGCCCAGCTCACCAGACCCCCGCCGGATTCACGCTGGACAAGCCCTTTTCCACCTGCCCCGGGGACACCACCCCCGCACCGACCATCTGCCGCGCATCTCACTCGGCAGTTCAACAACTCCTTTCCCCCGCGGTGAGCGGAGGCCGCTGCACACGATGATCGGCATATTTGACAGCGGGCTGGGCGGGCTGACTGCCTTTGCGGTGGCAGACCGTTTGTTCCCCCGCACCGACATCCTGTACGCAGCCGACCCGGCGCGGGTACCCTATGGCGACCGTCCCGCCGCCCAGCTACAATCCTTCATCCGGCAGGCGGCCCACTACTTCAAGGACAGCGGTGCCGAGTTCCTGCTGCTGGCATGCGGCACGCTGAGCGTGAATCTGTCGCCCGGCTGGCAGCCTCCCCTGCCGGTGGTGGGCATTGTGGAGCCGTCGGTAGCGGCCGCTTGCCGGGCGACCCGCAACCGCAAGATTGCCGTCGCCGCCACCGCCGCCACCACCGCCACCCGTTCCTTTACCCGCCGCATACAGGCAAGCGACCCTGCCATCCAAACGCTGGAGATTCCCTGCCCCCTGTTTGCTCCTTTGGTGGAAAAGGGGTTGTCTGACCGCGATTATGTCAAGAATTGTGTAGCAGAGAGCCTGCGCCCTGCGCTGGACTTTGGTGCCGATACCCTGATTTTGGGCTGTACCCATTACCCGTGGCTGTCCGAGGCGATCGCCGCGTACCTGCCAGGCGTGACCCTCATCAACAGCGGTGCCGAGGCGGCAAAAAGCCTACCTACTCCCGCCACAGCCGAGCAGGGACGCCGTGAATTCCGCGTGACCGGCGACACCGAGGTCTTTCGCCGCAATGCCGCCCGGCTGCTGGGTGAGTTCCCGTGGCAGGTCGAGCCGCTGCTCCTGCCACCTATTTGAAACGAATCTCGCCAGCTTTTCTCCGCAAATGTTGGCATGCCAACGATAAATCATAAAGGAAAACCTATGTCAAAACACAGAAAAAGCCGCATCAACGATGCCATGACCGAAGCGTTGGCGACTGCGGTCCGAGAGATGGCAGACCCCCGCATCGCGGGCAACCTGGTCAGCATCACCCGGGTGGACACCACGCCGGACCTAAAAATTGCCCGCGTGTACTTTTCCACCATGGGTGACGACGCAGAGGTCAAAACCGCCCTGCTGGGCGCGAGCGGCATGTTGCGCCGCCATTTGGCGCTCACGCTGAACCTGCGCCTCACCCCCGCGCTGCAATTTTACCGTGACCACGGCATGGAACACGGCGCCCGCATTGCCCGGTTGCTCAGCGAGCTGGACCTGCCCCCCGCTCCGCCGCCGGACAAGCCCGAGTCGTGAGCCCCGCCGGACGGTCCGCCCCGCCCCTGACACCGGAGGACAACCCTATGAGCGACTTTACCCCTTTGACACTGACGCAGCTTTGCCGGCGGTTGCTGGCGGCCGAGCGTCCCGTGCTGGTGATGCACACCCGCCCCGACGGCGACACGGTGGGCAGCGCTGCCGCGCTGGCGCATATGCTGGCACTGCTGGGCAAGCGCCCCCGTTGCCTGTGCGCGGACGAGATTCCCTCTCGCCTGAGTTTTTTGTTGGAGGGGGTAGACCTCGCGCCGCCGGAGGCGGGTGAGGATGTCCTGGTGGTGGCGGTGGATGTGGCGGCCCCTGTCCAGCTGGGCAGTCTGGCCGCCCGCCTGCAAGGCCGGCTGGCCCCCGCGCTGATGATAGACCACCATCAGACCAACACCCCCTTTGCCGACCACTACCTCCGCCCCGAGGCGGCGGCGTGCGGCGAGGTTGTGTATGAGATTCTTTTGTTTCTGCAAGCGGAAAGTGGGACCGCGGCACTGCCGCGCCCTGCGCTGGACGCCGTATATGCCGCCCTGATGGCGGACACCGGGTGCTTCAAGTACGCCAATGTCACCCCGCACACCCTGCGCACCGCGGCAGATCTTTTGGAACAGGGCGCGGACGCCCCCCGTATCGGTCGCCTCTTGTTTGACACCAAGCCCCGAGAGCTACTGCGGGCCGAGGCGCTGACCGCTACGAAGCTGGCCTCCGCCCACGGCGGGCGCATCAGCTATGCCGTCCTCACCGCCGCCGAGCTGGCAGCCGCCGCGCTGCCCGCCGACGCCCTGGAAACCGCCATTGACGTGGTGCGCTCCTTGGAGGGCACCGAGCTGGCGTTTGTCCTCAGGCAGACCGACCCCCGCACCTATCGGGTGTCGCTGCGCTCTGTCCGGGCGAATGTCGCCGCCGTCGCCGCCCGTTTTGGCGGCGGGGGACACCACCTGGCGGCGGGCTGCAATGTGCAGGCAGACAGCCCCGAGCAGGCGCTGGAGGCCGTATTGGCGGCTGCCGCCGACGCCCTCCTCTTATCCGACCACACACCCATCACCGATTGAGCGATACAGCAAGGAGAGATACCATGCCATCATTTTTCACCCAAGAAGACAAACGCACCTGCTATTGCGCCGAGCTGTCCGCCCGCGACATCGGCCGCACCGTCTGTGTCATGGGCTGGGCACAAAAGCAGCGAAACCTCGGCTCGCTGATTTTTGTGGACCTGCGCGACCGCAGCGGCATCGTCCAGCTTTCCTTTGACGAGACCACCGACCCCGCCGTTTTCGACGCCGCCTATGGCGTGCGCGCGGAATTTGTGCTGTGCGCCCACGGCGTGGTGCGCGCCAGGGGAGAGGGCGCGGTCAACAAGGCTCTGCCCACCGGTGAGATTGAAGTGGCGGTTCATGAGCTCAAAATCCTGTCTGTGGCCAAAACCCCCCCGTTTGATATCGTCGAGAACAGCCCCGTGCGTCCGGACCTGCGGCTGCGCCACCGCTACCTTGACCTGCGCCGCCCGGATATGCAGCGCAACATCATGGCCCGCTCGGCCATCACTTCCCTGGCACGACGCTACTATGCCGAGCAAGGTTTTGTTGACATTGAGACCCCCCACCTCATCAAGCCCACCCCCGAGGGCGCGCGCGACTACCTGGTCCCCAGCCGCGTCCACCCCGGCCGGTTTTACGCCCTGCCCCAGTCTCCCCAGCTGTACAAGCAGTTGCTCATGCTCTCCGGCTTTGACCGCTACTTTCAGATCGCCCGTTGCTTCCGTGACGAGGACCTGCGGGCAGACCGTCAACCGGAGTTTACACAAATCGACACCGAAATGTCCTTTGTCACCGAGGAGGATGTGCTGGCCGTCCACGAGGGCTTCCTGCGGTACCTCTACCGCCACTTCTGCCACATCGAGTTGCCCGATCCCTTCCCCCGCCTCACCTATCGGGAGGCGATGGAGCGCTTCGGCTCGGACAAGCCGGATTTGCGCTTCGGCTTCGAGCTGGTCAACCTGTCGGGACTGTTGAAAGACTGCGCCTTCAAGGTGTTCTCCGAGGCCACCCGGCCGGGATACTCGGTCCGCGGCATCAATGTCAAGGGGGGCGCCGCGTTCTCCCGCAAGGAAATCGACGCCCTCACCGAGCACGCCAAAACCTACAAAGCCAAGGGTGTGGCATGGCTGAAATGGGCGGAGGGCAGCGAGCCCACCTCCTCCTATGCCAAATTCCTTTCCGAGGCCGAAAACCAGGCCGTCCGCGAGGCGCTCGGCGCCGCTCCCGGCGACCTGCTGCTGCTGGTGGCAGACCGGGACGGGGTGGTCTTTGACGCGCTGGGGGCCCTGCGCTGCGAGTGCGCCCGCCGCCTAGGACTGCTGGACCCAAAGGACTACCGTTTCCTGTGGGTCACCGAGTTCCCGCTCCTGGAGTACGACGAGGAGGACGGCCGCTTTTACGCCAAGCACCATCCCTTTACCGCCCCCATGGACGAGGATATCCCCTATTTGGACAGCGACCCCGCGCGGGTGCGCGCCAAAGCGTATGACATTGTCCTCAACGGCACCGAGCTGGGCGGCGGTTCCATCCGCATCCATGACGCCGCCCTGCAGTCGGGACTGTTCTCGGTGCTGGGGCTCAGCGCGGCAGAGGCGGAGGAGAAGTTCGGCTTCCTGCTCGAAGCCTTCAAATACGGCGTCCCGCCGCACGGCGGACTGGCCTTCGGGCTGGACCGGCTGGTCGCCCTGACGCTGGGACTGGAGGATATTCGCGATGTCATTGCCTTCCCCAAGGTGCAAAACGCCTCCGAGCCCATGTCCGGCGCCCCCGCCCCTACCGACCCCGCCGCCCTGCAAGAGCTGTCCCTGTCCCTCACCGAATCCACCGACTGACCCGGCTCCTGCCTTTCCCCAAAGAAGCGCGTTCTGCGCTTCTTTTTTTGCCCCCGCGGGGGAGATTGTGAAGTTTTATACAGGATGCTTGACTGATTCTGCCCAATGTATTATAATATGGTTACCGAACCGAAACCACGAAGGAGGTATGCCATGGTGCACATGAACGCTCCGGCTCCCGCAGTCGTTTGCGACCCTGCGACCAGCGAGCCCTTTTTGCGTGTTTGCTTCATCTGCACGGGCAATACCTGCCGCTCTCCCATGGCGGAAGCCCTGTATAACCATATGAACCGCGGCAAACCCACCCGTGCCTGTAGCCGCGGGATTGCCGTGCAGGCGGGCAGCCCCATTGCCGCGTACGCAGTCGCCGCCCTGGCCGAGGCAGGGATTCCGAACCTCCCCGACAACGACTATGAGGGGCATGTCGCCGCCCAGATTGACGAGGCCGTCATGGCTTGCTGTGACCGGATCATTTGCCTGTCCTCCGCCCACGCCCTGTCCCTCATGTGCGCCTTTCCCGCCCACTCCGGCAAGATATCCACCCTGGCGGAGATCGCCGACCCGTACGGACAGCCGCCCGAGGCGTATCGCCAAACCCTGCGGCAGATCCGCGAGGCGCTGGGCTATGCGGAGTGAGCCACGAACGCTGCGAGCGCTCACGCCGCAGGATGCCGCCCTGGTCGCTGCCATAGAGGCGGCCTGTTTTGCCGAGCCGTGGCAGGAGCCCGACATCCGCGCCTGCCTTTGTGCCGCCGTGAACCGGGGGGTTTTAGTGCAGGAGGAGGGGGTCCCCTGTGGTTTTTTGCTCTGGCAAAGCATTCACCCCGAGTGGGAGCTGTTGCGGACGGCCGTCCTGCCCGCCTATCGGCACCGGGGCCTTGGCCGCACCCTGCTGACACATGTCCAGGCGCTGGTGGCGCAGGAAGGGTACACCCACGGCTACCTGGAGGTGCGCGCCGGCAACCGCGCCGCGCAGAGTCTGTACCGCTGTTGCGGCTTTGTCGAACTCTCGCGCCGCCCCGCCTACTACCGAGCCCCCACCGAGGACGCGCTGGTGATGGTATACTATTCTTGACAAAATCAGCCGCCCGTGCCTCTTTCCGGCCTTCTCCCCCCGCCATGCTCCCCCCCGCGGGTCTCCTCCGGCCGCACCTGCCGTTTGACACCACACGCCCGGCGGCGGCCGATCATTCTTGACACATAAGGATTTCAGATGTTTATTCTCGGTATTGAAAGTTCCTGCGACGAGACGGCGGCCGCCGTGCTGCACGCCGATGAGGCAGGGGTGCTGACCGAGCGCTCCCATGCGGTGCGCTCGCAGGTGGCCCTGCACCGTCCCTATGGCGGCGTGGTACCCGAGCTTGCCAGCCGCGCCCATATAGAGGTCATCTCTCCCCTGACCGCCCTGGCCCTGTCGCAGGCCGGCATGCACATGGCGCAGCTGGACCTGGTCGCGGTCACCAACCGCCCCGGCCTGATTGGCGCCTTGCTGGTGGGGGTCAACTTCGCCAAGTCGCTCGCGGCCTCCTATGGCCTCCCGCTGGTGGCGGTCAACCATATGAAGGCGCATGTTGCCGCCGCCTATCTCGGTGCCGGCCCCCGCCCCACCCCGCCCTTTGTCGCGCTCGCGGTCTCGGGCGGGCATACGTCCTTATACCTGGTGCAAAGCCATACCGACTATACCGAGCTCGGCGCCACCCGGGACGACGCCATCGGAGAGGCGTTTGACAAGGTCGGGCGGCTGTTAGGTCTGTCCTATCCTGCGGGTGCCGACTTTGACCGTTTGGCGGCCGAGGGTTTCGCGCTGGCCGCCGCCTCCTTGACAAAGGAGTCCTCGGAGACCCATTCCCCCCCCTCCGTATGGCAGTATCCCGCCACCCCCGCCTATCGGGACCCCGCCCTGCGGCTTCCCTCTCCCGCGCTGGCGGACGACACGCTGGACCTTTCCTTTTCGGGGCTGAAAACCGCCGCAGTCAACCTGCTGCACCGCTATGAACAAAAGGGCCTCCCCCTCCCGAGGGAACTCTTTGCCGCCGCCTTCACCTATGAGGCGGTGACGGGGGTGACCCACAAGGTAGAGGCGGCGCTGTCGCGCTACCCCTCCCTTCCGCTGGTGGTCGCCGGGGGGGTTGCCGCCAATTCGCACCTGCGCGCCTCTCTGCAACAGCTCACCCGGCGCATGGGCCGAGCATTGTATCTCCCGCCCCTCTCACACTGCGGGGACAACGCCGCCATGGTCGCCGCGCAGGGATATTATGAGTTTGTCGCCGGAAATCGGGCAGACCACACCCTGAACGCCGGCGCCACGGACGAGCTCTCGCGCTGACGGCGGCCCCCGTGCGGACGTGCCGGGAGGCCGGGCAGTCACTCAACATGCTCCCCCCGTGGCGGTGTTCTCTGCCCTGACCCCTTCTCCTGCCCGAAAACCCCCGGGGGATCCCGTCCAAACAAAGGCTGTCCCCTTGATTCGACGGAAAATTCTGCCCAAAAGCCTCCCCGAGACCGCTTTTTCTGCACTTTTGGGGTGCCGAACAGGGTCTCATCCGAAAGTTTTCCACAAAGTCCACAATCGCCGCTGTGGAAAAACAGTGGGTAAAGGGGAAACCCCCAATCAAAATACAACCGCCATACACAATCTCGCGAAAAAGAGGGTTTACACAGTGGAACACATCAACCAAGTGAAAGGAATTGCCGAGCTGCGCAAGGAAGAGGAAGCCATTCCCCGTAAGAAGGTGTCCGCGGCTGTCATTCGCCGACTGCCCCGCTACCACCGCTATTTGGGAGAGCTCCTGCGGGAAGGCAAAGGGCGCATCAACTCCACCGAGCTGTCCGCCATGATGGGACTGACCGCCTCACAGATCCGACAGGATCTCAACTGTTTCGGCGGGTTCGGCCAGCAGGGGTACGGCTACCATGTCAGCTACCTCTACCATAAAATCGGCGAGTTGCTCGGGGTGAACGAAAATTACCGGATTGTCTTTGTCGGGCTGGGGCACCTGGGGCATTCGCTGGCGACCAGCGCCCTGCTGGAGCGCCGGGGCATCCGGAAGATGGCGGCTTTCGAGACCAACCCCGCCCTGATCGGCACCACCGTGGCTGATCTGCCTGTGCTCGCGGTTGACGAGCTCGAGAGCTACTGTCTGGAAAACAAAGTTGACATTGCCGTGCTGGCGGTTCCGCGGGAGAGCGCGCACCGCCTGGCAGAGCGGCTGGCCGCTGCCGGGGTCAAGGGCATCTGGAACTACTCGGACACCGAGCTTGACCTGCATATCCCCGGCATGGTCATTGAAAACATGCACCTGTCGGATTCTCTGCTCTCGCTCTGCTACCGCCTGCGGAGCGCCGCCATGAGTCCGTCGAGGCATCACTAAGCCCTTGAACACCCGCCGCTACAAATCTGCAAGGAGCCGTACTGCTTTGAAATTCACCACCGAACACCCCCTGGACGCCCTGTCCTCCCTGCCGGCCACCCCCGCCTTGGCTGACGCTTCAGCCGAGGACATGAGGGTGTTGCTTTGTCTGCTGGCGCGGGGGACTGCGCTCAGCCACGAGGCGCTGGCGCGGGACGCGGGCTGCAGCGTCTCCCGGGTGGTCGCCTCTTTGGCGTACTGGGAGGGGTGCGGGGTGCTGGCCCGCACCGCCGAATCCCCCGCAGGCGGGCCCCCCGCCGACGGCGGGCCCCGGACCAAAACCCCCCTGCGCCCCGCCCGGGACCTGCACCCCGCCACCGCCGAGGAAAACGCCACTTATATTGACAAGCACGACATGCAGGGGCTCCTGGACGAGTGCCAGCGCACGGCAGGCCGCCTGTTCAACAGCACCGAGGTGGGCGTGGTGGTGGGACTGCACCAGCAACTGGGGCTGGAGGACGGCTACATTCTCACCCTGCTCGCCTACTGTGTCAAGCTGGGCAAGAACACCATGAAATATGTGGAGCGCACCGCCTATGGGCTGTTTGAGGAGGGCATTGACACCCTACCCTCCCTGGAGGAGTATCTCCGCAGAAAGGAGCGGGCAGCCGCCGAGGAGGGCAAACTGCGCCGACTGCTCGGCATCGGTGAGCGCGCACTCAGCAAGAAAGAGGCACAGTGCTTTCTGACCTGGACGGCGGAGTTCGGCTACGGCATGGAGATCATCGGCGCCGCCTTTGACATCGCGGTCAACCAGACCGGCAAGGCCGGCGTGTCCTACATAGATAAAATCCTGACCCGCTGGCATGAGGCGGGCTGCCGCACCTTGGCGCAGGTAGAGGCGCAAATCGAAGCGGACAGGCAAAACCGCCCCGCGCCCCGTAAACCCCTCAAAAAAGCAGAGGAAAAGGCGGGCAGTTTCGATACCGACGAGTTTTTCCAGAAGGCGCTGGAACGCAGTTACGGCAAAAAGGACGACGGCTCTATCTGAGTAGCCCGCCATCCACAGCACCCCGGCAGACATAAGAAAGGAAGTGTCATGGCATACAACCGAGACAATTTCCGCGCCCTGAAAGCGGAGTATGAAAAAAAGCGCCTCCGTGCCGAAGCCGACGCCGAGGCCAACCGGGAGGCGCTGCACCGCCTCAGCCCCGACGCCAAGGAAATCGACCGAGCCTTGGCACAGACCGGTATGCGCATTTTCGAGACGGCGTGCCGGGGGGATGAACACCTCTCCCGGCGTATCGCCGCCATCCGGGCGGAACAGCAGTCGCTGCTGGAGGCACGGCGCGCCCTGCTGCAACACCTGAGCCTTCCCCCCGACTATACCGAACCGCACTATGAGTGCTCCCTTTGCCACGACACCGGCTATGTGGATACCCGGCTCTGCACCTGCCTGCGCCGGGCGCTGGTCTTGGCGGGCTTCCGCTCCTCGGGGATTGGCAAGCTGATTGACCGGCAAAACTTTGACAACTTTTCGCTGGAGTACTACCGCGCCGCCCCGAAGGACTATGAGCGGATGAAAGAAAACCTGCGCATCACCCGGGCC
Source organism: Eubacteriales bacterium (assembly GCA_041655935.1). Taxonomy (GTDB): domain Bacteria; phylum Bacillota; class Clostridia; order Oscillospirales; family CAG-272; genus UBA1740. The sequence goes on from JBBAEK010000026.1 coordinate 15,787, forward strand.
TACGCGGAGAACTTTTCGGCCGGATCTGGGAATCTGCTACTGATGGGGCACACCGGCCTTGGCAAGACCCACCTGTCCACCGCCATTGCCCGCGTGGTGATTGAAAGGGGGTATGATGTGCTCTACGAGAGCGCGCAAAACATCCTGCACGACTTTGAACACGACCAGTTCCACGCCGGCAGGGGGCAGGAGGAGCCACGCGCCGCCAAGTACTACGAGGCGGAGCTGCTCATCATCGACGACCTGGGCACCGAGTTTCAAAGCACCTTTTCGGTCAGCTGTCTGTATAACCTCATCAACACCCGCCTCAACCGCGGCCTTGCCATGCTCATCAACACCAACCTCAGCTCCAAGGAGCTGGTGGAGCGCTATGACCAGCGCATCACCTCCCGCCTGCTCGGCGAGTTTCAAACCCTGCTCTTTGTGGGCAAGGATATACGCTACCTCAAATAGCCCTTATTTGTAAATAAAAGCGGACAAAATAGGCTCTGCCCCTTCCCCGACAACCCCACTTGCCCCTGTTGTCCGCTGCATCGTGGGCAACCCCTGTTGTATTCCCCCCACACTGCGGGCGTCCCGCACTTCGGACTCCCCTACTGCGGGCGTCCCACACCCGCAGACACCCCCGCGTCCTCCTCTTGTGCTGCCCCGCCTTTACAACCGGCGGGCAGCACTTTTTTTGCGGCGCTCACCCGTGACTGCCGCTTGCACCGCTGCCGCTTGCACCGCTGCCGCTTGCACCGCTGCCTGACCGCTGCCGCTTGCACCCGCTGCCTGACCGCTGCCGCTTGCACCGCTGCCCTTTCACAACCCCATCCCCCGCAGGCAGACCTGCGGGGGATGGACGCATACGGCGCTTTTTCATATAATGACAATGTAATTGATGTACAGGAGGCAGACAAGATGAAAAGTATCGCCATCATCGGCGGCGATGCAAGGCAGGTCTCCGCCGCCGCCCGGCTGGCGGCGGACGGGTATGCGGTGCGCACCTTCAAGACCGTGCAGCCCTGCCGTTTGGCGGTGGACTGCCCCACGCTGGGCGGCGCGCTGGTCGGCGCGGAGGCGGTCGTGCTCCCCATCCCTGTCAGCCGGGACGGCGTGCATCTGTTCAGCACCACCCACACCGAGATGCCCACCACCGATGAGATGATGGCCTGTTTCAAGTCCCCCGTCACCCTGTTCGGAGGCAACATCAACAGCCGGATGGTCGCACAGGCGCGCGCGGCTGCCCATGAGGTGGTGGATTACCTGAGCCTGGAGGCCTTCAATGCCGAAAACGCGGCGCTCACGGCAGAGGCGGCACTGGGCATCCTGTTGCGCGAGTCAACCGCCGCCCTGCGCGGCCTGCCCGTGGCGGTCATCGGCTACGGCAGGATCGGCAAGTACCTGACCCGCCTGCTGCTTGCCATGGGCGCGCAACTCACCGTGTACGCCCGGGGCGAGGCAGACCTGGCCCTGGCGCGCCTGTTTGGCGCCCGCGCCCTGAGCACCGACAGCCTGGCCGAGGGCAGCCTGCGCCAGAGCTCTCTGGTGGTCAACACCGTGCCCGCCAAGCTGCTCACCCCCCATACCCTTGCCCACCTGCCGCCCGACTCTCTCATTCTCGAGCTGGCGAGCGGCACGGAAAACATCAGGTTACCCGAGAACAGCACCGCTCGGCTGATGCTCGCCCACGGACTGCCCGGCAAAGTCTTCCCGGTGTCGGCAGGGCATTTGATTGCCGAGGTGACCGACCATATTCTGCGCCGAGAGACGGCATAGCCCGAAAGATCAGACCAAAAGTAAAGGATACCGAAACTATGATCGGATACGCATTCTGCGGTTCTTTTTGCACTCTATCCCACTCGCTCGCCGCCCTGCGCCGCCTGCGCGCAGACGGGATGGACATCCTGCCCATCATGAGCGAAACTACCTATCATACAGACACCCGCTTCTGGCAGGCAGAGGAGTTCCGGGAGGCGGTACGGCGGCTGTGCGGCAAGGATGAGATTGTCCATACCATTGTCGGCGCGGAGCCGCTGGGCCCGCTCATCGACCTGGAAGCACTGGTGATTGCCCCCTGCACGGGCAATACCTTAGCGAAAATCGCCCGGGGCATCACCGACTCTGCCGTGACCATGGCGGCCAAGGCGCACTTGCGCGGCGACCGGCCGCTACTGCTGGCGCTGTCCTCCAATGACGCCATGGCAGCCAATTTAGCCAACATCGCCACCCTGCTGCTGCGCAAACAGGTGTTTTTTGTCCCCATGCGGCAGGATGAGCCGAACAGCAAGCCCCACTCGCTGGTCGCCGACTATACCTGCCTGCCCGAATGCCTGCTGGCGGCGCTCGAGGGCAAGCAGCTCCGCCCCCTCTTTTTGTAGCCCCCGCTGTCAACACAGTCGGGCAAGGCAATCTCTGTCAAACAGCCGCGGCAAAACAGTCCTTTCCCTTGCATTCCGCTGCCAAAACAGCCCCCGGCATAGAAAACCCCCGCTACCCTGTCCGGGTAGCGGGGGTGCTGTCGTGCTGTCTGAAAAGCACCGTCCTCGGCAAGCCGCCCACAGACCGCGCGCCCCGGCGTCCTGCAGGCCGGCTGGGGGCTTGCCCGTGCGCCGGTCTCAGTGCCCTCGTTTCTCGAGCAGCCGCCGCTGGCGCAAAAAGCCGCCTTTGACTTTGCCGTCCTTGCCGTTGAAGCCCAGTGCCGCCGCGCGGGCATACCAGGTCCGCGCCATTTCCTTGTTTTCGGGCATCCCGTCGCCAAACTCCGCCCGGCAGGCGATGAAGTACATGGCACGGGGGTGCCCCATTTTGGCCGCCAACGCCAACAGTTTGAGCGCCTCCTTCCTGTTGCCCTTGTGGTAGAGTGTGCAGCTGAGCGAGTAAATATGCTGGGTCACTTTCTGCTGCCGCCGCTGTTTCAGCCGTGCCAGAGCGCCCGCCGCCTGCTTCACCCCCAGCTCCTCGGCACGCATGAACAGCGCCAGGGCGGTCTCATAGGAGAAGCGAACCCCCCGGTTTTGTTCGTACAGCACCCCCAGCGCATAGGTGGCGGCCGCATGGCCCTCTCGGGCGGCGCGGGCAAAGCAGCCGGCCGCCTGCGCATAGCTCCGCGGACAGCCCTTGCCCTCCAGCAGGCACAGCCCCAGTTGGTAGAGGGCTTCGGTATGCCCCCTGTCGGTGCACTCGATATACAGCTTGATGGCCTGGTTCATCTCCCCGTCGGCGAGGGCCTGCTGTGCCGCCGCAAAGAGCCGCTCGGTCTCCGCCTCGATCTCGGCCTGCCGCCGGGCGGCATACTCGTCTCCCCCTTGCGCGGCGCGCCGGTAGTAGTGCCGCGCCATCCCCACATTGAGCGGGCACAGCACGCCCTCCGACAGGCAGTCGGCCAGTTGCCGCTGCGCCTGCGCCGACCCCTCCTCCGCCGCCTGGCGGTAGTAGCGGAGCGCTTGCTCCTCATCCTTCGGGAGATACGTGCCCTCGTGGTACAGGCGTCCTAAGGCGAACTTGGGCTCGCTCAGGGTTTCCGCCGCGGCTTTCAGATACCCAAGGACCACCATTTTGTCAACATTGATTTGCATCCCGACCATGGCCTTGTGATACAAAAACAGCGGGTCGTCCGGGATGCTGTCAAAATAACGGTAGGCGGTTTGTAAGTAGCCCCGCTCCTGTGCCCAATGCCCCAGCTCATACCGCTCGCTGCGCTCGTCGGGCAGGTAGAGGGTAGGGGGCGTTTGCGCAGGCGTATGCCGCCCGAGGGACAAGCGCAGTTCCGCCCGCCACCGCCGCTCCCGCGGCAGTGCCTCAAAGTACCAGCGGGCATAGGCGCGCTGTCCCCGGCGCCGGTAGTGGCGCACCATCTCCCGCACCGCCCGCTCATGCTGGTGGTCGGCGGCCTTTTTCAGCCAAAACAGGTGGCGCACGGCATCGGTTTTACGATATTGTTGAGCCAGGCGGTAACAGGCAAGGGGGTCGGCCTGCTCGGCCGCCGTCCGCAGCCAAAAGGCCGCGTCCTCCCCCGCCGCCTCCTCCCCGGTGGCGATGTAGCAACGGTAGGCGGCATAGGCGGCGCAGGGCGTGTCCGCCTCCGCGGCCTGTATGTAGAGCCGGGCAGCCTCGGCATAAGCCTTCTGCTGCTCTTTTGCCACCGCCTGCGTATACCCTGACTCCTCCGGCAGGCTCTCGCTGTGCAGGCCGCAGGAGGGGCAGACGGTGACCGTCGCACCCGTCGTCTCCCACTCATGACCGCAACTAATGCACTTCATCCTATCCCTCCCCCTCTTTGGTCAGCCCGGCAAGTCCTCTGCCGGAGCACCCGTGCAGAAGCACCCGTGCCGGAGCACCCGTGCCGAAACACCCGTGCCAAAGCACCCGTGCAGAAGCACCCGTGCAGAAGCACCCGTGCCGGAGCACCCGTGCAGAAGCACCGGCAGGCGCGGCAAACGGCGCCTTTTGTGCTGTCCGACAGACCCTAACATAATTTTACTATGAAAAGTTTGGTTTGTCAAGGCAGGATGCTCGATCCGGCGCGAAAGGGCACCGAAAACCAGCGGCACAGCCCTTGGCAAATGCCCTGTGCCCATTGCTCCTGGCAGGCGGGGTCAAGCAGCATCTGCCGCTCTGCCTCGCGGGTGACAAAGGCCAGCTCACAGAGC
>JBBAEK010000027.1:0-19700 GCA_041655935.1 Eubacteriales bacterium
GGGACCTTTGCTTCATCGGACTGGTCGGTATGATCGACCCGGTCCGCCCCGAGGTCAAGGCGGCCATCGACAAGTGCCGCACCGCCGGCATCCGCCCCGTCATGATCACCGGCGACCACCGGGACACCGCCGTGGCGATCGCGCTGGAGCTGGGCATCATCACCGACCCCGCCGAGGCGATTACCGGTGCACAGCTTGACGACATCAGCGAGGAGGACCTCGCTCGCGATATCGGGCGGTATGCCGTCTATGCCCGGGTCCAGCCCGAGCACAAAGTCCGCATTGTCCGTGCCTGGCGCGCGCGCGGCGAGGTCACCGCCATGACCGGGGACGGGGTCAACGACGCCCCCTCCATCAAGAGCGCGGACATCGGCGTGGGCATGGGCATCACCGGGACCGACGTCACCAAGAATGTCGCCGACATGGTCCTGGCGGACGACAACTTCGCCACCATCGTTTCCGCGGTGGAGGAGGGCCGCCGCATTTATGACAACATCCGCAAGACCATCCAGTTCCTGCTGGCGTCCAACCTGTCCGAGGTACTGGTCATCTTTGCCGCCACCATGATCGGCTTTTCCATCCTCCGACCGGTGCACCTGCTGTGGATCAACCTGATCACCGACAGCATCCCCGCAGTGGCGCTGGGCATGGAGCAACCCGAGGGGGACATCATGCGCCGCCCCCCGCGCAACCCGCGAGAGGGCGTGTTCGCCGGGCGTATGCTGCAGGACATTGTGATCCACGGCGCCTATGTCGGGCTGATTACCTTTATCGCCTATGCCGTCGGGCACTTCTTTGAGCTTGGCAATCTGCGCTTCACCGACTCCGAGCACGGCACCACCATGGCGTTTCTCACCCTGTCCATGGCGGAAATTTTCCACTCCTTCAACCTGCGCTCCCGTCTGCAGTCGATTTTCACCATCAAGCGGCAAAACGTGTTTTTGTGGGGCGCCATGGCACTTTCCTTTATCCTCACCACCGCCGTCATCTATGTGCCGGTTTTGAACAACGCTTTCCGGTTCACCGCCATCAAATTCAGCGAGTACCTGATTGCCCTGGGCATCGCCCTGACCGTCATTCCGTTTGTGGAGCTGTACAAGGCCATCCGCCGTGCCCGCCAAAGGAAGGACCCCGCCGTCAACGACTAATCGCCGTCAGACGGCCGCCGCCAGACGGCCGCCGCCAACGACTAACCGCCATCGGACGGCCGCGGTCCCCTTCTCCTGTTCGGCGGGACCCGCATACCCCCCCTGTTTTTGGGCATCCTAAGCTCAAAAACAAGGGGGGTTTTTCATGGAAGACACCATGAAGCTCTTGCAGGCGTGCCATACGCGCTGTCGCCGCACCGCGATTCGGGCCGCGACCATGAAGGGCGCTATCAAGCAGGAGAAGCTGCGGGACATGGTCCTGGCATTTAGTAGCCGGCATGTCGGCATTGACGACGAGTGCCGGCAGATGCTGCGGGGCCTGGGCAAGGGGGACCCCGCCTGCCCCGTGGCAGACGCCCTGCTCAAAGCGTACACTCTGTGTCGGCTCACCCTCCGGCCTGGTCCCGCCCGGATCGCCGAGTGCCTGCTGCATCACTGCAACACCACCGTCAAGACCCTGTCCCAAACCAAGAACCGGTACAAGGAAGCCTCCGAGCACAGCGTGCGCCTGGCAGACGAGCTGCTGGCACTGCAAAAGGATTTTATCGGCAAGTTGCTCGCTTTCCTGTGACCCGGCTTTTTCCTGCCCGGGAAGGACTTGCCGCCATTGCCAAAAAAGACAACTATTAGTTACAATTAACACGAAGGACAACCCCTCAAATCCCTTTACAGAACCTCCGGCGGGTGGTACAATGAAGTGAAGTCACCACCCCGATACATAAAGGAGAACCCCATGAAAGTGACCCTTGGTCAGCGGCTCGCCCAAAAGAGACGGGAGAAAGGGTATACCCGGGAGGAACTGTCCGAACAGATAGGGGTCAGCCCCCGGATACTTTCCGAGTGGGAGTCTGACCGGAGTGCTCCGGAGCTTTCGCTGTTTGCCCGGCTGGCACAGGTACTTGGCGTGTCGGCAGACAGCCTGCTTGACACCGACCCGGCGCCCGCCCCCACGCATAAGCACCCGGACGAGCTGGTGTTCCGCATCCGCGTCCTGTCGGCAGACGGCGACAAACTCCGGGTCAACCTGCCCCTGCCGCTGGTGAAAATGGCGCTCGGGATGGGCATGAAGCTCCCCCCCGTAGCCGGCAACGCCGCCCTGCAAAGCATTGATTTCGGACGGCTGATTCAGATGGCGGAGCGCGGCATACTGGGGCAGCTGGCAGAGGCAGTGTCCGCCGACGGCGACACGGTGGACATTTTTGTGGACTGAGATGACCATCAAGCTAAAAGAAGCCGGCAAGCGCATGCGGGGCATCACCCTCCCCACCGCCCTGCTGCTCAACCGTCTGAGTGCCGCCCGGCTCCACAAACGGTTCTCCGGGCAAACCCCCGCCCTCACCCCCGCCGACATGACGGTTTTGATGAAGGAAATCAAGCGCCTCAAAAAAATGCACCGGCGGCTCTGCCTCCTGGAAGCCCAAACCCGCGAGGGCGATTACATACTCATCGAACTTTGAGCGCACCGCCCACTCCCGCCAACCACTCGCCCGCCCGTCCGCCGTCGCGCCGTCCGCCGTCGCGCCGTCCGCCGACTTGTCGGCCGCCGACAGGCGGGCCCCCTCTTTTTGCGCCAAACATCTTGCATGATGCGCCGGCGCATGGTATAATACTGCTAATCAAAAGAACGGGGTGAACAACATGGCTATAATTTTGGATGCAACCTCGCATACCTTCAGCGAGTACCTGTTGATACCGGGCTACACATCGGAAGACTGTGTCCCCGCCGCTGTATCGCTGCAAACCCCCCTGGTCAAGTATCGAAAAGGGGAGGAGGACTGTCCGTTGCAGCTCAACATTCCGCTGGTCTCGGCGATCATGCAGTCGGTCTCCGACGACAAAATGGCGGTCGCATTGGCGAAGGAAGGGGGACTTTCCTTCATCTACTGCTCTCAGTCGGTGGAAAACGAGGCAGCCATGGTCGCCCGTGCGAAAAATTACAAGGCCGGCTTTGTGGTCAGCGACTCCAACCTCACCCCGCACCACACCTTAGCGGATGTGCTGGACCTGGTCCGGCAGAAAGGGCACAACACCATCGCCGTGACCGACGACGGCTCCCCGAACGGCCGCCTGCTCGGGATTGTCACCAGCCGGGACTACCGCGTCAGCCGCATGGCAACCGACCTGCCCGTGTCGGAGTTCATGACCCCGATTGACAAGCTGGTCACCGCCCCCGCCGCCACCACCACGCTGAAGGTCGCCAACGATATCATCTGGGACCACAAGCTGAACTCCCTGCCCTTGGTGGACGAGGCGGGACGGCTGTGCTACCTGGTGTTCCGCAAGGACTACGATTCCCACAAGAGCAATCCCCAGGAGTTGCTCGACCTGGAGAAGCGCTACATGGTCGGCGCGGGCATCAATACCCGCGACTATGCGCAGCGGGTGCCCGCGCTGGTGGAGGCAGGGGCGGATGTCCTTTGTATCGACTCCTCCGAGGGTTATACCGCCTGGCAGGCCAAAACCATCGCTTTCATCCGCGAGCGCTACGGCGACTCGGTGAAGGTCGGCGCGGGCAATGTGGTGGACAGGGAGGGCTTTCTGTTTTTGGCGCGGGCCGGAGCGGATTTCGTCAAGGTCGGCATCGGCGGCGGGTCCATCTGCATCACCCGCGAGCAGAAGGGCATCGGCCGCGGACAAGCCAGCGCGGTCATTGACGTCGCGGCGGCCAGGGACGAGTACTTCAAGGAAACCGGTATCTACATTCCCCTCTGTTCGGACGGCGGCATTGTCCATGACTACCATATGACGCTGGCGTTGGCCATGGGCGCGGACTTTTTGATGCTGGGCAGGTATTTTGCCCGCTTTGACGAAAGCCCCACCCCCAAGGCCCAGCTCAACGGCACCTATGTCAAGGAATATTGGGGCGAGGGCTCCAACCGCGCCCGCAACTGGCAGCGGTACGACCTGGGCGGCGACAACACCGGACTGTCCTTTGAGGAGGGCGTGGATTCCTATGTGGTGTATGCCGGCTCCCTGCGCGACAACGTGGGCAAGAGTCTGTACAAAGTCCGCTCCACCATGTGCAACGTGGGGGTCCTGAGCATCCCCGAGCTTCAGAAGAACGCCAAAGTGACCCGTGTGTCCGCCACCAGTATCGTGGAGGGCGGCTCCCACGATGTCATCCTGAAAAACAGAGCTTTTAAAGAGTAAGCAGTATCCCCGCAGGCACTGCCCCGCCACCCACCCCGCGGTGCGGCCGACATCGGCGGTACCCCATGCCCACCAATCAAAACGCCTGCCGTACGGCAGGCGTTTTGTGTGGAGAGAGGCGCTCAAGCCTTCTTTTTCCGGTTCACACTCCAAATAGAGAGCCCGAAGAACAGCACCCCCGAGCAGAGCAAAATCAGCAAACTGGGCCAAACCCCCATCGCCTGCTCCCCAAAATAAAACTCCACCCCGAGCGTTTCCTTGATCGCCGGCAGCGCTTCTTCCGGGATAGCCACCCGCTCGAGCGGCTCGGCCATCATCACCCGGCGCAACAGCGCCGCCCCGTGCGAGGGCGGGAAGCACTTGACCACCCACTGTACCGCGTCGGGCAACGATCCGATCGGCAGGTAAATGCCGGTCACAAAGCCGATGAGTGTGCCGATGACGGTGCTCATGGTGGAAAAAGCGGACTCACTGCTGATAAAGGAGACGGCAAAAAAGACCAGGGCGGTATTGGAAAAGGTGGTGAGCGTCACAATTCCCGCCACCTGCACCAGCGCCGTCAGGGAGAGCCAAGAGCCGCCGTAGAGGACAATGTAGAGCTGTGCCAGCACCAGCGTCACCCCGGTCAGACACATCCCGATGAGGAACGCGCTCAGGACATATCCCCCCGTCAGCTTGGTACGGCTGATGGGCGAGCAGTACAGATCCTTCATGATTTTTTGGGACCTGTCCCCAATCATCACGCCAAAGGCGCCCATGGTGGTGGTCACCGAGGTCACCGCCAAGAGCCCCGCCATGATCCAGTTGTCCATGACCTCCCGCATATTCCCAAATTCCGAAAAGCCGGAGGTCCACACATCCCCCAAGAACAGCACATACAGGCCGATGATGATGAAGGTGGAGAGCAGCGAGAAGAAAATCGCCAGTCGGTCACGGAAAAACACCAGTAAGTTTCGTTTGCAAAAAGCCCTCATGTCCGCATCTCCTTTCCCGTAATGCCGAGAAACGCGTCGTCCATGGTGCCCGAGAGCACCTCAAAGCTGTCGATTTCATCCTCGCACAGCCGTAACAGGGGCAGCGCGGATTTGGTATCCGGCAGCTTGATCTTGAGACGCCCCCCGACTTCTGTAAATAAAACTTGTCGTTCGGCCAGCCGAGCGCTCACCGCCTCCCGGTCACGCACCGACAGCAGCAGGCAGTCGCTCGCGTAGTTTTCACGCAGCTCCGCCGGTGTGCCTTTCGCGGCAATCCGCCCGTCGTCAATGACAATGACATAGTCGGCGTCCGCCGCCTCCTCCATGTAGTGGGTGGTCAGGAACACGGTCATCCCCCGCTCCTTTTGCAGCGTCAGGATGGTGTCCCAGACCGCCTTGCGGGTTTGCGGGTCCAGCCCGGTGGTGGGCTCGTCTAAAAACAGAATTTTAGGGGTATGTACCAGCGCCCGCGCGATATCGCACCGCCGCCGCTGCCCGCCCGACAGCTTGCCGTAGGGGCGCTTGGCAAGCGCGTGCAGCCCCACCAGCTCCAGGGCGGCCGCCACCGCCTTCGACAGCGCCTCCCCCCGCAGACCGTACAGGCTTCCCCGCACCCGCAGGTTCTCCTCCACCGTCAGCAGCTGGTCCAGCAACCCGTCTTGAAAGACCGCCCCGATGCTCCGGCGGATTTGGTCATCCTGCTGCCCCAGTACCAGCCCGTCGACCAAAATCTCCCCCTCATCCGCCCGCAAAAAGGTACAGATGATATCAATGGTGGTGGACTTGCCGGCGCCGTTGGGCCCCAGGAAGGCAAAGAGTTTCCCCTCCTCCGCATAGAAACTAATGTCTTTGACGGCTCGCACGTCTTTGTACGACTTTTTCAGGTTTTTTACCTCAATGATGTGGCGCATCATTGCCTCCTTCATACGCGGGACGAACCCCTTCGGTAAGACGACCTCTCAGAAATGGTACCAACCCATCGCCGTCATCTCGGCGATGGCCTGCTTCAGCGCGGGCGTATCCTCCTGGTAGGTCACCCCGTACCAGCGGGCGTCGCTTTCCAGCATCCGCACGCGGAGTTTGCCCGCCCGAATCATCTCATCAATGAAAATCGGCAGGTAAAACTCATCCTTTTCGGGCGTGGTCATATGCCTTAGGTATCGGATCATACCTTGTTCCAGGTGGACAAACAACTCGGGGCGCAGCCCCCACATGTTCATGGACACCAGCGCATCGAGCGGGATCCCGCTGTCCCGGCTGATGTGCAGCCGCTCGTCCACCCCCGTCAGATAGCCCCCCGCCACCGAGCAGATGCCGCGGTTGACCGTGCCGTGCTCGGTCAGGGTATTGCCCAGTCGATAGCCCGCGATACAGGCCTCCTCCTCGCTGACCAAAAAGTCATGGACCAGCCGGTAGGACTGCTTGCCGTAAAAATCATCCGAGTTGACCACGCAGAAGGGTGTGTCCACCAGCTCTCGGGTACAGAGCACCGCGTGCGCCGTGCCGTAGGGCTTGAGCCGCCCCGGCGGCGGCGAAAATCCGGCGGGCAGCGCGTCGGACTCCTGGTAGGCATACCGCACCTCCATCATCTTTTCGATGCGCCTGCCCGGGCCCTCCCGAAAGTCCTTTTCAATGCTCTTTTTAATGATGATGACCGCCCGGTCGAACCCGGCCTCCCGCGCATCATACACCGAGTAGTCAATGATGGTCTGTCCCTCCGGACCAAAAGGCTCCATTTGCTTGAGCCCGCCAAATCGGCTGCCCATCCCCGCCGCCAGCACCACCAGCGTTGTCTTGGTTTTCTTTGCCATACTGCCTCCTGCCCTTGTCTGTGTGCCCAGCAGGCGCGTGCCCCCGCCGCGACAGGGGACACCACCCGTTTTTAGCTGTTTTTATTATACTCCCCGCTCCCCCCGCTTGTCAAGCTCAAATCCCCCCGTTGCCGCCCCGCGCCCGTGCACCCGTGCACCTGTGCACCCGTGCCTGCGGTGCTCCTGTCACCCGCACCCGCTGCCGGGTGCCGCTACTGAGTCACCCGGCCAAAAAAATCTCCCAAAACCCCTTGACAAATCGAGTTAGTGAGTGTAAACTAACTTCAGTAGAACACTGAAAGGACGCACCCATGAAACTGAGCGATATGCCACTCGGCAAGCCGGCAACCATCACCGCCGTGAGGGGCGAGGGGGCACTCCGCCTCCGCCTGTTGGATATGGGCATCATCCCAAAGACAGCGGTGGTGGTGAAGAAAGTGGCACCCCTCGGCGACCCCCTTCAAATTCACCTGCGCGGGTACGAGCTGACCATCCGGCGCGCGGAGGCCGACCTGATTTTGGTGGAGGTGGCGGGATGATTTTCGCACTGGCCGGCAACCCCAACAGCGGCAAGACCACCCTGTTCAACCAACTCACCGGCGCCAACCAGCGCACCGGCAATTTCCCCGGCGTCACCATCGACCAGAAGAGCGGCCTCATGAAGTATGACCGCCGCTGCACGCTGGTAGACCTGCCGGGCATTTACTCTCTCCGCCCCTATTCGGGGGAGGAGGTCATCACGCGCGATTTCCTGCTGCACAGTGTCCCGCAGGGGATCATCAACATTGTGGACGCCACCAACTTAGAGCGCAACCTGTACCTCACCCTGCAACTGCTCGTCCTCCGCATCCCCATGGTGGTGGCGCTCAATATGATGGACGAGGTGCGGCAAAACGGCGACAGCATCGACACCCAAAAGCTCTCAGAGCTGCTGGGTGTCCCGGTGGTGCCCATCAGCGCCTCCAAAAACGAGGGACTGGAGGAGCTCACCAAGCAAGCCATTCGCGTGGCAAGCAAGGAAATCAAACCCCTCGTGCAGGACTTCTGCGCCCCCGGCCCCATCCACCGCTGCATCCACGCCGTCTACCACCAGATCGAGGACCACGCCGTTGAGGCGCGCCTGTCCGGCCGCTTTGCGGCAGTGAAGCTGATTGAGGGGGATGAGGACATTTTGGCGCGCCTGCAGCTGGGCGAGAACGAAAAGCAGACCATTGAGCACCTGGTGACCGAGATGGAGGCAGAGTGCGGCACCGACCGCCACGCCGTCATGGCGGAGATGCGCTATGCCTACATAGAGTCTGTCTGTCGGCAGGCGGTCCGCCGCGTCGCCGCCGAGAGCCGCGAGTATCGGCGCTCGGTGAGGCTCGACCGCATCCTGACCCACCGATATTTGGCCCTGCCCCTCTTTTTCGGCATCATGGTACTGGTGTTTTACCTGACTTTCGGAGTGATCGGAGCCGCCTTGGCGGACATGTTGGAGTCGGGTATCGGCGTTCTGACGGCGGGGGTTGACCGCCTGCTTGGCGATTTTGGGCTCAATCCCGTCTTACATAGCTTGATCATTGACGGCATTTTTGCCGGCGTTGGCAGCGTGCTGTCCTTTTTGCCCATCATTGTGGTACTCTTCTTTTTCCTCTCCATTTTGGAGGACAGCGGCTACATGGCGCGCATTGCCTTTGTCATGGACCAATTGCTGCGCAAAATCGGGCTGTCGGGGCGCAGTGTGGTGCCCCTGCTCATCGGCTTCGGCTGCACCATCCCCGCCCTGATGGCAACCCGCACCCTTTCCTCCGAGCGGGACAGAAAGATGACCATTCTGCTGGCCCCCTTCATGAGCTGCTCGGCGAAAGTGCCGGTTTACGCCGTTTTCGCCGCCGCCTTCTTTCCCCGCAGCGCCGCGTGGGTCATGACGGGGCTGTACTTCGGGGGCATCCTGGTCGCGGTGCTGGTGGCGCTCCTGCTCAAAAGGACCGCCTTTTCCGGCAACCCCGTCCCCTTTGTGATGGAACTGCCCAACTACCGCTTCCCCTCGCTGAAAACCACCCTCCGACTGATCTGGGACAAGGCAAAGGACTTTTTGACCCGCGCCTTCACCATCATTTTTGTCGCCACGCTGGTCATTTGGGTCCTGGTCAGTTTTGATTACCGCTTCAATGTGGTCACCGACAGCAGCCACAGCCTGCTCGCCGGCATCGGGCATCTGTTGGTGCCCCTCTTTGCCCCCCTGGGGTTCGGTCACTGGCAGGCGGTCACCGCCCTGCTCAGCGGACTGGCGGCCAAGGAGGCGGTGGTCAGCTCGCTGGGCGTGCTGCTGGGCGTGTCGGCAGAGGGCTTGCCCACCGTCCTCGCCGCCCTGTTCACCCTTCCCGCCGCCCTCAGCTTTTTGACATTTGTCCTGCTCTACCCCCCCTGTGTCGCCGCCATGGCAGCCACTAGGCGCGAGTTGCGCTCGGGGGTGAAGACAGTGGGCGTGGTCCTGTCGCAGTGCGGCATTGCGTGGCTGGCGTCTCTGCTGGTCTACCAAGTGGCCCGGCTGCTCTTTTGAGCCCCCCGCCCTGGCCCGCTGTCCCAACAACATTTTGTAAAGCAGTACGGCATGGCGTGGCTGGCGTCTCTGCTGGTCTACCAAGTGGCCCGGCTGCTCTTTTGAGCCCCCCGCCCTGGCCCGCTGTCCCAACACACATTTTGTAAAGTCAGATTGACATTGATAGGTCAGTCCGTGATAGGAGGTCCCTCCATGAAACCCGTGGATATCATCATTGTTGTCGTCCTTGCGGTATGGGCGGCGGTGGCGCTTTGGCTGGCGCGCCGAGCCAAGCGCCGCTCGGGCGGTTGTTGCGGTAGCTGCAGCGGTTGCAGCGGTTGCAGCGGTGGCAGCGACAACCTCTGCCTCCGCCCCCCCACAAAAAAGGGCGGCCGCCCGGACCCGGACGACCACCCGTCAGCCCCCCGCTGAGGCAGACCTCACTGCAGGCACAGAAAGCCCTGCAGCTCTTCGGCTGTGAACTCATGCAGCGCACAAGCCCCCCATTTGCTCGGCAGTGCCAGCCTAATCCGCCGGCCTGCCGCTTCTTTTTGCCTGAAAATCTCCGCCAACAACTCCTCCCTCGAGCAGTCCACGGCCACCGGCAGCCCGTGGTAGGTGAGCAGCCCTGCCAGCTCGGGCAGGATGTCCCGCCGGCACAGCCCCGCCCGGACGGCCGAGCGCGCCTCTATCACCATCCCCACCGCCAATGCTTCCCCCGGTGTGAACTCTGCTCCGAACAGCCGCCGGATCGCCCCTCCGACGGTATGCCCGAACCGTAACCGGTCCTGCTGATCGGCTGCCGTCCCGCCC
Organism: Eubacteriales bacterium; assembly: GCA_041655935.1. Lineage (GTDB taxonomy): Bacteria > Bacillota > Clostridia > Oscillospirales > CAG-272 > UBA1740. The sequence goes on from JBBAEK010000027.1 coordinate 10,421, forward strand.
GCCTTTTCGGCTGCCCGCACCGACGCCCGGATCTCCGCGCAGCGGCCTACCGCCTCGGTCAGGTCTGCCTGTCCATACAGCGCGTCGGCCAGCGACCGATCAAAACAGACGCCGTATTTCACCAAAGAAGCCATCCCGTCCGACAGCTGCCGCTCCGGCAGGGTATCAAAACAGGCCGTGTCGCACAGCACCAACAGCGGCGGCGGGCAGTCGCCCGAGCGTTCGTCCACACCCTCCTCCAGCGAAAAGCGCAACGTGGTGGGAAGCAGCACATAGTCGATGCCCCCGCGCCGGGCGGCCATGGCGCACACCGCCCCGACAGACCCGCCGCCCAGTCCTACCAGCATCTCTGCCCCGTCCCTTTCCCCGAGTGCCGTCCCGTCCGTCCACTCATCCATGAGACGCCACCGCACCTCTATGTCCGCCCGGCACAGCGCCGCCTCCAAGGGGTCCCCCCACCGCTCACGCACTGTCGGGTCGGTGAGTACCACCGCCCGCCGAAGCTCCCCGGCATACTCCCGTATCAAACGGCCCGCTTGCTGCAACAGGCCCCGCCCCGCCACAAAGGGGTAGGGCATGGCAGAGGAAAACATCGTACCGCTCATTGTCGCGCGCTCCTTTACAAAAACCATGATTGCTTCCATCATAATATAAAAACCGCCCGTTGTCAAACCCCAGCCGCACCCTGTGCTGTCAAATGAAAGGAAACTGTTTACAAAAAGCTCGAAATATGGTATCCTATGGATAAGACGGCCCGGCAGAAAGGACCTCCCCATGCTTTCAAGAGTGTACAGCGCAGGTTTGAGCGGTATCGATGGTTTTGAGGTCACCGTGGAATGCAGCGGCTGGGACCGCATCCCCGCCTTTGAACTGGTGGGGCTGCCCGACGCGGCGGTCAAGGAGGCAAAGGACAGGGTGCGCGGCGCCTGTGAGAACAGCGGCCTTTTGTTCCCGTCCATGGAGCTGACGGTCAATTTAGCCCCTGCCAACCTGAAGAAGGAGGGCTCCGGCTTTGACCTTGCCATTTTATGCAGCATCCTGCAGTGCGACGGCAGGATTCCCCACGGCCTTTCCCTGGAGGGCAAGTGTTTTGTGGGTGAGCTGTCGCTCTCGGGCGAGGTCCGCCCGGTAGAGGGGGTGCTGTGCCTGTGTTTGGCGGCGCGAGCGGCAGGGCGCACCGAGATTTTCGTCCCGGCGGCCAACGCGGCCGAGGCGGCGGTGGTGGACGGCATGACCGTCTACGGCGTGCCCCATTTCAAGGACCTGCTTGCCCATCTGTTGGGGCAGTGCCGCCTGACCCCCACCACGTATGACAAACAAACCTTCGGGTACCGGCCGGACGAGCATCAGGTGGACTTTGCTGATGTCCGAGGCCAGCAGCAGGCCAAACGCGCCCTCGAGATTGCCGCCGCCGGAGGACACAACGTCCTGCTCATCGGCCCCCCCGGCGCGGGTAAATCCATGTTGGCGAAACGACTGCCCACCATCCTGCCCGACCTCACCTTTGAGGAGGCGCTGGAAACCTCACGCATCCATTCGGTCATGGGACTCTTGGGGGGGAGCCTGGTGAGTACCCGCCCCTTCCGCGCGCCCCACCACACGGTCAGTGCCGTGGGCATGGTGGGGGGCGGCGCCAGTCCCCACCCCGGGGAGATCTCCCTGTCGCACAACGGCGTGCTGTTTTTGGACGAGTTGCCCGAGTTCACCAAGCAACTCACCGAGACCCTCCGCCAGCCCATCGAGGACGGCGTCGTCACCGTGACCCGTGCCGCCGCCCGCCGCACCTATCCCAGCTCTTTCATGCTGGTGTGCGCCATGAACCCCTGCCGCTGCGGCTTTTTCGGCGACCCCGGCCATACCTGCTCCTGCACGCCCAAGGACATCCGCCGCTACCTTGACCGCATCAGTGGTCCTTTACTGGACCGAATTGACATTCAGGTGGAGCTACCCCCCGTGACTTACAGTGAAATTGCGGGCAAGACCGAGCCGGGCGAGCCGTCCGCCGCCATCCGTGAGCGGGTGAACCGGGGGCGCGCCTATGCCGCGCAGCGCTTCGCGGCGGCAGGCGACCGGGCGGTGACTAACGCCACCATGACCCCCGCCGAGCTCCGCCGCCATTGCCGGCTGGACGAGGACGCGCATTGGCTGCTGCAAAACGCCTTTGAGCGCATGGGGCTGTCCGCCCGCGGCCACGACAAGATTTTGCGGGTCGCCCGCACCATCGCCGACTTGGCAGGGGCCCCCTCCCTCACCTTTGACCATATCGCCGAGGCCATCCAGTATCGCAGTTTGGACCGCAAGTACTGGAACCGCTGACCCACCGGGGCATCCGCCCCGGGCACAATCCCCCGGACACAAGCCTTTTGAACACAAGTGCGGGACCTCACGGCATCACCCCGACACCGCTTTTCCTGTAGCCCAAGGCGCGGCACACCCGCGCCTTGGGCGTTTTCTCGCACCCCTTTTTCCTCTTTTTCGCCGTACCCCCTCCCGCCGCACGGAAGTTTGGATAGAACGGAGCGGAACAGACAAACTAACGGTATCAAGTCCCGGGAGGTGCCGTCATGACCGCCAAACACAAACAGCTTGTGTACCTGACATCCATGGTTGCCTGCTTCGCGCTGCTGATGCTCTTGCTTTCCCGGTGGTACCTTGTTTTTTTTCTGGCCTGGGGCGTGCTGCAGAGTGTGGAGGTACACAAGCGACTCCCCCCGCAGGCGGCAGACCCCGCCCTGCCGGAGCATGCCTTCTATGACCAGCTCACCCGGGCGGTCGGCGCCCAGTACCGCATCTGCCCCCGGGTGAGGCTCTCCGCCGTCCTCCCCAAGCGAAAACTCCGCCGCTACCGACAGGACCCTGCCCACCCCATGGATTACGCCCTCTGTGACCCCATTACCGCCCGCCCTTTGCTCTTTATCTCCCTGCGGCCCGCTGCCTCCGGGCAGCCCGCTGCCGTTTGTCAGGGTACCGACGAGGCAAAACTCAAACGGCTGTGCGCCTCCGCGGGCATCTCGGTGGTCGACTTTGACCCCGCCCGCCCCTATCACCCCTTGGAAATCCGAGCCATCCTCAGCAACTACCTCCCCTTGTATTAGAAAGAGTCCCGCCTTTCCCAACCATACGCTCTTTGCACCGAACGATGTTTTTCCGCATATTATGTAGAAGAAGCACGAAAGGAGGCGTATGTATGAACTACAAGGACAACGAACAGGAGAAGCTCTGCCCCAAGAAGCGTCAGACCCATGTGCATGAAGTGGTCGGCAGCGTCAAAGTCGCCGAGCCTTGCCGGAAGTATGACAAGGACTACCGGTATGACGATTGCTACGATGACAACAAGTATGACAGCAAAAAGCATGACGACAAAAAGGGCGAGGCACACAACCATCGCTTTTGCACCGTGTCGGGCGAGGCGATTCCCAAGGGCTGCAGCCATGTGCACCAGGTCAAGTTCAGGACGGACTTTTACGAGGACCACTACCACGAGTTTTGCGGCATCTCGGGCGAGGCCATTCCCACTTGCGATGGCAGGCATGTTCACTTCCTCAAGGGTTGCACCACGGTCAATGAAGACCATCGGCATGACTTCATGGCCGCCACCCTGATCGAAGACCCCATCGGCGACAACCGGCAGTAACCGACACATCCCCCCGCGCCACGGCGCGGGGGGATGTTTACGCAAGTGAGGGGTGCGGTGCTCCCCGGCGGCGCTTTCCGTACCTTACGCCAACGCCTGCCGCATCCAGGCCAGTCCGGCCCGGCTTTCGCTCCAAAAGTCCCCGAACCGGGCCTCGATGGACACGGTGCCCCGGTAGCCGACCGCATGCAACATATCCGCAAAGGCCTTGAGAAATAGGCCGCTCTCCGGCCCGGGGCACTTTCGGCCCCGAGGCTCGGCAATGTGCGTGTGGACCAGCAAGTCAGCGGCCTCCCGTATCTCCGCCAGGCAGTCGGTGTTCGGCCGGTCGGTCTCCGCCGCGGGGTCATTGCACTGCAGGTACAGATGGTAGGCATCGGCCAGCAGCCGGATCTGGGTGCACCCCGCCGCCTGCATCCGCCGCACCAGTAGCTCCCCCTCTTTCAGGGAGGTGATGATGTTGCAGTCCCCCGCGTTCAGGGGCTCCACGGCAACCGTCACGCCGCACGTCCGCGCCGGACCGTCACAAGTGGCCAGAAAAGCTTCAATGGCAGCCATATTTTCCTCAGGGCTCAGGTGCGGCGGTGTTTGGCGGGCGCCCCCCGAGCCAAAGACCATCACCCGCCCTCCGAGGAACGCCAACCGCCGCAGGGCCTCCGCGGCATACTGCGCCAGAGCCTCCCCGCCCTTGTAAATCGGCAGCGTGGAGGGGATAAACAGGTTCGCCGCCCGAAACGTGATCCCTGCCGCCTTGGCAGCGGCCAGCGACTCCTCGCTCAGAGACATCAGCCAGGGGACGGGCGCCTCGGCAAACTCAAACCCCACCGCCTTGGTCAGCGCGGCATGGCCGCGGCGCAACAGCGCCGCCGGCGAGGTATCCTGTTCCCCGTCTCCGGCAGCCAGTACCGCCGCCCCCGGCAAGCAACAACCCAGTGTCATCGCGCATACTCCTTCTCTCACCGTGTCCGCCGCTTTGGCGGTCAAAGCTCCGACAGCCTCATGCTCCCTGTCCCCCGCCGCTGCGTCCACCCGGTGTCAAATAGTGACTCATCCATCAAATTATAGCACAGGATCAAGCCTGTTTCAACAAAATGCCGCAAAACTAAAAAAAGAGCATGGCGTCGCCATGCTCTTTTCCGGTTTCGTATGCGCCCGTCCATCGCAGCGGCAAACAGCGGTTGTGCCGTTTTACCTGTTTCTGTCGGCACAGTGGCGGCCGTTGGCGAGGACTGTTCATGGGCAAATTAAGCAGCAGCGGCACCCGATGAGCCTTTCATTTTTTTCAGAATGAGAAGGACAGCCATGGCGCCGGACAGCAGCACGAGCATCACGGCCGGCACCACAATCCAGAGCGGATTGCCCGGCTCTCCGGCATCACCCCGATCGCCTTTGTCACCTTTTTCACCCTGGAGGCCCTGTTCTCCGGTGTCGCCCTTTTCACCTTGGGGGCCCTGTTCTCCGGTGTCGCCCGTGTCCCCCTTTTCACCTTGGGGGCCCTGCGCTTTCACGCCGGTATCGGTGGTCCCGACAAACCAGTTGCCGTTCTCCCCGATGTGCGGCGTCACGCCGTTCGTGCCGTCGGCCCCCCGGAGAGTGCCGAGCAGCAGCCAGGAGTTTTTCCCGATGCATCGATACAGTTCAAAAGTGGACAGATTGAGGTATGTATCTCCCACTATGGCATCCGCCACCGTGGCCGTCACGGTCCCCTCCCCCGTGATCTCTGTCCCGGTGAACTGCGTGTTGACGGGGAGCCATACGGCGTATAACATGAAGGAGATTGATCCCGTCAGCTGCACACCGGGCATCACCGAGGCCGCGCCGTCCGGAGCGGTTGCCCATCCGAGGAAGGCATACCGCGGGCGGAAAGGGATGGCCACAGAGACGGGTTGCGTGATGGCATGATGCTCCGGCACATTGCTGCCGCCCCTGCCGTCATATAGCACCCAGGCAAAGTCGCTCGGCAGCGGATACCCGCCGTTCACAAGGTCCGTGTCCTCTTGCCAAAAACGATAGTCTTGCGGGTTGGCCTGACTGTCGATCCATGTGTTCAGCGCGTCAATCATGGCCATCTTCCCGGTGGTCCCGCCGACGGAAATCTCTGTCCAGGCGGCATCGGTCGTACCCGGCGCGGCCTGCATCTGGGCTACGGAAAGGTGGGTCACATTCGCCTCCTCACTTGGCGTATAGCAGTTTTCAATGCTCGCATCGGAACCGTTGCCCACGATAGCCCCTTTGTGATTGCCGGCGAAGGCACCGGATGCCGTGAGACTGCCGGTGAACACACAGTTCTTATAGATGCCCGAATAGTTGTACCCGCAGATGCCCCCGATCTGATTGAACGTTCCGGTGCCGGTGCCGGACACATTGCCGGTGTTGATGCAGTTGAGGATCATGCCGTCGTTGGCGACCGAGCCGCAGATGCCGCCCACGTGCACGTCGCCACTAACCGTAGACGAGAAATTACAGGTAGAGCGCAGATTCATAATGGTCCCGCCGCTCAGGCGCGCGAAAATGCCGAACTTCTCCTCCGTGCTGCTCGCAGCACTGCCGCTGATGGTGTGTCCCTGCCCGTCAAAGGTCCCCTCGAACGACCCGACCGGCGTCCAGGTGTGTCCGTCGAGGGAAAGATCGGCGTGCAAGCGGACCGTATACCCGTTGAATTCAAAGTGGTCGTTTGTTTTTTTGACAAACGCCGCGAAATCGGCCATGTCGTGAATGTCCCAGTTGCCGGGATCGGAAGCGTACAGCTCGGCATCATAGTTGCCCTCATCCACCCAGCCTGTCACGGGAGGATCGGGGGAAACAGCGGCAACAGACAGGGGGAACAGCAAAAGGGTGATCCCCAGGCAGAGTAACATGACAAAAATGCTCTTTTTCATCTTGACGACTCCTTTTTATTGCTTTTTTTGAATTTTCTGTTATACTGATTATACAACGATACCATTGTATCGAGTCAAGGGGACAACAGAAAAAAGTGGATAAAAAAGAAGAATTTTCGCAAAAATGTCTGCTTCAGATTGGCGATGTTGCCAAATGCTGTGGAATCAACCGCCAAACCATTCTGTTTTATGAGCGGCAAGGGCTCCTGCAAGCCACCGAGCAAAACGACACATCCGGCTACCGCTACTATTCCACCGCAGCGGTGACGAAGCTGATGCAGATTTTGCAGCTGCGGGACGCGGGGCTCAGTATTCGGGAGATCAAAGAATACATGTGTCACGGCGTACAGATGGCGCAAAAGATCATGGACAGCATGGAGAAAAAGCTGGCGGACTTGCTGGAAGGGATCGACCTGGTGAGGGCGCTGTCGGTGGCGAAAGACGATTATACCGTCCGCCCGAGCCAACAAGTCGCCATGACCTGCTATGTGCGGGAGTACACCTGCCGCGGCATTGACGAGGCCATGGCGCACATGTATGCCACCTTTTATGAGGCGCTGGCAAAGGGCATTCGCGTGCGTGAATCCTACCGCATCTATGCCGAATATCCGGATGAAACGGGCGACGACGTGCAACTGACCGATTTTCGGATGCGCGTCTGCATACCGGTCGACCCCGGGACCACAGACCCCGCCTGCCTGCTTTTCCCCGCCACGAGCGGCATTTCGGTTTGCCACCGCGGAGAGTATGGCGACATCGGCAAAGCGTATACGGCGCTGTGGGACTTTGTGCGCCAACACAACCTGCACCCGGCGGGGCCGGTCCGTGAATGTTATCTCGAGGGCTCCCGGGAACATGAAAACGACACCAACCGCTATTTGACGAAACTCATGTTACCGATAGCAGGGACCGGCGAGTATCTTCTGCCAATGGGCCAAAAGTGAACGGTCGCCTACCGCCAAAGCCATCAAAAAAAGAGCATCGCTTTCGCTATGCTCTTTTTTCGGTTGTTTCGGGAGTGCTGACAACCGTTTGCTCAAAACAGCTCCGCCCGTCGCCGTTTCAGGATTTCATGATATGCCGCCGGTTATTTCTTCCTGATCGGCACCAGTTCCATATACCCTCTGTCCCCGATAGGCTCGAGCTGAATTCTCGGATTTCGCTCGTCCCATTCATACCCGATGAAGTCGGGATTGTATTTTTTCTCCGCGCGCCAGATTTCGCCGATCGCTTCCTCAAAGTTTTCCTCGGCAAACGGTTCGCCTCTGAACAGCAAATACACGGCCTCGGGCAGGTCAATGATGTCAAAGCCGTCCGGCACCGGTCCGCGGTAATCAGCCGCCACCTCCACGCCCTGTACGTATTCATTCGTCCGTGGGTTTCTTAAAAAGGCAGGCAGCCACAGGCAGACCGGCTCCCCGCTGATCGAGCGGATGCTTTTCAACAGCCCCCATACGTCGCACCCGACCTCCTGACAGTACTCCCAGTAGTCGGTCGCCCTGACGCCTCGTTTGATGATCACTTTCCGTGCCGGCTTTTCAATGACCTGAATAAACACCGTTCTGATTTCGCTCATGCTACTCACTTTCCTTTCCGCGTCCGACAGCAAATACGGAGTAAAGAGCCAAAGGGGCACAGGGCTGTTTGAGTATTCCCGGGGATTGCAACCGAATTCACGTCTGAATGCGCGTTGGTATCCGTCAACACTGCCAAACCCCATGTCCATGGCAACCTCAAGAATCTGACAACCCTCATCCCGCAGTCTCAAAGCCGACCGCGACAGTTTCAGGCGCCTGATGTAAACTGCCGGCGTCATCTCAAGATGCTTCAGAAAAAGTTTTCTTGCGTACCATGGAGAGAATGAAGCCGCCCTCGCCAGCGCATCCGGAGAGATTTCTTCGTTGATATGCTCCCGGATATACTCCTGCATCAGGCGTGCGGCTTTCCTTTGTGCTTCCATCGACTCATCTCCTTGTGCGTTCATGATAGCAGCAGGCGGCAGCGAGACTCTCGACTTTTTTTGCTCTCTTTTCAAAAATGATTATATCGCTTTTTATCCAAAAGTCAATCTCACCGCCCCCTGCCGACCCGCAGCTCACATCGAGAAGCAACAACTGCTCCTTGTAAGCGTAAAAACGACAGAAAAAAGTCCCGCACACCCGGCCGGTATCGGGACTTTTGCCTCCAATATCTTTTCAGCGGTCTATCCATGGCTGTTCCGACCTTGAAATTTACCCCGCTGAAAGACAATGCCTCCCGCCCTGTTCCACACAGCAGGACGAAAACAGCCGGTGGCCTCTTTAATTTATCCTTTCCTTCGCTTTGTTGATGGAGGATATCAGTATTTTCCGGACCGTTCCGCAGTCGGTGTAAATTTTTCTTGAGCATTCTTTGTCAACCATATTTGCCTTGGCGAACAGTTCCAGCCAATATTCCGTTTCATAACATTCTTTCAGAGCAATTTGTAATTTTGCCACAAAATCTGCTGTGCTCTGAGCGTAATTCGCCTCGTGAATATTCGCTCCGATTGAAGTTGCCGAGCGTTCCAATTGATTGACGATAGAGGCATGCCCTTTGATCCCGTGACAGAGTTTTAATACCGCTATCGAAAAATCCATTGACAAATCCCGAAGTTTTGATTCCGCCATATCCCCACCGCCTTTCAAGGAATAGTATAGCGTATATTGCAAAATATGTAAAGGAAAAAAGTAAAATATGCAAAAGTGAACGAATGAAATGTTTTGCCGGCGCAAAACGTGAAATCATT
>JBBAEK010000028.1:0-19249 GCA_041655935.1 Eubacteriales bacterium
CACCGAACACCCCGTGGAGAAAGCGCCGGGCGAGCTGGTGGTGGTGTACCTGCACGACGGCGAGAGCCTGTGGAGCGTGGGCAAACGCTACCACGCCAGGCAAAGCGACATTGTCGCCCTCAACAAGCTGCCAAAGAGCGCCCTCGAGAACGCCGACGCCCCGTATGAGCTGGACGGTTTTTTCAAGCTGCTGATTGAACGCTAAACCATCCCGCATAAAGCAAGCGTCCGCGCTAAGCGTCCGCGCTAAGCGTCCGCGTAAAACGCTCGCGCTAAGCGTCCGCATAAAAATCCCCGGCGGGGCTGCCTCATCCGAGGCGGCCCCCTTTTGTGTCGGGGTCAGGCGTTCTTTTTGAGAAACACACGGACAGGCTTGCCGCTTTGCCGACAGTGCTCAATGACATGCCGCGTGCCGGCAGAGTGCCCGTCCCAAAAGGCCAGCACGACATCGGCGTACTCGATGATTTGCAGGTTGCGGCGCAGGGGCGCCGGCCGGCCAAACTGTTGGTAGTCGGGCAAAAAGACGGTGAGCTTCAGGTGGTGGCGGCGGGCGTAGGCGGCCGCGCAACTGTCAATGCCCCGCGCGCCCCCCGACACAATCTCGGTCGTGTCAGCGGGCAGGTAGGCGCCGAAGTCGTCCAGAAACAAATCTCGGGACCCGATGATGGCTACCTTCATAAGTTACCTCGTTTCGGTGCAAAAAATACAGCCAGGGCGGGATGCAGCCGGCGGCAGAGGACGCGCACCACCGGAGCGGTGAGCAGCGCGGTGAGCAGGGTCCCCAGTCCCACGCCGTGCAGGGTGCCGAAAAAGCCAAAGGACAGCCCCACCCCCGCGCCGAACAGGCAGACCTCAAAGACCACCTTGACCGAGCTGAAAGAAAAGTGCCATTGGTCGGCGATGGCTTTGGTGGCCGCCTCCCCCGTGGTCATGAGGACGTCGGCCTCCACCGTGAGCGCGACCGCCAGCCCGAGCACCAGACATCCCAGCAGGGTCAGCCCCACCCGACCGACAAAGGTGTCGGCAGACACGGCGGAGAGCAGAAAGTTATTTAGGTCGAGCAGCAGGCTGAACAGCAACACCAGCGGGACCTGCATGAGCTGGATGAGCTTGAAATGCCGGCGCCGGATGAGGACTTGTGAGAGCAGCATCAGTATATTCCACAGGAAACTCCATGTGCCAAAGGAGAGGGAGGGGAACTTCAAGCTGAATATATAGGGCAGGGTGGAGATGGGAGAGGTGCCCATGTCCCCCCGGGAGGTCAGGACAATGCCCAGCGTCAACAGGTAGGTGGCCACAAAGAACACCATGTACCGCTTGGCAAGCTCGGCACCGCTGCGGGGAGAATCCGTCATGAGAGTCCCTTCTTTTTCAGGCAGTGTGTGCGCAGCAGCGTCACCGCGGCGGCGAGCGCCCCTTCCTCCGCGGAGCAGACCACCTGCGTGGCGGCGGCCTTGACCGCGTCAATGGCGTTGGCGGGGGCAAAGGAAAGGTCGGAGGCGGCAAACATGCTGAGGTCGTTTTCATAGTCCCCAATACACACCAGCGTGTGGATGTCGGGCAGGTGGCGCTCCCGGAGCCAGGTCATGCAGGCTCCCTTGCCGCTCCCCCGCGCCGTCATTTCCAGCCCGGTGGGCCAGCTGCGGGAGAAGGTGTACCGCTCCCCGTACGACTGCCGCAGGGCCTCTCCGCAGACGAGGGCCTGCGCGGCCGCGCCCTCCTCGAAAACCAGCACGACCTTGAGGGCGCCGTCAATGTCGGCCCACGCGCTGTCCGCCGCCCGGGCGTCGCGCATGGGGTAGGCGTCCGCGGCGGTATAGAGGGCCATCGAGCACAAGGAGGGAAAGGCGGCGAGGGCGTCCCGCACCGGGTCGGCGTAGTCGCGCGGCAGGGGTAGGGACAGCAGGGTCTGCCCGGTGGGCAGGTCATGCACTAAGGTGCCGTTGACGGCGATGACCGGGGCGTTGACGCTCAGTCCCGGCAAGCGGTGAATGTAGTGGACCGGTCGCCCCGTGCTGAGCGTGAACAGCCCGCCCTCCTCGATGAAGCTGCGGATGGCCGCCACATTGACTGGCGGGACAACCCCTCTGTGCGTGAGGGTGCCGTCCAGATCCGAACAAAATAAAATGCCTTGAAAAAGTCCCATAAACCCTGCTTTCTATCAAAATCCGTTCTAAAAATAACGAGCAAACACGCCTCGCCCGGCCGCCCATCCCCTCTGTTCCATAGAAAAAAGGGGGGGTTCCGGCGGCAAGAGGGCTATTTGGCGTCCAGCCAGTTGTCACCCGCCGACACGTCCGCGGTGAGGGGGACCGAGAGCGAGAGCGCCCCCTCCATCTCCTCCCGCAGAATGCGGCGCACGGCGGGGACGTCGGCCTGGGGGGCCTCCACAATCAGCTCGTCATGCACCTGCATCACCAGCCTCGCCGCGGGCACTTCCCGCCGCAGCCGGCGGTGGACGGCGAGCATCGCCACCTTCATCATGTCGGCGGCACTGCCCTGAATCGGGCTGTTCATCGCCACCCGACGGCCAAAGGCGCGGGTGACGGCATTGGAGGCTTTCAGCTCGGGAATATAGCGGCGGCGGCCCAGAATGGTGGTGGTATAGCCGCAGGCCTCGGCTTCTTCAATCGTGCGGTCCAGGTAGTCTCGGATACCCGGGTAGCTGGCAAGGTAGCTGTCAATATAGCGCTTGGCCTGCGCCTGGCTGATGTGCAGATCCTGCGAGAGCGAGTAGGGGCCGATGCCGTAGACAATGCCGAAGTTGACGGCTTTGGCGCGCTTGCGCAGCTCGTCGGTCACGGCGTACAGCGGCACCCCGAACACCGCCGCGGCGGTGGCGGCGTGGATGTCCCTGCCCTCCCGGAAGGCCTCGCTCATGGCGGCATCCCCCGCCAGGTGCGCCAGCAGGCGCAGCTCAATCTGCGAGTAGTCGGCGTCCACCAGCACCCGGCCCGGGTCGGTGATGAAGTATTGGCGCATCCGCCGCCCCAGGGGGGTACGGATGGGGATGTTCTGCAAATTCGGCTCGGACGAGGACAGGCGGCCGGTGGCGGTCAGCGCCTGCCTGAAGTCGGTGTGGATGCGGTCGTCCCGGTCCGCCGCCGCCACCAGCCCCACGGCGTAGGTGCTGTACAATTTGGTCAGTTGCCGGTACTCCAGCACCTCCTCCACGATGGGGTGGTAGTGCCGCAGCTTTTCCAGCACCTCGGCGTCGGTGGAGTACCCGGTCTTGGTCTTGCGCTGGACGGGCAGCCCCAGCTCCTCAAAGAGCACCTCACCCAGTTGCTTCGGGGAGTTGATGTTGAAGGGCCGACCCGCCATCATGCAGATGCGCTCGGCGGCCGCGTCCGCCGCCGCGGTCAGTTCCTCCCCAAAGGCGACCATGCCCGTGCGGTCCAGCTTGAAGCCTGTCCGCTCCATCTCGGCCAGCACACACGCCAAGGGCAACTCTACTTCAAACAGCAGCCGCTCGCAGCCGTTCGCCCGGACCTCCGGACGCAGGGCGGCCTCCAGTTGCCAGAGCAGCTCGGGGGCGGGGGTGTCCGGGTCGTAGGACTGCCCCAGCACCGACAGCGCCAGCCCCGCCGGGGTGGCCTGCCCGTGGGTACCGTGCAGCACGTAGGCATAGAGCATCAGGTCGAGCGGGACGGTGTCGCAGGGGATATCGTGTCGGTAGAGGTAGTGCAGCATCGCTTTGCTGTCATAGCAGACCACCTCTTTTGTGCCGTCAAAGAGGGGGGTGAGTGCCGTCACACCCTCTTTGGGGCAGACTTGCCCCAGAGACGGGCTGTACAGGTACACCTCGTCACAGAGCAGCTGCACGGCAAAACGCTCCCCGATGCCGGCAACAATCTCCCCGGCCGGCAGATGACAAGTTTCATTTACACAAACGGCGGAGGCGGGGGTCGCCTCTGCGGCCGGCGGCGTCAACTCATATTTACGGATAAGGGCGGCGAACTCCAGCTCGGCGCACTTGGCGTAGAAGGCGCCCTTATCAATCCCGCCCCAGCGCAACTGCTCCAGCGAGTGGGGCAGGGGGACGTCGGTCATGATGGTAGCCAGGGTCCGGGACAGAAAGGCGCTGTCTTTGCCGGCGGCGAGCTTGTCCCGCACGCCTGCCTTCATGTCGGGGGAGTCGAGGTGCTCATAGAGGTTGTCCAGCGTTTCAAAGCGGGCGATGAGGGCAAGGGCGGTTTTCTCCCCTATCCCCGCCACCCCCGGTATATGGTCGCTGGGGTCTCCCATCAGTGCCTTGGCGTCCACCAGTTGTGTGGGTTTGATTGCGTATTCTTCGACAAACCGGCGTGTGTCGTACGTCACCGTCTCGCGGTTGCCCGCCAGCAGCACGGTGGTGCGCTCGTCAATGAGCTGCAGCAGGTCGCGGTCGCCCGACAGGATATAGGTCATCGTCCCCGGCACGCGCTGCGCCAGACGGGCGAGGGTGCCCTGAATGTCGTCCGCCTCATAGCCGGGCAACTCCAGCACCGACAGCCCCATGGCGCGCAGGCAGGCCTTGGCGTCGTCGAACTGGGAGAGCAGCTCGTCGGGGGTGGGGCGGCGGCCGGCCTTGTATTCGGGGTAGAGACGGTGGCGAAAGGTGGGGTGCTTCAGGTCAAACGCCACCGCCGCATAGTCGGGGGCAAGCGCCTCCAGTTGGCGGGAGATGATATTGATCATGCCGTAAATGGCATTGGTATGCTTGCCGGTGCGGGTGGTCAGGGGGCGGATGCCGTAATAGGCGCGGTTGATGATGCTGTTGCCGTCCACCACCAGAATGGTCTGCTGCATGTCTTTCCTCCCTTTGGCTTGATGGGTGACTATTCGGCCGGGTCCTCCGCCTCGGCGGCAAGGTCTGTCACGGCCGGCCCGTCGGGGCAAGGCTCGGCGTCGGCTGCCGGTGACTCGTCTGTATCAGGCTCAGGATCGGACAGCGGTTCGCTGTCGGATGCCGGCGGCTCGTCGGGTAGCGGCTGTGTCGTGTGCGGGGCGCCCACGCCAGGGGCCAAGGTGCACAGGCGGGCAAAGATGAACAAAAACAGCGCTTCCAGCAGCAGGGCATAGGCGTAGTCCTCCATGGCCGACTGCCCGCGCACCAGCAGAAAGACCAGCTCGGGCAGCGCTGTGCTCAGGCAGAGAAAGGCGGCGACTATGCCAAAGACATGGTGCATGGCCCAACCGTTGCGCCCCAAGGCCAGGCGGCTTTCATACAGGAAGAACAGAAAGACCGAGATGAATACCGCCATGTGCAGGGATTTGAGACTGCTGCCCAGGGGCAGGTAGGGCACATAGTAGAGGTAGAGGGTGTAGAACAGGCCGAACAGCACCATTGCCAGCCCTCCCAGCGCGCGCACCGGACAGACGGCCCGGCGGGAAAGGAGCAGGCAGGCGAAGTACACTGCGCCGAGCAGGCAGAACACCGCCGCCACTTTGCCGGTGACCCATGCGCCGCTTAACAGCCCCGTCACATCGGAAAAGGGGGTGGGGGCGGCCGAGGGGCCGCTGAGGAGTTTGGCGCCGAAAAACAGGCAGCAGAGGGTGAGCCCCGCGGCGGTGAGGGGGAGCAGCTTCCCCCGCTCGGCGGACAGCGACAGCCGTCCGGCCAGCCACGGGAGCAACAGCAGACAGCCGGCGACAAATAGCACGGACAGCCCGTCGGCGAGTTTCAGCGGCAGGCAGTCCAGGGCAAAGTAGCCACTCTCCGGCTCGTAGGCGGTGAGCATGGCGACGGTGCGCAGGACAGCGGCGAGCAGTGCCGCCGCCACGGTCACAAACAGTGACCCGATGCGGATTTTTTCGGGATAGCAATGCATCAGAGGCCTCTTTCCTGTCTGTACGCGTCAAAAAGCAGAGTGCTGGCGCGGGCAGGCATTCCATGAATGCGGGGGATTTGTCCAATCTCATTTATTTTACCATATTCACAAAAAAAAGCAATGCATTTTGTGTAAAATGTTAATGAATGACGGGCAGCGCGGCGCGGGCGGCTCAAAAAAGGCGGCGCGGGCGGCGGTGCGCGGCGCATAAAAGGCACAGGGACAGCTTGACAGGCGCACCCGCTTTTGCTACAATGGCTTTATCATTCCAAAGGATGCTCAATGTCATGCCAAAAGGCGGCATGCGGCCTTTTGGCGGGCGCGAACTGCCCGCGCCGGAAAGGGAAACATCATGGGGAAACAGCCAAATATTTTGTGGATCATGACCGACCAGCAGAGTGCCGGGATGATGAGCTGTACGGGGAATCCGTACCTGCACACCCCGCACATGGACGCCATTGCCGCCGAGGGGGTGCGCTACACCAACGCCTATTGCACCAACCCGGTGTGCCTGCCCTCCCGCTTCAGCCTGTTTACCGGGCTGTATCCGAGCGAGCTGGGCATTCGCAGCAACGACGCCGACAAGGAAATGCCGACCGACCGCCTGCCGGAGGTGGTGACGGAAAACGGCTTTGGCAAGCTGATGAGCGCGGCGGGGTACCGCGCGGCGTACGGCGGCAAGGAACATTTGCCCGCTACCACTGCCGCGGAGCTGGGGTTTGAGTATCTGTGTGACGATGAGCGTGACGGGCTGGCGGACGCCTGCGCCGACTTTCTGGCCGACCAAAGCGACGAGCGCCCCTACTTCCTGGTGGCCTCCTTCATCAATCCGCACGATATTTGCTTCATGGCCATCTCGGACAACGCGGTGGCGGAGGAAGATGTCTATATCAAAAATCATTACCCGGTGGAAAACTCCACCATGCGGTGCGCCCAACAGCCGCCGGCGGGGGTGAGCGAGGCGGAATTCTACGAGCGGGTCTGCCCGCCGCTGCCCGAAAACTACCTACCCGCCCAGGACGAGCCGGAGGCCATCACCATCATGCAGTCCAAGCGGATGTTCAAGCAGCTCTCTCGGAAAAACTACACCGACCGCGACTGGCGGCTGCACCGCTATACTTACGCCCGGCTGACCGAGCTGGTTGACCGCCAGATTGGCCGGGTGCTCGATGCCGCCCGGCGGAGGGCGGACTTTGACAACACGGTGGTCATTTTCACCAGCGACCACGGCGATATGGACGCCAGCCATAAGCTCGAGCATAAAACCGCGCTGTACCGGGAGGCCACCAAAATCCCGCTGCTGGTGAGGGGCGTGTCGGGCAAGCGGCGCGGCGTGCTGAGTGACGTGCCGGTCTCGAACGGGACCGACCTGATCTGCACCGTGCTGGACTACGCCGGGGCACGCATCCCCGCGCACCTGACGGGGCTGTCGCTGAAGCCCCTCACCGAGGGGGAGGCCGAGGACCTCGGGCGTGAGTGTGTGATTGTGGAAAGCCAGTACGGCACGGCGGCAGTCGACCGCCACGCCGCCTATGCGCTCTACAACGTGGGCGAGCGCGCGGAGCAGTACTACGACTATGCCACCAACCCCCACGAAAAGTTCAACCAACTGGACGACCCGCGCTTTGCCGAGCGGCGGGAGAAGCTGCGGGGCGCGGTGCGGGCGTGGGAGAGCCGCCGCAGGCTGATCGACTGACTGACCGTCTCCCGCGCCGCCCGCCGCGCGGGGGACACCGTCACCGCCTATAGCTTGCCGTGTCCGCGAAAACGTCAAGCCGCCCCGCGTGCGGGGGACATCATCCCTGCCCTGCCGCTATTTGTTTTGCCTGTTCTCCGCTCCCGCGCCGCCCGCCGTGCGGGGGCCGAGGCAGACGGGGAAACCGTTTTGGTGACCGTTCTCTGCTCCCGCGCCGCCCGCGGGGCGGGGGGGTGTGTCGGGCGGCCGCTCACAGAGAAGGAGGACTTCCGTGCCACCCGTTTCATTGCTGATCAAGCCGGTCTCCGGCCAGTGCAACCTGCGTTGCCGCTACTGTTTCTACCATGACGTCGCCGGCCGCCGGGCACTGCCCTCCCACGGCAGGATGAGCCCGGAGACGCTGGAGCGGCTGGTGTCGCAGGCGCTGGCGCTGGCGGAGGGAGCGTGCACCTTTGCCTTTCAGGGGGGCGAGCCGACCCTGGCGGGGCTGCCGTTTTATGAGACGCTGCTGTCGCTGGAGAGCCGCTACAACACCCAGGGGGTGACCATTCACCACGCCATCCAGACCAACGGACTGCTCGTGGACGAGGCATACGCCGCTTTTTTCGCCCGGCACGGATTTTTGGTCGGGCTGTCGCTGGACGGCGGGCGGGCGCTGCACGACGACATGCGTGTGGACGCGCAGGGCAAGGGGACCTTTGACCGGGTCATGCGCGCGGCAGAGCTGCTCGACCGGCAGGGCGCCGACTACAATATCCTGTGCGTGGTGAGCCGCTCGGTGGCGCGCCACGGCGGACAGGTGTATGATTTTCTGAAAAAACAGGGGCACCGCCTGTTGCAGTTCATCCCGTGCCTGGACGACTTTGACGGCGCGGCGCACCCGCATTCGCTGACCCCCCAGCGCTACACCCTTTTTCTGAAAACCGTCTTTGACCGCTACTACCGCGACTTTTTGGCGGGGGAGTACGTGAGCGTGCGCCTGTTTGACAACTATGTGGGCATGCTGATGGGCCGGCCTCCCGAGTGCTGTGGCATGAGCGGTGTGTGCAGCGTCACGGCGGTGGTGGAGGCCGACGGGGAGGTCTACCCCTGCGACTTTTACGGGCTGGACGAGTACCGGCTGGGCAATATCCACACCCATGCCCTTGGAGAGCTGCTGACGGGCGAGCGGGCGCGGCAGTTTGTCGCCGAGTCGCTCTACCGGGACCCGAAGTGCGCCCGGTGCCGCTGGTTCCCCCTGTGCCGCGGCGGGTGCCGCCGGCTGCGCGAGCCCTTTGCGGAGGGGCACCCGTCCCTCTACCGGTACTGCGAAAGCCAGGAGGCCTTTTTTGAGTATGCCTATGATCGTATGCGGCACATGGCGGCCGAGTTGCAGCGCCGCCTGCACCCAAACGCCAAAATATGAATATACTGTTAACAATCGGAAAAGCAGTTGACAACGCAACATTTCCGTGCTATACTGCCTCTACTTAACGGGCGGCACTGTTTGGCCGACCCCTCAGACTGACGAAAGGATCTCTGCCATGCGTCATTTGGCCCTTGCAACCCTCGCTCTTACCGTTATTGGTCTGGCTCTTGCCGACAATAACGGCTTTGTGCGTTGTTTGCAGACCGAGGTTTCATGACAGGGAGTACTTGTTGAAACAGGGCTTGCGGCATCGCCGCAAGCCCTGTTTGTTTTTGACAGCGCCGGGCCCGAGATCCCCTCAAGTTCACTGGCATTCGCCACTAAATAAAAAACATCGGCCACGGCCGGAAGGAGGAACCATGTCCAGTCAAGTAAAAATCTTTGATACGACACTGCGGGACGGCGAGCAGGCGCCCGGCTGCAGTATGCATCTGCCCGAAAAAATCGAGGTTGCGCGGCGGCTTGAGCAGTTGCGGGTTGACGTGATGGAGGCAGGATTTGCCGCCTCCTCCCCCGGCGACTTTGAGTCGGTGGCGGCGGTGGCACGGGCGGTGAAGGACTGCTCGGTCGCCTCTCTGGCGCGCTGTATCGAGCGGGATATTGACGCCGCCTATGAGGCGTTGCGCGGGGCGGTCTCCCCCCGTATTCATGTCTTTTTGGCGACCTCCCCCATTCATATGGCGTGCAAGCTGAAAATGACCCCCGAGCAGGTACTGGAGCGGGTGGCCGCCATGGTGGCGTATGCCCGCCGCTACTGCCCCGATATCGAGTTTTCCGCCGAGGACGCCATGCGCAGCGAGCCGGATTTCCTGGCGCAGGTCGTGCGGGTCGCCATCCGGAGCGGGGCCTCGGTCATCAACATCCCGGACACGGTGGGGTACACCACCCCCGGCGAGATGCGGGCGGCCATCGAAGGGCTGCGGGCGGCCGTGCCCGAGTGCGAGGGGGTGACCCTGTCGGTGCACTGCCACAACGACCTGGGCATGGCGAGCGCCAACTCCCTGGCGGGGGTGCTGGGCGGCGCGCGGCAGGTGGAGTGCACGGTGAACGGCCTGGGCGAGCGCGCCGGCAACGCCCCGCTCGAGGAAGTGGTCATGGCGCTGCGCACCCGGGCCGACCTGTACCGTGCCCATACCCGCATTGACACCACCCAGCTCTACCGCGCCAGCAAGGCGGTATACAGCGTGATCGGCAGAACCGTGCCCTTCAACAAGCCCATTGTGGGGCCCAACGCCTTTGCCCACGAGGCGGGCATTCACCAGCACGGTGTGCTGGCCAACCGCAATACCTATGAGATCATGCGCCCCGAGGACATCGGCATTCCCTCGAACAAAATCATCTTAGGCAAGCATTCGGGCCGGCACGCCTTTGAGGAAAAGCTGGGTGCCATGGGCATCCGGCTCTCCCCGGAGGAAAGCGAGCGTACCTTTGCCGCTTTCAAAGACCTGTGCGACAAGAAAAAAGAGGTCACCGACAGCGACATTGAGGCGCTGGTGCTGGACCGCATGCCGCAGGAGGAGGGGGGGTTGTACACGCTCCGGGCATTTACGGTGCATACGGGCAGTACCGAGGCCGCCACCGCCGTCATCACGCTCGAGCGGGACGGCGTCCTCTCCGAGGATGTGGCGCTGGGCAACGGCCCGGTGGACGCCGCCTACAAGGCGGTGGATAAGCTGGTCTGTCCCCCGCCCTTTGTCTTTGGAAACTATGTCATCCAGTCGGTCTCCGAGGGCAAGGACAGCCTGGGCGAGGTGCTGACCACCCTGCGCTATGAAGACAAGACCTTTTCGGCGAAAGGGCTCTCCACCGACGTGATCGAGGCAAGTATTCTGTCCTACGTGCATACACTCAACAAACTGATGCGCTACTGCCAAAGCAAGGAGGAACACTCATGAGCGCGACCATGACCCAACGACTCATCGCCGCCCACACGGACGGCCGCCTCCCCCGCGTGGGGGAGACTGTACTGGCGGCGGTGGATGTGGTGCTCGCCAACGACATCACCGCCCCGGTCGCCATCAGGGAGCTGGAGGCGCACGGCTTCACCCAAGTCTGTGACCCCGATAAGATCGTGCTGGTCATGGACCACTTTGTCCCCTGCAAGGACATCGCCTCCGCCCAGCAGTGCCGGCTGGTGCGCGACTTTGCCCGGGCGCAGGGCATCCGCCACTTTTATGACGCGGGCTGTATGGGCATCGAGCACGCGCTGCTGCCCGAAAAGGGGCACGCCCGCAGCGGGCAGCTGATTGTCGGCGCGGACTCCCACACCTGTACCTATGGCGCGCTGGGGGCCTTTGCCACCGGCATGGGCTCCACCGACATCGCCTTTGCCATGGCGACGGGGAAAACCTGGCTGCGCGTGCCGCCCGCCATCCTGTTTGTCCTCAAAAACCGGCCGGGCGAGTGGGTGAGCGGCAAGGACATCATTCTGTCCATCATCGGGCAGATCGGCGTGAGCGGCGCGCAGTACCGCTCCATGGAGTTCTGCGGGGAGGGGCTGGCGCACCTGTCCATGGACGACCGCTTCACCATGGCGAACATGGCGATCGAGGCGGGCGCGAAAAACGGCGTGTTTGAAACCGACGGGCTGACCGCGGCGTATGAAGCAGAGCGCGGCCATGACACCGTGCCCTGTCGCGTGGAGGGTACCGACGCCTATGAGCGGGTGATCGAGGTTGACCTGTCGGCCATCCGCCCCACCGTCTCCGCCCCCCACTCCCCCGACAACACGCGGGAGGTGCACACCCTGCCCGAGATTCCGGTCCAGCAGGCTGTCATCGGCTCGTGCACCAACGGCCGCCTGTCCGACCTGGCGGCGGCCGCCCGCGTGCTGCGGGGCAGGACCGTGCACCCCGACTGCCGCACCATCATCATCCCCGCCACCCAGCAGATTTATATGGATGCGCTGAAGGCCGGCTATATCGAAACCTTCATCGCGGCGGGCTGCGTGGTCTCCACCCCGACCTGCGGGCCCTGTCTGGGCGGGCATATGGGCATTCTGGCGGCGGGCGAGCGCGCCGTCTCCACCACCAACCGCAACTTTGTGGGGCGCATGGGGCACAGCACCAGCGAGGTCTGGCTGGCCGGCCCCGCGGTGGCCGCCGCCTCGGCGGTCGCCGGCAAAATTGTCTCCCCTGAACAGATAGGAGGTATCTGATCATGCAACTCAGCGGCAGTATCATCAAGTACGGCGACAACATCGACACCGACGTCATCATCCCCGCGCGCTACCTGCACACCGCCGACCCCGCCGAACTGGCGCGCCACTGCATGGAGGACCTGGACCCGCGCTTTCATGAGAAGCTCGGCCCGGGCAGTATCCTGGTCGCGGGGGAAAACTTCGGCTGCGGCTCCTCCCGCGAGCATGCGCCCATCGCCCTCGCGGCGAGCGGGGTCTCCCTCGTGGTGGCGGCGAGCTTCGCGCGCATTTTCTTCCGCAACGCCCTCAATATCGCCCTTCCCATCTTGGAGTGCCCGCAGGCGGTGGCCGACGCCGCCGAGGGGGACACTTTCACGGCCGACTTCGACCGTGGCATTTTACACAATGAAAGCAGGGGGTTACAGTATGAAGTGCCGCCTTTTCCCCCCTTCCTGCAGCAAATCATCCGGGCGGGCGGGCTGATGAAGATGGCACAGGCACAGCGGGGGGAGGGCAGCGTATGAACTACCGCATTGCCGTGATTGAGGGCGATGGCATCGGTCCCGAGGTCACCCGTGCCGCGCTGGCGGTGCTGGACCGGGTCGCCGCCGCCCACGGCCACCGCCTCACCTATCGCCACGTCCTCGCGGGGGGCGCCGCCATTGACGCGACGGGCGAGCCCCTGCCCGCCGAAACCGTGCGGGTGTGTCGGGCGAGCGACGCCGTACTGCTGGGCGCCGTGGGGGGGCCGAAATGGGACACCCTGCCCGGCGACAGGCGGCCGGAGCGCGCCATTTTAGGCCTGCGCGAGCAGCTCGGCCTGTATGCCAACCTGCGCCCCGCCCTCCTCCACCCCGCCCTGCGGGACACCTGCCCGCTGCGTGCGGACATTGCCGCGCGGGGCATGGATATGCTGATTGTGCGCGAGCTGGTGGGGGGCATTTACTTCGGCGAGCGGGGCCGGCGGGCCACCGACCGGGGCGAGGCCGCCTTTGACACCGAGTGCTACACGGCGGCGGAGGTGCGCCGGATCGGCCGGGTGGCGTTCGAGCTGGCCATGCGGCGGCGGCGGCAGCTAACCAGCGTGGACAAGGCAAACGTGCTGGAAAGCTCCCGGCTGTGGCGGGAGGTTATGGTGTCGCTCTCGGCGGAGTACCCCGCGGTCACCCTGCGGCACCTGTACGTGGACAATGCCGCCATGCAGCTGGTGCGCGCGCCCGCCGACTTTGACGTGCTGGTGTGCAGCAACCTGTTCGGCGATATTCTGAGCGACGAGGCGTCGGCGGTCACCGGCTCCATCGGGCTTTCCCCCTCCGCCTCTTTGGGCGAGGGGCGGTTCGGGCTGTACGAGCCCATCCACGGCTCGGCGCCCGACATTGCCGGGCAGGGGCTGGCCAACCCCCTGGCCGCCATTCTGTCGGCGGCCCTGCTGCTGCGCCACTCACTGGGCCTGCACGAGGCGGCGGGTGCCGTCGAGCAGGCGGTGGCACGGGCGCTGGCGGAGGGGGCGCGCACGCGGGATCTGGCCGGCGGGGCGGGGCAGCCGTTTGTCTCCACCGAGCAGATGACCGAGGCGGTCCTGCGCCATTGTCCCTGAAAATGAAAAAAACCTATTGACAAAAAGAGCATACTATGGTATCATAGCTGCACAAGTTGCCCGGGCAACATCCGCCCGGTACCATAGCAGAGGAGAAACTCATGTCCGCTTTCACCTTCAGCGCACTCGTAGTCATCGTACTGATTAGCATTATCATTCTTATTGATAATGCTTCTTTGCGTTGTGCTGATGTGCCGGACGGAGAGTGAACTTAGCCACTTCGTAGGGGCCCGCAGCAGACGCTGCGGGCCCCTTCTTTATTGACAACCCAAGCAAGGAAAGGCAGGAGAAACACATGATGCGAACAGGCGCGCAGATTTTAGTGGAGGCGCTGATACGGCAGGGCGTCGGCACCGTCTTCGGGTACCCCGGGGGCGCAGTGCTGGACATTTACGACGAGCTCTACCGCAACCGGGACCGCCTCCGCCATGTCATCACTGCGCACGAACAGGGCGCCGCCCACGCCGCCGACGGCTATGCCCGGGTGTCGGGCCGGCCGGGAGTGGTGATCGCCACCAGCGGCCCGGGGGCGACCAATCTGCTCACGGGCATTGCCAACGCCTACTTAGACTCGGTCCCCATGGTCGCCATCACCGGCAATGTCGCCGTCCCCCTGCTCGGCAAGGACAGCTTTCAGGAAGTGGACATTGTGGGCATCACCCAGCCGGTGGTCAAGCACAATTTCATTGTGCGTGAGGTGGCGGAGCTGGAGGGGACCATCGCGGAGGCTTTCGCGCTCGCCTCCGGCGGGCGGCAGGGGCCGGTGCTGGTGGACATTCCGAAAAGCGTGCAGCGCGCCGCTTGCGAGTACCGCGGCGAGGGGCCCGCGCCCCGTCCGAGACCCCTGAAAGAGCCCGACCTCACCGAGGCGCTGGAGGCGATTGCCCGCGCCGAGCGCCCCTTCATCTACTGCGGCGGCGGCGTGCTGGCGTCGGGGGCGGGGGCGGAGGTGCTCGAGCTCTCCCGCAAACTCTCCGCGCCCATCGGGCTGTCGATGATGGGGCTGTCGGCCATCCCCCGCAGCTACCCTTTGAACCTGGGCATGTGCGGGATGCACGGCCGCTATGCCTCCACCTATGCGCAGTCGGAGGCCGACCTGATGATTGCCGTGGGGGTGCGCTTCAGCGACCGCGCCACCGGCAGGATTGAGGAGTACACCAAAAACTGCACGGTGGTCCACATCGATATTGACGAGGCCGAGCTCGGAAAGAACGTCCCCTCCATCATCGAGGTGTGCGGCGATGCGAAGCAGACCCTCACCCGTCTGCTGCCCCTGGTGACAGAGCGGCAGCACCGGCAGTGGGTGGACACCGTGCTGTCGCTGAGGGCCAAGGACGACGCCGCGGCAGAGGAGGCCCGCTTCACCCCCGCCGCCATCATCCGCCGTGTCCGGCAGGCCGTCCCCCCCGAGACGGTGGTCGCCACCGACGTCGGCCAGCACCAGATGTGGGTCATGCAGCACTATCCGGTGGAGCGCCCCCGCACCCTGCTCACCTCGGGCGGGCTGGGAGCCATGGGATTCGGCATGGGGGCCGCCATCGGCGGCTGTCTGGCGAACGGGCGGAAAAGAACGGTTTTGTTTACAGGAGACGGCAGTTTCGGCATGAACCTGAACGAGATGGCGACCGCCGTCAGCCAGCGGTTGCCCCTGCTGGTGGTGCTGTTCAACAACGGGGTACTGGGCATGGTGCGGCAGTGGCAGAATATGTTTTACGAGAGCCGCTACGCCTCTACCACCCTGGAGCGCCGGACCGACTTTGTCGCCCTGGCGCGGGCGTTCGGCGCCGACGGGGCGACGGTGCGCAGCTCGGACGAACTGAAAGCGGCACTCACACAGGCCGCCGCCGTCGAGGGACCGTTTTTACTCGACTGCCGCATTGACCCGGATGCCAAGGTGCTGCCCATGATCCCCCCCGGCGGCTCGGTCCGGGAAATGATTACAGGATTGGAGGGATAACACGTGAACAAACGATTTACCGTCGCGCTGCTGGTGAACAACCGCTTCGGCGTGCTGAACCGCATTGCCGGCCTGTACGGCAAGCGGGGGTACAACATTGACAGCCTGTCGGTGGGCGAGACCGAGGACCCCCGCTACTCCCGCATGACCATTGTGTCCACCGGCGACGAGTATATCAAAAAGCAGGTCATCCGCCAGCTCTCCAAGCTGTATGACGTCAAAGCGGCCGTCCTGCTGGAAGAGGAGGAAGCCGTCTCGGTGGAGCACCTGCTCATCAAGCTGAAGGTCAACGGCGAGGGGAACAGCGCGGTCACCGCCCTGGTCAACGAGTACGGCGGCAAGGTCATGGATTTCGGCGAGCGCACCCTCACCGCCGACCTCACCGGCCCCCCCCGGCGCATCCAGGCCTTCATTGAGGCGTGCGTGCCCTTCGGCATTTTGGAGCTCTGCCGCTCCGGGGCGCTCGCGCTGTCGGTCGGTACACAGAATACCCTAAAAATATCACAGATACAAGGAGAAGAGAACCATGGCACACATGTATTATGAAAAGGACTGCAATCCTGCCCTCTTGGCGGGCAAAACCATCGCGGTGATCGGCTACGGCAGCCAGGGGCACGCCCACGCCCAGAACCTGCGCGACAGCGGGGTCACGGTGATTATCGGGCTGTATGAAGGCTCGACCAGTGCCGTGCGCGCCAAAGCCGACGGGTTTGACGTCTACCCCACCGCCGAGGCGACAAAACGGGCGGACATGGTCATGATGCTGGTCAATGACGAGAAAATGGCGGCCATCTACCATGAGCATGTCGCCCCCTACCTGCGCCCGGGCATGGTGCTGGGATTTGCCCACGGCTTCAACATCCATTTCGGGCAGATCAAGCCCCCGCAGAACATCAGCGTCATCATGATCGCCCCCAAGGGGCCGGGGCACACCGTCCGCAGTCAGTACGTAGAGGGCAAGGGCGTGCCCTGCCTGGTGGCGGTCGAGCAGGACGCGGACGGACAGGCGCACCAGACGGCCCTGGCGTACGCCAGGGGGATCGGCGGCGCCCGCGCGGGGGTGCTGGACACCACCTTCCGCGAGGAAACCGAGACCGACCTGTTCGGGGAGCAGTGCGTGCTGTGCGGCGGTGTCACCGCCCTGATGAAAGCCGGCTTTGACACGCTGGTGGAGGCGGGGTACCAGCCCGAGAGCGCCTATTTCGAGTGCGTCCATGAGATGAAGCTCATCATTGACCTGGTGGTCAGGGGCGGGCTGTCCTTCATGCGCTACTCTATCAGCGACACGGCGGAGTACGGCGACTACACGGTGGGCGACCGCATCATCACCGAGCAGACCAAAGCGGAGATGCGCCGTGTGCTGGACGAGATCAGGGACGGTCGCTTCGCCAACAACTGGCTGAACGAAAACAGGACCGGCCGCCCGACCTTCACGGCGCGCCGCGAAAAGGAGGCCGCACTGCCCATCGAAAAAGTGGGTGCCGAGCTGCGCGCCAACATGAGCTGGCAGGCGGCCGACGAGCGAAAGAAGGACCCCTCATGACCAACCGACTGCGATTGCAGGAGCCCTCACAGGCTCCCAAGCGTGCGCTGATGAGCGCCATGGGCTACTCGGCGGAGCAGATGCGGCGGCCGCTCATCGGCATCGCCTGCTCCTTCAACGAGGTCGCCCCCGGCCATGTCCACCTGCAATCGGTCGCCCGCGCGGTCAAGGACGGCATCCTGCTCGCGGGCGGTACCCCCATGGAGTTCAACACCATCGGGGTGTGCGACGGGCTCGCCATGGGGCATGAGGGGATGCACTACTCCCTGCCCACCCGGGAGCTGATCGCCGACAGCATCGAGTGCATGGTCATGGCGCACAACTTTGACGGGATAGTCTTTATCCCCAACTGTGACAAGATTGTTCCCGGGATGCTGCTGGCGGCGGCACGGCTCAACCGCCCCTCGGTGTTTGTCTCGGGCGGGCCCATGCTGTCGCTGGACGGCAGCGACCTGAACACGGTCTTTGAGGGGGTGGGGGCGTTCCACGCCGGCAAGCTCAGCGAGGCGGAGCTAAACCGGCTGACCTGTGACAGTTGCCCCGGCTGCGGCTCCTGTTCAGGTATGTTCACCGCCAACTCCATGAACTGCCTGTGTGAGGCGCTGGGCATCGCCCTGCCCGGCAACGGCACCATCCCCGCCGTCTACGCCCACCGCCTGCATCTGGCCAAAGAGGCGGGGCGCACGGTCATGGCGGCGGTGGCGGCGGGCCGCCTTCCCCGCGACATCATGGACGAGCGGGCGCTCAGAAACGCCCTGACCACCGACATGGCGCTGGGCTGCTCCACCAACTCGGTGCTGCACCTGTTCGCCCTGGCGTATGAGCTGGGGATCGAGCTGACCCTGCCCATTGTCAACGAGGTGAGCGAGCGCACCCCCAACCTTTGCCGGTTAGCACCCGCCGGGGCGCACCATATGCAGGACCTGTGGCAGGCGGGCGGCGTGACGGGGGTCATGGCGGAGCTGTGCCGGGCGGGCCTGCTGCACGAGGACGCCCTGACGGTGTCGGGTGCCTCGCTCGGAGAGGTGGTGCGCGGGTGTGGCAAGATCGACCACCGTGTCATCCGTCCGGTCTCCGAACCCTATGCCCCGACGGGGGGGTTAGCCGCCCTTTTCGGCAATCTGGCACCCCGAGGGGCGGTGGTGAAGCGCAGCGCGGTGAAAGACTCCATGATGCGCTTTGAGGGCAGCGCGCGTGTGTTCGACGGCGAGGAGGCGGCGATCGCCGCCATTTACGGAGGTCACATCAAGCCGGGCGACGTGGTGGTGATCCGCTACGAGGGGCCGGCAGGCGCCCCGGGCATGCGCGAGATGCTCTCCCCCACCTCCGCCATTGCGGGTATGGGGCTGGACGAGCAGGTCGCCCTGCTCACCGATGGGCGTTTTTCGGGTGCGACCCGGGGCGCGGCAATCGGGCATATCTCGCCCGAGGCGGCGGCGGGCGGGCCCATCGCGCTGGTCAGGGAGGGCGACCGCATCCTGATTGATATCCCCGCCCATCGCCTCGAGCTGCTACTCTCCGAGGCCGAACTGGCCACGAGGCAACAGGCCTTTGTCCCCCCGGAGCGGCCGGTGAGCGGATATCTGGCACGCTACCGCCGGCAGGTCGCCTCCGCCGACCGGGGCGCCGCTTTTTTGGGGTGAGGGCGATGCTGACGCTGGATAAAGTCTACCGCGCGGGGCAGGCGCTGGCAGGGGTCGCCCGCAAGACCGACCTGATCGCCTCCTCGGGGCTCTCGCCCGAGATGACCTTATGCCTGAAAACCGAGAACCTGCAGCGCACCGGCTCCTTCAAGCTGCGGGGGGCGTACTTCAAAATGTCGCTGTTCACCGAGGCGGAAAAGAAACGGGGGGTGGTCGCCTGTTCGGCAGGCAACCATGCCCAGGGGGTCGCGTTGGCCGCCCGGCAGTTTGGCATTACCGCCACCATCTTTCTGCCCGCCACCGCCCCCCTTTCCAAAATTGAAGCCACCCGGCAGTACGGCGCCGAGGTGCGCCTGTCGGACGGGGTGTACGACGACGCCTACACCGAGGCGCTGGCATACAGCCGGCAGAGCGGCGCCGTCTTTCTGCACCCCTTTGACGACGAGGATGTCA
>JBBAEK010000029.1:0-17323 GCA_041655935.1 Eubacteriales bacterium
CCCCCGTTGCCCGACAGCAGGGCCTCGCCCCCCGCCACCGGCGTGGTGGCCGGCGTGGTGCTGAGGGCGGCGCACGCGGTGAGCCCAAGCGACAAAACCAATAGCAAGAAGAAGCAAACGCGCCTCAACGGTGCTTGTGTCATGGACCAGTCCTCGTTTCTGTTGTATCCGCTCTGTTGTATCAACAGCTATAAAACTACATCAAATAGTATACAATAAAAAAAAATAACTGTCAAGTATTTTATACATGGCAAAACCAGCCGCGCACCGGCCGGGCGCGGACAAAGGGAATCAGTAAGCGTGAATAGGAAATAGGGAAAGTCCCGGCCGGGTGCGCAAGCGCCCCCCGCGGCAAGCCGCCGCCCCTGTCTGCAAGCGTATCAGCGGATGGGGGGCAATTTTTTTTGAAATTTAGTCACTTTTTAAGTGACTTTGACCCCATTCGAAGTAAAATACCTGCTATACTTCTCTCAACGGGTGACAAATACACCTTTTGCGGCAAGGCACTGCCGTCCCTACGGCGTGATTGATTGGCCTGCTGCCTGCGGGGTGGTCACCCCGTCACGGATATCACAGGGCGCCCCGCGCCTGTCGGTGCCCCGCGCTCATCAGCGCCCGCGCCACCCGTGGGCCGGGCAGACCTGCACGGATACCACACGGGGGGCCGGCAGGACGGGGGCGGCACCCTGCCGCAAGAGCCAAAGGAGGGGGAGAAATGAGAAGATACCACCAGCGCTACGCCGAGGCACTGCGCCGCTTTTTTGCCGAAAGCAAGAGTCCCCCCTCCCTGGTGAAGTTTGCCGGGCAGATCGGGGTGGACTGCAGCGACATCGAGGCGTGGGTGTCCCGCTACCCCTCCTTTGCCAAGGCCGCGGGGGAGTGCCGCAAAGTCCTGCTGGACCGGCTGATTGACGGCGGGCTGACCCGGCAGTATGATCCGTCCTTTGTCAAGTTTCTCCTGGGCGAGCAGCTGGGGCCGGGGGCCACCCCGGAGCCGGACAAGCCCTTTGAGGTACTCATCAAAGTGGTGTAGTATGTCATGTTTTGTTTACCTATCACCCCGCGGGAACGGAGGCCGAGCCAACCCTCATGACCGGCGGGAATGGTAGTTTACCGATCACCCGCGCGGAAAGGAGGCTGTATGGAACTGACGGTGACGCAAAAGCAGCGTCTCTTTCTGGAGGCCGACGCCACCGAGGTGCTGTTTGGCGGGGCGGCGGGGGGCGGCAAGTCCTACGGCCAGTTGATTGACGCCCTGCTCTATGCCCTGCGCTACCCGGGCTCCCGGCAACTGATCCTCCGCCGGACCTACCCCGAGCTTGAAAAGTCGCTGATCCGCACCTCCCGAGCACTCTTCCCCGGCGACATCTACACCTACCATGCCGGCAACCACTGCGGCCGCTTTTGCAACGGCAGCCTGATTGACTTCGGCTACTGCGCCGATGAAAATGACGTGTACCAATACCAGTCTGCCGAGTATGACACCATCCGCTTTGACGAGCTGACGCACTTTACCGAATTTCAGTATTTGTATCTGGTCTCCCGTCTCCGGGGCGCCAACCCCTACCCCAAACGCATCAAATCCAGCACCAACCCGGGCGGGGTGGGGCATCGGTGGGTGAAGGCGCGCTTCATTGACCCGGTCCCCCCGGGGGAGACATTCGCCGCCCCCGACGGCACCACCCGCCTGTTCCTCCCCGCCCGGCTGGAGGACAACTGCTTTCTGATGGCGGCTGACCCCGGCTACCGGCAGCGCCTGGAAGTGCTGCCCGAGGCCCAGAAGCGGGCGTTGCTGCTCGGGGACTGGCACCTCTTTGAGGGGCAGTATTTCGGTGAGTTTTCCTACCAAACGCATACCTGCGAGCCTTTTGATATCCCCGCGGGCTGGCGGCGCTACCGCACCGTTGACTACGGGCTGGACCGACTGGCCTGCCTGTGGGTAGCGCTGGACAGCACGGGGCGGGCGTATGTCTACCGCGAGTTGTGCGCCTCGAACTACATGATTTCACAGGCAAGTGAGGCAATTTTGTCGCTAACCCCCCCTGAGGAGCGCATTTATGCCACCTTGGCCCCCCCTGACCTCTGGCACCGCAGCCAGGAGTCGGGGCGCAGCAAGGCCCTGCTCTTTGCCGAGCACGGGCTGGACTTCACCAAGACCGCCAATGACCGCGAAACGGGATGGCTGGCGATCAAAGAGTGGCTGCGCCCCGACCGGGACGGGTACCCCCGACTGCAAATCTTCCGCTGCTGCACCGAGCTCATCAAGTGCCTGCCCATGCTGCAGTACGACCCCGCCCGCCCCACCGACACCCTCATTACCCCCCATGAGATCACCCACGCGCCCGACGCGCTGCGGGGCTTTGCCATCTATTTCAGCCGCCCCGCCGAGGAGGCGGTACCCGAGAAACCGCTCTCCTTATACAGCCCCGACCTGCTCGCCGACTACGAGGCGGCGTCCGAGTCCGAGCGCGCCTACCTGCGCCGCCGCTACGGCCTGCCCAAAAGCTTCTGACAAAACAGCCGACAGTCCCCTGTCAGGCAGAAAAGAGGTACTGTATGTATGTAGACAAGCACCAAAGCCGCCCCGCCTTTTTTGCGGGGCTCTACGAGCACGCCAAGCAGAACCTGCAGCCGATCATGGAGCAGTTGCAGCTATGGTACGAGCAGTACAAGGGCTCGGAAAAAATCGACGGCAGCCATGAGCGGGCGTGCGCCGTGCGCAACATCACCTATGAGATCATCGAAAGCCAGCTGGACGCCGCCATCCCCGCCCCCAAGGTCACCCCCGGGCAGTACTGCCCCCGCCGCGACCGCAACGCCAAGTCGGTGGAACGGCTGTGCGCCCAGCTGCGCGACCGCTTGCCCTTTGAGGAGCTGAACGACATCGACGAGCGGTACACCTACATTTTAGGGGGCAGCGTCTGGCTGGTCGAGTGGGACAGCGCCCCCCGCGGCGGGGAGAACGGCGGCATCCGCCTGTCCTGCCTCTCCCCCGCCGACTTTTTCCCCCAGCCCGGCATCTATGAGGTGGACGACATGGAGTATTGCTTTTTGCGCTTCACCACCACCAAGGAGGAGCTGGTGCGCCGCTGGCAGGTCGGGTGGGAGGCGGTCCTGCACGCCGGGGGCGAGCTGCGGGAGGGCTACCGCGCCGACGACGACACCGTCGCGGTCATCCTCTGCTACTATAAAAACGAGGCGGGCGACGTCTGCCGCTTTGTCTGGTCGGGGGAGCTGGTCCTGGAGGACACCGAGCAGTACTACCGCCGCAAGCGCGCCCTGTGCCGGCACTGCGGGCAGGCCCGTGAGGTGTGCTTGTGCGAGGCGGGGTCGTATGCGCTGGTGGACCAGCCCGAGCAGGTGCTCGAGGGAGACATCCCGTGCAGTGACGGCTCTGTCATCCCCGCCCTCTCCCCCCTGACCGACCGCTGCGGGCAGTGGCTCGGACAGGATGGGGCGGCCGCTTCTTTGTCGGATTTGGCGGGGGTTTCCATGGTGCCGACCCGTTTGCCCTACTATATCCCCAAAACTTTCCCCCTGGTCGTCCGAAAAAACACCTCCTGCGACAAGCAACTGCTGGGGCAGTCGGACTGCGAGTTTCTGCGGCCGGCGCAACAGCAGATCAACAAGATCGAGAGCCGCATCCTCCAGAAACTCATGCGCTCCGCCATCACCCCGCTGGTGCCCGAGGACGCCCAAATCACCCTGACCAACAACATTTTCGGACAGGTCATCAAGCTGCGCCCGGGCGAGCGCGCCTCGGACTACGGCACGGTGGACACCACCCCCGACATCTCCCGCGACATCACCCAGGCCGAGCGGCTCTACAACCATGCCAAGCGCATCATCGGCATTTCGGACAGTTATGTGGGGCTGGACAACTCGTCCATCTCCGGCTACTCGCGCCAGTTACAGCTCTCCCAGTCGGCGGGCCGGCTGGAGTCCAAACGCCGCATGAAACACGCCGCCTATGCGCGGCTGGACCGCATCATTTTCGAGCACTACCTGGCGTATGCCGACGAGCCCCGCCCGGTCACCTACAAGGACTGCTGCGGCAAGCTGCACAGCACCATCTTCAACCGCTACGACTTTTTGGTCTACGACCCCGCGAGCGGCACATGGAGCTACGACGACAACTACCTGTTTTCGGTAGACCTGAACGGGTACCTGGAGGGCCAGCGGGACGCCATGTGGCAAAAAAACCTCGAAAACCTGCAATCGGGCACCCTGGGTGACCCCGCCGACCCCGCCACCCTGCTGCGCTACTGGCAACTGCAGGAACGCGTCCACTACCCCTTCGCGCGGGAGAATGTCGAGTATTTTCAAGCCCTGGTTCAGTCGGACCGCATCACACTCGAAAAGGAGATACCAGATGAGCCAAACAGAGAATCTGCTGGATTTTCTCAAAACCTGCCTCACCCGTTCCTCTAAAACGGGAGGTCCCCCCTCCTGCGGAGGGCCCCCCTCCTACGCCGCCTACCTGCGGCAGAGTCCGGCGGCCGACGAGTTCGGGCGCGCCATGGCGGCGGCGGAGGACAGCTTCAGCCGCTCCCTGCCCGGCTACGGCCGGGAGGCGGAAGCACTGGCGGCGGCAGGGCTGACCAACAGCGGGTACAGCAACTACCTGACCGGCCTGTCCTACGGACAGCGTCAAAACGAGCGCCAAGCCCTCCGCCGTCAGGCAACCGCCCTGGAACAAGAACAGGCCGCCGGCTACGCCGCCTACCTGGACGCGCACGCCAAGGGACAGCAAAAAACGGCCTCGGCCCTGCTTGACACCCTGCTCCGTGAGGGCATCGCCGACTACGACACCGCCTATCTGTACGCATTGCAACAGGGGCTGGGCGAACAGGATGCGCAGCTCACCGCGGCGCTGGGTGTGCAGTTGGCAGGGCAAAAGTCGGGCGCCACCGTCGCCAACCGCTACACCATCCTAAACCACATCCTGAACCGCGACCTCGACTACGAGAATGCCTATGCCTATGCCATGGCCAGCGGGCTGCCCCCCGAGGAGGCCCGGCAGCTCGCCGAGATTTCCCAACAGCTCTACGCCGCGCAAACCGGCCGCATCAAAGACCTGTACGAAAAACTCTACGGGCCCCGGCCCGAGTGAGGCACGGCATTCTGCGGGCAGTAAAGCGGCGGGCCGGGAGCCACGAACGGCAACCATTACGGACACCGACCCCCGACCGACAGCACTCACGGTAGCCGGCAGACACTCCGGGCCGCAAAGCGGCAGGCCGTGCCACGGCGGGCCGGGAGCCACGAACAGAAAGCATTACGGACACCGACCCCCGACCGACAGCACTCACGGTAGCCGGCAGACACGCCGCGCCGCAAAGCGGCAGGCCGTGCCGCGGCGGGCCGGGAGCAGCAAACGGCAACCATTACGGACACCGACCCCCGACCGACAGCACTCACGGTAGCCGGCAGACACTCCGAGCCGCAAAGCGGCAGGCCGTGCCGCGGCGACTCTCATGTTTTTTTGACTCTTCCTGCATTTTTTCTGCACTTCTCTGCACTTCCCTACGCTGCTTCGACAGATTTCTCATGTTATCTCTTCCATAATATGGTATCATTAGTGAAACCCACTTGCAAGGAGGATGTTCAAATGACAGAAAAAGAGTATCTGCAATTACGGCACGCCTTTGGCTCCGCCGACATCGCTTCGGCGGCAGACGCACTCTCACCCCTGCTTTTGGCGGAGGCAGAGCACGGACTGCGCTGGGTCTGCGCCCTGTGCTACTTGGCGGGTGTGGCGGAGGGTCGGCGGGAGGTGCCGGCAGAACGCCCGCCGAGTGGCAGGGGCAAGCCCTCATATCGGCAAAGGCAAGCACGGTAGAGCCGCCGGGCTTGCTCCTTGGCCTGTTGACCGGATAGAAATTTTTCGGGGCGTGCCGACACCCGGCGCGAGCGGCTCCCCGGCGCGAGAAACGGACGCCCAAAAAACGCAGCAGGGGGCGCCGTGTCCGCGCGCCCCGATCCCACCGAAAGGAGGTGAATGCCATGAGTCGGCAAAAAAAACAGAACCCCTATGCCACCAACCAAGGCGGCCGCATCAACGCACCCTTTCAGAGCGACAACCAGCCCCGCGCCACCGTCCGTCAGAGTGACGGCGACCTGAGAAGCAAAAAGACCCGATAGGAGGCCTACCATGTCAAGCACTCACCAAGCGGCAACTACCACTTTCGCAGTCCCCACCCCGCCGGCGCAGACCCCCGACACCGGACAGCCGGCGGCACCCCCTGTCTCCTTGGCACCGCCCGCCGCCGGAGCGCCGGCAGGGGCACCCGCCGGATACCCCGCGGGCACGCAGATACGGGAGGGCACGGCCCCCGCCGAGGGCAGCCCGCCGGGAGAAACGCCCGGCTCGTTTGAGTCCACGCCGCCCGGGGAAGCGCCCCCCGACTATGAGCAACTGGCCGCCGCCGACCTGGCCACGCTCCGGCAGCTCTTTCCCACCCTTGGCAGCCTGTCGCATATCAGCCAGCTCGACAATCCCCTGCGCTACGCGGCACTGCGGGACCTGGGGCTGGACCCCCGAGAGGCGTTTCTGGCGACCAATCACCACCGCCTCCTCCCCAAACCCTCCCCCGTGCCGGGGGTCTCCCCCGTTTCGGGGGTCTCCCCCGTTTCGGGGGTCTCCCCCGTTTCGGGGGTCTCCCCCGTTTCGGGGGTCTCCCCCGTTTCGGGGGCCGCCCCCGTACCGGGGGCCGCCTACGACAACCGCGCCCATCTGCGCTCGGCCGTCCCCAAGGGGGCCGCGGCGCCCCCCACCATGTCGGCGGGCGAGCTGGAGGCGGCGCGCGAGCTCTTTGGGGAACTGGGGGACGCCGAGCTTGTTTCCCTGTACCGGCGCGCCGTCGGCGGCCGTCGCTGACAAGCCATTTTTGACACAACAGAAAGGAAAACGCTATGTTTCATCTGGTTAAAATCGAGTACGGGCGGCACAATGTCCCCGAGCCGCAACGGCTGCCCGCCACCGCCGACGTTGCCTACCAAAACGGCATGTGCCTGTACCTGGACACCACCACCCACACCCTCAACGTCGCCGAGGGCGATGTCACCGTCGAGTACATCTGTCTGGAGAACACCGTCGGGGAGGCGGGGGGGATGGTGCTTTGCTACCGTGTGTACCCCCAGATGCTCTTTGAGACCTCCGCCGAGGAGTACAGCGACACCTGCCACAGCGTGGGAGACCGGGCGCAAATCGCCGTGGGGGGACTCGGTCTGGCCGCCGAGGTCGTCGAGGACAATTTCGGCGCGCAGGTGGTCAGCACCGAGGCCGATTCCGAGGAGGGCCGGCGCATCCTGGTGCGCCTCGCCTAAGTAAAGGAGGAAAGACATGTCTATCATCTACTCAAAATCGAGCGGCTTTCACGACGCCGCCATCGGCAAACTGGAAACCCCCATCAAAATGGTCATTGAACACGAGTCGGACCTGCTCACCAAAAAGGGGGGCATTCGCGACTGGCTGTTCAATGTGGAGAAGTCCTCCCGCTTCGGTGAGACCATTGTGGCGGAAAATGAGTTCGGTATTTTCCTGTCCGCCGAGGAGGGGGCGGGTGCCGAAAACGACAGCACCGAGGAGACCGCCCGCAAGTTCATCGAACACATCCAGTTCATGAAAGAGTTCACCATCACTGCCCAGATGATGGAGGACGCCAACTACGGGGTGGCGGCCGACGCCAAGCGGCGCGCCGAAAACTTCACCCGCGCCTACTACAAAACCCAGCACAAAATCTGCGAGTATGCCCTGTCAAACGGCACCTCGCTCAGCGGCAACTTTGCCAAAGCCACCCTTGACCTGAGCACCCCCGACGGCCTGCCCCTCTTTTCCGAGGACCACAAATGGGGGGGCAGCCGCATCTCCGGCACCCAGTCCAACTATTTCTGGGGCTCCCTGTTCGGCTCTGCCTCCGAATTTGAGGACGCCCTGTCCGAGCTTTCGGTCAAGCTGCGGAACATGAAGGATGAAAACGGCGAGCCGCTGGGCTACACCGCCGACACCATCATCCTGCCCGGCAACTGCCCCACCGCCGAGATGATCGCCAAGAAGGTCTGCGGCTCGGAGGGCGCACTGGGCAACGGCTACAACGACATCAACCTGCAGTACGGCAACTGGAACATTGTGATCATGCCCGGCTGGCAAAGCACCGACGACCGCTGCATGATCATGTCGGGGGAGGCCAACCGCAACCTCGGCGGCAACATGTTCTTCAACCGCATTCCCCTGACCATCACCGACTGGGTAGACCACCACACCGGCAACTACATCTGGAACGGGCGCTGCCGCTTCGGCGTGGGCTTTGGCACCTACAAACACATCCTGCTGGCGGTGGACGCCGCGGCGGCGGTGGACGGCGCCACCGCGCTGTAAGGGGGCGCGGCTATGACCATCGCTGAATGGCTGTCCGCCGTCGCCCTCTTAGGATTGGAAAGCACGCTGGAGGAGGTGGACCCCAAGGCAAGCGAGCAGGTATACAGCTGCCTCAACCGCGCCCTCTACGCCGTCAACCGGCTGCGCCCCCGCACCGCCAGCCTCACCCTGCACCACTACCCGCCGCGCAACCTGCTGTGCGGACAGGGGGTGGGCGGCGGACTGCCCAGAGGCAGCGGACTATCAGGCAATCATCTGACCCACTTTGGCGGCATTGACCGCACGGTGAGCGCCGCGGGAGCGGTGGCCTATACCTTTTCGGTCTCGGGCAGCGGCAGTTGCCGGGTCAGCGATGGCGGGGAGAGCTTCGAGCATCACTGGACCTCGCCCGAGCACCCCAAGCGCTTCTGCGGGCCCCTGTCGGGCGGGACGGTGTCCCTGGTCTTTTCGGGCGCGTACAGCTACCATGTGAGCGAACTGGCTTTGTGGGACTCCCTCAGCTCCCCCGACAGGGACAAAATCCCGCGCGGTACCTACTACACCGACTACCACCTGCCCACCCTTGCCCCCGACTTTCTGACCCTGGCCGCCCCGCCCGAGCCCGAACCCGGGGCGGGGTGGACGCTGGAGGCACACCAAACCCTCCGCCTCCCCAACCACGCGCCGGGCAGCTACGAGGTGCGCTACCACTGCCGCTGTCCCCGCTTCACGGCGGATGACCCCGAGGATACCCCCCTGCCGCTGGACGAGGACCTGTGCGAGCTGCTGCCCCTGCTCACCGCCTCCTACCTGTACATAGAGGACGCCCCCGAGCGGGCGGCCGACTGCCGGCGGCAGTACCAGGAGCAGTATGCGCTGCTGCGCGCCGCCGAGCGCGACCGCCGCCCGGTGAGCTGGGTCTCCCAAAACGGCTGGTAAGAAACCCGAGCCCCGCTTGTGGGCCCGTGCCAGATGACAACTAAACTTGTCGTATACCGGATAGGCTATGCCCTGCGCGGGGGGGTATTCCCTCCGCAAGCCCTGTTTGGGTGCGGGCGGGCTGTCGACCTATGAGTGGAGGACGCCTCGCAAGATCTACTTTGACAGCGGGCTGTCAACCTATCAGTGGAGAAGTCCTTGGAAAATCTGCTTTGACAGCGGGCTGTCAACCTATGAGAAGAGGATTCCTCGCAAAATCTACTTTGACAGCGGGCTGTCAACCTATCAGAAGAGGACGCCTCGCAAAATCTACTTTGACAGCGGGCTGTCAACCTATCAGTGGAGGACACCTCGCAAAATCTACTTTGACAGCGGGCTGTCAACCTATGAGAAGAGGATTCCTCGCAAAATCTACTTTGACAGCGGGCTGTCAACCTATGAGAAGAGGATTCCTCGCAAAATCTACTTTGACAGCGGGCTGTCAACCTATGAGAAGAGGATTCCTTGGAAAATCTACTTTGACAGCGAGCTGTCAACCTATCAGTGGAGGACGCCTCGCAAAATCTACTTTGACAGCGGGCTGTCAACCTATGAGAAGAGGATTCCTTGGAAAATCTACTTTGACAGCGGGCTGTCAACCTATCAGTGGAGGACGCCTCGCAAAATCTACTTTGACAGCGGGCTGTCAACCTATCAGTGGAGGACGCCTCGCAAGATCTACTTTGACAGCGGGCTGTCAACCTATGAGAGGAGGATTCCTTGCAAAATCTACTTTGACAGCGGGCTGTCAACCTATGAGAGGAGGATTCCTTGCAAAATCTACTTTGACAGCGGGCTGCCCCCCCCCCGGGCGGGGCAAACCAGAGAAAGGAGCCGCTGATGGCAACATCGTACAAAACATACCACCGCTGCCTCGGGGAGGGGGGATTCGGGGGCGTGGACTTTTCCTCCGCCCCCACCGCCGTGTCCCCCCGCCGCTTCAGCGCGCTGGTCAACCTCTACCGTGACTATGAGTCGGAGCAGGGGGGCGCGGTGGAGGTCTTTCCCGGCTTTCGTGTGCTGGCGTCGCTTGGCGGGGCGGTGCACGGCATCTGGGAATACGCCCCCCTGCAGGGGACAGAAAGCTACGGCGTGGTGCACGCGGGGCGGGCGCTCTATGTCTTTCCGCTGGAGGAACGTGACCGGCTCCCCCTGCACCTGACACAGGTGACGGGGGCGCTGGCCGACTGCGACAGCGTGGGCTTCGCGGTGGCGGACAAGCTGTACCTGCTGGACGGCACTCACTACTTTGCCCTGTCCTATGACGCCGGGGCGGACAGCTTTTCCCTTGAGTCGGTGGCGGACCGGTATGTCCCCCGCACCTACCAGAACGGCGGGCCGTACGAACAACGCAATATGCTCTGTGACCGGTTTGTCGAGCGCTACCACCTGTGGAACACCGCCGACTATGCCGACGCCAGCCCGGCGCTGCTCTACCAGGTGAGCAGCCACGCCGAGCGGACCTGCCGGGTGGTGGGGATCAGCACCCCGACGCCGCTGGTGCTCGTCCCCGGCACCACCACCATTGACGGCGTGCCCTACCGCGTGACCGAAATTGCCGCCCGCGCCTTTCAGAACGACGGGACCATCCAAAGCCTGTCGGTGGCGGAGGGGGTGGAGACGGTGGGGCGGTACGCGCTGAACAGTTGCCCCGCCCTTGGCAGCGTGCACCTGCCCACCACACTGCGGCGCATTGAGCAGGCGGCGTTTGCCTACTGCTCCGCCCTCTCGGACCTGACGCTGGGGGGTGCGCTGGAAGCGGTGGAGCGCTACGCCTTTCACCAGTGCACCGCGCTGACCTCTTTTTCCTATGAGGGGTCGGCCGCGGCGTGGGCGGAGGTGACGGTGGGGGACTACAATGCCCCGCTCGACGCGGCAGAGGTCACCCCCGACAGCTGGGAGGCCTTCTCCGAGCGGCGCTGCTTTTACCCCATCCACGAGCCCTGCCGCTCGGTGGCGGCGGTGCGGCTGGACGGGCGGGCACTGCCGGACGCCCGCCACACCCTGACCGATGACTCCCACTTTGCCGCCGGCAAGGTCTACTACACCCTGCTCGGCTCGGTCTACACCGAGGCCACGGTGAGCGCCGGCGCGGCGGTGCCCCCTGACACCTACTATGAGCGGCACCCCACCTGGTACCAACTGCAAAGCGCCATGGTATCGGGCAAGGACTACTATGAGGGGGTGGTGCTCTACCTGAGCGACCACCGCGCGGTGAGCGGCGGCGTGCTGGACATTGAGGGGACGGCGTACGAAAGCGAGTTTACCGCGGTGGCGCAGGCCATGACCTTTCTCGACGCCAACCCCACCTACACCGGAAGTGCCTGTGAGGCGCTCTCGCGCTGTACGGTGTGTGCCGTCTATGACGGGCGCATCTTCCTCACCGGCTCGCCGGGGCTGCCCAACACCGTCTTTTACTCCCAGCGTGACCTGACCGGGCACAACAACCCCGCCTACTTCGGGGTGTGCAACTTTATGGACGACGGCATCGGCAACACGCCCAACCGCGCCATGATCGCCACCGCCTCGGCGCTGGCGGTGCTGAAAGGGGATACCCTGACCGACGGGTCGATCTACTACCACACCGCCGCCGACGGGCCTGGCGACCTGTTGCCCCGCATTTACCCCGCCGTGCAGGGGCTGGCGGGGCTGGGCTGTGTAGGGACGGGGTGCAACTTTCTGGACGACCCGGTCTTTCTCTCGCGCAAGGGGCTGGAGGCGGTGGGCAAGGAGCAGGTGAACCTGGAGCGCGCCCTCACCCACCGCTCCTCCCCGGTGGACGCCCGACTGCTCGGCGAGGACCTGTCCCGCACCAAAATGGCGGAGTGGAAGGGGTACCTGCTGCTACTCTGCCCGGGGGGGCGGGTGTACCTGGCCGACAGCCGACAGCTCAGCCGCCACCGGGACGGCAGTCTGCAATATGAGTGGTACTTTCTCGAGGGGGTGGGCGGGTACACGGACGACCTGTCGGTCTACCGCTACGCCTCGGCGCTGCCGCCCGGTGTGGAGCGCATGACGCTGGGCGAGGCCGACCTCCTCCTCTCCCCCACCCCCGACGGGTTGCCCTTTGACAGCTTGGAAGCGTATGAGGCGGAGTACGGCAGGATCTACCATGGGACCGCCGCCTGCTATGACAACGCGGAGGGGACGGGCACGCCGGACCTGTTGCCCGTGAGCTATGTGAGTCAAACCGACCCGGACGGTGCCACCCGCCTCTGCCTGCTCTCCCCGAGCAGCGAAAAAACAGGGGGGACCTTTCACCCCGCCACGGCAGTGGCCGCGCTCGGGGAGCTGCTGCTGTTTGGCACCGGGGCGGGGCACCTGCTCTGCGTCAACACCGACCGGCGCGGGACGGACGGGGCGGAGCGGCACGCCATCCCCCGCGCGTGCTACCGCTACGCCGACCACCGCTACACGGCGGGATTTGTCAGCTGCGCCGACATGGCGGGCCTCCCCCACCTGACCAAAGACACGGTCAGAAACAGCACTGTGGTCCAAAGCAAGCCCATGCCGGGCGGGGGTTTTTCGGTCAGCGTGAGCACCGACAACCAAAGTTGGCAGTCGCTGGGGAAACTGCAGGAGGGGCGGCTGGATTTTGGCGACCTCGATTTCGGGCACACGCTGCTGCAAAACAAGGAGGTGTCCTATATCGCCTGCAAGGAAAAAACCCGCCGCTGGGTGCAGAAGCAATATGCCGTGTATGCCGAGCTTTTCGAGCAGCCCTTCGGCATCTACACCCTGGCCTACCGCTACACGGTGAAGGGGAGGGTTCGGAACCGATGAGGATGGACGAAACACCAAGAACCGCATGGACTCTGTCAAGAGAGGAGTGGAAAGATGAGTATTGAAAGTGTCACCCAAAGCGAGATCAACCGGTGTAAAATCGCCGCCCTGCCCGCGCGCCCCAACGCCGCCGCCGCCTTTGGCGGGGCGGGCTACAGCTCGGCGGAGCTGCGGCAGGCATTTGACCGCCTGCCGCTCCTGGTGGCGCAAAAGTTCAACGCCCTGGTGGCCGCCCTCGGTTTGGTGGGGGAGGGGTCGCTGGCGGCGGCGCTGCCCACCGGACTGCGGGAGGACGAGCCGGGGCACACGCTCGCGGATTTGTTTGCCGATATCCGCTCGGGGGCGCTGGCCGACTACCTCTTAACGGGGCAGGTGCCGCTGTCGGAGGCGTTGCTCGCGATCGGGGCACGGCTCGGCACCGTGGAAAGCGGACAGGGCGGTATGCTGCCCGTGGGAGGGACGGCGGGGCAGGTCCTGCGCAAGCAAAGCGACGACCCGTATGACATCGGATGGGCGGACGACGGGTCTGCCGCCCTGTTTGGTGCCTGCCAACCAAAGGCCATCGAGGACGCGGGCGGGTACTACGCCACCGATACCGTCGAGGCGGCACTGCAAGAGCTGGGCGCCACCCTGTCGGGCCTCGATGCCGCGCTGGCGGCACTGCTCTGAACGCCCCGGGGGCACACGTATCATAGGCACAAGGAGGAACAGATGAGCATCGCAAGCAACCTGACAGCACTGGCGGCCGCCAAGGCGGCCATCGCCGCCGCCATCAGCGAGAGGGGCGGGACGGTGGGCGCGGGGGACGGCCTGGCGGACTTTGCCGCCTGTATTGACGCCCTCCCCCAGGGCGGCGGCAGCGCGGACGCCACCGCGACGGCGGCGCATATTCTGGCGGGTAAGACCGCGTATATCGCCGGGGGCAAGGTCACGGGGAGCATGCCGAACAACGGCGGCGTGTATCAGGAAATCCTCGACAACTGGGACTACTGGCAGATCCCGGCGGGGTACCACGACGGTGAGGGGGGTGTCATCGCGCATGTCGCGCCCTTTCGCCTCAAAGGCGGGGACCTTGACACCGAGTACATCGAGTACGGCGAGGGTACCTTTTCCACGGGGGCGATCGGATTCATCCCGGACTATGTCGTCATCCAGAACACCGGCAACCCGTTGGTGCGGGTGATGGTCACTGCGCTGGGCAGCTACAACGCGCCGGGGCATCCCGGCAGTATCTACGTCCGCGCGTACGGTTCCACCGCTGTCAACGGCACGATCTTTGAGATGATGGATACGGCGAACGGAGAATGGACCTATACCGCCGTAAAGTTTTACGACTATTACTAAGGGGGGAAAGCAATGAAATATGTCATGGTGATCCAAGCGGACCGCCTTGTCACCAGCGGGCTGGTCGAGGGAGCGTACATCGTGCGGGAGTTTCCCGAGATCCCCCGCCGCCCGACCGCCCAGAGCGGCGAGCGGTATGAGCTGCGCTATAACGCCGCCGAGGATCGGCTGGAATGGGTCACGCTGCCGCACTGAGCGGCTGACCGGAAGGAGATGCTATGCGCTATCTGTTATTTGAGGACGGCAGCGGCTACTGCCCCGACCGGGGGGGAGAGGGGGCAGAGCGGACGGTGCGGGTCGAGCTCGAGGCGGCGGAGGGCTACCTCTGTTGCGGCGGACACACCCTGCCCGTACAGGACGGAGCGGCGGTTTTCCCGTCCTCTTTCCTGCAAAAGGGCGAAAACCCCCTGACTTTCAGCCGGACAAGCGGGGGGCAGACCCGGCACTGGCAACTGGAGCCGTTGCTCTATGACGGCAGTCGGCTCACCCCCTGCGGGCAGGCGGACATCCCCGCGCTGCTGGCCTGCAAAGGGCAACTGCGGCAACTGACAAGGGATGTGTCGGCACTGCGGGACGAGCTGTCACAGTGGCGGGAGCGCCACTGCGGCTACCACCTATTTACCTGACAAAGGAGATACCATGAAAAAAACACTGCTTTTTCTGTTGCTGGTTTGCCTGTGCGTCCCGCTGCTTTGGGTCTCGGCCGCGGGGCAGGCGGCAGAGACAGACCCCCTGCCCGATAGCGGGGGAGCGTTGCCCGACCCCGCTGACGGCACGGGCGGAGAGGACGCCCCCTCTCTACGTGAGGGGTCCGCCGAGACCCCCTGGGCGGGGCGACTGCTCGTACTGCTTGAAGAGTATACCGGCGAGGTGTTGTGCGCGCTGACCCTGCTGTCCTCGCTGGTGCTGGCCTTCCTTTATAAAAAGGGGCTGCTCCCCCTGCTCTCGGGCGGCCTGTCGGCGCTGGGGTCGGCGGTGGGCAAGGTTCGGGACGCGACGGCCCGGCTGACCGATGAAACCGAGGGGAAGCTCGACCGGTTTTTCGAGTCGGTCGCCCCCGTGCTCGCCAAAATCGAGGCGGTGTCGGCCTATGCCGACCACTTGGCGGCCGAGACCCGGACACTCGAATGCCGGCTGGAGGCGGCCGCGGGTGAGCGGCAGGTCATGCAAACCCTGCTGTCGGCGCAGGCGGACCTGTTCTACGGCTTTTTCATGGCGGTCAATCTGCCGCAATACCAGAAGGACGAGCTGGG
Source organism: Eubacteriales bacterium (assembly GCA_041655935.1). Classification (GTDB taxonomy): domain Bacteria; phylum Bacillota; class Clostridia; order Oscillospirales; family CAG-272; genus UBA1740. Next base: position 15,718 of record JBBAEK010000029.1, read on the forward strand.
ACAGCGCTACCGCCAGATGAAGGACGCCATTGAGGCGGCGTATGCCGCGGAGGGCGGTCATGAGGCGTGAGGGCAGGGCGCGGCGGCTGTACTGGCTGGGGATGATCTGCTGTGTGGTGCCCCCGGCGGGCACTGCCCTGTCCTACTTTCCCCTGTGGTCAACAGAGGCGTCGGGGCGGCCGCTGCTCTCCGTCTTTTCGCTGCTGCTGCTCCTGCTGTGCTGTCTGCCCTTTCACCGCGCCATCAAAACCGCCCTCAAGTCCCCCTCGGCCTGGATGGTGTGGCTGTTCGTGCTGGTGCTGCTGCTGGGGGTGCGGCATGTGCTGGAGGGCATGACGGCGGTGGCATTGGTCGCCACCCCCACCAGCCTGGTCGGCGCCCTTTGTTTCAAAGCCTCGGAAAGGGCCGCCCGTCAGCAGGCGGACAAGTGAGAGGAGCGCAAAGATGAGCCATGAATTTGACTTTTTAAGCCCCGCGCCGGGGGGCGCGGGGGTGCGGCGACAGGGTGCCGTGCGGGGGGTGGCGTACCTGATTTTCGCCGCGGTGGTGCTGCTGAATGTCGCGTACAGCTACTTAGCCGATATCAGCTTTGATCTGGCGTCCCTGTTGCGGTTTTCCACCGACTGTTTTGTCTACCTGCTCTCGGTCTATATCGTCTTTCTCTGTGTAGCGGAGGCGGGCCGGCAGGACGGGTACACCAAGGGGGCCTTTACCGAGGCGGCGGCGGCTTATGCCGAAATCAGGCGGCAGGTCATCCCCCATATGCCGAAGCTCGACGCTTTTTGCGCCGCGTATGTCCGGGCAGACCTGGCGGCACGGCAAAAAGAGTGCCTGCTGGCGTGCGGGCTGGAGGTCGAGGCTTTGGATGCCTGCCGAAAGCTGCGGCGGCTGCCCGCCACGCTCACCCCCCGGCAAAAGCGGGCGCTCCGCCGCGCCAAAAACATCCGCCCCAGCCGCCTGACACGGGAGCGGCTACTCTACGAGGGGGGCGGTGCCGTGCGGGCGGACCCCCTCGAGCCGCCCGGCCGGAAGATGGTGCGGCGGAGCCTGCGGGCACTGCTCCCCACCACCCTCTGCTCGGTGTTCGCCGTGCAGGTTGTCTTTGCCGCCAAGCTTGACCCCGACCCCCGCGCCATCCTGCTGCAGTGCCTCTTGCGGGTCATCGTGCTGGCGTGGTCGGCCCTGCGGGGCTATGCCGCCGGGCACCAAAGCGTCACCGAGGACACCGCCCAGTTTCTGTGCCGCCGCACCGAGCTGCTCGACCAGTTCCTGCGGCAGCTCGCCTCCGGGCTGTCCTGAAAGAGTGCCCCCGATGGGGCGGGAGGAGCTCCCGCCCCTTTTGGCGTTGCCGCACCCGCGCGGCGCGGGAACCTGCCGGGCTTGCCCAAAATTTTTGAGGGCATCTCTTGACAAAGCGTTTTTGTTGTGGTATCATGTAAAAGCCTCTGAAAAGCGGCACATTCAAACTATATGCGGGCGTGGCGGAATTGGCAGACGCGTAAGATTCAGGTTCTTATGGTCGCAAGGCTGTGCAGGTTCAAGTCCTGTTGCCCGCACCATAGACGGACGGCAAAACGGATACAACTGTTTTGCCGTTTTTCTTTGC
>JBBAEK010000030.1:0-15009 GCA_041655935.1 Eubacteriales bacterium
TGCGCGTCATAGCGCCTTACCCTCTGCACGGTATCGCGCCCCCAAATTTCCCCTGCCCCTTACCCTCATCAAGTCCCGCACGGTATCGCACCTCTCGCGCCCTCTCACGCTCCCCTGCGCGGCATCGCCCACACACTTCCCCTATCCACGCGCCCCGACTCCCGGACCGCCCCGGCTCTCCCGGCGGATGCCCTCCGGCCTCCCCGTGAGCCGTGCATCCTCTTTTTCAGCTTTGACTTGCATTTTTCAAACAGCCATGGTATAATGAGGGCAAGTAACTGTCAGAGGGGAGTCACAGCATGAAAGTTCGTGTACAATTAGACACCGAAACCGACTTCAAAGATTTCTTTAAGCTTATGGTCAGCCTGCCTCATCCCGTGTATCTCAATGACGGCAAGCGCCAACAGGTATGCGCCCAGTCTCAGCTCGGCGTTCTGCTCGCCCGCATGGAGTGGGACGAGATTTACTGCGAAAGCGAAGCGGACATCAGCCACCTGATTCGCCGCTGGATTATTTAAGGACACGCCGCCTTTCCGCGCGGGCATGCCCCAATGGAGGGCAGGCAGTGCGGCATCCGCCTTTGGGAGATGGGTGAGGCATGACCGGAACGCGCCGGCAGCGGCGCCCATGGCGCCTGATCCCCCCTTTCCGCCCAACATAATTCAAGTTGCCCCCGTGGGGGTCCGACGGACCTCTGCGGGGGCAACTTTTCCCACGCAAACCGGGCAGCCCCCCGGACAAACCGCGCGTCCACCCAAACAGACGAGCCCCCTCCCCCCACAAACCCCCGCTTCTTTTTTTCTCAAAGATGTTGACAAATCAACATCTTTGCGGTATAATCATACCCGTTACAGACCGCTGGCCGCCGCGCACCCGCGCAGTTACGAAAGGAGTCGTCATGTTGCCGGAGAAACGATTTGCCCTGTTTACCCTGACCATGGAAAGCATCACCAAAAACATGCAGCGGTATAAAAACCGCAAAATGTACCCCTTTGGTCTCAGCTCTGCGCATGTCCTGTGCCTGTTCTCCCTTCGCTGGGCAAAAGCAGGGATGACCGCCAGCGAGCTTTCGGAGGCCTGTGCGCTGGATAAATCCTTTGTGTCCCGCGTGACAGCCAAGCTGATAGACTTAGGTTACCTGGTCTATCTCGACCCTGCCGCACCAAGAAAATACCGCGCCAAGTTGGCGCTCACCAAAGAAGGAAAGGAGGTCATTGCATTTATCACCCGCACCGTCAACGCGACGATGAAGCAGGTCAGCGGGGATATTTCACCGGAGGACCTGCATACCTTTTATCGGGTATTACAGCACATTGACACCAATTTAAGTAACATGATAAAGGAAACAAGTGATGAAAGCGAAACAGATACAGCCCATCCATGATTTTTACCACATGCTCACCCTCAACGCCTCCCTCTTTGGCAGCAAAGCGCTTTTCCGCTTCCACTGCGCGGAGGAAACCAAGGAGGTGTCCTATGAGGGCCTTTTGCAGATGGTTCGCCGCCTGAGCGCCGCTGCTGGCAAGCTGGGCATCGCAGGCTCCCACACCGCCATCATCGGCGAGACCTCGGTCCCGTATGTGGCAGCCTACCTCTCGACCATTGTCAGCGGCGGCGTCTCGGTCCCGCTGGACAAGGAAACCGCCCCCGACGAGATTCTCAACTTCATCCGCCGCGCGGAGGTAAGCACCGTTTTTTACGGCGACGCCTTCCACGACCTTTTCACCAGCCGCCGCGCGGAAATCCCGGCGGTCACGCACTTTATCCGCATGCCCGCCGACACGTTTACGGAAGGGGTCGCAAACCCCACCCCGCCCACGGCAGACTGCACCGTTGGCGCACTGCTTGACTACGGCGCCTTTTTGCTCGAGAGCGGCGAGTCCGCCTTTGACGGGTCCGGGGCAGACCCGCACGTCATGAGCACCCTGCTGTTCACCTCCGGCACCACCGGCACCAGCAAAGGGGTGATGCTCTCGCAAAAAAACATTTGCGCCGTCATCAACTCCGCCCACCAACAGCTCACCATCAGCCCAAACGACATTTTGCTCTCGGTCCTCCCCATTCACCACACGTATGAGATGACCTGCGGCATTTTGGCGCCCATGGTCTACGGCGCCACCATCTGCCTGAGCGACGGCATCCGCTATGTCGCAAAGAATATCAAGGAATTCCGCCCCACGCTCATGACCGTGGTGCCCCTGCTGGTCAACCAGCTGCACAAAGCCATCTGGAAAGCCGCCGAGAAGAAGGGCTCCGCCGACAAACTCAGAAAGGCCATTGCGCTTAGCAACACCCTGCTGAAGTGGCACATTGACCTGCGCCCCCTGATTTTCAAGCAAGTCAGAGCCGCCTTCGGCGGCAGGCTCAGCAAACTGGTCTCGGGCGGCGCCGCGCTCAACCCACTCATGGTGGACAATTTCAAAGCCTTCGGCATCACCATTTCCCAAGGGTACGGCATCACCGAGTGCGCTCCGCTACTCTCCGCCATCCCCTTTGACGTGTACAACCCCGCCTCCTGCGGCATTCCCTCCCCCGGCGTGGAAGTGCGCATCGACAAGGACAGCCCGGACGAGTTGGCAGGCGAGATTGTGGTCCGGGGCGAGAATGTCATGCTGGGCTACTACAAAAACCCCGAGGCAACCCAAGAAGTGCTGTCCGCAGACGGCTGGTTCCGCACAGGTGACTACGGCTATTTAGACGATGCCGGCTTTCTGTACATCACCGGGCGCAAGAAAAATGTCATCGTGCTGGAGGGCGGCAAAAATGTCTTCCCCGAGGAAATCGAGGAATACCTCGAGCCGCTGCCGCTGGTTGAGGAAGTGGTGGTGGTGGGCAGAACCGCCAAGGACGGCGAGAGCATCCATATCGTCGCCCTCATCTACCCCAACCTTGAGACGGCTGAGGAGGCGGGACTGACCACCCCCGAGCAGATCAAAAAGGTACTGACCGAGCAGATCAACCAGCTCAACAAAAAGCTCCCCACCTTCAAGAAAATCCACGCGTTGGAGCTGCGCGAGACCCCCTTTGAAAAGACCACCACCAAAAAAATCAAGCGTCTTGGTCTGCAAAGCGAATAGCCGCCTCATGTCGTCTTACTTTTGATGAACACCCACCAGTAGCACCAAACAAAAAATGCGTCCGGACAGAGTCCTCTGTCCGGACGCATTTAATACTGAAAAAGCAGCCCTTTCAACCGCCAAGAGATATTTTGGGCCTATACCCCCCTGTTTTCCCTGAAAAACAGGGGGGACCGCCTGTCAAGAGAGCACATCTCTTGCCCACTTTGGTTTACACCGGCATGGCTTGGTAGGTGCCCTGTGCAGCGAGCTCTTTGCGGGTGCTCCCGTCGGCAAAGGCGTAGCCCGGGGGCAATTGCAAGCTCCCCGTCATGCCGGCAGGCAGGGACACCGTGACCGACACCGCCCCCGCTGTCCGCTCCCAGCGCACCGAAATTTGCCCTAAAGGCGCGGTATGGGTCGCCTCGGCAAAGGTCAGCCGACTGAGGAAGTGGGGCGCCACCAGCAACTGGTTCACACCCTGTCGGTAGGGATTCAGCTGAATGCCCGCGACCTGCTTGATCATCCAACTACTGATATCCCCGAAGAAATGGTGGTTGAGCGAGTAGACCCGCCCCCGCCGCTCCCGCTCGTCAAAGAACTCTCCGAGGGAGGTCATGCCCAGCGCCACCCAGTTGCCGTAGGACGGAATGGTGGGCTTGGTAATCATCTCATGGGCAAGGTCGGAGTAGCCCTCCTCCGAGAGCAGGTGAAAGAGGACGCGTAGCCCCAAAATCCCGCTGTCGATATGGTTGTCACACTCCGCAATCTGACGGAGCAGCACCGCCATCGCCCGGGGGCGCTCACTGTCGGTGAAAATACGGTAGTAGATCGCCATGGCCTGCGAGGTCTGGCAGTTGCCGCTGACCGTCATGGTGTCAAAGTCCACCAGCGTCGCCCGCACCGCCTGCCGCAGTCTGGTTGCCACCGCACGGACGAACTCCGCCTGTTCGCACAGGCCCAGCTCCCCAAACAGGTACGCCGCCTTTTCACAGAGATCGAGGCATACCACCGTATCGGTGAACTCCAGCGGGCTTTTGGGGGGCATAAGGGGCGCGCACCAGTCACCCAGCCCGAAGGCAATCAGCCCGTCCTCTCGGATCTTGGTGGTCAGATAGTGAATATAGCGCAGCATGGCGGCGGCATTTTCCGCAATGATTTGTTTGTCCCCGCGATACAGGTAGAGATAGTAGGGCAGGTGCACAATGATCATGTCCCACGCCGGGCCGTTGCCCCAGACGTACCCCCAGCCTCCCGTGGGCACAATGCCGGGCAACTCCCCGTTTTCACGCATCGCGGCGCGGATATTGTGCAGCCACTCCCGCAAAGAGGTCTCCACCCCCAAATTGAGCAACATATGCTCCACCGACAGCGCGGCATCTCCCGTCCAGCCGTTCTTCTCCCTGTGCGGGCAGTCGGTGGGGAAGTAGTAGAAGTTGGAGGTATCGGCGTTTCGGGTCATGGCCTGCAGGGCATTCAGGGTCTCATCCGAGCAGTGAAAACTGCCCCGCTCCCGGAGCGCGGAGTGCATGACCACATAGGTGAGCAGCTCCGGCGTGGCCTGCGCCGCCGTGATCCCCGTCACCTTGATATACTGAAAACCAAAGTAGGTGAAGGAGGGCTGGTACACCTCGTCCCCCCCGCCGCAGGTATACCGCACCCGCTGGGTCCACTGGGGCATGGTATCCCGGTATTGCTCCCGCTCGCCAAAGTGCAGGTTGTGGATGTCAAACTTGCCGTGGTAGATCAGCTCGCCGTGGTACAGCTCAATGGTCTGCCCTGCCTGTCCCCGGATATGCAGCCGGCTCACCCCGGCGGAGTTGAGGCCGAAATCATAGATATACGCGTCCCCCTCCTGCCAGATGCGCACTGGCTTCAGCTCGCGCTCCGCGCGGATAGGCTCCACCTCGCACAGCCTGGGCTTGCCGCCCGGTTGATGGGCAGGGATGGCGGCCGTCCAGCCGCGGTCGTCATAGCCGGGCAGGTTCCATCCTGCTGTCTCCCGCCGGGCGTCGTACACCTCGCCCAGGCGGTAGTCGTCCCACAGGAGCGGAGAGGGCGCACAGCGGAACCCCGAGTCCCCCTCGATCTGTTGGGAGCTGCCGTCCACAAAGACCAGCTCACAGCCAAAGGCCATCTTGGGTGCCGAACGCCAGGGCGCGCTGTCAAATTCCCACACAAACCCGCCCGGGTTGTTCTGCATCCCGTTGCCCAGCAGCACCCCCACCACGTTCTCCCCCACCCGCAGCAGGGGCGCGATGTCATAGCTGTCATAGTAGAGATAGTGGTCGGGATTGCTGACATAGGGCGCCATGTGCCCCTTGGTGATTTCGGTCCCATTGACCCAAAGACGGTAAAACCCCAGCCCGCAAATCAGCGTTTGGGCAGTGCGGGGCAGCTGCTCCAGCACAAACGTCCGGCGCAGGTAGGGTGCCGCAACCGGCCGGTCCAGCGTGGCATACTCGGTACCCGCAGCAATAAAAGACGATGGAAATAACATAGGTCCCCTCCTCCAAATATCCCTTTTCAGTCGGTCTGACCATCCTTATTATAAGCTATCGCTCCCCGCTTTGCAAGGGTTGTTTATTTTTTATCTTGACACCTCTCCGCCGCTATGCTACACTGGTAAAAAAAGCAAGGAGACTCGCTATGTATCAGGCACAGGAAAACAGATATGACAGTATGACCTACGGGCGGTGCGGGCAGAGCGGCCTGCTGCTGCCGAGGCTCTCCCTCGGCTTTTGGCACAACTTCGGCAGTGCCGCCGACCGGGAGAATATGAAAGCGATGTGCCGCACCGCGTTTGACGGTGGCATCACCCACTTTGACCTTGCCAACAACTACGGCCCCGCGCCGGGGGCGGCGGAGGAAAACCTCGGGCGCATTTTGCGGGAGGATTTTTCCCGCTACCGGGACCAGTTGCTCATCAGCACCAAGGCAGGCTACCCCATGTGGGAGGGCCCGTACGGCAGGGGCGGCAGCCGCAAGTACCTGCTCGCCAGCCTGAACCAGTCGCTCTTGCGTATGGGGCTCGACTATGTCGATATTTTCTACCACCACTGCCCCGACCCGAACACCCCGCTGGAGGAGACCATGGGCGCGTTGGCATCCGCCGTCCGCTCGGGCAAGGCGCTCTATGTCGGTCTCTCGAACTATAACGGCGTGCGCATGACCGAAGCGGCGTCTATGCTGCGGCAACTGCGCTGTCCCTTCGTGATCAACCAGAATGCCTACTCGCTCCTCAACCGAACCATTGAGCGCAACGGGCTGAAGGAAGCGTCCGGGCAGGCCGGCGTGGGCATCATTTCGTACAGCCCGCTGGCGCAGGGGATGCTGACCGACCGCTACCTGCACGGCATCCCCGCCGACAGCCGAGCAGCCGAGGGACGATTTTTGTCCGAAAAGTCTCTGACCCCCGAGAAACTCGCCCAAATTGACGCCTTGCGACAGCTGGCCGCCCGCCGCGGTCAGAGCTTGGCACAGCTCGCACTCTCGTGGGTCCTGCGCGACGAGGTGGTGGTCAGCGCCCTCATCGGCGCCTCCCGCCCCGCCCAGATCACCGAAAATTTAGCCGCCCTGCGCTCCGCCCCCCTGAGCGAAGAAGAACTACGGGACATCGACAGGATTGTCGGCGCATAACCGATCGCGCCCAAACAGACATCGGGGTGTGCCGCGACGGTTGTCGCGGCACACCCCGATGTACGCCTCTGATGGTGAAGGGCTCCCTTCCGCCCCGCTTATCGCCACTGACTGAAAAAATCCAGATACCGATTCCAGTCATACCGGCTCAGGTAGTGCCGGTGCTCCCGCATGAAGATGCCCACCGACCCCTCCCGGAACCAGTCGCCCGCCCGAATGGCTCTGTCCGGGTGGACGAGCCCCGGTCGGCCGTACACTTCCCAGGCCGGGCCGGCCAAGATATAGGACCAGTATTGCGATTGCAGTCCCGCCCAAGCGTCCGCTTCCGCCAGTCCGCAGCAGACAAACCTGGGCGCGATGAGTGAAATCAGAAAGTGCTGGTCAAACGGCAACGCGCGCTCGTCGTTGGCATAGGTGAGAAAGCGGGGGCAAAACCAGTGCGGAAACACTCGTGTGATCACCTCAAAATGCTCCGCCCGGCTGTCCGCGGCACGGATGAGCGAGTCCCCGCAGCACCCCGCATTATTGGCAAAGACAAATCGGAAGCGTGGGTCTCTCGCCCCGGCCAACAGCGCGGTTTTCCCCAGCCGGGAGTGCCCGATGACCATGAGGTTGTCCGTATCAATCCCGTCGGCGGTGCAAAGATAATCGGCGACGCGGGAGCACGCCCACGCCCAGATCGAGAGCGCACCGGCACTGTCCTCGTGACGTCTGCCTTCGGACAGGTACGCACCCAGTCCGCCCGCAAACGCCCGCTCCCGGTCGTCGGGGATCACGTCGTCGTAATAAAAAGTCGCCACCCCGACCCCTCTGTCAATCAGCTCCTCCGCCGGCAGGTAGCTGTCGGGAAACACCTTGCGGAAGGTCGGGTTGACCGCCACCGGCGATCTCTCACTGTGGCTCGGCAGCATCAATACAAAATCGAAGGCATACGACTCCCCCGACGCCCGAAAAGTGATCGTGATTTTTTTTGTCACCGCCTTGCCCGCGAAAGCGTAGGGATTGATCACGGTTTCCTCATAGTCAACCCTGTCAAATCCGGCACGGACCTCCCCATACATATGCGCGGCAATCATCCCGCCGATTTCCCGGCGGCGGTTTTCCCACCGCGGCAAATCCACCCCCTCCGGCATCAGCCGCGGCACCTCCAGTGCCTCTATCTGCTGTGCGATATTCATCTCTGTTCCCTCTCTGTATGTGACTTTTCCTGCGCCTCAGTCCTGATTTTTCGCGTGCTCGCAATGGTAGGTGACTATTTGCCCCGGCGGCACCGAGTGGGTGAGCCAAACATTCCCCCCAATGACAGCGCCGTCGCCAATGGTGGTGTCGCCCCCCAAAATGGTGGCGCCCGCATAGATGACCACGCGGTGGCCGATATTGGGATGGCGCTTGATGCCCTTGACCGGGTTGCCGTGCTCGTCGAGGGCAAAGCTCTTAGCGCCCAGCGTCACTCCCTGGTAGAGCTTGACATGCTCCCCAATGACGCAGGTCTCCCCAATGACCACCCCCGTCCCGTGGTCAATGAAAAAGTACTGCCCAATCTGTGCCCCCGGGTGGATATCAATGCCCGTGAGCTGGTGGGCATGCTCGGTCATCATGCGGGGAAGCAGGGGCACCTGCATCCCGTAGAGCAGGTGCGCCAGGCGGTAAACACTCACCGCCTCGAAGGAGGGGTAAGCATAGAGAATCTCATCGGTCGAGCGGGCGGCAGGGTCGCCCTCATAGGCGGCCTGCAGGTCGGTTTGCAGCGTTAGGGCCAATTCGGGCAAGGCCTGCATGAAGGCCCGGGCGACCCCCTCGGCATTCAGCCCGCCGGGCGTGGTGCCCCCTTCCAGCACATTGTGGCACAGCTCCCGCAACAGCAGGGCGGCTTGCTCCAGATAGAGGCTCATGGTGGCAAGCACGGCGGACGACTCAATGGTTTCGGTCAGGTACACCTTGGGGTACATGGCCGCCCGCACTAAGGAGATAAAGCGGACCAGTTTGGTTTTCAGTCCGAACCCGCTGGTCGACTCGGTCCCCATATAGGCACGGTTGACCCGGTGCAGCTGCCGTGCGAGCTCGTGCAAATTCTCGCCGGCGTCAGCAGACGGCTGCGTCTCTGCCTGCGGCGTCGTCTCTCCCGCAAAAAGGGGTCTTTTCTCCGGCTCTCGGCCGTGTTTTTGGTTGCTTTTGTCACTCATGGTGCTCACTCTTTCTGCTGTTCTTGGCGTATCTCCATTGTAATACAAAATCCTGTCAATTACAAGGGCTTTTTGACTAAAACCGACAGTTCTTCTCTGTCTATTGTGCCGAAATTATCACTGCCCGCATTCTTTCCTTGTATTTATCTCCCTCCTTATGATATAATATTATCCGCGGTAAACTGAAATGTTTCCCTTACATCCCTCTCGGGAACAGCGGTTTCCTAATCCACGGGCTCAGAAAGGATTTCATATGTCGTTTTTGTCTGTTTGGTGGTTTGATGTGCTGCTGGGAGCCATTGCCCTGCTGCACATTGCGGGTTGCTTTTTCAAAAAAGCCCGGACCATCCTGGCTGTTGTGAACATTTGTTTGCATATCGCTGTGTTTGTAGCCCTGCTCTCGATGGGGGGCGGGTTGGATGAGGCAATGGTCATCCTGATGGCTTCCACGGCGCTGGCTTTGGCAATCAATATGCGAGAGGAAAGAAGGGAGACCCCATGACTTTCAATTCGATCGCCTACCTGTTTTTTTACCCCATCGTGGTGCTCGGCTACTTCATCTCCAAGAAAATCGGCGGGAAAGTAGGCGAAAACCTGCGGTGGATGTGGTTGCTGGCAACCAGCTATTTCTTTTACATGTTCCACGAGCCCAAGCTCATCGTGCTCATCCTGTTCACCACGCTGGTCTCCTGGATTTGTTCGCTGCTCATCGAGCGAATCAACGACCGCATTGCCACCGGTGAGCTTGACTCCGAGGAGCTGCGGCGGGCGTCCGCGCTCAAAAAGCTCTGCATCGCACTCACCCTGCTCACCAGCTTAGGGGTGCTCTTCTACTTCAAGTACATCAACTTTATTTTAGGCTCGGTGGCAGGCGTATACGGCTGGCTTTCGGGCACACAGGCCTCCTTTGGCATCGAGGGAGTGCTGCTCCCCGTCGGTATTTCCTTCTATACTTTCCAGACCCTCTCCTACGCCATTGACGTGTACCGGGGCGACATCAAGACCGAGCGGCATTTCGGCTACTATGCCCTGTTCGTCTCCTTCTTCCCCCAGCTGGTGGCAGGCCCCATTGAGCGTCCTGGCAACCTGCTCCCCCAGTTAAAAGTCCCCCCCCCTGTCAGCCGCGCCGACCTGGCACCCGGCTTTCGCAAGCTCATTTTGGGCTTCTTTAAGAAAATCGTCATTGCCGATCTGCTCTCGGTGTATGTCAACGCCGTCTACAACAATGTGGACGGCTTTGAGGTCATCCCCGCGTGGGGGGTGGTCATCGCCACCGTGCTCTTCGCCTTTCAGATTTACTGCGACTTCTCGGGCTACACCGACATCGCCATCGGCTGCGCGCGCCTGATGGGCATCCGGCTGATGAAGAACTTCGACCACCCCTACATCGCCCAGACCATCCGCGAGTTCTGGAACCGCTGGCACCTCAGCCTCTCCACCTGGTTCCGCGACTACCTCTACTTCCCGCTCGGCGGCAGTCGTTGCTCGAAACCCAAGCATCTGCGCAACATCATGATCGTGTTTTTGGTCAGCGGCCTGTGGCACGGCGCCGCGTGGACCTTTGTCATCTGGGGTGCCCTGCACGCCGTCTACCAGGTGCTCGGTGTGCTGACCCTGCCCTATCGCAATAAGGCATTGACGCGCATTGGCCTGCCCCCCGACGGTAAGATCGTGCGGGTGGTGCGCATCGCCGTCACCTTTGTGCTGGTAGACTTCGCGTGGTTGTTCTTCCGCGCCAACAGCACCGCCGACATGTCGCGCCTGCTCGGCGCACTGGTCTCGGGCGCCTCATGGAAAATCGGGCTGGTGGATGCTATGTCACAGCTGGGCTTTACCCCCGCCGGACTGGTGGTGACGGTGCTCTCACTCGCCTGCCTCTTTATGATGGACCGGATGATCGCCCACAACGACGAGCCCGACCTGGGCGGCGCGATGTCCCGGCGGCTCGTATATGTGCTGGTGGTCTGGACGGTAGTATTCGCCTGGACATGGCTGATGAAGAACGACCTGGCCAGCACCTTCATCTATTTCCAGTTTTAAGGGGGCCATAAGATGACTAAAAAATTTGCCTTTCAAATCGTTTGTATCGCACTGGCCGTGCTGATGCCCTTGCTGCTCACGACATCGGTGCTTCTTGCCGTCCCCAACCAGTTCAGCCATACCTTTTACGGCGCGCTCAACGAAAAGTACGACCGCCTGTATGACACCAAAGGCGAGAAGATCGTACTGGTCGGCGGCAGCAGTGTGGCTTTCGGCTATGACAGCCGGATGATTGCCGAGTATACCGGCATGGAAGTGGTCAACTTCGGCCTCTATGCCGAGCTGGGCACCAAGATCATGCTGGACCTCTCCCGGGGTGCCATCGAGGAGGGGGATATCATCATTTTAGCCCCCGAGCTGGACCCGCAAACCCTCTCTCTCTACTTCAACGGCAGCGCGACGCTGAAAGCGCTGGACGACGACTACGGCATGCTGTCCCATATCGCCATCAAAAACTATGACAGTCTTTGGGGCGCTTTGTGGGACTTCATGAACACCAAGCTGTCCTACTTCCTCTCCGGGGAGGCCCCGGACCCCGAGGGCGTTTACAACAGCCGCCACTTCAACGAGTACGGCGACCTGGCCTACCCCCGCGCGGAGAACAAGATGCCGGGCGGCTATGACGCCAACACCATGGTCTCCCTCAGCGGCACCATCTTTGACCCCGACTTTATCGACTATGTCAACGACTATATCAAGGCGGCAGAAAAGAAGGGCGCGACCGTCTACTTCGGCTGGTGCCCGATCAACCGGCTCTCCTTAGACCTCACGGAGGCAGAGGCCGTCTACGGCAGTCGGGCGGACTTCATCGCCGGCTATGACGGCAGCTATGCCGCCGCCTCCCGCGCGTATGACGCGCTGGTACAGGGCTACCTGTCGGACGGCCTGCTGCAGTTTGTAGAGGATCATTTCGACTGTGACACCTTAGGCCGGCCGCAGGACCGCATCTTGGAGTCAGCCTACTTTTACGACTCCAACTTTCACCTGAATGACCGCGGTGTCCCGCTGCACACCGCCCGCCTGATCGACGAGGTCTGCGCCAAGTTGGGTATGGAAAGCCACGCCCTCGCAGACGTGCAGGGTGACAGCTATGACCCCGACGCACGCTATGAGGACCGTTATTTCATCTACCGTCGCCTGACCGACGGCAGCTATGCCATCTGCGGCACCACCGCCGCCGGCCAAACAGCCGTCGCCCTGCTCATCCCTGCCGAGTTTGAGGGCGAGGCGGGCACCGGCGCGGTCACGGCGATCGACAGCGGCAGTCTGCGGGGTTGCCTCGCGCTGCAAACCCTGATGTTCCCCAGCACCTCACAGATACGCACGTTGGCGGCAGGCGCTTTGGAAACAAGCACCGAGACAGCCACCGCCGCCATTGATGAGATTTACTTTTACTGCGACGGCACCGATCTGACACTGGGAGACAGCGCGGAGTCCGCCTCCTTATGGGTAGGCGCAGACGTGTATGACAGCTACACCGACAACCCCAGCTTTACCCCCGTGAGCGCTAAGCTGTTCGAGACTCCCGTGAGCGAGGCAGAACTGGCGGAGGTCATCGGCGTGGAGCTGGATCAGGAGGAGGATCCGAGGACCGCCGAGCGTTTCATGGATGAGTACTTCATCTACCGCTGGTTGCCGGACGGCAGCTATACCGTCTGCGGCACCACCCCCGCCGGCAAGACGGCAGACCTGTTGGTGCTCCCCCTCACCTTCACCTCCGAGCTGGGCGAGGGCCCGGTCAAGGGGCTGGATGCCTATGCCTTCTCCGGCACCACCGACTTGCGCTACCTGGTGGTGGGTGCGGCCTCCCCTCTCTCCAGTATAGCCAACAACGCCTTTAACGGTTCCTCCATCATCGGACTGTACCTCTATATCCCGGAGACACAAATCCAGGGGGTCACCCCCGTGCTGGCAGGCGGCACCCGCCCCGGCTTCACCATCTATGTGCCTCCCGCCGCGCTGCAGGCTTATGAGAATGACTATTACTGGTCCACTTTAGCGGGCTACTATGCAGCCAACTCTCTGTCCGAGGACGACCTATTGGCCGTCCCGCCGGCAGTTGATACCCCCATGGACCCGCTGCTCAAAACCCTGTATATCCTCCTTGCCGTCGGCGTCGCCGCCGTCCTGTTTTCCCGTCTCATCAGCTACCTTGACAAGCAGGCAGACAAGAAGAACCACTCCCTGAACCAAACCTGAACAGCTCCCCCTGAGTCAAACCTAAGAGAGGTCCCCTGAGTCAACCCTCAGGGGGCCCCTTGAGCCAAACCTAAGAGAGATCCCCTGAGTCAAACCTAAGAGAGGTCCCCTGAGTCAAACCTAAAAGAGGGTCCCTTGAGTCAACCCTCAGGGAGGCCCTGAGTCAAACCTAAAAGAGGGTCCCTTGAGCCAACCCTCAGGGAGGCCCTGAGGCAAACCTAAAAGAGGGGCCCTGAGTTAACCCTCAGGGAGACCCTCTGTTGATATGTCATCATCTGCCCGCGGGCACACGAAGCGCAATCCCCTCCCCTCTATGGCGCCCGCACAATGACCGGACAAGGGGGCCCGCCCATATGAAAGACTTTCAAGCCTTTGTCGCCACCCTCCCCGCGCCCGAGCAGCGGGCGCGTCTGGCGGGCATCCTGTCCGCCATCAAAGAGCGCTTTCCCGCCCTCGAGGAAGAAATCAGGTGGCACCAGCCCATGTTCACCCTGCGCGGGACGTTTATTCTCGGCTTCAGCGTGGCGAAACATCATCTGGCCATCGCCCCGGAGGCCGCGGCGATCAGGCGCTTCGCCACCGAGATCAAAGCGGCGGGCTATACACACACAGACCATTTGTTCCGCATCAAATGGACCGACCCGGTCAACTTTGACCTGCTGTCCCGCATGGTGGCGTTCAACATCGAAGATAAAAAAGACATGAGGACTTTTTGGAGAGCAAATGAGCAACTACACTAAACAAGCGCTGGCAGAGGCGCGCGCCTCACTTGCCTCCACGCTGCAAAAATGCGAAAAAATACAGGCGGCGGGCAGGCTGCCCTCCCCGCAAAAAACGCTGAACGACCGGCGCGTCAAAGCGCTCCAAATCGCCCTGGCGCTACTCGACAAAGAAATGGAGGCCGGCCATGCCGATTGACTACAAAAAAATCGACAAGCACCTGTATCTCCCCCAGACCACACCCGGCATCATCGAGGTGCCGGAGATGGCCTTTCTGATGGTCGACGGCAAGGGAGACCCCAACACGAGCGCGGCGTATGCGACGGCGCTGGAGCTGTTGTACGGACTGTCTTATACCATCAAGATGAGCCCCAAGAGCGGACAGGCGCCCCTCGGACATGTGGACTATGTCGTCCCGCCGCTGGAGGGACTGTGGAGCCTCGACGACGGCGGCGAATTCAAGGGCGCGGGCGCGCACATCCCCGATAAAGGGCAGTTTGTCTGGACCGCCATGATCCGACAACCCTCCTTTGTCACGGCAGAGGTAGTCGAGACTGCCAAGCAGTTGCTGGCCCGCAAGAAGCCCTCCTTTGACCTCTCCCGCCTCCGCTTTGAGATCTGGACGGAGGGCTTGTGCGCCCAGCTCATGCACCTGGGCCCGTATGACGAGGAGCCGGCGAGCATTGCCGCCTTACACCAATTCATCCACGCCAGCGGCTGCATAGAAGACTTCAGCCCCGCCCGCCGCCACCATGAAATTTACCTGGCAGACCCGCGCAAAACCGCCCCCGACAAGCTGAAAACCGTCATTCGCCACCCCATCCGGCGAATTTCATAGACTCCCCATCGGCGCGCCTCTCCCTTTTGCGCGGGCTACATACCCCGCCTGTTTCCTCTCTGCCGCGCCCTTTTGATGACCACAGCCCCCGCCTGTCTCTTGCCCACCTCACAGACACGCGCATCCCTTCACCCTTTCGCTTTTCAAGCTCACAGGCGCCGCCCCCTTTTGATGACCACAGCCCCCGCCTGTTTCCTCTCTGCCGCGCCCCGCAGCCGCGCCCTTTCGCTTTTCAAGCTCACAGGCGCCGCCCCCCTTTTGATGACCACAGCCCCCGCCTGTCTCTTGCCCACCTCACAGACACGCGCAACCCTTCACCCTTTCGATGACCACA
>JBBAEK010000031.1:0-14020 GCA_041655935.1 Eubacteriales bacterium
GCTGGCCTGCGGCGCACAAGTTCAGATTGTAAAGGAGTCATGCCATGCTTAAGGGAACCATCATCGACACCATCGTGTCCACGCGCAAGCAGACGTCTTTGGTGGGCAGCAAGTTCATGGAGGTGCGTCTCATCAAAAATGAGGTGCTGACCGACGAATACATCATTGCGGTGGACAGCGTGGGGGCGGGGATCGGCGAGACCGTCCTGCTCACCACGGGCAGTGCCGCCCGACTGGCGCTCAGCAACCAGCAGGCGCCGGTGGATGCGGTCATTGTCGGCATTGTCGACCGGCGATAACCCCCGGTGGTCCGCACGCCCCGGAGCAATGTCGCCTCTTGGCGTGGGCGGATTCGATGCTGCCGGATACGGTAGCAGGGCTGAGCCTGATGTCATGGGTTCAGCGGGTCAAGTATTTGCCGGACGGCGGGGGACTTGGCTCAAAGAGTAGAAAAACATCGAGAAAAGAGAAGAGACGGTATGACAACAGCAGTTGGCGTGATTGAGCTGAAAAGCATTGCCCAGGGCGTGGCCGCCACCGACGCCGCGCTGAAAAGCGCAGGGGTCAAACTGGTGTCGGCGCATCCTGCCTGCCCGGGTAAATATGAAATCATCCTCACGGGTGCCATTGCGGACGTGTCCGCCGCCTGTGAACATGTGCGCGCTCGTTTTGACGAGACGCTGGTGGATGTGGCGGTCATTGGCCGCATTGACCCGCAGGTCACCGCCGCCCTGTCCGGCACCCAAACGGTGGCGCGGGAGGGGAGCCTGGGCGTCATTGAGACCTATTCCGCCGCCTGTATCATCAAGGCGGCTGATTTGGCGGTGAAGACCGCGCGGGTGGAAATTTTTGAGCTCCGTGTCTCGCAGGGGATGGGTGGCAAGGGCATTGTGCTGATCACCGGCGAGGTGGGGGATGTGACCGCCGCAGTCGAGGTAGGGAAGGACTATGCCGTGAAGCAAGGGCTGTTTGCCCACAGCGCGATCATTCCCGCGCCCCACGCGGAATTGTGGGACCAGCTCTGAGCCGTCTGTCGGAGAGAAAACGGCGTGCTGACCCGGGTGTTCGGATCCGGACGCCGCACGGTTTGAATTGTTCACACCACGGTTTGTTGCCTTGAAAGGAGTGGTATTCTTCATGGACCAAAAGGGCTTTGTGATTGAAAAGAGTCCTCGTATTGACCGCTTGGTGGCGCATTTGTATGCTGCCCCGCCTGTCATTGAGGCAGACCGCGCGGAGCTGCTCACCGAAAGCTATCGGCGTACCGAGGCGTTGCCTGTGATACGCCGCCGCTCCGCCGCTTTTGCGCATATTTTGCGCCATATACCCATTGTCATCCGCCCCGACGAGCTGGTGGTGGGCAGTAATGCCGTCGCGCCCCGGGGGTGTCAGGTGTTTCCGGAGTACTCCTTTGAGTGGCTGCAGGCCGAGCTGGACACCGTGTCGAGCAGGGCCGCCGACCCGTTTTTCATCGCGGAGGACACCAAGGCGCGTTTGCGGGCAGTCTTCCCCTACTGGAAGGGAAAGACCGTCTCGGACTTAGCCGCCGAGCAGATGGACCCCCATGCGCTGGATGTGTTTTTGCACCACGGCATCTTTACGGTGGGCAACTACTTTTACAACGGTGTCGGGCATGTGTGCGTGGACTATCAAAAGGTGCTGCGGGGCGGACTGGCGGCGGTCATCGCACAGGCAGAGGCAGAGCGGGAGCGGCTTTCGGTGTCGGACGCTGATTACGCGAGACGCCGGCACTTTTTGGAGGCGGTGATGGAGAGCTGTGAAGCGGTGGTCGACTATGCCCGCCGGTACAGCCGTCTGGCCGCCGAGCAGGCGGCTGCGTGCACCGACCCCCGCCGCCGCGCGGAGCTGGAGACCATGGCGGAAACCTGTGCCCATGTGCCCCTGCATGGGGCGCGCAACTTCCGTGAGGCGTGTCAATCCTTCTGGTTTATCCAGCAACTGCTGCAACTGGAGGCCAGCGGCCATTCCATCTCCCCCGGCCGCTTTGACCAATATATGTATCCCTTCTATGAGTGGGATATGTCGGCGGGTCGCCTGACCCGTGAGCAGGCGCAGGAGCTGATTGACTGCCTCTGGGTGAAGCTGAATGACTTAAATAAGGTCAGAGACGCCGCCTCCGCCGAGGGCTTTGCGGGCTACGGCCTGTTTCAGAACCTGATTGTGGGCGGGCAGGATACAGAGGGCAAGGATGCGACCAACGACCTTTCTTTCCTCTGTTTGGAGGCGTCCATGCATGTGCGCCTGCCCCAGCCCTCCCTGTCGGTCCGTGTATGGGAGGGGAGCCCCAATGAGCTGCTGCTCAAGGCCGCCGCGGTCAGCCGCGAGGGCATGGGGGTGCCTGCCTACTACAACGACGAGATCGTCATTCCGGCGATGATGAAAAGAGGGATCCCCCTCAAGCAGGCGCGGGACTACTGCATCATCGGCTGTGTGGAGCCGCAGGTGGCCGGCAAGACCGACGGCTGGCATGACGCCGCCTTCTTTAACATGTGTCGCCCGCTGGAGCTGGTTTTCTCGAACGGGTGTGACAAGGGCAAGCGGGTCGGACCCGAGACCGGCACGCCGGAGCAACTGAACAGTTTTGAGAAATTCTTTGCCGCGTACCAGCAGCAAGAGGCCTACCAGATTTCGCTGATGGTCAACGCCGACAATGCGGTGGACACCGCCCATGCCCTGCGCTGTCCGTTGCCCTTTGAGTCCTGCCTGGTGGACAACTGCCTCAGCACGGGCAAAAGTGTGCAGGAGGGGGGCGCGCAGTATAACTTCACCGGTCCCCAGGGCTTTGGGATTGCCAATGTGACCGACGCGCTGTGGGCTGTCAAGGCATTGGTGTACGATACCAAGACCATCACGCTCGCCCAGTTGGAGGAAGCGCTGCGCTACAACTTTGGGCGCGGGTTTTCGGGAGAGGCAGCTTTGACGCTGACCGCTGCCGCCGCTGCCGCCCTGGTGCGGGAGGGGGGGACGCTGACCGATCAGGTGATTGGCGACATCTACCGCCGGATCACCGCCGACAGCGGCTCCAACCCCGAGCAGAAAGCCCTTTTCTCGCGTATCTTAGAGCAAATTGAGAGCTTGCCCAAGTACGGCAACGACATTGAGGCGGTAGACCTCTTTGCCCGTGAGGTTGCCTATACTTACACCAAAGAGGTGGAAAAATACAAAAACCCCCGGGGGGGAGTCTACCAAGCGGGACTGTACCCGGTCTCCGCCAACGTACCGCTGGGGGCGCAAACGGGAGCGACCCCGGACGGCCGGTTGGCCTTTACCCCCATCGCCGACGGGGTGGGGCCTGCCTCCGGGCGGGACACCGCGGGGCCGACCGCCGCTGCCAACTCGGTGGCGAAGTTAGACCATATCATCGCCTCCAACGGCACCCTTTTCAACCAGAAGTTTCATCCCTCCGCTTTGGCGGGACAGTCGGGGCTGCAAAACTTTGTCTCGCTGATTCGGGGCTTCTTTGACCAAAAGGGGATGCAGATTCAGTTCAATGTGGTCAGTCGGGAGACACTGATTGACGCCCAGCAGCACCCTGAGCAGTATAAGAACCTGGTGGTGCGTGTCGCCGGCTACTCGGCACTGTTCACCAGCCTGTCCCGCGCGTTGCAGGATGATATCATCAACCGCACCGAGCAGGGGGGGCTATGAGAGCAACGCGGAAGAGGAGGGCCGCCCATGAATGAACCGTCTATGCGCTATGGAGCGGTCGCGAGTGGGATCGAGCAGACCAGGGGGCGTATTTTCGATATCCAGCGTTTTTCCATCCATGACGGGCCGGGAATCCGGACACTGGTGTTTTTCAAGGGCTGTCGGCTCCGCTGCCGCTGGTGCTCCAATCCCGAGTCACAGGCGTATGAGGTGGAGACGCTGACCCTGCACGGCAAGCCCAAGACGGTCGGCCGTGATGTCACGGTGGGCGAGGTGATGGAAACCGTGCTGCGTGACCTGCCCTACTACCGCCGTTCGGGCGGTGGGGTGACCCTGTCGGGCGGGGAACCGCTGCTGCAGCCGGAGTTTGCCGCGAGCCTGCTGCAAAGCTGTCACAAACACAATCTGCACACGGCCGTCGAGACGGCGGCCTATGTGCCGGCCGAGAATATCGCACAGGTGTTGCCGCACCTGGATTTGGTGCTGCTGGACATCAAGCACATGGACCCCGACAAACACAAGACCCATGTCGGGCAAAGCAACGCCACGACCCTGGCGAACGCCGCTCTTTTTGCCAAGGGCGCCAAAGAGCTGATCATCCGCGTCCCGGTGGTCCCGGGATTTAATGATACCGAGCGGGAGATTGCCGACATTGCCGCCTTTGCCCGCTCGCTGCCCGGGGTGCGGCGCTTGCACCTGCTGCCCTACCATCGCCTGGGGCAGGACAAATATGAGGGGCTCGGTCGCCCCTACCCGCTGGACGGGGTGTTGCCCCCGACGGCAAGTCAGATGAACAAACTGTTGGCGGCCGCCGAAGCGAGCGGCTTGCTTTGCCAGATCGGAGGATGAGATGGAGCTGACCAACCTGATGCGTATCGTGCAGGAACAGGTTCCGGGCAAACAGGTGACCCTGGCGCATATCATTGCCAACCCGGAGCCGTCTCTCTATCAAAAAATGGGGCTGGACATGGGGGTTGACCCCAAAAAGGCTGCCATTGGGGTGCTGACGGTCAGCCCGGCGGAGGCTGCTGTCATTGCCGCCGACATTGCCAGCAAGTCCTCGGGGGCCTCGCTGGGCGTGGTCGATCGCTGTAGCGGTACCCTCATCATCACCGGGACGATCTCCCAGGTGTCCGCCGGCTTTTCGGCGGTCTGCGCTTACCTACAGAATACCCTGGGGTATACGGTCTGCGCCATGACCCAAACCTAAAGGGGGACGCTGACAGGACACATGCTTTTTGCGGCGGGTTCATATAGTAGAGATGTGCCATTGATGTACCAGGCAAACAGTGGGTTTTATAAAAAGCTGAAAGGAGTCGGAAGATGAGTCAAACCACAGTCATTTGTTTTGCCAACAACAAAGGGGGTAGCGGGAAGTCAACCACCTGCTCCAATGTCGGGTACTGCATGACCAAGCTGGGTAAAAAGGTCCTACTCATTGACGGGGATATGCAGATGAACCTGTCGCTGGCTTTTTTCCATGAGGACACGGTTTTGAACTATGCCAAGTCGGGCACCAATATCTACACCGCCATCAAGGAACAAAAGCCGCTGGAAAGATTCATCGTCCACACGGCCTATGAGGGGCTGGATATGGTCCCCTCCTCCTCTCTGATGAGCAGCATCGAATACGACCTTTTCTCCATGTGGCAACGGGAATACATCCTGAAAAAGTGCATGGCAGGTATAAAAACGGCCGGAAAGTACGATTATATACTCATTGACGCACCGCCGACCCTGGGCGGCTGGGTGATGAATATTATGTGTGCCTCCGACTTCCTTTTGATCCCCGTGGAGGCCACTCCGTGGGGATTGTTTGGTCTTGCCAACATGTTTGAGTTTTTCAGCCAGGTGAAAACCATTGCCCCCGATATTTCCCTGATGGGTGTGGCGATCACCAAGGCTGATGAGCGCAAAAACTACTTCAAGCAGACCTTAGAGTCACTCCGAACACTGCCGGATATCACTTTGTTTACCAACTATATTCGGGTGGACAGTACCATTGAGTGGGCGCAGGAACACAGCAAGCCGGTCATGGCTTACCGCAAATCCAGCCGCAGCGCCAAGGAATATCTTGAATTAGCAAAGGAGATTGTCGACCATGCCAGTCGGTAAAAGCAGTTTGGAGCGCGCGGCCAATAGCGCCGCCGAAACCAAAAAAAACGGGAGAATCGAAAAACCGCAAACGGACAGGGAAGCCCTGCCCGAGGAGCGGCTGTCCGCAGAGTCCGCTTTGCAGGACTCGGCACAGAAGGCTCCGCCGCCGAAGGGGACTGCCAAGCAGAAAAAAAGCGCTGCCTCAAAGTCCATGACGCCCAAAGAAGAGACATCCCCGGGTGTATATGTGCAAAACAGCACCACCCCCGCGGAGAGTGAGTCGGACCTTCTGGCGCCCCCTGCCACCGACCCGACCTCACCTCCGACAGGGGAACCGGCGGTGAATCCCAGCACATTCCCCACCACCAATGCCGCCCCACCCACCTACCCGCCCAGCATCCCCACGGTGGACCCCGCCCCCGAACCTGCGCCCTCGCCTGCCGGTGAGCCGGCGGAGTTCCCGGTGCCGGATCCGTCCTTTCCGATGCAAACCCCTCCCTCCGCCACCGCTCACAAAGAGGGGAACGCCGATGCCTCTGTCTTTGAGGATGAGTACGATTCTGCCGCCTCGACTCCCGGCGCCACCGCACGTTCCGAGGAGGAGGAGGAGGATATGAGCGAATCCTCCCCGGAGGAACAGGCGGTTGGCGGTATTTTTTCCATTGGGGACGACATGCCGAACCACTTGCTCTGAGGGAACGAGCAAAGCCGAGAAGCGCTGCGGCGATACTTGAAAAAAGCAGGGGATACGCTACCTCGCTGTCCGGGTGAGGGCAGGGGGAGTTTTTGCCCGATCTGCCGCCGTGGCGTTTGCGTCGGCGGACGGGTAGGGCGTTGCCCGTGAACGGTTGCTTGCGCTCTTGTGGGAACCACGGTTTTGCCGTGGTTCCCTTTTTTGAAAGGGTGGCGGGCGCACAGGTTTCTGCTCCGGAAGCGGCGGGGGGGCGCAGGGGAAAGTAAAAAATCCGCCGTTGACGGCGGATTTGCGTTGTGTTTTTGGATGGATTATGGTATAATGCAGGTACTTGGTATTGCTTTCGCAATACCGGGAGCTGACGCTCTCCCCCGCATTGACATGCGGGGGCCTGATGGAGGACAGGGCACTTCCGGTCATATGGCGGGGAGTATTGTCTACTTTGGTTGTCCTTTGAGGAGCATGCCGTTTTCTCCCCTTGGCGGCTTGTCCGCCGCCGGCGACAGCAGCTTCAGATAAGCGGCGAAGGCGGAGGGCAGAGCGTACTGTTTCCTGAGGGCCTCGGGGCTGACAAAGAGGAGGTCCTTGCCTGCCTCGCTTGTCGGTGCAGGTGCCACGTGGGCCATGACCTGCACCCGATACCCGATCATATGCCAGGTGAGGTGGGTAAAGACGTGCTTGGCGGGGGGGAGCGCCTGTATATCGGTTGCCGACAAGCCCCGCTGTTCGCAGTAGGCTTTGACCTGCGCCATGTCGAGATGTCCCTCCGCGGCCGGCAGTTCCCACAGCCCTTCCAGCAGTCCCTTTTCGGTGCGCCGGCGCAGGGCGACCTTGTCGCCGAAACACAGCAACAGCACGGTGCGCTGCTCGTGGCGGCGCTTGGTTTTGCTGATGCGGGTGGGTAACAGCGCACTCAGCCCGCCCGCCTTGGCGGCGCAATAGCCGCTGACGGGGCAGGACTCACAGAGCGCTCCGCCGCCCGGCAAACAGACCAGCGCGCCGAGCTCGATCAAGGCTTGTGTGAAGTCCCCCGCAGCGTCGGGGGGGATCAGTGCCCGTACCAGTACCTCGGTGTCGGACTTTACCTGTGCGTCCAGGACGTTTCGGTCATCTGCCAACAGGCGCGCCACGAGGCGCAACACGTTGCCGTCCACGGCGGGGGAGGGGATGCCGTAGGCGATGGAGGCGATGGCGCCGGCGGTGTAGCTGCCGATGCCGCATAGTTTTTTCAGTTCTTTTTCATCTGCCGGCAACCGGCCCCCATACTCCTGCATCACGGTGCGGGCGGCTTTCTGCATATTCCGCACCCGGCTGTAATACCCCAGCCCCTCCCACAGCTTCAGCAGCAATCCTTCCTCCGCCGCCGCGAGGTCGGCCGTGGTGGGCAGTGCCGCCATGAAGTTTTGGTAGTAGGGCTTCACCGTTTCCACCCGGGTTTGCTGCAGCATGATTTCTGACACCCAGATGCTGTACGGGCTTTTCTGCTGCCGCCAGGGGAGATCCCGTTGGTGGGCGCGGTACCAGGCGAGCAGGGGCTCTACCATAGGGCGGAGCCGCTCTGCCTGCTGCGCGAGCACCGCTTTGTCCAGGTGGTAGGTGGGGGTGGTCATGAGGGGTCCGAGGCGGCTGCCACCACGGTCATGGACCTGATGGTCACGGGAGTGAGGGGTTGGTCGGCGCGGTTGGTGGGGACGGCGGCAATGGCGTCCACGACCTCCATGCCCTTGACCACCCGCCCGAACGCAGCGTAGGCGCCGTCCAGATGGGGGGCGTCCCGGTGCATGATGAAAAACTGCGAGGAGGCGGAGTTGGGCATGGACGAGCGCGCCATGGAGATGACCCCGCGGGTGTGGTGCAAGGGGTTTTGAATGCCGTTTTGGGCAAACTCCCCTTTGATGCAGGTGCCTGCCCCGCCGGTGCCGTTGCCGAGCGGACAGCCGCCCTGGATCATGAAGCCGGGGATGACCCGGTGAAAGGTCAGGCCGTCATAAAAGCCTGCCCGCACCAGTTTTTCAAAGTTTGCCACGGTGAGGGGTGCTGTTTCGGGGGACAGCTCCAAAAGGATCTCATCACCGTTTGCCATTTCCATACGAATCATTTTGTGGCACTCCTATAGATGAAATTGGGTTGACCGAAATATAATGAAAAAGAGACCGCACAGTGGCCGTAACTTGAACAGGGGGCTTTTATGAAAAAACTGAAGGACTTGAATTACCAGCGGATCGCGTCCGTCATCATTGTGGTAGCCAGCGTGGCGCTGTGTGCCGTGGTGCTCTTTCGCTACCTTCTCATCATCGGGCTGCCCTTTTTCCTGGCATGGGGGGCGGCGCTGTTGGTGCGCCCGGTAGCCGTGTTTCTGCACAAAAAAGCAAAGTTTCCTTTACGTGTCACCAGTGTGGTGCTGGTTTTGCTGCTCATGGGGCTGATCGGGTTCGGGCTGTTTTTGCTGGGGAGCCGCTTGTTCCGGGAGTTGCGGGACCTGATCCTGCGCCTGAAGGATAACCCCGATATCATTGAGGATGTCTTTGTCAAAATCAATGCGTTCTTAGACAGATTGCAGCAGTACATCCCCACCATCCCCGACCTTGGGAAAACCGATGTCATCAGTGAGACCAATGACTGGATGAAGGAGTTTCTGGTCAAGACCATCACGGATATCCTGAACGCCATGCCCCGGATGCTGGGCAAACTGGTCATCGGACTGCCCGGTTTTCTGGTGTCTGTGTTGGTGCTGGTCATCTCTGCCGTCTACTTCGCACTCGACCTCGACCGTATTCACCTGAGCCTGAACAACTTCATCCCGGTACAGTGGCGGGACCGTGTCAAGCAGTTCAAAAAAGGCGCCTTTTCCACCGCGATCAGTTATTTGAACTCGTACTTGACCCTGATGTTCATTACATTTGTGATGTTGCTGGTGGGGTTCCTCATCCTTGATGTGAACTATGCGCTGTTACTGGCGGTGATTTTCGCTTTCTTAGACCTGCTGCCCGTCATTGGGGTGGGGACCATGCTGATCCCCTGGGGGGCTTTCTGCCTGCTGACCGGCAATGTGCGGCTGGGCGCGGCGCTGCTGATTCTATACGCCATCATTGCCATTGTCCGCCAGTTCTTGGAGCCGCGCATTCTGGGGCAAAACCTGGGGATTCATCCTTTGCTGACCCTGGTCAGCATGTATGCGGGCTTGCAGCTCCTTGGCTTTGTGGGGATGCTGCTCGGGCCGGTGGTCGGCGTGGCGATTCGCGCTGTGTATAAGTGGCGCAAAGGAGAGCCGACCGACAAACCAAAGTCCGCCTCCGCGAAGTCCTCCGCCCCGCCCCCGGCCCCGCCGCCCTCTCCGCCGACAGGAGTGTAAACACATCTTTTCATGAATGGTTGAATCGGCGCTGCCTCGGACAAAGGCGCCGGGCTGGATGACTTGACAGGGGCGCGTGTGTATGCGCGCACGGCGGCGCGGGCGAGCCGGGGGACGAACGCAGAGCAAGAACGCCGCACGGCCGTGTCTGTGCGCGCACGGCGGCGCAGGCGAGCCTGTCGGCTGCGTCAATCAGGACTGTTGAGGAAAACAAAAAACCCACCAATGGCGGTGGGTTTTTTGATGCCCATGCACTTAGGCGCGCTCGACCTTGCCCGAACGAAGGCAACGGGAACAAACATACACGGTCTCACGAGTGCCCGCGACCACCGCTTTGACGCGACGAATGTTGGGCTTCCATGCCCGGTTTGTCTTGCGGTTGGAGTGGGACACCTGGTGACCAAACGTAACGCCCTTGTTGCAAACACTGCACTTTGCCATCTTAACACCTCCTGAAAAATGAGCACCGATAGGTGTAACTCTATCTGAATTCTATATGTTTTGATAAACAGCAAAAACGATTATAACATACCCCGCCTCAAATTGCAAGGGTTTTTTTCATGAGGCGGCAAAAATATTTATGCGCGTCAATGCCCGCATGCACAGGGACGACTATTTGCTGTCCTGCTGCCCACCGCGGGCAGCAGGACAGCAAGGGACCGCGTATCCGTGCGTTGGACGCGCCCAAGACACGGGAAATTACCGGCTTTTGTTTGGTTTGAGCAGCAGCATCAGGACAATGCCGACGCAGGCGCAGCCGGCGGCAATAAAGAACGCGGGGTACATTAGGGAGATATCCTGTGCGGCGAGGTTCTTAAAATGGCCGGCAATGTAGGACGAGGCGACCGCACCCACACCGAAGCCCAGCAGGACAAAGCCGTAGTTGGTGGCCATGTGTTTGGGGCCGAACAGGTCAGCGGTCAGGGAGGGGAAGGTGCTCAAAAAGCCGCCGTAAAAGAACCCGATGAGGGCGATGAGCGCATAAATGAAGTAGCCGTTGGCCTGGCTCACCAGCACGGAGGAGAGGGCGGAGCCCGCCAGCAAAATGATGATGGTCCGGCGACGCCCTAATTTGTCGGACATCATGCCCCAGAGCAAACGCCCCAGCGAATTGAACAGGGCGATGATCAGCACGCCGAATGTGGCGGTGGACGCCAGCCCTTTTGCCACGGCGATGGGTTTGGCAAAGCCGATCATCATCAGCCCGCCCATGCACGCCAACATCAGGGAGGCGGCTGCCAGGTAAAAGCGGCCGTCCTTCAGGATTTGGATGGGGGACATACCCTCGGCAAGCGCTGTCGGTTGGGTGGAGCTGCCTGTCTGACGCTCCTTCGGCGGGTTTTCCAAAAACAGGCCTCCCACCGTGCAGACCACCAAAAAGATCAGACTGAGGACCAGGAAGGTCTTGGGTTCTCCGGTCTCCGGGCCGCCAAAGCGTTTGATGAGTCCCTCAATAATGGGGGTGAACACCACGCCGCCAAAGCCCAGCGCCGAGACAATCAGCCCGGTGACTAGTCCTTTTTTGTGCGGGAACCATTTTTGGGAGCAGGCAATGGTGGTGGAATAGGTGAAGCCCATGCCGAACCCGCCCATGACGCCATAGCCCAGCCAGAGCAGCCAGGGAAGCTCGGGGGTGACCAGGGACGCCAAAAAGAAGCCGCCGGCCAGGATGACACCGCCGATGATCACAATGACTCTGGTGGTATACTTCACGGCTAATTTGCCCCCGATGACGCTGCCGATGGTCAGCACAAACAGAAGCAGGGAAAAGGTCAGGCCGGCGGCGGCGTTGTCGCCGCGGAAAATGCTGTTGGCAATGCCGGTCTGAAACACGCTCCAGATGTAGGCGATGCCTAAACAGAGCTGGATGGCAATGGATGCGGCGATGACTGCGATGCCTTTTGCTGATTTCATACGATTCCTCCAAAAAAATGAACTTGGACAGCTTGCCATAGCCTGTCCACGCCGTTGGTTTCTCCGTGGGGTGCCGTACGCTGAAAGCGCCATCAAAAAATGCCCCTACTACCTATGCAGTAAGGGCATTGTCTGCTGATAAGCCGCTGGTTACGCTTTAGCACACCTCACTCCTGCACCCATAGCCTCACTTGACCGTATCGTAAGTCGAAAGAAACGGTCAATCAGGTGAAGCAGTGCAAGGAAGATAGACAGCATGCGTGAGACTCCTCTATG
Source organism: Eubacteriales bacterium (assembly GCA_041655935.1). GTDB lineage: Bacteria > Bacillota > Clostridia > Oscillospirales > CAG-272 > UBA1740. Next base: position 12,003 of record JBBAEK010000031.1, read on the forward strand.
TAAACTGAGGATATTGTAGCAGACTGTGGGGGTGGTGTCAATGATTTTCGCGGAATTTTTTTTGCGCGGGCCCTTTGGCAGGCAAGTTTCGCGTGGCGGGAGCGCGGTTGCCTCAGAAAAACTTTTAAGAGAAGCGGTTGATTTTTGACGGGGGCTGTGATACAATGGTGTCACCAAAACCAAATGGGGACGGTCTTTGCCGCCCAGCCTTTTCGGTCCATGCCCTGGTGCGGCGTGGCGGGGAGGTGCCCCTTGGGGAGGGCGGTACTCTCACGCGCCCTAATAGGAGGTAGGTATGAACATCACATTGATCGGCATGGTTCCCTCTGAAACATGGATTGCCCTGGCTTGTATCGCCCTGTTGTTGGCGGGGATTGGGGTAATTATGTACATTTTACTGCGCAAAAGTCCGACGGATGAGTCATCTGTGACACCGTCATTGGAGGGGGAGCCGGGTGAGGGCAGCCCTTCTGCCGACGCGGCGGAGGCAATTGAGCAAGCGGATGAGGCGGATGAAGCTGATGATGCCGATGAGGTCGATGAAGCCGATGAGGCCGACGATGCTGATGATGCCGATGAGGTTGACGATGCTGACGGGGCTGATGAGGCTGATGAGGACGACGAGGACGACGAAGACGACGAATAGAGCGAGCAGGGTGTGACGCGGAGGTACGCCCCGAGCGGGGTGCGCTGTTCACACTCTTTTCCTTTTTATCAATTGGGTCGCCGGCGGGGCCGCGAAGCGGCTTGCTTGACAGTGCCTCCTGCTTGTCCTGCCTGTGTGGCACTTCTTGTTCGCAGGGCGGGGTCAAAAAGCGATGTTAAGTTGTGAAAAAGAGATAAAACAGCGAATAGAACAAGCGCCTTGTAAAGCAAAGTTTGCAAGGCGCTTGTTCTATGGTTTTTACAGGGACGCTTCGTCGGGCAGACTGCCGGACTTGAGCGCTTTGGCCAGGGTGCGGTTGCCGTAGCAGTCCTCGGTTGAAACTTCTCGGATGAGTGAGAGAAAAGGCGGGAGGTCAAAGGGCTCCTGCTCGTGCGAGAGTTCGATTTCGAGCAGTGCCGTGTTTTTGAAAAAGGGAAAGAGGTCCACTTCAAGCAGATGGCCGCGGTAGGGGAAGGTGTACCGGGTTTTAGGGAGGGGTGCCATGGCAGGGTCTGCCTTGGCGAGGAGGGCGGTGTAGCGTTCCTTGGTGATTTCCCGTTCTTCCTCTGTACGGGTGAGCGGGGACAGGCGGGTTTTGTAGGTCTCGGTATAGACCACCCGGCCGCGTTCATCGCAGCTCATACGCACCCGCGCCGAGCGGTTCTGCTCGTCGATGAGGTAGGTTTGCAAAATATCATAGACGCGCACCCCTGCCTGTGCGGACAGGGTGGCGATTTTCGGCTTTTTGATCAGGAATTTTCGCTCGATCTCAAGCGGCAGACCGTTGATTTCTTCGTTCATGTTGTTTTCCTTGGGGGATGGGGTTGTCTATGTACGCTCAAGTGCTTTACTTGACATGCACCGGAAAGGGGTTCTTGCAGCGGGGGCAGGTGATGGTGTGGTCGCCGGGCTGTCGGGGCAGGCGAAGGGTGGCCCGACAATAGGGGCATTTTTTGTATACATGGGTTTTGCGGTCCCGTAAACGATTTTTTTGCAGGCGCAGAAAAGCAAAGAAGCGGCGCCAGGTTTGCAAAAACAGCGTGTTTTCGCGCTGGCGCGCCCCTTTATTTTTGGACAGCAGGCGATAGCCGGCAAAAAAGGCGACGGCAAGGGTCAGTACGGCAAAGCAAAGAATCGGCAGGATGTGTCGGGAGAGGCCGGTGATGATGACCAGCAGCACACAGACCCCTAACAGAAAATAATAGAATTGGTCAAAGCCATACCGTCCCTCAAAAAAGCGGTGCAGCCGCTCGCTGAACTTGCCCATGTCAATCCCTCCGTCAAAATGTTACAGGGGTGCGCTCGCCCTTATCATACACCCTTATCCTTTTATTGTCAAGAGTTATGTCAGGAGTAGGCATTTGACGGGGGC
>JBBAEK010000032.1:0-13670 GCA_041655935.1 Eubacteriales bacterium
GTCGTGCTGGCCTTTTGGGACGGGCACTCTGCCGGCACGCGGCATGTCATTGAGCACTGTCGGCAAAGCGGCAAGCCTGTCCGTGTGTTTCTCAAAAAGAACGCCTGACCCCGACACAAAAGGGGGGCCGCCTCGGATGAGGCAGCCCCGCCGGGGATTTTTATGCGGACGCTTAGCGCGAGCGCTTCACGCGGACGCTTAGCGCGGACGCTTTACACGGACGCTCTGCGCGGACGCTTTGCGCGGACGCTTAGCGCGGACGCTTTGCGCGGACGCTTAGCGCGGACGCTTAGCGCGGGCGTTTTACGCGGACGCTTGCTTTATGCGGGATGGTTTAGCGTTCAATCAGCAGCTTGAAAAAACCGTCCAGCTCATACGGGGCGTCGGCGTTCTCGAGGGCGCTCTTTGGCAGCTTGTTGAGGGCGACAATGTCGCTTTGCCTGGCGTGGTAGCGTTTGGCCACGCTCCACAGGCTCTCGCCGTCGTGCAGGTACACCACCACCAGCTCGCCTGGCGCTTTCTCCACGGGGTGTTCGGTGTCTGCCTCCGCGCTCTCAACCACGCCGACCCGGTGCTGCCGATAGGCTTCCAGCGCCAGTGCCAGCTCACAGTCCGCCGACAGCCGGGCAGGGTCGATCCTGCCGCGGCCGGAGACAAAGGTGAGCACCGCGTGAAACTCCGCGTCGGGCGGCAGAGCGTCGGGCAGGTCGCACTGCAGTTTGAACGGGAAGTGGAAGTTCACCGCCGAATAGGTAGGCCGTCCCTCGGCGTTGTCGGGGGCGGAGGCGACAATCATATTGATTTTGCACTGCCCGGTGAGCTGCACCTTGTTGCCCTGGTGTTCCACCGAATCCATTTCTGCCGTGCCGGTGGTGCTGATGATGGCAATGGCGTCCTCGGCGTCGCTCTCGCTGCGGGACACGCCGCCGTCCACGGTGTAGTTGCCCATAAAATGCCCCAGTGTCTCGGCCAGCTGCATCTGCCGGCGGGAGACCGACACGGGATACTCGGCGGCATACACGTCCGCCAAGGTGCGCAACAGTTGGTTGGTGGCGGCCTGCCCCTCGAGGACAGCCGTCACATCAAAGGTCAGGGTATGGCCGCCCGCGCCGTCTGCCGACGCCGAGACATCCACCTGCTGGCAGCGCCCCCAACCCATGGCGGAAAAGGTGCCGTCCACCTCGTCGGCGGGCAGTAGTTCCTCAAAGGGGATTTTGGTCTGGGCGACGGTCGGGGGGCCGTCCCCCACCGTATACAGGCACCGCACCCAAATCTCGCCGCGGCAGATCGCGCCGCCCGAGACTGCCCGTGCCTCGCGCACCAGCACATTCCCCTCGCCCGAGAGTATCTCTACTTCCCCCTCGCCCCCCTCGGCCTTGGTGCTGTTGGTATAGTGCAGATCGGGGGAGAGAAGGGGGACGCAAAGCCGGCAGGGGACTGTCTTGGTCAGCAGTTCTATCTCCCCCGCTCCCTCCAGCCCCGAAAGGCCGTCCCTCAGCTCGGCCTCGCAGTACACGTGTACCTGACTGCCCACCACCGTGCGGATGCCTACCTTGCGGGGGCCGGAGAGCCGCACCGTCACATTTTCGGGGCGGCTGATGACCGAGGCCTTGGTCTCGGTCGGGTCGCACCCCTTGCGGGGCACGGAAAACTCATAGTCCGATTGCAGGCTGACCGCCGCGAGCTTGCCCTCTCCGCCGGTGTAGATGACGGTATGTACGCAGTTCCCCGCAAACTCGACCCTGTCGCTGCCGATAAACTGACCGGACGGCAGCACCTTGCTGGTGACGGACAGAATTCTTCTGATCTCAGGCATATAGTCAGGCAGCGTATACTCCCCCGTGCTGTCCGTATAGATCATGTCGGTCACATGGTCCTCTCCGATTTTCATGCCTGCGTAGGATGGTTTGTCAGCCATGTCGCTCTCCTTTACGGCTTGTATGTTGCTACAATATATGCAGCGCCCGTCGCAAACATGCCACCCCTGCCCTGATTGACAGGGGAGTTTTCCCCGCGGGAGACCGCCCGGCACGACTCAAAGGGCGGCGGGGCGCATAGAATGGCAGGGGAGTGCCCGCTCCGGCATCCCCCGGCTGTTTACCATAGAAAGAAAGTGAAAACTCACCATGGAACAAGAGCTGCTTTGGCTTTCCTACCCGCGCATGAAGCGCTTGCTCACCCTGTGCGGCCTGGCGTTTTTCAGCCTGGCGACCCTCTGGCTGCTCGCCAGTCTGGTGCTGGACGCGGTGCTCCCGCTGGTGGCGCCCGTCTTTACCGAGAGTCTGTGGTACCCCTGGTTCCTCACGGTGGTGCCCCTCTATGTCTTTGCCTTTCCGGTGTGCTACCTCCTGTTGCGCACGGTGAAGCCCAGCCCGCCCGAGCGGCGCACCCCCGCCTGGCCGTACATGGTGCTCGTGCTGCCCATCGGCACCTGTCTGATGCAGGTGGGCAACTCTCTCGGTATTTTCACGAATTTGATACTGGGGTGGGTGCTCGGCAAGGACACGACCAACCCGGTGGCGGATATGCTCACCGGCGCCAACCTGTGGATCGCCGCCGTGGTCGTGGTGGTGATCGCCCCGATCATGGAGGAGCTGCTCTTCCGCAAACTGCTGCTGGACAGGATCCGGGGGATAGGCATGTGGCCCGCCATGCTGCTGTCCGCCCTGTTCTTCGGGCTCTTTCACGGCAACTTCGGGCAGGTCTACTACGCGTTCGGGCTGGGGCTGCTGCTGGCCTTTGTCTACCTGCAGACCGGGCGGGTGCGGTACACCATGCTACTGCATGCCATCATCAACTTTTTCGGTTCTGTCTACCCCATGCTGCTCATGAACGGGCAGGACCTTACCGCGCCGGAGGATGTCGACCCGCTCACCCTTTTGAGCTCGGGGGGCTTTGTCATCGGCAACATCGTCGCCGCGGCGGCGGGGCTACTGCTGCTCATCTTGTTTTTCAGAAAGATACGGGACGCCATCCCGCCCGGCCCGGTGCGGGGCTGGCAGCACGTGTCGCTGGTGTATACCAATATTGGGGTGCTGCTGATGATGGCGGTCTGCGCGCTGATGTTTGTGCTGTCCGTCTTCTTCGGATAAGCAATTGTTCACATTTTGCACCTTGACGGGCATGCCCCCTATCCGCTATACTGGTCTTAGTAAGGAATGACGAAAGGGTTACCCATGAAAAAACTATCGGTGCTGCTGCTTGTCCTCTCCCTCTTGCTGGGGATGGCGGGCTGTAAGGGAAAAGATACCGACGACACCACCACGACGGTGCCGGGCGGGGAAATGTTCGACTTTTTCGCGGTGGAGGATATGGGGCGCTATGCCACCCTGGCCGTTGCCGACTACAAGGGCCTCACCCTCACCCTGCCAAGGGACGAGTTTACGGTCACGGAGGCCGACATTGACCAGCACATCCACAACCTGATGAAGCAGAAAATGTCGGGGGTGCCCGAGGTTGTGCGGGTCACCGACCGGGCCATTCAGGCGGGGGACGAGGTCTACCTCTTTTACACCGTCTACTATGAGGGCGTCGCCGTCCTGCACGGCTCCAACACCCACCTGCTGGAACCGAACGACCCGATCGTGGTCGGGCAGGGAGAGGTGCTGGAGGGAGTGGATAACGGGCTGTTGGGGCTGGTCCCCGACGACATGTCGGTCACCCGCACCCATGAGGGCACCGTGGCCTCCGACGACGTGGTCTACCTCTGGGACTTCACCATCACCTACCACCGCAACGACGGCAGCACGGTGGAGAAAAACTACACACCCTACGATGCGGTTAACAAGGTGCCCACCTACCACCGCATTGACCTTGCCCGACCCGGCGCCTACTCCGCCGCCTTTGTGGAGGCCCTGACGGGCCGGACCATCGGGGAGGGATTTTCCTTTGAGCTGCCGGGGGAGGGAGACGTGGAACGCGTGGAATACTCCGGCGGCGTGGGCTGGACCGCGCAGGAAGTCACTGTGGACCTGGAAGCCACTTTCCCCGAGGACGAGCTGCTGTTCGGCGAGCTGTCGGGCAAGACGGTGACTTATGTCGTGGCGGTGCTCTACATTGAGGAGGACATCTACCCGCCGCTGAGCGCCGAGATTGTCACCGACGTGTTCAAGTACAACGCCAAGACCCCGGACCCCGTGAAGGAATACCGAGACTATATCAAAGACCTGTTGCAGACACAGGTACAGTCCGAGCTGGACGCGGAGGTAGAGACCCGCCTTGCCACCATCATTACCGAAGCCACCACCGTGAGTAGCTGGCCGGCGGGGGCGGTGGAGTACTACTACAACCAGGCGTATCAGCAAATGGAGGACGCCAAAGCCTATTGGGAAAGCCTGGGCTACACCTTCCTTGACATGGGCGACTTCATCGTGTGGTACCAGCAGCTCAGGCAGGACACCGACGGCATTCAGTGGCTGCAAAACGAGACCCGCTCGCTGGTGCGCTTCCAGATCGCCATGTTCACCATCGCGCAGCAGGAGGGCATCACCCTGAGCAACGCCGAGTATGTCGCGCAGGTCGAGCAAATCATCAAAGCCAACGGCAACCAGTACACGGCGGACGAGATCATTGCGGGGTACGGGGAAACCTATATCCGGCAGCTCGCCCTGTTCCAAAAGGTGCTGTCCTTCCTCAAGGAGCAGACGACCATCACCCTGGAGTGACCGCGCCTCACCAACAAAAATCACCCTGCGTTCCGCGGAACGCAGGGTGCTTTTCTTTCGCCGGGATGTTCCTCAGCGGTCGGCGTTGGCCGCCTCGATGATGGTGGCGAACTTGGACGGGACGAGTGAGGCGCCGCCGATGAGCCCGCCGTCCACGTGCGGGCGGCTGAGCAGCTCCGCGGCGTTGGCGTCGTTCATGGAGCCGCCGTACTGGATCACCAGCGCCTCGGCCGCCGCGGGGGAGTAGAGGCGGGCGACGGTCCGGCGGATGACCCCGCAGGTCTGGTCGGCCTGCTCGGGGGTGGCGGTCAGCCCGGTGCCGATCGCCCACACCGGCTCATACGCGATGATGACACGGGAGAGGGAGGCCTCGTCGATGCCCTCCAGCGCCAGCTTGGTCTGCATGGCGACCACCTCGTCGGTGATGCCCGCCAGCCGCTGTTTTTTCACCTCGCCCAGACACAGAATCACGGTCAGTCCGGCAGCCAGCGCGGCCTTGGTGCGCAGGTTGACCGTGGCGTCGGTCTCGCCGAAGTACTGCCGCCGCTCGCTGTGACCGACAACGACATACTCCGCGCCGACCTCCCGCAACATGGACGCCGAGACCTCCCCGGTGAACGCGCCCTTGGCTTCATAGTGCACGTTCTGCGCGCCGATTTTGATACGGCTCCCTTTGGCCGCCTGCACGGCGCTCTCAATATCCACAAAGGGGACGCACAGGACAATGTCGCACCCGTCCTTGTCCTGTACCAACGGGACAAGCTCCCGCAGGTAGGCGCGGGTCTCGGCGGGGGTCATGTTCATCTTCCAGTTGCCCGCGATGACATATCGTCTCATGCTCATGCCTCCTGATCGAGCAGGCAGGCGATGCCGGGCAGTGCCAGCCCCTCCAGAAACTCGAGCGAGGCGCCGCCGCCCGTGGACACGTGGGTCATCCTGTCGGCGAAGCCCAGCCGCTCGACCGCCGCGGCGGAATCGCCGCCGCCGATGATGGAGACCGCGCCGCTCTCGGCCACCGCACGGGCGACCGCCTCGGTGCCGGCGGCAAAGTTCGGCCACTCGGACACGCCCATCGGGCCGTTCCAGACCACGGTGCCCGCGCCCTGAATGGTCTTGCTGAACAGCTCACGCGAGATGGGGCCGATATCCAGCCCCATCCAGCCGTCGGGGATGGAGTCGGAGTAAATGTTCATGAAAACGGTGTCCGCTTTATATTCCCGGCCCACCACGTTGTCCACCGGCAAGAGGAAGTTCACACCCTTTTCTTTTGCCTTTTTGAGCAGGGAGAGCGCGAGGTCCAGTTTGTCATCCTCACAAATCGAGGTGCCCACCGATGCGCCGGTGGCGCGGAAAAAGGTGTACGCCATGCCGCCGCCGATGATCAGGGTATCCACCTTGTCGATCAGGTTATGGATGACGCCGATCTTGTCCGAGACCTTCGCGCCTCCCAAAATGGCGATGAAGGGGCGGGCGGGGTCTGCCAGCGCCTTGCCCATGATCCCGATTTCTTTCTGAATCAGATACCCGCACACAGCCGGCAGGAAAGCGGCTACCCCCGCGGTGGAGGCGTGCGCTCTGTGGGCCGTGCCGAACGCGTCGTTGACATAGATCTCCGCCAGCGCCGCCAGCTGCCCGGACAGGGCAGGGTCGTTCTTTTCCTCTCCGGCTTCAAAGCGGACGTTTTCGAGCAGCATGGCCTGTCCGTCCCGCAGGGCGGCGACCTTTGCCTGCGCGTCCGGCCCCACCACGTCGGCCGCCAGCGGCACCGGGATGCCGAGCAGCTCGCTCAGCCGCGCCGCCACCGGCGCCAGTGAAAACTTGGGGTCGGCCTTGGCTTTGGGCTTGCCCAGGTGAGAGCAGAGAATGACCCGCGCCTGCTGTGCCAGCAGGTAGCGGATGGTGGGCAGTGCCTCGACAATGCGGTTGTCGGATGTGATGCGGCCATCTTGTAAGGGGACATTAAAGTCGCAGCGCACCAATACCCGTTTGCCGGCGACGGCAATGTCCTCAACTGTTTTTTTGTGATACATATCGTAACCCTCCTGCATTTGTTCGAATCTAAACACATCATGCATTTTACCATCTTTTCGCTGTGAAGTCAATCTCTCTCGCAAATTTCTTGTCCCGCCCGCCTTGGAAAAAAGGCGGGGCGGGCGCTGTGGCAAGCAGGTCTCCTTGACAGGGGGGCGGGCGGCGTGCTATACTGGACAAAAACCGACACACCGTCAAGGAGGCCGCCATGAACCCCAACAGCCCTGCCTTTCGCTCGGAACTCGCGCGGGTATTCTCGCTGTGCGGTCTGTCCAAACTGCTCAGTTTTGACCGCACCGAGCAGTTCGTCGCCCTCACGGAGCGACTGCTCACCGAAAACCAAAAGTACAACCTGACCGCCATCACCGAACCGGAGCAGATCATCCTGCAGCACTACGCCGACAGCCTCTCGCTCGCCGCGCTGCTGCCCGCGGGGGCGTCGCTGGTGGATGTGGGCACGGGTGCGGGCTTCCCCGCACTGCCGCTCGCCATCTGCCGGCCCGATTTGCGCATCACCGCCATCGACTCCACCGAGCGGCGGGTCTCCTATGTCGCCGAAACGGCGGCGATGCTGGGACTGTCCCACCTCACCGCCCGGACCCTGCGCGCCGAGGCGGCGGGGAGGGACGACGGACTGCGCGAGCGCTTTGACGTGGCGGTGGCGCGGGGGGTCTCCGAGCTGCGGGTCCTGTGCGAGTATTGCCTGCCCCTGGTGCGGGTGGGCGGTGTGTTCCTGGCCATGAAGGGGCGCCAGGCCGCACAGGAGAGTACCGCCGCCAAAAAAGCTGTCGCTCTGCTGGGCGGGAAGCTGCGGGAGAGCGTGGCGGTCCCCCTCACCGACGGGCACGGCGAGCCGCTGGCCCACGTGGTGGTAGTGATTGATAAACTCAACAAAACGCCCCCGGCCTACCCGCGCGACAACGCCCAGATTGTGAAGCGGCCGCTGTAACGCCCGTTGCCCGGCCGTGTCCCCGAAAAACTCTTATTTTTGATTGACAGCCCTTTTCTTTTGGGCTATAATACTACTATTCCTCTGAAATAACGTTCCGGATGCCGCCGCCCGCTTGCTCCGTGCGGGCAGTGGGCAGGATTTGACTGTGACGGAATCCTGAGAAGCACAAGGATGGGCTATGGGTTTTAAGATTACGCTGGCGGGAGACCAAGGGAGCGGGAAAAGCACTGTCTCCAAAATACTGATTGCGCGTACGGGTGCCGCCTACCACTCGACCGGTATGGTGGCGCGCGCGTATGCCGAAAAACTGGGCATGGATATTGCCGCGTTCAATGTGTATTCGGAGAGCCGGCCCGAGATTGACTATGAAATCGACGGGGCGCTTGAGGCCCTGGGAGAGTCCCCGCAGGATATGATCATTGACTCGCGCATGGCGTGGCACTTTGTGCGCGGGAACTTTGCGGTGTATTTGTTTTCCGACCCCGAGGTGTGCGCCGAGCGCATTTTTGCCGCCAGGCGCGCCACCGAGACCTTCCCCACCAAGGAGGAGGCCCTGCGCGCCATCCGGCGGCGCAAAGCGAGCGAAACCAAGCGGTACCGAGACCTGTACCGGGTGGTGATCGGGGACTTTACCAACTATCATTTGCTGATTGACTCCACCTATGCGCATCCCGAGGAAGTGGCCGACTACATTCTGGAGGGGCTGGCGGCGTGGCAGGCCAACCCTGCCTACCGCGGGGCGTACATCAGCCCCCTGCGGCTCTACTACCCCGACGAGGAGCCCGCGCAGGACAAGCTGTCCCGCCTCACCGCCCTGATTGAGCGGGGGCAGACCGTGCCGCCCGTGACGGTGGCCATGCGGGAGGACCGCTACTATATCCTGGACGGCGCCGAGTCGGCGGTGGCGTGCGCGCTCTGCGGGCTGTCCTTCGTCCCCTTTGTGCTGACGACGACCGGGGAGCTGACAGAGCAGAATTTTGTGAAAATGGAGAACCTCTACCCATGCTGACTTTTAAGAAAAACGCCGCCGCGGTGCTGGTGGAAGCCGCCCGGACGCTCTACCCGGATGTGACCCTCTCGGTGGAGGAGATCGCCCGCTTGCTTGAATACCCGCCCGACCCCGCCATGGGGGACCTGGCGTTGCCCTGCTTCACCCTGGCCAAGACCCTGCGCCGCTCGCCCGTGCAGATCGCACAGCAACTGGCGGAGGCCTGCCGAAGCTCGGTGGCGACCGGCGACGCCCTGTTTGCGCGCGTCAGCGCGGTGCAGGGGTACCTCAATTTTGCCATACACTATGCCCCCTTCGCCCGCCGGGTCATGGCCGATATCGAGCGGCGGGGGGCGCGCTACGGTTCGCCCGAGTGCGGGCACGGCAAGACCGTGGTGCTGGACTACTCCTCCCCCAATGTCGCCAAGCCCTTTCATATCGGGCACCTGGGCACCACGGTCATCGGGCACTCGCTCAAGCTGCTGCATGAGTTTGCCGGGTATCGCTGCGTGGGGATCAACCACCTGGGCGACTGGGGCACCCAGTTCGGCAAGCTGATTGTCGCCTACAAACAGTGGGGCTCCCGGGAGGCGGTGGAGCGGGGCGAGATTGACGAGCTGGTGGCGCTGTATGTGCGCTTCCACGCCGAGGCGGAGGCCGACCCCACCCTGAACGACCGGGCGCGGGCGGCGTTTGCCAAGCTGGAGGCGCGCGACCCGGAGCACATTGAGCTTTGGCGGTGGTTCATCGACATCAGCCTGCGGGAGTATGAAAAGACCTACCGCCAGCTGGGCATTACCTTTGACAGCTACAACGGCGAGAGTTTCTATACCGACAAGATGCCCGCGCAAATCGAGCGGCTGCGGGAGATGGGACTGCTGGAGCTGGACGACGGTGCCTCGGTGGTGCGGCTGGACCAGTGGCACATGCCCCCCTGCCTGATTCTGAAGCGGGACGGCACCACCCTCTACCCCACCCGCGACATTGCCGCCGCCGTCTACCGTCAGCAGACCTACCACTTTGACAAGTGTATCTATGTCACCAGCGCCGGACAGAGCCTGCACTTTGCCCAGTGGTTCCGGGTGCTGGCGCTGATGGGCTATGACTGGGCGGAGCGGCTGGTGCACGTCCCCTACGGCACGGTCAGCATCAACGGCGAGAAGCTCGCCACCCGCACGGGCAATGTCATTCTGCTCAAGGACCTGTTTGCCATGGCGATTGATAAGGTGATGGAGATCACCGCCCGGAAAAACCCCGCGCTGGCGGGGCGGGCGGACATTGCCGAGGCGGTGGGCGTGGGGGCGGTGGTCTTTCACTACCTCTCGGGCAACCGCATCAAGGACATCAATTTTGTGCTGGAGGATGCCCTTTCCTTTGACGGCAATACCGGGCCGTATGCCCAGTATACCTACGCCCGTACCTGCAGTATCCTGGCCAAGGCGGGAGATGCGGGCAGCTTCCGGCCCGTGACATGGACGGAGGAGGAGACCCAGCTCATCAAGGTCCTCTCTGTCTTCCCCGAACGGGTGGAGGCATCGCTCGCCGAGCTGGAGCCCTCGCTCATCACCCGCTACATTCTGGACCTCTGCACCGCGTTTAACCGCTTCTACCATGAGCATTCCATCCTCAACTGCGAGGACGCCGCCACCAGGGACAGCCGCGTGGCCCTCACCGCCGCCACCCGCACGGTGCTGGGGCGGGCACTGGGGCTGATCTGCCTCGCCACACCCGAACAAATCTGAGAAGGAGCACCGTATGTCAGGACATAGCAAGTGGAACAATATCAAACATAAAAAAGAGAAAACCGATGCCGCGCGGGCAAAGATTTTCACTAAAATCGGCAAGGAAATGGCGATCGCCATCCGCGCGGGCGGTCCTGACCCCGCCGTCAACGGCAAGCTGCGCGACCTGGTCGCCCGCGCTAAGGCCAGCAATGTGCCAAACGAGAACATTGAGCGGGTCATCAAGAAGTTCAGCGGCAACAATGACATTATCTATGAGGAAATCACCTACGAGGGCTACGGCCCCGGCGGGGTGGCTGTCATTGTGGACTCCGCCACCGAGAACCGCAACCGCACGGCGGGCAACATCCGCTCCTACTTTTCCAAGTTCCACGGCAACCTGGGGCAGAGCGGCTGCGTCTCCTTCCTGTTCGAGCAGAAGGGGGTCATCGTCATTTTGGACGAGGACGGGGAGATCAATGAGGACGCCCTCATGGAACGGGCGCTGGAGGCAGGTGCCGCCGACTTTCTCGCCGACCACGAGGAGGGCAGCGTGTATGAGATTTACACAGACCCCGCCGATCTGGAGGCCGTGCGCGATGCGCTGACCGCCGCGGGCTACCGGCCCGAGTCGGCAGCCGTTGAAAAGGTGCCGGGCAACTATGTCGCCCTCACCGACGAGGACGACCGTAAGTACATGGAGCTGCTGCTCGAGAAGCTGGAGGAGGACGACGACGTCCAGGCGGTCTACCACAACTGGGAGCGCTGAGCCGGGCTCCTGTACCGGCAGCCGCTCGGCTGGGCAATCCCGCCTTTCGCGACGATACGTAAACACGCGCACCGATGAAAAACCACCCGCAAAGCCCATCCAGGGCGCGGGTGGTTTTCTGCTCGCGGGGTGTGCGGGGAGGTCAGAAGATAGGGGTGCCGTCGGGGCGGAACAGCGGGAGCTTCTCCAAAAAGACAAGGTCGGTGCGCGCCATGGCGTCTCCCTCCGCCAGTACCGCCATTTTGCCCGCGATCTGCCCGCCGGCACGCTCTACCAACTGTTCCAGTGCCGCCAGGGAAGCGCCCGTGCTGACCACGTCGTCCACGATGAGCACGCGCCTGCCCCGCAGGTAGGCGGCGTCATAGCCGTCCAGGTAGAGGGTCTGGCGGGCGGTGGTGGTGATGGACTGCACCTCAAAGGCCAGGACATCCCGCATATAGAGCTTGACCGACTTGCGCGCCAGCACATACTTGTACTTGCCCGACAGGCGGGACATGGAGCAGATGAGGGGGATGCCCTTGGATTCCGCCGTGATCATCACGTCAAAGTCGGGGGCGAGCCGCAGCAGCTCCCGGGCGCAGGCCTCGGTCAGCTCGGTGTCGCCGAACATCACAAAAGCGCCGATGGAAAGGCTGTCGCTGATGGGGCACAGGGGGAGCTCCCGTTCCAGCCCCGCAATCTTCATTTTGTAAACCATGGTATACATGCCTCCTGTCTGTATCGAGAGTCTGTGTAGCGGCGGGTGCCCCTTTTTGAGGGGGTTTGACACGGTGCGCGGACTTTGGGCGACTTAGTAGTAGAAATCGTGGCCGCCGATGGTGAAAGCGTAGGGGCGGGAGCGCGCGATCCAACTGGTGCCGGGGACCTTGCGCGGGTTGAGGAAGAACAGTACGTCGTTCGAGACCGTATGCCCCTCCAGGCAAATCTTGGCGGCAATGACGGCGGAGGCGGCGGGGTCATGGTAGATGGTGCCGTTCGAGATGGGGGTGAACTGCACGCCGTACTTGGTGTCAAAGATGACGCCGTAGATGCTGTTTGGGTACTGCGGGCTTCTCACGCGGTTGAGCACCACGCTGCCCACCGCGATTTGTCCGAGCAGCGGCTCTCCCATGGCCTCCGCGGAGATGATGCGGGACAGCCAGTACACGGATGTGCCGTCATAGTAGGCGTTGCCGTCGAGCAGCGGGCGGTAGGTGCCCTGAAAGGCGGCGGTGCGGGCCCCGGTGCTCCAGCTGACCGTCAGCCCCGCCACTTTGGCGGCCATGCGGATGGGCACGTAGAGAGTGCCGTCCATGACCCGGGTGCCGCTCTGCTGCCAGAGGTAGCGGTTGTTGGCTTTGATGTATGTACTGCCTGCCGCGGCACTCACCAAAAGGCCGCTTGCCCGAATGGTATAGACTCCGCTTTCGTAGCTTTGGGTACAGGGAGTAAACAGGTGGAGAAAGGGTTGCAGAGGGATATACACGATGTCCCGGATGAGCAGTCCCTTCACCGGCAGGGTGGCCCCGCGGGCGGTGAGGGTGACGGTGGGGTAGCCGGACGGACTGTATGCGCCGGTGGCTGCGTATGTAGGCAGGGAGAGCGTCGGTACGAACACCGCTCCGAGGAGCAGGGCAGCCAGCAGCAGCGAACACAGCTTTCCGCTGGTTCGTCGCTTCATGTGGTAGAAGGCCTCCTTTGCGTGTCACCGCGCAGGGCGGTGTTGGCTTCATTGTACCACGCGGCAAGGAGGCAAGTCAAAGCACAATTGCTGGCAAGCGCCCAAGCATTTGCCAGCAGAATAGGGGAAAGGGGCTATTTTCACCCCATACCCCCCGTTATCAGCCCTCTCTTCGGGGGTGAAATTGCAGTGCGGCCAGCGTCGTGGTCACGCCGTCAGCGCGGCGGGCGGCGAACAAACAGCCGTCCGCCCCCTCCTGCCGTCGGTAGATGCCCACGGCCTCCCCCTCTCGGCTTTCCTGCAGAAAGTGGATTTCAAAGGAGGCAATTTCCCTTGCCTCGAAAAAGGCGGCGGGGAACGTATCGAGAAACATCCGCGCGTATACCACGTTGTTGGTGTGCCCGACCATGTCAATGTCGGTGCTGCGGATGGTGCGGGTATCCACCCTGTCCCGGTCGGTCAGGCAGTCCTCCAAGCGGCGGTAGGGCTGCTCACAGGGCTTGTCGGTGCGGTAGGCCATCTGCGCGGGGTAGCAGGTAGAGGACAGGCGGCGCACGTGGCGGGTGTCGGCGTCCATGATCACCCACTCCGCCCGTCCGTCCAGCAGTCGCCGCCCGTCCCGGGTGAGCAGGTAGTTGCGGTCGCACCGCACCCCCACGGGCTGTGAGGGCCAGGTCGTCACCGTCACCTCTCCGAGCAGGGCGGGCCGCTCAAACAGCCGCACCAGGGTGCGGGTCAGCACCCAGTGCGCGCGGCTTTCCCGCAGCAGGGTCACCCCGTCCACCCCCATTTGCGCCGAGTGCTGGGTGGCGACGTCCTGAAAGGCGTAGAGCGCCGCCAAAAGGCTCATGCGCCCCGACGCGTCGCACTCGCTCAGCAGCACCG
>JBBAEK010000033.1:0-13308 GCA_041655935.1 Eubacteriales bacterium
GTGGTACGCACCGGGTGAATGGTCATGGTGGCGGAGGGCACGATAAACGACCGCTTGGCAGACACCGCGAGCGGCACCCCGATGGAGTGCCCGCCCCCGAGGACAATGGACACCGTGGGCTTGGTCATGGAGGCGATCACCTCCGCGATGGCCAGCCCCGCCTCCACATCCCCGCCCATCGTGTTGAGCACCACCAAAATGCCGTCCACCCGCTGGCTTTCCTCCAACGCAATGAGCAGGGGGATGACATGGTCGTACTTGGTTGCTTTCTGATTGCCGTCCAGCAGATAGTGCCCCTCCACCTGCCCAATGATACTCAGGCAATAGAAGGACTCATGGTCGTTGCCGGCAAAAGTACTGCCGCTCTCCTTGATGCCGTCCATCTTATCGGGGTTCTGCGCCCCCCCACCTGGCGCCTCCGGCGCTGTCTTTTCGGCGCGCGCCTCTCCCTTTTCACTCCCCTGCGGGCTATTCTGCTCCGCCTGATGCTGCTGATTTTGACACGACTCTTGCATAGACACACACCTTTTTTCATTTAGTTTGTGCCATTCGCTGTTGAATTATCAAAATACCGCCCCCCTTCTTGTGAAAGTGGAGAATCTTCTTGTTTTTTGCCGAATTTCTTTGAGCGGCAATTTACTTTTCTTCTTTTTTATGATATAATCATGATGAAAAGATATGTCATCCAAAGGAGTGTAAACATGCCCAAAATCATGATTGAAACATCCGCCCGGCATATTCACCTCAAGCGGGAGGATGTGGACACGCTGTTTGGCAAGGGCTATCAGCTGACCCCCAAAAAAGAGCTGAGCCAACCCGGACAGTACGCCGCTGCCGAAAAGCTCACCGTGGTCGGCCCCCGCGGACAGTTGAACGCCACCATTTTAGGCCCCGAGCGCAACATCACGCAGGTTGAGCTCTCCCTCACTGACGCCCGAACCATCGGTGTCGGACTGCCCATCCGCGAGAGCGGCGACATCGCCGGTTCGGGGAAGTGCAAGCTCATTGGCCCCGCCGGCGAGCTGGAGCTGACCGAAGGGGTCATCGCCGCCAAACGCCACGTCCACTTAGACCCCGCGACGGCGGCCGCCTACGGACTGCACGACAAGCAGGTTGTTCAGGTGCGGACCAACGGCGAGCGCCCGCTGGTCTTTGATGAGGTGGTGGTTCGCGTGCGGGCGGATTTTCTGCCCACCATGCACATCGACACCGACGAAGCCAACGCCGCCTATGGCGTCACCGAGGGCGAAATCATTGCCCACTGACAGAGAAAAGGAGAGAAAACTATGAGCAAATGTGAATATGCCATGAGCCATGAAGTGCAGCATATGTGCCAAGTGAAGCAAGGCCCCAACCACGGCCCGTCCCCCATCCCCGAAGAGGGCAAGTGGGTCAAGGCCAAACAAATCACCGATATTTCCGGCCTCACCCACGGTGTGGGCTGGTGCGCCCCCCAGCAGGGCGCCTGCAAACTCACCCTGAATGTCAAAAAAGGGGTGGTTGAGGAAGCGCTGGTGGAGACCATCGGCTGTTCCGGCATGACCCACTCGGCCGCCATGGCCGCCGAGATTCTGCCGGGCAAGACCATCCTTGAAGCCATGAATACCGACCTGGTATGCGACGCTATCAACACCGCCATGCGGGAACTGTTCCTGCAGATCGCCTATGGCAGAACCCAGTCCGCCTTTTCGGAGGACGGCCTGCCCATCGGCGCGGGACTGGAGGACCTCGGCAAGGGCTCTTGCTCACAGGTCGGCACCATGTACGGCACTC
This sequence comes from Eubacteriales bacterium, assembly GCA_041655935.1. GTDB lineage: Bacteria > Bacillota > Clostridia > Oscillospirales > CAG-272 > UBA1740. The sequence continues at coordinate 1,774 of JBBAEK010000033.1, forward strand.
GGGTCAAAGGGGTGCGCTATCTGGAGATGGCAGAGGGGTATGTCACCCGTCTGGCGCTGGACGAGCAGTCTGAGGTCATTGGCTATGAATTTGTTTCATTCGGCAAAATGGCCGACCTCATCAAAAAAGGCATGGAACCCGGCGAGGCATACAAAGCCTCCATGGGCACATACGGCAGGTTCGATGGCGCGTATCAGTACATCGATCCCCGTAAAGAATAAAGGGGGTACGAAAAATGGCATTATTTGAAAGTTACGAGAGAAGAGTGGATAAAATCAATGCAACTTTGGCCGAATACGGTATCCCCTCTATCGAATCATGCAAAGAAATCACCCTGGCAAAGGGCATCGACTGCGATAAAATCGTCCGCGGCACCCAGCCCATCTGTTTTGAAAATGCCGTGTGGGCCTACACCGTCGGCGCCGCCATCGCCCTGAAAAAAGGCTGCACCAAAGCCGCCGATGCCGCCGCTGCCATCGGGATCGGCCTGCAGGCGTTCTGCATTCCCGGCTCGGTCGCCGAAAACCGCAAGGTCGGCCTTGGCCACGGTAATTTAGGCGCCATGTTGCTCTCCGAGGAGACCTCCTGCTTCTGCTTCTTGGCAGGGCACGAGTCGTTTGCCGCCGCCGAGGGCGCCATCAAGATCGCCCTGAACGCCAACAAGGTCAGAAAGCAGCCCCTGCGCGTCATCCTCAACGGTCTGGGCAAGGATGCCGCCTACATCATCTCCCGCATCAACGGCTTTACTTATGTGGAAACCACCTTTGACCATGCGACCGAACAGATCAGCGTACTCTCCGAGAAAGCCTTCTCCACCGGACCGCGGGCAGCCGTCCGTTGCTACGGTGCCGAGGATGTGCCCGAGGGTGTTGCCATCATGCAACTTGAGCATGTCGGGGTCTCCATCACCGGAAACTCCACCAACCCCACCCGTTTTCAGCATCCCGTGGCAGGGACTTACAAAAAATGGTGCAATGAGAACGACCAGCGCTACTTTTCAGTCGCCTCGGGCGGCGGCACCGGCAGAACGCTGCACCCCGACAACATGGCAGCCGGCCCCGCCTCCTACGGCATGACCGACACCATGGGGCGTATGCACTCCGACGCCCAGTTTGCCGGCTCCTCCTCCGTCCCCGCGCATGTTGAAATGATGGGCCTCATCGGCATGGGCAACAACCCCATGGTCGGCGCCACCGTCGCCGTGGCCGTCGCCATTGAGGAAGCCTCCAAGCATTAAACCAATCGCCCCTTCAAACAGCGCCCTTGTCTCACCACAAGGGCGCTGTTTTTCGCCCTCCCCCGCCTTTTTCCCGTCCGCTCTTGCCTCCTTCTCCGAAAAAAGCACCACGAAAAAATCCCGCCCATCCTCACAGATGGGCGAGATTCATGACATAGCGTTTATTTCCCCGGGATATAGCCGCTCAGGTCAACCGGCTTGTCGTTGTGGTCGCGGATGACCAGCTTGCCGGTGATGTCGGTGAGCTTCATCATTCTACCCCAGCGGGTATTGACAATTTCAAAGTGGTAGGGCTTGCTGACCTCGACATACTCGTCAATATCCAGCCCCACGCTCATCTTGTCAAAGTTGTCGTCCAGCGGCAGGATATAGACGGTAGCATTTTTCAACCCGTTGATCTGCATACGGTGCACGGCAAAGTACTCACCCGGCGACTCCTCGCCGCAGACCAGCACCCCGTCCGTGGGCTGGCTGACAAACGCACGGCATTCAAGGTGCCACGCGCGGGGGAAGCGGTAGGTACTGCGCCCGCCCTGCAGGTAGGTCTCAAAGCCCTTAAACAGCGGCGCGCCCAGCTCGGTGCCAAAGGAAAGCTCGACCGTCGTATCGCGACTGCAAGCCGAAAACCACAGGCTGCTGCGGTGGCGGGAACACATGATCATCGGGCTCCAGCTCCTCGGAGAGCGGCGGACAAGGCGAATGTCTATCTCGGTAAAACGTGCCGCCATGGCAAAGTGCCGCGCCAGCTCGATCTTTTCGGGCGTGTAAACTTTGGTTGGCAAGCCGTACCCACGGCACCAAACCGCCGTCCCGCCGTGCTGTACCTTGGCGAGCACCACGCGCTTTTCATCCCCGCGGTAGACGGTGGAGAGCACCTCACAGCCGTCAGCCACTTCCGCCACACCACCCATGCTTTGCCGGTCATAGTCGGCGGCATGCGAGAGCTGCGCTCCCAGATCCAGGTCTCCCGCCATATTCGTCTGCAGGGTGAAGTGACCGTCCAGGCTCTGCTCCAGGCGAATGCCCAGCAGTTGCCGGAGCTCTGCGCACGCCCCCTCAAGGGAGCCGTACAGCATCACGCGCCCGCCCGCCTCGACAAAGCGGATGATCTCACGATTCATGGGGCTGTCGGGCTGGGGCACCGGGATCACCAGCGTATGGCTCGCTAAGAACTGCGGGTCCTTGCCTCTCACTGACAGAAAATTCTCATAAGACATGACCGAGGAGACGGGCAGCCCGGAGTTGATGGCGTGCACCATGAACCAGTCCTCGGAGGTGACCTTCAGCCGCCTGCCCTCGCCCAGCGTCTGGTAGTCGGCAAAGGGATAAATCCACACCAGCGGTGAGGGTGCGTCCGGGGCGGAGTCAAAGGCGCGCACAAAGTGGGCGGTAGGCTCCAGCACACAGCGTTCGGGCATCTCGCCAAAGGAGTTGTCAATGGTGAGGATATGCATATGGTCGGGCAACTGCACCTTCCCTTGCTCGTTCAGGCGCGCGCAGGCCAGCGTCATATAGATATCGTGGGGCTGTCCCTCGTAGCGGTCCTGCCACGGGGAGTTGCTCCACCACGGGTCATGCAGGTAGTTGCGGTACAGGATATGCTCGCCCGGCAGCTCGGCCATGCGGCTCATATAGCTGGCAAGCTCCAGTCCAAAGTTGAAGTCCAGCGCCGACCATGGCGGGTTGGGCGGGGGCAGGAAGTCCAGCTTCTCGTACAGCTCCTTGGCGTTGGCGCCGCACGTGGCAAAATCCAGCCCGGCGGTGGAGTTGGTGCCGCGGGTACGAATGGGGTAGTGGAATTCCGAGGTAAAATAATCCCAGAACTTGAGCAGGGTCCTCATGTCCTCCTCGTGCTCCGCGTCGGTCCGCTCAAAGCCGCCGGTCGCACCACCTCCGGCGGTGGTTGCCTCGCCGCCAAAGCCAAATCCGTTAGAAAACCAGATGAAATCAAAGCCCAGGTCCTCAAAGTACCGTTGAGCCTGCTTGCCCAGGAAAGTGCCGAACGGCTCGCCCTCCGGAATCCCCTTGGGATAGGCGGCATAAGGCCGGTTGTCGGCGTGCAGGGTGGAACGGCAGGAGAGGAAAGCAAAATCATTACCCTCCGCAATGATCAGGCACTCACGGTGGCGCCGGTACTTGAAGTCGGACACGGCAAACTCCGGACCGGGGTCAAATGTCTCGCCCACAGTCACGGGCAGCCCGGTGAGCTCCGGCCCGATGCGCTTGATGGTCTCGACAATGCGCTTCAGGTCGCGGTAGGTAAAGGTGACGGGTTGATCACAGTAGGGAAACGGCGCATTGTGCATGGAGATACGGCGGGGGTCGGTGTCCTGGTTCCAGTAGTTGCGCTTATTGGCGCCGCCGATATGCCGGCCCCACTCAAAGGTGTCATCCAGCTTTCCGGCATAGTCCAGTATCTGGCTGCCGTCGGCCGCCCAGAACATAATGCCCACGCTCTCCGCGTGCCTGGACAGCGGTGCCCAGTCGGTGAAGACCTGCCGCACGACCTGCTCCACAAAAGGCTGGTCTAACCTTGTGAAGGGCTTCAGACTCATCTCAAAGACAATGTTTTTTAACTTTTTCATTGGCTCATCCTTCCTCAGCAATATCGTTTTTCCTGCCCTTCCATTATACCCGAGGCGGACTGCAAATGCAAGGCTTTTGAAAATTTTTCAATGCCTTGCCGGGAAGACGCTTACCGCTTCTGCCGCACCACCCGGATCACGCGGACAATGACCGGAGCGAGAATGATGTTCAGCCCCAGCTCAATGAGGAAGTTGACGCCGACCATGGTGAAAATGGTGTAGGACAGCACGTGGGTACCGCCCGCCCACACTTTCAAAGTATCAAGAAAGAAAACAAACATAAAGATGCAGAACAGGCCGGTATTGACCACAGGTGCAGTCACGGCGGCGAGCGGCACCGACAGGACCTCCTGCCGCTTCCCGCACCATTTGGCGACGGCACCGGCAGCCCCGCCGGCAGCCACGCCCTTCACAAGACAGATGAGGGTAGTGAAAAACGGGTTGATCCCCCACAAAATATTCCCCCCCGGGTCCAGCCCGCCGAAACAGGCCGAGAGGACCACCACGCCAAAGACCAGCCCCAGCCCCATGCCGGCACGCGCACCGTAGAGTACCGCGCCAATGACCAGGGGAATCAGCACCAGCGACAGGGGAAAGGTGCCGATGGTAATGGTATAACTGAGTAATTGCAACACCACAATCAGGGCTGCCAGCAAGGAAAGCTGCACCATCCGCAGCACTTTTTGATTTTGAATGCGCTCCATGACACACCTCTTTCTTCATTTTCCACCGAAAATCACAGAAAATGAATTTTAATACACTGATTGTAGCACAAATTCACCCGCCTGTCAAGAATCAAATCCAATCATTTTTCAACAAACATATCCCTGCATGGTGAATACTTCTGTGGCACTATCCATAAAAAAAAGAACAAAACGCCATTTTACCCATTTTCAGGGCGACTTCACCCCTCGCAACCGGCAGCAGCTCCTGTTTTTTGCCTCCCGACGACTTCTCCCGCCTGCCGCATAAACTTTCACCGCCGTGAATGACGCACGCCCCCCGCCGCCCGGGGAGCAAATGTCAGCTTGACCGTGGCGGGATTTTGTGCTATGATGGGGAGGAAAGACAACAGTTCCGGCGCACAACAGACAGCCACGCAGAAAGAACGTCAAACATGAAGGACCTTGCACAGTATCGCCATATTATTTGGGATTTCAACGGCACCATTTTAGATGATGTCGCCCCCGGGATTGCGGCAGTGAACACCCTGCTCTCACGCCGCGGCCTGCCCGCCATATCCAGTCGCGAGGCGTACCACGCGGTTTTCCGCTTCCCGATTGAGGCGTACTACCGCCGCATCGGACTGGAGGGGGAGCCCTTTGAGCAGCTGGCAGTCGAGTGGGTGCGGGCGTACCGTGAAAGGGAAGACGGCATACCGCTCCGCGCCGGTGTCGCAGAACTGCTGGATGCCTTTGCGGCACGGGGCTTGGGGCAGTCGGTCATCTCCGCCTCCGAGGAGCAGATGCTCCGGCGGCAATTGCACGCACTGGGAATTTTGGAGCGTTTTGACGCCGTCTTGGGACGCACGGATATTTATGCGGTCGATAAAACCGACATTGCCCTGGCATGGGCGAGCCGCCACCGGTCGAGTGCCACGCTGCTGATCGGCGACACCGATCACGACTGGTACACCGCGCAGGCGGCGGGCTTTGACTGCCTGCTGGTCGCGGGCGGCCACCAAAGCAAGGAGTACCTGCTGACACTGGGGTGTGAGGTGGCGGATGACCTGTGGGATGTCGCCGGCCGGCTGGGCGTGTGACTGCCCATCCTCCCTGATAGGACACCCTATTTGGCAAAAAATCATTCCTACCCCCCTTATTTGACGACAAAACGAACAGGAAGGAACCGTTTCCATGGCATTTGACGCAGGCATGCTGTTGGCAGTGACCCACGAGATCAACGCATTTTGCGGGGCGGGTGGCGCCAGGGTTGACAAGGTGTTTCAGCCCCAAAAGGACGAGGTGGTGCTGGTGCTGCACGCCGAGCACCGTACCCGGCGCCTGTGTCTCAACGCAGGCGCGGGCAGCCCGCGGCTGGGATTTACCGAGCGCAGCAAGGACAACCCCGCCGCCCCACCCATGTTCTGTATGCTACTCCGCAAACATCTGACGGGCGCGCGCCTCACCGCCCTCGGGCAGGAGGGCTTTGAACGGGTGGCGCGGCTCTGCTTTTCCGCTTCCGACGACATGGGCTTTGAGCGCACCAAGTATCTCATAATAGAAATCATGGGCAAGTACAGCAACCTCATTTTGCTCGACCACACCGACAAAATTCTGTCCCCTCTCTATCTCGTGGACTTCACCACCAGCCGCCTCCGGCAGGTACTGCCCGGCATGACGTATGAATTGCCGCCCCCGCAGGACAAGCACAACCCGCTCTCCCTCACCGAAACTGTCTTTCGGGAGTTGTACGGGCAGGCGTCTCCGGAACAGACGGCTGAAAAATTCCTCACCGCCACCCTGCAGGGGGTCGCTCCCGAGACCGCCCGGGAGCTGGTCTACCGCTCGGCGGGGGACACTCGGGTGCCGCTCTTGGCCTGCCCGCCGGCGCGGCTTTGGGCGGTGCTTGCCGAGTGGTCCAGCGACCTTTTGGCAGGCCGCTTTTCCCCCACCCTGCTGACTGACCGCGAGGGAGAGCCGCTGGCGTATGCCTACATGCCGCTCTCCCATTTCGAAGGCTATGCCACGGCCCGGCAGTACGACAGTCTGGGCGAGCTGTTTGACGCCTTTTTCGGCGCCCGTGACAGGGCGGCGCAGCAGAAGCTGCTCTTGGCAGACCTGCGGCACGTCCTCTCCCGGGAAAGCGCACGGGTCGAGCGAAAAGTCGCCCTGCAGCGGGAGGAGATTGCGCAGGCACAGGAGGCGCTGGCGTATCGCCGGCAGGCCGACCTGCTCACCGCCAACCTTTACCGCATCAAAAAGGGGGAGGCGTCCTTTGTTTGCATCGACGAGGAGTCCCCCGACCGCTCCCCCCTCACCATTCCGCTGGACACCCGGCTCACGCCCGCCGCCAACGCGCAAAAGCTCTATAAAGTCTACCATAAGGCCAAGTCGGCGGTGCGCATCCTGACCGAGCAGATTGCGGCGGCAGAGGCGGAACTGCACTACCTGGCGACGGTCTCGGCCTTTGTAGAGCGCGCCGAGACGCCGGAGGAGCAGGAGGACATCCGGGCGGAGCTGCGGCAGGGGGGCTACCTGCCCGCGCCAAAGGCAGACACTGCGCGGCGGCGCAAGCAGTCAAAGCCGCTGGAGCTCACCACCCCCGGCGGCTACCCGCTGCTATGCGGTAAGAACAACCTGCAAAACGACCGTATCACCTTTGAGATTGCCACCAAGGGTGACCTTTGGTTTCATGTCAAGGGAGTGCCCGGCTCCCATGTCGTGCTGCTCTGCCGCGGGGAGGAGCCCTCGGCGGAGGACTATACGTTTGCCGCCACTATCGCCGCCTTTTACTCGAAGGCGGAGGGGCCAGTGGTGCCGGTCGACTATACCCGCGTCCGCCACCTCAAGCGCCCCGCGGGCGCCAAACCCGGGTATGTCATCTACCATACCAACCACACCGCCTATGTCAACCCGGCAGATTACAAAGCACTGCTCGGGGACGATCCCTCGGTTTCGACTTGACAAGTCGGGCGGGCGTTTGTATAATAGGTTTGTGTGAAGCGGCACCGGTCCGGTACGCCTGTCGCGCTCACTCACCGCCACACCGCAAGTCATTAACAGATACATAAAGGAGAACAGTTATGCTGTCATTTACAGCGCCGGAGGACATGACCTTTCAGAGCTGGTCCGCACATCAGGACCCGCCCCCCGCATTTTCCTCTCACGAGGAGGACGGAGAGGGCGTGCTGGCGATCGCCGCCGGCAACCACCCGTCCGGCTATGCCAAGTGGGTCAGCAGCAAGCTCAGCGTCCGGGGCAAAGAGGCTTGGGCATTTTCGGTCGAATATCGGGCGACGGAGGTCGCTTTTGAAAGTCGCAGCGTGTACTTTCTGTTGACCTGGACGGACGATGCAGGGAAGCAAGTCCAGCGCAACTATGTGGACGGTGTCACGACCACAGCGGACGGCTGGCGGGTACTGCAGGGTACCTATCCCGTGCCGGTGGGCGCTGTCGCGGTGCACTTTGATCTGGCATTGCGTTTCTGCCCGGGCGGCTCGGTGCGTTTCCGCCGCCTCAGGATGCTCCCCGTCGCATTGCCCAACCGGACGGTCCGCGTCGGGACGGCGTACATGACCAGCCGCAGGACCTTTGAGGGCAATGTCGAGCGCATGCTGCAACTGGTGGACAAGGCAGGCAGACTCCTCAAACCCGACATCCTCTGCTTTACCGAGACGGTGGCGTCCACCCTCACGGGGCTTTCCCGCAAGGAGTTGTCACAGCCCATCCCCGGACCGCTGACCGAGCTTTTCTCCGCGCGTGCCCGGGAGCACGGTATGTACATCATCCTGCCCATGCACGAGGTGGAGAACGGACTGTTCTACAACACCGCGTTGCTGCTCGGACGGCAGGGCGAGATCATCGGCAAGTATCGTAAAACGCATATCACACTCCGTGAGGGGGAATCGGGTGCCACCCCCGGCGACAGCTATCCGGTCTTTGATCTGGACTTCGGGCGGGTCGGCATCATGATCTGCTGGGACCAGATGTTCCCGGAGGTCGCGCGTATGCTCCGACTGGGCGGCGCGGAGATCATCTTTTTGCCTTCGTATGGTGACGAGCCCCTGCAGCAGCGGGCGCGGGCACGCGACAACGGCATCCCCGTGGTCGTCTCGGGACTCCATGAGCCGAAAACCAGCCGCATCATCGATTCTCTCGGCGAGATTATCGGCGAGGTGCAGGATGAGGAGGAAGGCATCTGCGTGAGAGAGATTGACCTGGCCCGGCGGCAGTATACCTATCATCTGTCCTTTGGCCCCTGCCTGAGCAATTCGGGCAGCACCTTCATGAGGGAACGGCATGTCGGCACCTATGACCTCATCAACGCGGACGGCCTGCTCCCCGCGCCCCCGGCAAACACCAAGCCGACCTCGTTTTTGGTCCGCACGAGCACTTCCACGGCACCCGTCGCACAGTGTTGCACCACGGAGGAGAAGAAGGACTGACCTTTCCCCCGCGTAACCCTACAAAAATGCGCTTTGCATCGGCTCAAAAGCCGACACAAAGCGCATTTTCTTTTTGATCATTGGGGGGTGTCTACAAAGCCAGGCGGCGCTCCGCGTAACCGGCAAGGCAATAAGCGGCGACACCGTAGGCGGCATAGAGCAGGTAGGTCATGAGAATGTACAGCACCTCTCCTGCATAAACGATCGGGTAGAACTCCACGAAAAACCCGATGGTGTCACGGATTTCCCCGGCGCATAACAGTATAAAACAAGCCGCGCCGATCCAAAGATTCATGGTTTTCAGTTTCGCCTGCCGCGCGGCGGCAATTCCGAGGCAAAGGAGCAGTAGCAGGTAAAAACCCCCCTGCCATAAGCACTGTATCAGGGACTCATAGAGGGAAAGCGCCAGGATGTAGTACCACTCGTAGAGGGCATGAAGCCGGTCTATATTGCTCAAAAAGGAGGAGAGGAAAGCCGAGAGAAAGACCGCGCCCAACAGCCAAAGCACCCGCCCGAGCGCTGCCTTCACTTTGCCCTCCTTCAGGCGATAGGCGGCAAGTCCGAACATCGTGGCGGCGGTGACGGTGGGCAGCAGTTTTAAGAAGAAGTACAGGACCTGCAACCAGGGACTCAGGGCGGACTGCAGGAACACAAAGAGAAAGTACAGGCTTCCCAGCAGCAGGTGCAGCCCGTAGACGGCAAGCATGACTTTCTTTTCAAAAGATGCCGCGGCGGCAGGCTCGGACATGGCACTCCTCCTTCCTAACAGTCGTTTTTCCCAGTATAGCACACCCGGCGCAGGATTGGTAGGGCTTTTTGTAAACTTTCTGCCCTCTGTCGCGTCGCGCGTTGTCAAGTCGCCGCCGCTGTCATATGCTATACAAGAAACATGAAGGGAGAATATCATGTCCACTTTGTCTACCTGTGAGAGGCCGCCCGACTACCGGGCACTGTGTGATACCTGTCTTGCCTTAGCCGAGGCATTTCCCGAGCGGCTGCAGCTCTGTGCGCTGGGCAGAAGTCTGTTGGGAAGGTCCATCCCGTACCTGATGTTCGGCAAGGGGAGCGAGACGGTTTTGTATGTAGGGGCGCACCACGGCATGGAGTGGATCACCTCTTTGGTGCTGCTACGTTTTGCGGAGGATTTTCAGAAGTCCCTTGCCGGAGAGGGCAGTGTCTGCGGCGTGAACATCCCCTTTCTCTACCGACACCGCCGTTTCATTGTCATTCCGACCCTCAATGTTGACGGGGTGGACATCCAGATCAACGGCGTCTCCGAGGACTGCATCCTGCGGGATCGTTTGCTCCGCATGAACGAGGGCAGCCCCGACTTTTCTCATTGGCAGGCGAACGCCCGGGGGGTAGACCTGAACCACAATTACCGGGAGGGCTTTGAGGCGTACAAAGCCCTCGAACAGGAGCAGCAGATTGTGGGCGGGCAAAGCACCCTGTACAGCGGCGAGTACCCCGAGTCCGAACCCGAGGTGGCGGCGTTGGCGACCCTGGTGCGCATCCTGCACCCCCGCATCATCCTGACCCTGCACACCCAGGGCGAGGAAATTTATTGGGGGGCACCAAATGCCACGCCGCAGATGTACCGCATCGGTAAAAAGTTAGCCGCCATGACCGGCTACCGTTTGGCGAGCGCCGAGGGCACCGCGGCGTATGGGGGCCTGACCGACTGGGCGGTCGCCGAGCTCGGCATCCCCTCCTACACGCTGGAATGCGGGCTGGGCGTCAATCCCCTGCCGCTCAGCCAGTGCAGCGACATTTACATCACGCTCAAGGAAGCCCTTTTTCACGCCCCCATCCTTTGACCCCCGCCGCCTCTTCCGCCCCTTCGCCCCTTCGCACCTTCGCACCCCTCGCACCCGTCGCCCCCCTCGCTCTCCCCAAAAGAGCACATATCTATAACTTTTCAAAACGAAAACAAGAATTTCCATATTTGCCCACCTACTGCAAGTAGACCGACCCGTCGCCCCCCTCGCTCTCCCCAAAAGAGCACATATCTATAACTTTTCAAAACAAAAACAAGATTTTCCATATTTACCCATCTACTGCGAGTAGACCGACCCGCCACCCGCCTCCGCATCCACCCCGGTAGCTTACCCCGCACCGCTCCTTGCCCCCCGTGTTCCCGCCCCCCGCGTCCCCGCCGCCCATGTCCACACCCCGCACCTGCCGACTTGACGACGGCGCGCCTCTTTTGCCCCCGCCGCCTTTTCCGTCTGCTCCGCCCCGCGCCCACACCCGGCCCTTGCATCCACCACCGTGCCCTCCGTCACCCTCGCGCCCGTGCTCCTACCCCCGGATTACCGTTTCCAAGTACTCCTCCGAAGACCCCATACTTATTGCACTGCAACATAAAAAAAGATTTTCCATATTTCGCCATCTACTGCGAGTAGACCGCCCCGCCACCCGCCTCCGCATCCACCCCGGTAGCTTACCCCGCACCGCTCCTTGCCCCCGTGTTCCCGCCCCCCCTCGCTCTCCCCAAAAGAGCACATATCTATAGCTTTTCAAAACAAAAACAAGACTTTCCATATTTGCCCACCTACTGCAAGTAGACCGCCCCGCCGCCCCCCTCGCCCTCCCCCAAACGGCAC
>JBBAEK010000034.1:0-13167 GCA_041655935.1 Eubacteriales bacterium
CACGCCTGTGCCGGACCCCTAAGTCTCAGGACCTCCTGCACCCGCACGGCCTCTCCGCGCCCGCACCGCTCGCCTGCGCCCGCACGGCCTCTCCGCGCCCGCACGGCCTCTCCGCGCCCGCACCGCCCGCCTGCTCCCGCACGGCCTCTCCGCGCCCGAAATGCAGGGGCTGGCACTCAGAGCGCACAGGCCCTCCGGCTCTTTGGGATAAAACTTCCAAAAAAGAAAAGCATAGCTATTTGCTATGCTTTTCTTTGTACGCCGGTTTTCTTCGCCGTTTCGATGATCGCGTCGGCCACCGCTCGCGCCACCCTTCTGTCAAACGGGTCCGGGATGATGTAGTCCTCTCGCAATTCCCGCTCGGGAATCAGGTCCGCGATCGCGTGCGAGGCGGCCAGCTTCATCTCGTCATTGATACAGGTCGCCCGACAATCCAGCGCCCCACGGAACACCCCCGGGAAAGCCAGCACATTGTTGATCTGGTTGGGGTAGTCGCTGCGTCCCGTCCCCACGATGCGCGCGCCGCCCGCCAAGGCTTCCTCGGGCAGAATCTCCGGGGTCGGGTTGGCCATGGGGAACACAATAGCGTCCTTTCGCATGGTGGCGACCATGTCCGCCGTGAGCACATTGGGAACAGACAGCCCAAGGAACACATCCGCGCCCACCATCGCGTCACGCAGCGTGCCGGAAATCCCCTCCGGGTTGACCAGGCGCACCATCGCCAACTGTTCTGCGTTGATGTTCGGCGTGTCGGGGCTGAGCACGCCGTGCCTGCCCACCAGCACCTGGTTGGTCAGACCGAGCTGATACAGGTGTTTTGAGACCGCCAGGCCCGCGCTGCCTGCGCCGTTGACCACACAGCGCACCTGCCCGATCTCCTTGCCCACTAACTTGAGGGCATTGAGCAACGCCGCTCCCGCCACAATGGCGGTGCCGTGCTGGTCGTCGTGAAAGACCGGAATATCGCACAGCGCCTGCAACCGCCGTTCAATCTCAAAACAGCGGGGCGCGCTGATATCCTCTAAGTTAATGCCGCCGAAAGAACCGGACAGCAGGTAGATGGTGCGGACAATCTCGTCCACATCATGACTTTTGATACACAGCGGAAAGGCATCCACATCGGCAAAGGTCTTGAACAGGGCACACTTGCCCTCCATCACCGGCATCCCTGCCTCCGGACCGATATCCCCCAGCCCGAGCACGGCAGTACCGTCCGTCACCACCGCCACAAGGTTGGCGCGCCGGGTCAGCGCGAAGGACCGGTTGACATCCCGGGAGATTTCCAAACAGGGCGCGGCGACCCCCGGTGTATAGGCAAGGGACAGGTCCTCTTTGGTCTGCAAAGGAGCTCGGGTGATGACCTCGATTTTTCCTCGCCATGCTTCATGCAGGCGCAGGGATTCTTCTTGGATGGACATAGATGCTCTCCTTCTGTTGGTTACCCTTATTCTATCATGAAAGCGGACAAAAAGCAACACTTTTTTGTGCCCGCAAGCGATTGTATTGCCCCTCACTCTGTGCTATAATAGTCACAATAGCCCCACCCCGGACAGTCCCAAAAGGAGCCGAACAATGACACTCATCTTGCCGCCCCCCGTCACGGCGTTGCTCGATCGCCTCACCCGTGCCGGCCACCGGGCCCATGTGGTTGGTGGCTGCGTGCGGGACCTGTTGCGCGGGGTCTCCCCCGGCGACTATGACATCACCACCGATGCCCTCCCCGAGCAGATGAAGATGGTTTTTGCCGACTGCCGCACCATCGACACCGGACTGCGGCACGGCACCGTCACGCTCCTGTATGAAGGGGTGCCGTATGAGCTGACCACCTACCGCATCGACGGCGCCTACCTCGACAGCCGCCACCCGGACACGGTCAGCTATACCCGGGATTTGCACCTTGACCTGGCGCGCCGTGACTTCACCGTCAATGCCATGGCGTACCACCCCGCGACCGGCCTGACCGACCCGTTCGGCGGCAGGGCCGACCTTGCGCAACGCTTGGTCCGGGCAGTGGGCGACCCCGCCCTGCGCTTTGCCGAGGACGCGCTGCGTATCCTGCGCGCCCTGCGCTTCGCCGCCGTGCTCGACTTCACCGTCGAGGCGCACACCGAGTGCGCCATGCGGGCGGCGGCAGAGACCCTGCGCCATATTTCCGCCGAGCGCGTCAGGGAGGAACTGCTCAAGCTCCTGGACGGGCAGGCGGTCGGGCGGGTGCTCCTTACCTACCGCCCGGTGCTGGCGGCCGTGCTGCCCGAGCTGCCGGGACCGGACGGGCTGGCACTCACCGCCGACGCCGTCACGCGCCTGCCCACCGGCACCCCTCTGCGCCTGGCGGCGCTGCTGCAAGGGACGCCCGACCCCGCCGGGACAGCGGCCCGGCTGCGCCTGGACCGCCGCACCGCCGAGCACCTGAGCACCCTGTGCGCCATGGCAGAGCTCCCCCTGCCCGACACCGAGTCCCAGACCCTGCGCTACCTGTCCCGGTACGGCGTCCCCGCCTGCCGTGACAGCATCACCCTCGGCGCGGCATTCGCCGCCGCCCGCGGCCGGACGGAGCAGCCCTACCGCCACTGGCAGAGCATCCTGGAGCGGATGTTGGCAGAGGGCAGGTGCTACCGGCTTTCCATGTTGGCGATTGACGGGGAGGCACTGGCGGCGCACGGTATCCCGCGGGGCAAGACCATGGGGCGGCTACTGGATGCCCTGTTGGAGGCGGTGATGGCAGGGGAGATTGGCAACACCCGGCAGGCACTGCTCGCACACGCCCGCCGCCTCGCCGCCGCCGAGACCCCCTGAGCGGCAGCCCCGCCGGCGGCACAGTCCCCGATTTGCATGGGCGCATCGGCATCATCTGCGTGAAAAAGATTGACTTTTCCGCATGAATTTGGTATCATAGTGTGCAAGATAAACTTATTATTTAAGTAAAGGAGAATGAAACGATGGAACTCAAAGGTTCAAGAACAGAAGCAAACCTGATGGCGGCATTTGCGGGTGAATCCCAGGCGTACACCAAGTACACCTACTATGCCTCTCAGGCTAAAAAGGACGGCTATGTCCAGATGGGCAACATTTTTGCCGAGACGGCAGGCAATGAGAAGGAGCACGCCAAGATCTGGTTCAAGCTGCTGCATGGCGGCGCAGTGCCCGCCACCCCCGTCAATCTGGCAGACGCCGCCGCGGGCGAGCATTACGAGTGGACCGAAATGTACGCCGAGTTTGCCAAGGTAGCCAAGGAAGAGGGCTTCAACCAAATCGCCTACCTCTTTTCCGAGGTGGCAAAGATTGAAAAGGAGCACGAGGCTCGTTACCAAAAGTTGCTGGCGAATATCGAGCAGAACCAAGTGTTTGTCCGCGAGGGCGAGACGGTTTGGCAGTGCGGCAACTGCGGCCACATCCATGTCGGCAAAAAGGCCCTGGAGCGTTGTCCCGTGTGCGACCATCCGCAAAGCTACTTTGAAATCAAAGCTGAAAACTATTGATTCCTCCGACCTCGTCCCCACCGAGCGGTTCCCGCCCGGCCGGAACTTCTCGTTGTGAGCCGCTCACGTTGTGAGCCTCCCCCACCGGTTTGTGTTTCCCCGCCCTCCCGGCAACCGCACCCCGAAAATTCTGAAATTGCTCTTGCTTTTTCGGAACACATATGATATAATGACCAAGGTCAAATCAAGGGGTGTAGTTCAGTCGGTAGAATCGCGGTCTCCAAAACCGTTGGTCCTGGGTTCGAGTCCTAGCGCCCCTGCCAAGAAAAAAGCCAAGTCTTTCGACTTGGCTTTTTTCAGCTAAATCCGCCGCCGGCGGAGGGCTGTGAGAGGGGCCGGTACCGTTTTTCTCTGAACAGCCTGCCCACGATGCCGAAAATGCAGGCCGTGGCAAGCATGGCGTCTTCGGGTCTCTTGTCTGCCTGCCCGGCCAACAACAGCTCACTGAGCGTCGTGCATTGTCCGTAATAAAAGTCGGGGAAATTGCCGATAGACGGCTCCACCAACGCGGCATTGTTCGAAAGACTATGCTCAATGTCCCCGTTGATATTCCCTTCCGGTATCAGGCCGCCGAGATTGAAAGCAAAGCAATGATACTCGCACGCCTCCGATGCCACCCCGGCATGAAAAGAGCCGCCCTGAATAAAGAACACGTCCCCCGCCCGGGCGACAAAGCTGCGCTGGCCCAGCGTCAGGCGCAGCGCCCCCCGCAGCACATAGAGAATCTCCTGTTCCGGATGCCAGTGGAACGCCATCTGGTACCGGATATGCGACGGGGTACTCCGATAAGCGGCAATCGGGAACCGGTTATTCCCATGGGCGATTTTCTCACGGCAATTCCTCATAGAGAGACCTCCTCACGCAATGCCTGATCAAACAGGTGGCAGGATGATGATACCATCCTGCCACCGACTTTTCAAGTTGTTTCGGACAGAGGGCTCAAACGACCTCTGCCCCGTCCGCTTCGGGCAGCCCCTCAGGGGGCAACTGCCCCGGCGCGTCCAGGAAACACCCCTCCCCCAGCCGGGCGGTAAACCCGGTTTTGTCCAGGGTCCGGCGCACGCCCGCCCGCACCCCCGAAAGGTAAAATTCCTTCCCCTCCAGACGCAATCCGTCCGCCGCCTCACGCAACACCTCCGCCGCGCTGACGTCCAGACAGGTGATCCCGTCGCAGACCAGCACCACCCGCCTTGCCGCCGCTTGGTATGTCAGTATCGCCTCGGCACAGTCCTTGGCATTGGCGAAAAAGAGCACCCCCGACCCGTGCAGGTAGAGCACGTCCTGCCGCAGGACTGCCTGCAGGTCCAGACGAGCCAGTCGCGGCAGCATGAACAGCACCGCCACCAGCACCCCGATGAGGATGGCGTAAATCACATCCAGCAGCACCGTCGCCAGCAGGGTAGCGGTAAAGGGAAGTATGGCATCCCAGAGCCGGTGGCGGAAGAAATGCCTGATGGCAGGCCAGTCATTGGTGCGCCAGGCCGTCACGATCAGGACGCCGGCGAGCGCCGTGTACGGCACCAGCCCGATCAGCCCGGAGAGCAGGGACATACAGGCGAGCAGAAAGAGCGACTGGACCACACCGGTCAGCCGGGTCTGCGCGCCGCTCCGGATGGCGACGCTGGTACGGGCAATGGCGGCGGTGGAGGGCACCCCTTCGAAAAAAGGGATGACCATGTTGCCCACCCCCTGCGCCACCATTTCCACCGACGGTTCAAAGGGCCGCTTGGTCATAGAGGCGGCGGAGGTACCGCACAGCAGCGTTTCCACCATCCCTAAAATGGCGATGGTCACCGCTGGGGCAAAGGCGTGCCGGAGAGACTCGAGCGAAATCTCCGACAGCCGCAGGGCTTCCGCATTGACCGGTGAGGAAGGAATGGCGCCGATGAGGGCTATCTCCATCGTGCCGGGGTCAAGCGCGTGCACCAGTTGCACCAGCGCGGAGAGCAGGACAATGGCAACCAGACTGCCCGGCAGCACCGCCGCCCATTTTTTGGGGTAGAGAAACATGCACACCATCACCAGCAGGGTACAGCCCACCGCCCACCAGTTGATGTCCTGTAAGTGTTCGGAGAAAAAATCAACGAGCCGCCCCGGGATAGACCGACCGGACAGCGACACGCCAAACGCATTGTCCAGTTGCCCCAGCGCGATCAGCACCGAGACACCTGAGGTAAAGCCGATGACCACGGGGTGCGGGATCCAAAACACCAGCTTCCCCAGCCGGAACAGGCCCCCCAGCAGTCGCAGCAGCCCCGCCAGCAGACACACTAAGAACATCCCCTGCAAGCCCCGGGTGGCGACCACCCCCGCGAGCACCACGCTCATGGTCCCGGTCGGGCCGGAGACCTGAAAGGCCCCGCCCCCCAGCAGTCCCGTGACAATGCCCGCGATGATGGCGGTGGTCAACCCCGCCGCGATGCCGAAGGCGGCAAATTCCGCCCCCAGATTGGCGGCGCCAAAGGCCAGCGCGAGCGGCAACGATACCGCCCCCACCGTGATCCCCGCCAGCACATCCCTGCCAAACCGTCCGAGGCCATATCCTCGGAATTCCCGGGAGAGCATGTCCCGGTACTGCCTCAGAAATGTCCTGTTTTTTTCACTGTTCATAGATGTTTCCTTTGCGCAAATGCTTGCTCCATTATAGCAAAAGAGGGGTGCCCGGTCAACGGCCATACTCACTCATTCCGTGCCACAAAACAAGGCTTTTTTTGGTGAATTTTATACCCGTGCAGCAATTCCGCCGAAAAACTGTGATGGTACCCGCCAAAACACCGCATACTATCCATACACACCTTGACGATAAAGGGGGAAACTCATGAGCAACCTACTGGCCAAAGAAACCAGCCCGTACCTGTTACAGCACGCCGGGCATCCCATCCACTGGTACCCGTGGGGGGAGGCGGCATTTGACAAAGCCCGACGGGAGGACAAGCCCGTCTTTCTCAGCATCGGGTACAGCAGTTGCCACTGGTGCCATGTCATGGCACGGGAGAGCTTTGAGGACCCCGGGATCGCCGATATCTTAAACCAACACTTCCTGTCGGTCAAAGTAGACCGGGAGGAGCGCCCCGACATCGACAGCGTCTATATGGCGGTCTGTCAGGCCATGACCGGCAGCGGCGGCTGGCCGTGCAGCATTTTCATGACGCCCGACAAGAAGCCCTTTTTCGCCGGCACCTACTTTCCCAAAACCGGCAGGGGCGGCATGATGGGACTGCGTGAGTTACTGCTCACCATTGCCGCGCGCTGGGAGCGTGACCGCGCCTCCCTGCTGCAGTCCGCCGAGCAGATTGTCGCGTATCTCGCCGCCGAGGTGCCCCCGTCCGCACCGCTCGTCTCCGACCTCCCGGGGACCGCCCGCTCTCTCTTTGCCGGCACCTTTGACCCGACCTATGGCGGCTTCGGCGGCCCGCCTAAGTTTCCCACCCCTCACAACCTGTTATTTTTGCTGCTTTACAGCCGGGTGAACGACGACCCGCACGCCTATGAGATGGTCGCCAAAACCCTGACGCAGATGCGATTAGGTGGCATTTACGACCACATTGGCGGGGGGTTCTGCCGTTATGCCACCGACAGGGCATTTTTAGTCCCGCATTTTGAGAAGATGCTCTATGACAACGCCCTGCTGGTCACGGCGTATGCCGCCGCGTATGCGATGCGGGGCAATCAACTGTTTCTTGAGACCGCCCGGCAAAGCGCCGACTATGTCCTGCGGGAAATGACCGGCGCGGAGGGCGGCTTTTACTCGGCACAGGACGCGGACAGCGAGGGGGAGGAGGGCAAGTATTATCTTTTCAGCGAGCAGGAGGTGCACCTCGTGCTGGGGCACGAGGAGGGGGAGCGTTTCAACCGGCACTTTGACATCACCAAAGAGGGCAATTTTGAGGGCAAAAACATCCCCAACCGCCTGCAAGGCGGCTATGTCTCCCATGCCTTTGACGAGGCGCTGGCCACCCTGTACGGGTATCGGAAAAAGCGCACCGCCCTGCGTGTGGACGACAAGTCGCTCACCTCATGGAACGCGCTGATGTGCCTGGCACTGGCGACACTCTACCGGGTGTGCCGTGAGCCGTCATACCTCATGGCGGCACAAAAAGGGCAACAGTTCATCGAGGACAAGCTGGCGCATCAAAGCACCCTCTCGGTCAGCTACCGGGAGGGCACGGCAAGTGGGCAGGGGTTCCTTGACGACTATGCCTGCTATGCCGCCGCCCTGCTGGCCCTGTATGATGCCACGCTGGAGGAGGCATATCTCCGGCGCGCGGAGTCGGTCTGCCACTCGGCGGCAGAGCAGTTCGGGGATGTCGAACACGGCGGGTTTTTCTTCAGCGGCAGTATGCATGAAAAACTGTTTTTGAATCCCAAGGAAACGTATGACGGCGCCCTGCCCAGCGGCAACGCCGTGATGGGCTATGTGCTCGTGCGGCTCTCCCGGCTCACCGAAAGCCCGGATTGGCAAAAGCGAGCAGAGGCACAGCTCGACTTTTTGTCCGCCGAGGCAACTCCGTACCCTGCCGGGCACAGTGTCTCTCTGTTGGCGCTGCTGCTTTGGCAAAACCCGCCGCCCACCATCACCGCCGTGCTGAAAAGCGAGGCAGAAAAAGAGAGGGTCTGTGAGCAGCTCCCTCTCTATGCCGATGCCCGCCTCCTGCTCACCCCTACCCAGGCCTACCCGTTGCAGGACGACCGAACCACCTTTTATGTCTGCCGTGACCGGCACTGCCTGCCGCCCACCCATACCCTCACATCACCAACGGAAGCCCCGCTTCCCTCACAGTAGCGCCGACATCTCTCCGCTTGAGTGCCGGGAAGCCCGCTTCCCCTGCCGTAACCCCGCTCATCATCACCTCTCCTTGGGAAGCCCTCCCCCATACAAAAAGCGCTGCCCCTCAAGAACCGTTTGGGCGGTTCTTGAGGGGCAGCGCCACGGCATCCGCACCCGCCGATTTACACGCCTATGGTCTGCGCCAACTCCTTCATATAGGCGGCATAAAGAGGGAAGACTTCCTCCGGTTCAGGCAACTCCGGCGCCCAGAATTTCTCCCACTCAAAAGAGAAGTACCCGGTATACCCGTCCGAGAGCAGGCGGGTGATGTATGGACGGAGGGGAATGTCCCCCTGCCCGACAGGCACCGCCCGAAAGGGCGGGGTACTCGCGCGCACATGGTCTTTGACATGCACATGCCGCACAAAGGGCAGCAGCAGGTCATACAGGTCGTCTATCTCGTCGCCGCAGGCGCGGTCGGTATGCTGGAAGTCCCAGATGACCCCGAAGTTTTTGACCCCGCTCATTTCCCGCAGGATATAGGTCAGGGGCGGGAGAGAGTTGACCTGCCCGTGCGTTTCCAGCAACACATGCACCGGCGTGTCGGCGGCAAAGTCACACAGCCGGCGCAAGCCGCTCACGATTCTTGAAAGGGTGGCGTCGTAGCCCCCCTCCCCGTCCACACGGTCTCCGAACACACGCAGGAAGGGCATGCCGACCCGGGCACAGAAAGCAAGGTCGCGCCGCCCGCGCTCCAGCTCCTCCGCCAGCCGCCCCGCGTCATGCAGGCGCACCGAGGACCCGTAGCCCACCAGGCGCAGGCGTTGCTGCTCCAGCAGACGCTGCAGCGCCGGGAAGTTCTCCTCCGAAAAGCAGGGCATACGCGCCGGCTCCAGCTCTTGCTCCAGCCCTCTGAGCTCAATGCCCTGTATGCCCAGCTCGGCGCACACCCGCACAATCTTCTCCATCGGCCACCGCGGACAACCCAGTGTCGAAATCGCCGTTTTCATCCGTGCATTCCTCCCCGAAGATATATGATGCTGTCTCTATCCAAGTCCTGCCCCCACCGCTTGCCGCAAGACACGGGCCGCGACGCTCGCCCGCACACCGCTCTGTCCCCGCCCGTGCATCCGCCGCCGCTGCGCCTACCCGCCGGCATCATCTAAGGGCCGCCCTCATCCGAGGACCGCCCTCATCTGAGGGCCGCCGCCGTGCTTTTGCCCGGCCTTGCGTTGGGGCGTTTCAGGCACGCCCCACATATACTGGTGGCAGGAGGTGATCTCTTGAATCAAAATGTGCAAATGTCAAACGAAATCATGCGGTACCTGGTCAATGAAAGACCGGATGCCCAAGCCATCATTACAGGCGCTCCGGATTTTGCGGAAATCCACGGCGTGGTGTACCTGTATCAGATACCCACCGGGGTCATTGTGACCGCATCGGTCGAAAACCTGCCCAGCAAGGAAAGCTCATGGGCGGTGTATGCCCTCCATATTCACAACGGCACAGCCTGCGTGGGCACCGCGGAGGTTCCCTTTGCCGGGGTGGGCTCACACTACAATCCCTATTCATTGCCCCATCCGTACCATGCGGGGGACTTGGAACCGCTCTTTGCCAATGTCGGCTATGCCTGGTACGCCTTTTTCACCAACCGATTCACAGTCGATGATGTGATCGGCAAACCCATCCTGATACATAGCGGCGTGGATGACTTCATCACCCAGCCATACGGCGGCTCCGGCGAGCGGATTGCCTGCGGGTTGATACAGCGTGTCGTCAATGGCTTCTCCATGTGACAAACCCCGCCGCCCCGATCCCCGTTTGCATAGCAACATGCGGTCTGCACCCACAGGGCCACCGCATGTTTTTTTAGCACCGGGCGGGACAAGCAAAGGGAAATGCCGCAAAAAGCGGAAAACCCCCGCCGGACGCACAGTTGATTCAGACAAAGCTTGCGTGGCAGTCAGCCAGCTCCTGCTTGACGGTTTGCGCGGATTTTCGCAACTTTTGCAACTCGTTTTCATCCAGCGGAATCTCGAGCACCCGCTTCACACCCGTCACCCCCACCACGGCGGGCACGCCCAGGCACACGTCCGAGATGCCGTACTCGCCATGCAGCAAAGTTGACACCGGCATCACGGTGTTCTCGTCCCGTAAAATACTTTGGGTGATCCGCATCACCGCTTGGGCAATGGCGTAGTAGGTAGCACCCTTGCCGGCGATGATCCGATAGGCGGCATCCCGCACATCGGCAAACATATCCTGTAAACATTCATTGTCATTGCAAGCCCCGGTGATCCGGAAGTAGTCATCCAGGTCAATCCCCGAGATATTGGCGGAGGACCAAACGGCCAGCTCGCTGTCCCCATGCTCCCCGATGATGAAGGCATGGATATTACGGCTGTCCACCGACAGGTAGTTGCCCAGCAGTTGCTTGAGCCGCGCCGTATCCAGCACCGTCCCCGAGCCAATGACCTTTTCGGGCGGGTAGCCCGAGACCCTCATGGTATAGTAGGTCAGCACATCCACCGGGTTGGTGACCACCAGCAAAATGGCACTCGTGGTGTACTGCTTGATCTGCCTGACAATCGAGGCGAAAATCTTCAGGTTGGTGGACAGCAGTTGCAGCCGCGTCTCCCCCTCCTTTTGGTTCGCGCCCGCCGCGATGATGATGAGGAAAGCATCGGTCAGGTCGGCGTACCCCCCCGCATAGATTTTCATCGGGGACAAAAAGGGCAGCCCGTGCGACAGGTCCATCGCCTCCCCTTCCGCCTTGGCGCGGTTGAGGTCAATCAGTACCATCTCGGAAAACAACCCGCTCATGGTGTAGGTGTAGGCGATGGATGCGCCCACATTGCCGCAGCCAATTACCGCGCATTTTCGCTTGTTTGGTGCCGTAGCCATAAAACCCCCCCTTTTCGCGCGCTGTCGCCCGCCCTTAGCCTCGGTAACAGCTATTTGTCAGACTATCAGTATGCCCTCCGCGGGCACATTTATAACCGCCGCCCTCATTCCCCCTGTGCCAACAGCTTTGTGAGCGCCGCCAACCTGACCGCACAGCACAGCACCCGTGCCGCGCTCTCCACCTCTTCGTCGGAAGGGTAGCTGGGCGCCAGGCGCAGGTTGCTGTCTTTCGGGTCTTTGCCGTAGGGGAAGGTAGCCCCGGCGGGTGTCAGCACCACCCCTGCCTCACAGCACAGCCGATGCACCTCTGCCGCGCAACCCTGTGGCACCTCCATGCTCACAAAGTACCCCCCGTGCGGACGGGTCCACTCGGCAACCCCGAGCCCGGCAAGCTCGCTGTCCAGCACCGAGAGCAGGATCTCAAACTTCCGCTTGATGACGGCCGCGTGCCGCCGCATATGTAGCAGGGTGTGTTCTTTGTCCTTCAGAAAATGCAGGTGGCGGATCTGGTTCAGCTTGTCATACCCGATGGTGCGTATATTGAGCGCCGGCCTCAGCAGTTTCAGGTTCGCCTCACTCGCCGCCACCATCGCCACCCCGCTCCCCGCAAAGGTGATTTTGGAGGTGGAGGTAAAGTAGAAGACACGGTCCTCATGTCCGGCGGCTTTCGCGTCCTCAAAGATCGGGCGCAGCTCATCCCCCGGCTCCTCAAAGTTGTGCAGGGCATAGGCGTTGTCCCACATGACAAGGAAGTCCGGCGCCGCCGTCGGCATCTCCGCCAGCCGCCGCACCGTGTCGGGGGCGTAGGTAACCCCGGTCGGGTTCGAGTACATGGGCACGCACCAGATCCCCTTGACCGTCGGGTCGTCCTTCACCGCCGCCTCCACCAGGTCCATATCGGGCCCGGTAGGGGTCATCGGAATGCTCACCAGCTCAAAGCCAAACAGCTCGGTAATGGCAAAGTGGCGGTCGTACCCCGGTGCGGGGCACAAGAACCGTATCCGCTCCTCCTTGCCCCAGGGTCTGCTTGAACGCGCAAAGCCGAACTGCACCGCGTGGGCAATGATATCATACATCAAAGAAAGGCTGGAGTTTCCCCCCACCACAATCTGACCGGGCGCAATCCCCGTCAGGTCCGAAAAAAAGCGCTGCATGGCAGGCAACCCATAGGTCAACCCATAGTTGCGGCCATCCGCCCCGTCCAGGTAGCAGTCCGCCTTGTCCCGCGGGTAGGCAAGCATCTCCGTGCTCAGGTCCAGCTGCTCCGCGCTGGGCTTTCCCCGCGACAAATCCAACCGCAACCCCTGCCGGCAGATGTCCTGATAGACCGCCGAAACTTTTTTTTGCTCCAAGAGCAACTCCGCCTTGTTTTGTGCCGTATACTTCATGAAGGAACCCCTGTTCACCGATTTTGAATGTCAAAAAAACGAAATGTCAGATTTTTCGTTTCCAATGGTTATAGTATAGCCTTTTTTGCAGGATTTTGCAAGTTGTTTTGCAAATATTTATATCTCACAGAGCCCACCCCACCGCCGCTGCCGCCGGCATCCCCCCGCCGATGTCTGCCTGCCCGTTACCTTCAACTGCCAACCCGTGAGTCAGATCGACGGCGCAAACAGCATGTCAAGCGGCGCATTTTACAACCAACCATCAAAACGCGTTCATTCCCGCCGGCTATACGGATATCGGGCCATAGGCTTTCGCCAATTGCACCGGCCTGAAAAAGGGCACCTTCGACCGGGACAGTTCGCTGGTGCGCATAGGAAATTCCGCGTTCTATGATTGCACCGCCCTTGCCGGTATCCCCGTCCCGGCGCGGTGGCCTTTTTTGCTTCTTTGTGCCAGCGCACGCCCGGCGCGCACCCCTTGACAACCCCTGCCACCTCATATATAATAACAATATCAAATATCCCCGTCGGCATGATAAAGGAGCCTTCCATGCAGCTGTACAACTCTTTGACCAGAACCAAGGAAACCTTCACCCCCCGTGACCCCGAAAAGGTCACGATGTATCCC
>JBBAEK010000035.1:0-13033 GCA_041655935.1 Eubacteriales bacterium
TCATGGCGTCGGCAATGGCGTTTCGGATGGGGTTGTTGATCCGCGCGAGGGCGGTGCTGTCGCGCATGCGCAGCCCCAGGCCCAGCTTGCCGTGAAAGAGCAGGTGGGCTTTGGTATCGCTCCGGTTAAAGGCGCGGCCGCACCCCCCCACAAAGCACACGGGAAACTCCAGCCCCTTGGCGTGGTGGATGGTCATGATTTGCACGCAGAAAGGATCCCCCGCCACCTGCGCGGTATCGGAAAAGCTCCGCCCCTCTTCAATCAGCGAGTTGACATAGGCAATAAAGCTGTACAGTCCCTGATAGGACGACCCCTCAAAGCGGCGGGCATGGTGGTAGAGCGCCAGCAGGTTTTCCCTGCCCTGTCCGCCCTCACGGGCGACCAGTGACAGTAGTCCCGTCTCACTATACAGCCTCCGCAGCAGCAAATCGACCGGAACCCCCTCTGCCATGCGCCGAAAACGGGACAGCGCGGCCAGGAACCGGTGCCCTTTCTCAAAGTCCGGATGCTGTTCACAGTAGACCAGTAAAGCGTCATACAGCGGTAGATTTTTGTCGGCCGCTTGGCGGATGAGCACCAGCTCGTCGGGCGTCACATCATAGAGAGGGGAGCAGAGCAGCCCGCACAGGTGAATATCCTTTTTCGGGTTGTCAATGGTATTGAGCAGGCAAAGCGCGAGCAGCACCTCGGGGTTTAAGAAAAAGTTCTTCTCCTCGGTCGTCTCGGTGCGAATCCCCCGCTTGGCGAGCGCGCGGGCATACGGGTCGGCCTTGCCCCGCACCGACCGCAGCAGAATCGCTATGTCCGAGGGCAGGTAGGCGGCGCCGTCGGGCTTGCGCTCATGGCGCAGCAAGTGGTCAATCTGTGCCGCCGTCCACTCTGCCTCCGCGCTTTCCTCCTCGGTGTCCCCCTCCTCCGGTTCGTCCGGGGGGGAATCCTCTCCGGGGGCGGCTTTCGGCGGGTTTTCAAACAAGTATAGCCGGGGCATCACCCCCTCGGCGACCCCGTTTCCGCAGACCAGACGGTCTGCCGGCACATACCCGATGCTCTCACCCGCCCGCCCAAAGAGCGTGTCAAACACCCGGTTGATAAAGTCAATGACCGGGGCATTCGAGCGGAAATTATCGGACAGCGACAACCTCGCGCGGGGACTGTCCCCCGCCGCGGAGAGGTCGGGGAACGCCCGCCGCAGCGACGCGAAAATCTCGGGCTCGGCGCGGCGGAAGGAGTAGATGCTTTGCTTGATATCCCCCACCATAAACAGGTTGTCCGGCCGTGCGACAGCGTCAAAAATACGGTGCTGGATGGGGCTGACATCCTGGTATTCATCAATGTAAATATAGTCGTAAGCCTCGCTGATGGCGGCGGCCAGGGGCGTTGTCTCCCCGTCCTTGTACAGCAGGCGCAGCACATAGCGCTGCAGGTCCGCAAAGTCGCAGATCCGCCGCCGCCGTTTCTCGGCCTCAAAGCGCTCGGCAAAAGTCTGAATCAGCCGGCAGATCCCCCCGCAAAGCTCGCCCATGGTGGCCATGAGGGGTCCCCACTGCTCCTCGGTGTAGGCAAAGAATTGTTTGCAAAAACTTTCCCGCTCGGTCTTGAACGCGTCCCGCGCCGCCTTGGCCCGTTCGGCGGCGGCCGACTTGCCGCGCAACCCGGGCAGGCGCGCGGGGGAGTAGGACAACAGCGCCTCCCGCAGGGGAGCATAGCCCTTTTCCGCCGCCTGCAGGGCTTCCTCTATCAGGGACAGGTCCGACACAAAGACCGGCTCGTACAGGGCCGCCTCTGCCGGCTCTGCCGCCCGCAGGGCTTCCAGCGCCCCGCGCAGGGTAGCCAGAGTGCTCTCCAGAAAGGAGCGGGTCACGGTCATGATATACCCGCCCCACAGGGTTTGGTGCACCGGCAGCGCCGCTTCGGCTCGCAGCCGTTCCGCAAAGCGGGTGAGCAGGGCCGGTCCCTCCGCATACCCCTCGGTCAGCTCAAAGAGGTGGAGCAGGGTTTGCGGCAGCTCGCGGCGTTCCTCGCGCGTACTGCTCAGCGCCTCCGCGATCCGCACAAAGAGCTCGCCCTCGCACACCTCGGGCGCTCTGCCGTCATAGCAGGACTCGAGCAGCGTGTCAAGCACCGTTTGCCGGAGCAGGTCGCGCTCGGCCGCCTCGGCGATGCGGAAGTTCGGTGTCAGCCCCACCGTGGGGGCATAGCCGCGCAGGAGTTGGCTGTACCAGCTGTCAATGGTGCAGATGGCGGCGGAGGGCAACAGCAATAGTTGACGCGCCAGGTGCGCGTTGTCGGGGGACCGCTCCAGCTCGCTTTCCAGCGCCCGCGCAATCCGGTCTTTCAGCTCCCCCGCGGCGGCGTTGGTGAAGGTCACCACCAACATCCGCGACAGATCCGCCGGACGCTCCGGGTCGAGCAGGGAGGCAATGATGCGCTGTGTCAGGGTCATGGTCTTGCCCGACCCCGCCGCCGCCGACACCAGCAGCGTTCGGCGCCGCTCTTCAATCGCCGCCCGCTGTTCTTTGGTATAGCGCACTTCGGCCATGCTACCCTCCTCTCCCCGGCGGGAGCCCCGCCAAGCGTCTCTGTGACAACCGTGAATCTCTTTATCGCAACTGTTTGACAGGCTTGACGAGCGGTCCTTCCTCGCCCTCCAGCACCTGCCCCACCGCAAAAAAGCCCGCCGCGTCATACAGCCGCAGCCGTGTCCCCGGCGCATAGGCCTCGGCGGTCAGCTTTTTCATCACCACCGCCGCGCCGTTGTGCAACAGGTGGGCATAAAAAGGCGACACCGGCAGTGCCGGGCAGTCCCGAAACACCGTTTCCTCGAGCGGCAGCACCAGCGCCTGCCGCTCGGGCAAAGCCAGCGCCTCCAGCTCCGCCAGCGTGTGCGCCTCCGACAGGCCAAACCCGGCGGCCTCGGTCCGGCACAGCCCGCTCATGACCCCCCCGCAGCCCAGCGCCCGACCGAGATCGGCGCACAGGGTGCGGATATAGGTCCCCTTGGAACAGTGCACCTCCAGACAATAGGTGGCGCGGTCCACAGGGGTGATTTCGAGGCGGTAGACCGTGACCGTCCGCCCCTCCCGTTCCACGTCTTTCCCCTGCCGTGCCAGCGCCATCAGCCGCACGCCCCCCACCTTAATGGCGGAATACATGGGGGGTATTTGCACAATTTCCCCTCGCAAGGCCTCCGCCGCCGCCAAAACAGCCTCGGCGGACGGCAGCTCGTCGGTACGGGTCAGCACCCGCCCGGAGATGTCCTCGGTGTCGGTGGTGAGCCCCAGCGTCAGCAGGGCGCGGTAATGTTTGTCACCCTCCAGCAAAAACTCGCTGGCCTTGACCCCCCGCCCCAGCAGCACCGGCAGCACGCCGCTCGCCAGGGGGTCCAGCGTCCCCGTATGCCCGGCCTTGTCCGCCGCCAGCAACCGTTTGACCCGCTGTACCACCGTATGGGAGGTCATCCCCGGCTCTTTATGAATGATGATGAGTCCGTTTGGCTGCATCCTCAGTCCCTCACATAGACGCGTTTGACCCGCCTGCCCAGGAGAACCAACAGCTCGTAGGGAATGGTCCCCGCGTGGCGGCTGAGCCGCGGCAGATTGACGCCGTCATAGTCGTAGAGCACCGCCATATCCCCGACGGACACCGGCAGGTCGTCGGGCAACGCAATGGTGGCCTGGTCCATGGAGACCCGCCCGACAATCTCCGCCTCCCGGCCCCCCACCAGCACCGTCCCGCCCTGACAGGCCCGCAACAGCCCGTCGGCATAGCCCATGGGCAGCACCCCTACCCGCAGATCGCGCGGCGCCGTAAAGGTGGCGCCGTACCCCACGCTCTGTCCCCGCCGCACGGTCTTGATTTGCACGATCGGGCAGCCGCACTGCATCACCTGCCGCAGGCCCGGCAGCGTGAGTGCATCGGAGGGGGGCACGCCGTACAGCGAAAGCCCCAGCCGCGCCCCGTCATATCCCGCCGCGCCGAACCGGACCAGCCCTGCGCTGTTGCACAGATGGTAGCAGACCTCTGCCCCGTGGGCGGCCAGCCGCTCTTTGATACGGGCAAAGCGTGCCAATTGCCGCTCGGTCCGGGGAGAGGCGGGCTCGTCCGCCGCGCAGAAGTGAGAGTACACCCCGCGCAGCGCCAGCCGCGGCAGCGAAGCCAGCGCCAGCACGTCCCGTATGCCCGCCTCGGG
Source organism: Eubacteriales bacterium (assembly GCA_041655935.1). Classification (GTDB taxonomy): domain Bacteria; phylum Bacillota; class Clostridia; order Oscillospirales; family CAG-272; genus UBA1740. The sequence continues at coordinate 4,190 of JBBAEK010000035.1, forward strand.
GTCCTCCTCGTCGACGGAAAGCCCCAGCCGCCCCATGGCGGTATCCAGCTTGCAGTGCACCTCGAGTGTACCCGCCGCCGCCGCCGACAGGGCTTGTCCGTACTCGAGCGAATGCACGGTTTGGATGCACCCCAGTCGGGCAAGCTCGGGCGCCCGCTCGGGCGGGGTGCTGCCCAGGATTAGAATTTGGGCCCCGGGGGACACCTCCCGCACCGCCCGCGCCTCGTCCAGGCAGGCCACCGCAAAGCGGGTGGCGCCCGCTTCCGCCAGCGCCCGCACACAGGGGCGCAAGCCGTGCCCGTACGCATCGGCTTTGACCACGCAGGCAAGCCATGCCTTCGGGTCAAGACGCTGCAAATGGCTTTTGAAAAGCAAATAATTGTGTACAAGCGCAGACAGGTTCACCTCTGCGGTGGCGGTGGGATAGTCGTTCATATTTTATGGCTCCTGCACACGGACCAGCAGGCTGTCCTGCCCGTCCGTGCGGCTGATTTCATAGGGCAGTGTCTGCCCCTGATAAAATGAGATGCGGTAGGTATAGCGCGCGTCCTGCAAGGTGAGGATTTTGCCGGAGGGCTCGGCGGCGGCTTTGAGCAGCGTGGCGTCTTCAATGCAAAAAAGCTCAAGGGGTGCCAGAAAGGCGCTGTGCTCGGAGGCCAGCCGCACCGACCCGCACGTGCTCACACAGGCGCCGCCGGTTTTGCTGACCGTGATGCCGGCGAGCGTGTCGGGGGCGGTCAGGGTGAGCCGCATGTCCCGCGCGGCAAAGCCCTCCCCCGCCGCCAGCCACACCTCGGCCTCACAGGCCACCCCGCCCAGGGTGAAAGAAAGCGAGAGGGTCAGCTCCTGCCGCTGGTAGCGCAGGAGTTCCCCCGCCTCCCCGTGGCGGCAGGCGACCAGCAGGGGCAACAGACAGAGCAGGCACAGCAGTTTTTTCATCTCATCACCTCAACCGCTATCCTATGCGCCGCACCGTCCGCTTATGAAAAAGCGCCCGCTTGCTCCCTCAGTGTAGCACAAAATCATGAAAAAAACAACTTTTTTGTCTCCGAGCGAAAAAGACGATTGAAAAACCGCCGCGTTTATCATATAATAAATAGAATGAAAAAACACAGGAGGGCATGGTCATGAGAGCAGTGGTGACAGTCACAGGAAAGGACCGGGTGGGCATCATTGCCGCCATCAGCGGTGAGTGCAGCCGGTACGGGGTCAATATCGAGGACATCAGCCAAAGCGTGATGCAGGAGTACTTTGCCATGATCATGCTGGCAGAGCTGGACGGCATGACGATGGACTTCACGCAATTTGTCGCCCATATGGAAGAGACGGGCAGGCAAAAGGGACTTGACGTGCGCGTGATGCATGAGGATGTTTTCAACGCCATGCACAGGATTTGAGGTGAGGGCATGATCAACACGGCAGATATCCTTGAGACCATCCAGATGATCAGAGAGGAAGCACTGGACATCCGCACCGTCACCATGGGCATTTCCCTGTTCGACTGCGCCTGTGACGATGTCGGGCGGCTGGAGCAGAAGCTCTATGAGAAAATCACCCGCACCGCCGAGCGGCTGGTCCCCGTCTGTGAACAGTTAGAGCAAACATACGGCATCCCCATCGTCAACAAGCGGGTGTCGGTCACCCCCCTGTCCCTGGTCGGCGCAGCCCTGTCCGCCGAGGGCTTTGTGCGGCTGGCGAAAGCCATGGACCGCGCCGCCCGCACGCTGGGCATCCATTTTATTGGCGGCTTTTCGGCGTACGCGCAGAAGGGGGTCAGCCGGGGGGCGGCAGCGCTGATGGCCGCCATTCCGCAGGCGCTGGCCGAAACCGAGCGGGTCTGCTCGTCGGTCAATGTCGCCTCCACCCAGGCGGGCATCAACATGGACGCCGTGCGGGAGATGGGGCGCATCCTCAAAGAGACGGCCTACCTCACCCGTGCGGCAGACTCCATCGGCTGCGCCAAGCTGGTGGTGTTCGCCAACATTCCGCAGGACAACCCCTTTATGGCGGGGGCACTGCACGGCCCGGGCGAGCCCGAGACGGTCATCAACGTGGGGGTCTCCGGCCCCGGCGTGGTGGCGGCGGCGGTCAGGCGGCAGGGTCCGTGCGACTTTGGCACGCTGGCAGAGGCGGTCAAAAAAACCGCCTTCAAGATCACCCGTGTCGGGCAACTGGTGGCGCAGGAGGCCTCCCGACAGCTCGGGGTCTCCTTCGGCATCATCGACCTGTCTCTGGCGCCCACCCCCGCGCAGGGCGACTCGGTCGCGCGCATTTTGGAGAACATGGGGCTGGAACGCTGCGGCACGCACGGCACCACCGCCGCCCTGGCACTGCTCAACGACGCGGTCAAGAAGGGCGGGGTCATGGCGTCCTCCTCTGTCGGCGGCCTGTCGGGCGCCTTCATCCCCCTGTCCGAGGACGCCGGCATGATTGAGGCGGCCACCTGCGGCACCCTCACCCTCGACAAACTGGAGGCCATGACCGCCGTCTGCTCGGTCGGGCTGGATATGATTGCCGTGGCGGGCGATACCCCCGCCGCCACCCTGAGCGCCATCATCGCCGACGAGATGGCGATCGGCGTGGTCAACGGCAAGACCACCGCCGTGCGCCTTATCCCCGTATACGGGCGCGGCGTAGGCGAGACGGTCCATTTCGGCGGGCTGCTGGGACACGCGCCGATCATCCCCCTGCACGGCGAGTCCTCCGAGGCGTTTATCGCGCGCGGCGGCCGCATCCCCGCCCCCATCCACAGCTTAAAAAACTAAAAAGAAAAGAAAATTTATCGCAAAAAGCCCCTACCCCCCCACAAATCCGACAAAAACCGCACTTGACCGACAAGCGCGGTTTTCTTTTCCCCTTTTTTTCTTTCCCGCTCGGCACAACACGCCGCTATCCGACACGCCCCGTCCGACAGATATCGTGAAATGCCCGTGCTATACTTGTCCATATCAAATTGTCACAATGGAAAAGGACGGTGATGGTATGGATATCCGCAAAGACCCCGGGACGGCGGTCAAAGAAAAAAATGCCCTCGAACAGGCGTGGCGGCGGTACATAGACAAATTACAGGCGAGGGGACAAGCCGGGCGGGTACTGCTCGTGGACGGCGCGCTGCTGGTGCTGGCTTTCCTGTTCGCCCGCACCGAGGTGCTGTTTGGCGCGTTGCCGCTGGGGCTTGCCCTGTTGTGCGCCGCCAACCGCAGCGTGTTTTTCATTGCCGCGGGACTGCTGGCAGGGTGTATCTTTTTGGGACCGGCGGGGGTGGTGTACGGCTGCGTGTTCGCAATCGCGCTGCTGCTGCGGTTTCTGTTCAGTTCTCCCTCCCAGGACCGCCGCCTCCTGCCGCGCAGTGAGGGCCTCTTTCGGGAGCTGCCCCAGTTGCGCATGGCGAGCGCGTGCATCGGCGGCTTTTTGACCGGGCTGTACCAGGCATTTGTCGGGGGGGTATCGGTCGAAACGCTGCTGTTTGGCCTCGGCATGGTGATCGGGTCCACCGTCATTTGCGGCGCGCTGGCAGGGGCGTTTGAGTACGGACCGGCCCTCCTCTCGGCCCCCTTGCGCCGCGGAGTTGCCCCCGGCGGCGAGGTGGCGGGGACAAGCCTGCCGGCAGGACAGGTCAACGGTGTCCTGTGGGCACAGATGGGCCTTTTGGTGCTCTGCTTCTTTGTCTCGCTTTCTTTGACGGGCATAGCGCCTTTCGGCCTGCAGGGCAGCTATTGTTTTGCTTCCTTGGTCGCCATTTACATCTCCCGTCGCCTTGGCGCACTGCGCGGGGCGGCGGCGGGACTGGTCACCGCCGCGGGCGCCACCACCCTGTACGCGCCCGCCTTCGGACTGCTCGGCCTGTTGGTGGGCCTCATGTGGCAGGTCGGCGGCATCTTCGCCTTAGGGCTGGGTGTGGCGGCAGGCGTGGCATGGAGCTCATATGCGGGCGGCTATGCGGGCGTGATCAACACCTTGCCCGAGATGGCGGTCAGCGCCATGTTGCTCTACCCCTTCCTGCCCCGCGCCGGGAAAAGCGACAAAACCCCCGCCCCCACCCCCGCAGTCAAGACACAGTCGGCGGCGGCGGTGCAGGAGCTGCAACAGCACCGCACCGAGTCGGAGGAGGCGCGCCTGGGGCGGCTGTCGGAGGCATTCGCCTCTTTGTCCAAGCTGTTTTTCGCCTACACCGAGGTGGCAGCGAAACCCGACCTCGAACACTGCCGGGAGGTCTGCGAGTCGGTCTGCGAGCGCATTTGCGGCCCCTGTGAGGCGCGCATGGCGTGCTGGCAAAGCGAGGAACGCCCCATGGTCGAGGCCATGGCGCGCACGGCAGAGCGACTCCGGCGCGGACAGGCCCTTGACGCCGACTGCCTCCCCCCCGTGGTGAACCAGTCCTGCGCCGACGCCGAGGCGATTTTAGAGGGCATCCGCGAGGCGTTCGGACAGCGCAAGGACGCGCACAACAGCCGCGGGCAGGAGGAAGCGCTGGCGCTGGACTATGACCTGGTCGCCACCATGCTGCGCGACACGGCACGGACCAACCAGTCCCTGAACCAGGAGGATGCCAAGCTGGCGGTGGAACTGCGCCGCGCCATGCAGGCACTGGGCATCGAGGGGCACAGCGTGTCGGTCGTGGGCGGCAGGCAAAAGAACATCGCCGTGGGCGGGGTCAGCGTGGATGGCGAGGACAGCGTGTACCGGCAGATGCACCGCGAGTTTGAGAAACTGTGCGATTGCCGCCTCACCTCTCCCGCCTTTGACACGGTGTGCGGCACCTCCGTCATGGAGATGACCACCGCCAAGGCCTGGTGCGTGGATACTGCCCACGCCGCCCGTTCGGCGGAGTCGGCGGCCTCGGCCGATTCCGCTTCCGAGGAACCCGCCTCTGAGGATCCCGCCTCCGAGGATACTGTGTCCGGGGACCTCGTGTCGGGGGACCTTGTGTCCGGGGACACCGTCCGCTTTTTTGAGGGGCGGGACGGGTACTTCTATGCCCTTCTTTCGGACGGTATGGGATGCGGCAGTGAGGCGGCGGTGACCTCCGGGCTGTGCGCCGTCTTTCTCGAAAAGATGCTGCTGGCAGGCGCCACCAAGTCCACCGCCCTCAAAATGCTGAACCATATGCTCCGCAGCACCGGGACCGAAAACTCCGCCACCGTAGACCTGCTCGAGATTGACCTGTTTGACGGCAGCGGCATTTTCCTTAAGAGCGGCGCCGCCCCCTCGTACATCAAACGGGGCACCCAGCTCTTTCGCATCCGCTCGAAAACCCTTCCCGTCGGGCTCATGAAGAACCCCGACATCGAGCGCATCCAGTTCCGCATGGAGGAGGGGGATGTGATCGTCATGCTCTCGGACGGCATCAGCCAGTCCATGGAGGACGCGCCCTGGCTCCTCAAACGCTTGTCGCAGCCCTGGTCTGACGACCTGCAGGCAGAGGCGGACGAGCTCATCCGCGCCGCCCGGGAGAGCGCCACCCGCACCGACGACGCCACCGTGGTGCTGCTGCAGCTCCACCGAATCCCGCCCGACGCAGAGTAGGCACCCCGCAAAAAAAACAAACATCCACTCAATGCACCCCTGTGGGGCATTGAGTGGATGTTTCATGCCGCAAGGCGGGCTACTTGGTGACATGGTGAATCCACTTGTCCCCCCGCAGCCGCAAAAGGGCAATCACCCACTTGAAGCACTGGTCAATGCGGGAGCAGAGGTAGACCACCGGCAGCGAGGCGTGAAAGACCAGCGCCGAGAGGAAGGTGGCGGGCAGCACCACCAGCCAGCCGCAGGCCATGTCCACCTTGGCGACAAAGCGGCTGTCTCCCGCCCCGCGGTTGATCCCCACAAAGCAGGCGGCATGGTAGCAGGTACCGATGAGGCTCACCGCCACAATGGCAATCAGCCCCTTGGCCAGCGCAAAAACGGCAGGGTCGGCGGCCGAGCGGTAGAGCGAGATGAAGGGCACCCGCAGGCAAAAGACCAGGGCGGCCGACAAAAGCCCGAAGGCAAAGAAAGTCTTTTGAATGATCTTGGCGTAGGCTTTGGCGCGCTCGTCGTCCCCCCGTCCCACCGCTTTGCCCACCACCACGCTGGCGCCGCCCGCGAGGGCAAAGACAAAGAGCGTGCCCACCGTCACCATGGCGTTGGCAATGCCGTTGGCGGCCATAAAGACCGCCCCCAGCCGCCCGACAATCGCCGCTTTGAGAAGGCCGATCAGCGCCCATTGAGCGTCGGTGATCCCCACCGGGACCCCATAGGTCAGGTAGTCGCGGAACAGGGCGCGGTCAAAGCTGAAAAAGGAACGAAAGCGCAGGGGCAGCCGCTTCTGCCGGCCCAGGGCGTACCACAGCACCAGCAGCAGCTCGATCACCCGCGCCAGGCAGGTGGCGAGCGCCGCCCCCGCCACCCCCATGGCGGGCAAGCCCAGCTTCCCGAAAATCAGCACATAGTTCAGCCCGATGTTGGCGAACAGTGCCACCACGGCGGTATACAGGGTGATGCTCACCACCTCCACCGAGCGCAGCATACCCACCAGGGCGGTGGTGACCGCGTACGGCAGCCAGGAAAAGCAGACAATGGAGAGATAGGGCAGGGCGTACCCGAACACCGCGGACTCGTTTCGGGCGACCACCAGCCCCACCAGCACGCGAGGAAAGCAGACCGCCGCCCCCACAAAGAGGACCGCCACCCCCAGACAGACCCAGAGCACGATCGAGAAGATTTTTTTGATCTGCTCGGTGTCGGCCTTGCCCCAGTACTGGGCAATCAGCACCGAAGCGCCCCCTACCAGCCCCGTAATGCAGGCAATATAGAGGGCGGTGAGACTGTTGATTTGGGTCACCGCCGCTTGGCTGAACCGCTCGTCCACCGCCGACACCATCACATCGTCCGCCAGCACCACCACAAAGCTGATCAGCGCGTGGAAGGCCGCGGGCAACGCCACCCGAAACATGGTCCGAAACATGTCCCGCTTCTCTGTCATAGTCCCTCCCGACCCCTGCGCGGCAGGCGTCCTTCTCCGTCTTGCGGTCCTCCCCATGCCGGGCGCCGCATCCCAAGGAACAACCCCCGGCACAGGCCGGGGGCTCTCCCGTCATCAGCCGACCGCCGGCAACCGTCGGCGACCCGTCGCCGACCCATCGGCAACCCGTCGGCGACCCATCGGGAACCCGCCGGCAACCCGCCGGCAACCCGTCGCCGACCCATCGGGAACCCGTCGGCGACCGTCGCCGACCCGTCAGCGCACCTGCACCACCGATAGGGTGACAAGCTCTCCGTTGATATCCCATTCTTTTGCAAACTGAAGTTGACATCCGAACAAAATCTCGTCCGCCAGCACTTCCTCACAAACCTGTCGGGCGTGTCGCCCGAGAATGGCGGTGATAGTATCGTTGCCGCTCACCCCCACCTTGATGCGGTCGGTCACTTCAAAGCCGCTGTCCTTGCGCATGGTTTGCAGCTTGGAGACCAGCTCACGGACAAACCCGCCCTCGATAAGGCGCGGGGTCAGGTTGGTGTCCAGCACCACCGTGACGCCTTTGTCCGAGGCGGACATGAAGCCCGGCAACTGTTGCGTAGCGATCAGCAGGTCCTCTTTTGCCAGCGTGATGACCGCGTCACCGAGCGCCAGGGTCAATGTCCCGGTTTGATTCAGCTCATCCATGGCGGCATTGCCGTCCAGGCCCGACAGCCACTCGCGGATCCGGGGCAGGTGCGGGCCGTACTTGGGCCCCACCGTTTTCAGCTGCGGCTTGAAGGCGTAGGAGGTATACCTGCGCACGTCGTCGGCGTAGAGCACCTCCTCCACATTCAGCTCATCCCGGATAATGTCGTTGAACAGGGCGGGCAGGGTAAAGTCGGCCTTGACGTAAAGCTTTGCCAAAGGCTGACGGATTTTGAGGCTGGCATTGTTGCGGCAGGCGCGTCCCAGCACCACCACGGACAAGAGCTCCTCCATCCGTGTTTCCAGCGTCGGGTCGATATAGGCCGGGTTGGCGCGGGGGTAGTCGCACAAATGCACACTTTCGGGTGCATTTTTGTCCAGCGAACACACGAGGTTGCGGTAGATGTCCTCGGTCATAAAGGGGACCAGGGGCGCGGCCAGCTTGGCAAGGGTGACCAGCGTGGTATACAGGGTCATATAGGCATTGATTTTATCCGTCGTCATGCCGCCCGCCCAGAACCGCTCACGGCAGCGCCGCACGTACCAGTTGCTCAGCTCATCCACAAAGCCCTCCAGCGCGCGCGCCGCCTCGGTGAGCCGGTAGTTGTCCAGGTGGCCGTCCACCACCCGGATCAGCGAATGCAGCCGGGACAGCAGCCATTTGTCCATCACCGAGAGGGTGGGATAGTCCAGCGTGTAGCGGGTCGCATCAAAGCCGTCAATGTTGGCATATAATACGAAGAACGCATAGGTGTTCCACAGCGTCCCCATGAAATTGCGCTGTCCCTCCAGCACCGCCCCGCCCGAAAAGCGGTTGGGCAGCCACGGGGCGGAGTTGGCATAGAAGTACCAGCGGATGGCGTCCGCGCCATAGGTTTCCAGCGCCTCGAAGGGGTCGACCGCGTTGCCCTTGCTTTTGGACATCTTCTGCCCGTTTTCGTCCAGCACATGCCCCAGCACCATGACATTGCGGAAGGAGGCGGTATCAAAGACCAGCGTGGAGATGGCGAGCAGGGAGTAGAACCAGCCGCGGGTTTGGTCCACCGCTTCGCTGATAAAGTCGGCGGGGAACTGCTGCTCAAACATCTCCTTGTTTTCAAAGGGATAGTGCCATTGGGCAAAGGGCATGGACCCCGAGTCGTACCAGCAGTCAATCACCTCTTTGACCCGCCGCATCTGTCCCCCGCAGGCGGGGCAGG
>JBBAEK010000036.1:0-12899 GCA_041655935.1 Eubacteriales bacterium
TAACGAGCATCGCGCTCTTAACGAGCATCGCGCTCTTAACGAGCATCGCGCTCTTAACGAGCATCGCGCTCTTAACGAGCATCGCGCTCTTAACGAGCATCGCGCTCTTAACGAGCATCGCGCTCTTAACGAGCATCGCGCTCTTAACGAGCATCGCGCTCTTGATGAGCATCGCGCTCTTGACGAGCGCCCACGCAAATAATGCGCCCACGCAAGTAATGCGTCCGCGCAGGTATGTGCCCACACTTTTTTGTATGTTCGGGGGCATCCCCGCCAATAACTGATAGAATCAAGAAAACTTTGGAGGAAGCTGTGATGTTTGAAGAGTTTGAAATGCTGTTTTTTGTGCTGTTGCTGGGGGCGATCGCTTTGTCGCTCTGGGCCAGCCTGCGGGTGAATATGGTGTATCGGCGGTATGAGCGTCAGCTCTCCCGCTCGGGCATGACCGGGCGGGATGCCGCGCGGCGGATGCTGGACGCGAGTGGGCTTTCTCATGTGCAGGTGGATATGACTCCCGGCCGCCTCACCGACCACTACGACCCCCGCGCCAATGTGATACGCCTGTCCGAGGCGACCTACAACGGCCGCTCCACCGCCGCCATCGGGGTGGCTGCCCACGAGGCGGGGCACGCCCTGCAGTATGCCGAGGGCTACGCGCCCATCAAGGTGCGCACCGCCATTGTCAGAGCCACGCAAATCAGCTCCCGTGCCGCCATTCCGCTGATTCTGGCGGGCATCCTGCTCTCCTACCTGAGCAACTTTTTCATTGCGCTGGCCTACGTCGGGATTGTCGCCTTCTCGCTGTGCGTCCTCTTTCAGCTGGTGACTTTGCCGGTCGAGTTCAACGCCTCCTCCCGCGCGCTGGCGGAGCTGGGACGGTGCGACATTCTGGGGCAGGATGAGCTGCAGGGCTCGGCAAAAGTGCTGCGCGCCGCCGCGCTGACCTATGTCGCCGCCATGGCGGTCGCCCTGTTGCAACTCTTGCGCCTAATCGCCATGGTCTCGGGCTCCCGCCGTCGCTAAGCGCGACGGCCCCCGCCCGACGGGCGGGCCGGGTGTCCCTTTTTTCAAGAAATAATTGACTTTTTTGACGAAGAATAGTATACTACTGCTGATTACACACCCGTCCCGCCGACGGGCCACCCCTGCCGATGCCTGCACCCTCTCAAGTACCTATCATTGAAAGAGAAAAACAATGGATTTGCTGAATACTTGGATGCACATCATCAACTTGGTGTTCGTGGGATTATTCTTGGTGGCATATGCCAACCAGTTTTTTTATATGGTGGTGGCATGGGTGAAAAAGCCCAGGCAGTACCCGCCGACCGACCAGACGGGGCGCTATGCGGTGCTCATCGCCGCACGCAACGAGGAGCGGGTGCTGCCCTTTTTGCTGGACAGCCTGCACAAGCAAAGCTACCCTGCCGACCGGCTCACGGTGTATGTGGTGGCGGACAACTGCACCGACGGCACCGCCCGCATGGCGGCAGCGGGTGGTGCGGTGGTCTTTGAGCGGCACAACACGGAGCAGGTGGGCAAGGGCTACGCGCTGCAATACCTGCTGGGTGAGATTGACCGCACGGTGGGCATGCGGGCGTATCGGGGCTACTTTGTCTTTGACGCCGACAATGTCCTGAATCAGGATTACATCGCCGAGATGGACAAGGCCGTCTGCGCCGGAGGGACCATCCTGACCAGCTACCGCAACTCCAAAAACTACGGAGACAACTGGATTTCCGCCGGCTATGCCCTGTGGTTTCTCAGGGAAGCCAAGTACTTAAACAACCCCCGCAGCCTGCTGGGCATCGGCTGTGCCGTCTCGGGCACCGGGTTTTATGTGGACAGCGGCATCATTGCCGACAACGGGGGCTGGACCCACTACCTGCTGACCGAGGACATCGAGTTTTCCGCCGCCTGCGCCATCAAGGGGCACCGGATCGGCTACTGCCATGACGCGGTGCTCTACGACGAGCAGCCGGTGACCTTCTCCCAGTCGTGGACGCAGCGCAAGCGCTGGTCCAAGGGCTTTTTGCAGATGTTCCGCAAATATGGCGGCGGGCTGTTCAAGGGCGCGGTGACCGGGCGGTTTACCTGCTTTGATCTCATGATGACCGTCATGCCCGCCTTTGTCATCTCCATCGCCTTTCTGGTCGCTAACACGGCGGGCATTCTGATCTCCCTCGTGGCGTTCGGCACGGTGGGGGCCCCGATTTGGTTGCAGTTGCTCCGGATGTTCCTTTTGATGTACGGCATCCTGTTCTTCATTGGCGCCACCACCGCCCTGACCGAGTGGCGGCGCATCTGGTGCAAGTGGTGGCGGCTCTTGCTCTCCCTGTTCACCTTCCCCTTTTTCATGATGACCTACATCCCCATCTCCATCGCCGCCATCTTCATGAAAGTGCGCTGGGAGCCCATCCACCACCGGGTCACCGTCGACGAGTCGGGGATCATGGAGGAAGTGAAAAAGTAGTTCTTTCCATGCAAAAATGCCTGCCTTTTTAATAAGGCAGGCATTTTTCTTTTCTCCCGTGCCGCCAAAAAAGCCCGCCTTTTTCAGGCGGGCCATTTGATTTGGGGTAGTCCTACTTGCGTCCGTACCGGATGAACAGGGGGCTGATGCCGAAGAAAAGGAAGCCGAGCGCCGTGTTCACGCACAGGCCGATCATGAGCGCGAAAGGGAGCAGCCCTGTCCCGAACCCCACCCCCAAGATGATCACGGCGGGGGTGATGCCGAAATAAATGAACAGGATCTGGAGGAAGTTCTTCACGCTTTGGCTGATGCCGGTGGGCAGAGAAAGGTCAATGAAAACGGCGGTGTTGGTGGCGTAAAAGTCGAGCGAGACGGCAAAGAGGAGCCAGAGCAGCCCGAGCGGCAGCGGGGAGGCGGTGAGCAGCAGCGCGAGCAGAAAGGCGGGCAGCAGGTCCAGCACACAGTTCACCGTGCCGCCGAGCAGGGAGAAAAACACCTTGGTATGCGCCGGCTCGGGGCAGAGGAGGAACAGCTCGCACTTGGTGTCCTCGGCGAGCGGGCTGGCAAACGCGCGGAAAAAGACCAGCACACAGACCAGCGCGGCGAAGGCGGCAAAAGGCAGAGAGAACAGGCAGAAAAACGAGACCAGCAGGTAGGTATAGGCGGTCTTGGTGAAGTAGCGGGTTCTCGAGAAGCGGAAGCGGTTGTACAGGGTCTTAAAGAAAAAGACGCTGGCCCCCCACCCGCGGGAAAATCCCTCCCGGCGCAGCTTGTCGCTGCGCTCTTTTTTGCGCACCGCCGAGGGCAGGGTCATCTTGCCCTCCGCCATCGCCTGTTGCAGGGCGGCGGTTTCGGCCGACTGCGCCATGGCCTCCTCGTAAAAGTCGGCTTTCAGGTGCCAAATAAGGTAAATCAACCCCAAAACCCCCGCCGTCAGCGCCGGAAAAGTCCACAACACCACCCCCCACGACCGGGTCAGCGCCCCTACCGCCATGGCTTTCAGCCAGCCATACACGGGGATATGGCGGGTCAGCGGGTGGTTAAAGAAGGCAAAGAGGGCATCGGGCAGGGGCAGGCCGCTGCGCCGGAGAAACAGGTAGAAGCTACCCCCCAAAAGCACAAAGAAAGAGAGCAGGGCGGGGCGAATGAACTTTTTGAGGTGCTCATGCGTGGACGCCACGGTGTAGAGCAAAACTTGCAGCAGCTTGGCATAGATCAAAATCAACAGCCACACCAGCAGCCACACCAGCGCCCCGAGCCCGCCCATGCCCAGCCGCAACGCGAGGTTGGGCAGTTGAAAGAGCAGGTAGATACTGCCGAATAAGATGGCGCCGAGCTGTGCCATCAGGCGAAAGAGCAGGACCGACTGGGGCTTGAGAGGGGCGGGAAAGAGCAGGGCAACATCGGCGGGCAAAAAGATGCGGTTGCCGCTCTTTTCGGCATTCGTGACGTGCAGCGTGAACATGAGGAGGATGATGCCCGCCACCGAAAGCTCGGTGATCTGAGCCGCCAGGGCCGGGTCGGTCACTTCTATGGCGGGCGTATCCTCCGGTGCCTCCTCGGCAAGCACCGCCCCGAGAATGCCCCCCGCCACCGCCAGCAGCACCACGACCAGCACCACGATCGCCACCCAGCTCCTCAAGAGCTTGCGCAGCTGGTTTGTCACCGTATGGCGGGCATAGTACCAAAACAGCCTCATGCCTGCCCCTCCCCGCCGGCGGGCGGTGCCTCACTACCTGTGGGGCGCTCGCCCTGCGGGCCGTTCGGCGGGCCACCTTGCGGCGGGCCGCCCATGTACCCGCCCATATCGGGCGGCATATGGTTGAAAAATTGACCGTTTTGCGGGCCGTTCGGCGGGCCACCTTGCGGCGGGCCACCCATGTACCCGCCCATATCGGGCGGCATATGGTTGAAAAATTGACCGTTTTGCGGGCCGTTCGACGGGCCACCCTCTGGCGACCCTTCGGTGATGGCAAAGAACAACTGCTCCAGCGTCTGCCCCGACTGCCACAGGGTCTCGCGGGTCACGTCCGCCCGCACCTGTCCCGTCTGCATGATGACACAGCGGTCCCAGAGCTGCTCAATGCTGTCAATGATATGGGTGCTGATCAGAATAGCGCAGCCCTCGTTCCGCTTTTGCAGCAACAGCTCTTTGAGGGACTTGATGGCGTGAGGGTCCAGCCCCACCATGGGCTCATCCAGCAGTAGCAGGCGGGGTTTGGGCAACAGTCCGAGGCAAATGGACAGTTTTTGCTGCATCCCCTTGGACAGCTCGTCGCCGAATTTCTTTTGCTTGTCGTCCAGCTCAAACAGGGTGAGCAGTTGCCGGCAGTCCTCCTGATAATTGGTCAGCTTGTAAGCGCGGGCAATCAACTCCATATGTTCAATGACCGTGAGGTTGGGGTACAGGGAGGGCATCTCGGGCACAAAGCCCACCAGCCGTTTGGCGTCCACTCCCTTGTTCGGCAGCCCGCCGATGAAAATCTCGCCCTGGTAGCGCAGAAACCCGACCACCGACTTGAGCAGCGTGCTTTTGCCCGCCCCGTTCGGCCCGAGAAGCACCGTCAGGCTCCCGGGTGCCAGGTGCAGGTTCACATGATTCACCGCCACAGTCTTTCGATAACTTTTACTAACATCTCTGATTTGCAGCATGGCGCACCTCATCTTTCATCAACTGTCACCATCATAGCACAATTTTCCCAGTGGCACAATACCTTTTACCCAATTTCCGCCCGCACGGGCAAAAAGCAGGAAACCCCTCCCTATTTGGCTCTTGGGAAGGGGTTGACGAGCATGGACAGGGGCTGACCGCCGGGCGTCAGTGCCGGCGGCCGCTCAGGCGGGTGAACAGCCTGCTCATCTCAACCAATTTCCGCCCGCACGGGCAAAAAGCAGGAAACCCCTCCCTATTTGGCTCTTGGGAAGGGGTTGACGACCATGGACAGGGGCTGACCGCCGGGCGTCAGTGCCGGCGGCCGCTCAGGCGGGTGAACAGCCTGCTCATCTCAATCTGGTTGAGCCTGTATTCCAGCGCGCTTTGCTTGCGGCGGCGGTTTTCGGCCTCGATGCTCTTCCGGCGGTTGTCCAGCGCCGCCTCGAGCCGCTCTTCCCACACCAGAAAGTCCGAGAGCACCATCACCCCCGCGGGGGTGATATGCAGCACTCCCTCACCGGTGGCAAACACCCGCGCCTGCCCGTCGGGCAACGCCAGCCGCGCCATGTCGGTGCCGAGCTGCATGATCATGGGGATATGGCCGGGGAGGATCTCCACCTGCCGGTCGGGCTGGCTGACCAACAGGCTGCTCACCTGCCCCTCAAAAAAGAGCTTGTTCGGCCGGTACATGGTGAGGAGAAAGGTACTCATGGCCGGTACTCCCTGATGTCGCTGAGGTCGCCGATAAAGTAAAAGGCGCTTTCGGGGACCCGGTCGCACCGCCCCTCCAGAATGGCGCGGCAGTCGGCGATCGTCTTTTCCAGCGGGACATGACGCCCCGGCACGCCGGTATACACGCTGGCGACCGAGAAGGGCTGGGAGAAGTAGCGCTGCAGCTTGCGCGCCCGGTAGACCAGCACTTTGTCCTCTTCCGACAGTTCGTCCATGCCCAGAATGGCGATGATGTCCTGCAGTTCCTTGTAGCGTTGCAGCACGGCGGAGACTGCCCGCGCCGTCTCATAATGACTCCGCCCGACAATGTCGGGCTCCAGCAGGCGGCTGGTGGACGCCAAGGGGTCGACCGCGGGGTAAATGCCCTGTTCCACCACCTTGCGGGACAGCACGGTGGTGGCGTCCAGGTGGCTGAAAATGGTGGCGGGGGCAGGGTCGGTCAGGTCGTCGGCGGGCACATAGACCGCCTGTACCGAGGTGATGGACCCCCGCGCGGTGGAGGCAATGCGCTCCTCCAGCTGCCCCAGCTCGTTCGCGAGTGTGGGCTGGTAGCCCACGGCGGAGGGCATTCTGCCCAGCAGAGCCGAGACCTCCGAGCCGGCCTGGACATAGCGAAAGATATTGTCAATAAAGAGCAGCACATCCTGCCCCATCTCGTCCCGGAAATACTCCGCCATGGTCAGCCCGGTAAAGGCGACCCGCATCCGGGCGCCGGGCGACTCGTTCATCTGGCCGAAGACCAGCGCCGTGCTCGACAGCACGCCCGAGGCGGTCATCTCCTCCACCATTTCAAAGCCCTCGCGGCTGCGCTCTCCCACGCCGATAAAGACCGACTTGCCACTGTAGTGGGTGGCGATGGAGGCGATCAGCTCCTGGATGAGTACCGTCTTGCCCACCCCCGCGCCGCCGAACAGTCCGATTTTCCCCCCCTTGGCATAGGGGGTGAGCAGGTCAATGACCTTAATCCCCGTCTCCAGCATCTCCGTAGCCGGGTTTTGTTCGAGCAAAGAAGGCGGTTGCCGGTAGATGGAGCGGTACTCGCCCTCCAGCGGCCCCAGCCCGTCAATCGGCTCCCCCAGGGGGTTGAACACCCGCCCCAGCGTCTCGTCCCCCACCGGCACATGCAAACTGCTGCCCGTGGTGATCACCTCTGTCCCCCGCGCCAGTCCCTCGGTGCTTTGCAGGGCGATACAGCGGCAGACATTGTCGGTGCGGTGCGCCATGACCTCCATCTGCACGGTCAGCTCGCCGTCCACGGCAATGAGCAGGTCGTTCTGGCTGGGCAGATGTCCACTAAACTTGACATCTATCACAGACCCGATGATCTGGATGATGGTGCCCGTGGTGTGCTTCATCGTTTGTCCTTTCTGAAAATAAAGGCGTTCATATCGCCCAGCTCACTCGTGATGGCTTCCTGGCGGCCGGTATGGTAGGCGGCGGTCAGCGCCTCCAGCATTTCCTCCCCGCTCCGTGACGCCCCCTGCATCGCCACCATGCGTTTGCAGTGAATGGCGAGGTCGGAGTCGGCGAGGGCGGCGTACAGGTTGGCTTTGAGCAACTGGGTGAGCAGGTCGGTCAGCGACTGCTCGGAGTCGGGCTCAAACGCCACCTCATAGGGCGGCTGCGGGTCGGGCGGGATCACCATGGGCAGCAGCTGCTTGACGCAGGGGGTCTGCGCCCCCAGCGAGGGGGTGCGGGTGTAGGCGATATGCACCCGGTTGTACCGGTCGTCGTGGTAGTACTGTAGCAAGTCCCGCGCCAGCACCTCGGTGTCAAAGGCGTGGGGCTCCTGAAAGTGCACATAGCCGCGGTTGAGCTCGACCCCCCGGCGCTGGAAGTGCTCCAGTGCCTCATAGCCCACGGCAAAGATGGTGTCGATGGCGTGGGTGCGGATGAACTCCTCGGCCAGCGCCAAAATGGCGTGGTTATAGTCGCCGCACAGCCCCTTGTCCCCCGCCACCACGATCAGCATCGGCTTGCCCGCGTCGGCGTGGTGCAGGTAGGGGTGCCGCTGCCGCTCGGGTCGGCTGTACAGCAGCAGCGAGACCACCCGCTCGAGCTCGGAGAGGTAGCGCAGGCTGTCCGCGCGCTTTTGCCGGGCGCGGCGGATTTTCGAGGCGGCCAGCAGCTGCATGGCGCGGGTGAGCTTGACGGTATCCGTCACCACCCCGATGCGCCCCTTCATTTCCTTGTCGTTCATGAGCCTCTCCCGTAGACCTCTACCGCCTCTCGGATGGCGGCCTCGTCCCCGTCGGTGAGGGTATTACTGTCGGTGATGCGCGCCAGCAACGCCCCGTGCTCCCGCTCCATATAGCGCAGAAAGCCCCGCATAAAGGGGCGCACCTCCGAGACCGGCACGTGCGCCAGCAGGTGGTTGGTCATCACCACCTGCTCCACGACCATGTGCGCCATGCCGACCGACTCGAACCGCTCCTGCTTGAGGCTTTCGGTCAGCCGGATTCCCTTGTCCAAAATGAGCTTGGTGTCGTCGTCCAGGTCGGCGCCGAACTGGCTGAACTGCGCCATCTCGCGGTAGTGCGCCAGCTCCAGCCGCACCTTGCCGCTGATCTTGCGCATGGCGGCGTTTTGCGCCGCGCCCCCCACGCGGGAGACCGAGAGGCCCACATTGACCGCCGGCTTCACCCCCGACAGGAACAGCTCGCTTTCGAGGTAAATCTGCCCGTCGGTGATGGAAATGACATTGGTGGGGATGTAGGAGGAGATATTGCCCGCCAGCGTTTCGATGATGGGCAGGGCGGTGAGAGAGCCGCCCCCCAGCCGGGCGGACAGCTTGGCGCTGCGCTCGAGCAGCTTGGAGTGAATGTAGAAAATATCCCCCGGATACGCTTCCCGACCCGAGGGGCGTTTCAGCAGCAGGGAGATGGTGCGGTAGGCGACCGCGTGCTTGGACAGGTCGTCATATACGATCAGCACGTCCCGCCCGTCGTACAGGAACGCCTCCGCCACCGCCGTGCCGGTATAGGGGGCGAGGTATTGCAGCGGCGCCGACTCGCTGGCGGTGGAGCAGACCACCACGGTGTGCCCGAGGGCGTCGTGCGCCCGGAGCGCGTGGATGACAGAATTGACCGCGGAGATCTTTTGCCCGATGGCGACATAGACGCACAGCACCCCCTGCCCCTTCTGGTTGATGATGGTGTCCAGGGCGAGGGAGGTCTTGCCGGTCTGCCGGTCCCCGATGATCAGCTCACGCTGGCCGCGGCCGATGGGGATCATGCTGTCCAGCGCCTTGATGCCGGTGTAGAGGGGCTGGCTGACCTTGGCGCGGTCAAAGATGGCGGGGGCGGGGCTTTCGATATGGCGGTAGCGGTCGGTGGGCAGGGGGGGCCCGCCGTCCAGCACCTCGCCCAGCGGGTTGATGACCCGGCCGAGCAGCCCCTCCCCCACCGGCACGCTGATGATGGTGCCGGTAGGCGAGGCAAGGTCGCCCTCCGAGACGTCACTCGAGTTCGACAGGCGGATGGCGCCCACCGAGTCCTCCTCCAGGTTCATGGCGAGCGCGTAGGCACCGCCGCTGAGGTAAATCAGCTCCCCGTTTTTGACGTCCCGCAGGCCCTCGATGGTGATGATCCCGTCCCCGCACGCCACCACCCGTCCCGCCTTGCGCGGGTTGTGGTCAAAGGTGATCTTCTGCACCTGCTCGAGCAGCTCTTTGGTGACGAAGGCATAGCCCGACTCAGCCATGGATCAGTTTGCTCCTTATCTGTGTGATTTTGGTCTTTACCGAGCCGTCATAGACCATCTCGCCGTCAAAGACCACAATGCCCCCCACCATCGCCTGGTCGAGCAGGTAGACGAACTCCAGCCGCTCTTTGTACTTGGGGACAAAGACCGACTCGATCTGCCGCTGCTGGCGGGGGGTCAGCTCCATACTGGTGATGACCGTGATTTTTCTCATGTCTGTCGGCTCCAGTCGGACAGGCAGGCGTCGATCAGGGCCGCGTTTTCCTCCGCGGAAATCTCCCGCTCCAGGATCCCCTGCGCGATGAGCAGGGCCAGCTCGGTGACCTCCTCGCGGATATTCGAGAGGGCCTGCTCCCGCTCCCGTCGGGCGTCCGCCCGCGCCTGCGCGAGGATGCCCTCGGCGGCTTGCCGCGCCTCTGCCTCACTTGCCTCGAGCAGGGCACGGCGCTGCGCCTCGGCGGCTTCGTCCTGCGCGCGCTGCTTGTCCTCGGCCTGCCGACACAGCTCGGCGTACTGCCGCTCTTTGTCGGCAAGCGTCGCCTCACGGCGGGCCAGATCCTGCTCCCGCTGCTCGAACCGCCCCTGCCGCCCCGCCATGAAGCGGGTGACCGGGACGTACAGCAGCAGCGTCAGGCCGCCCGCCAGGATCACAAAATTAAACAGGTGCAGCAGTATCTGCAACCAATCAATGTTCAGGGGCATGCTCATGGTATCCTCTCACTCACAACACGAAAATCATCAGGATGACGGCGATCAGCGCATAGATGACCAGCGTCTCCACAAAGACCAAGCCCACCATCAGCGCCCCCCGGATTTTCCCCTCGGCTTCGGGCTGGCGGGAGATGCCCTCCACGGCTTTGGCGATGGCAAAGCCCATGGCAAGGGCGCCCAGGCTCGCCGGCAGGCCCAGCACCAGCGCGGCGGAAAAGGCTTTGGCGGTGGTCGCCTCTGCGGCGGCCTCAGCAGGCGTTTCTTCAGCGCCCTCGTCAGCGGGGGCGGCGCTTGCCCCGACGGCAAACAGGGAACAGAGCAGCAGTGCGAGGAACAGACAGGCCAGGATGCGGGCCGGCGTACGGGTAGTGACAGACATAACAACCTCCGAAATATGTGTTCAAATGATGGAAGGGCACCCGCGGCAAGGGACACCGGCGGGGCCGGCGGGTGGCAGGGAATACGGTGCCGCGTTGGTGCGGCGGACAGGGACTCCGGCGGGGGGCTATGGGCCGGTTGCCGGTTCTCCCTCGGGCGGTATGCCGGCGGGCGGCGGTGTCGGCGCGCCCCCCCGCTTGTTCTTTTGATGGGGCTCCTTGTGGTGCGGCTCGGTCGCCTCTCCGAAAAACAGGGCGGTGAGCAGGGTGAGCACATAGGTTTGAATGACGGCGTGCAGCAGGGTGAACAGGACCGCCACCAGCACCGGCAGCACAAAGCCGGTATAAATAAAGTAGTAGACCAGCTCCGAGACAAGCAGCCCGCTCAGCAGTGCCCCGAACAGGCGGAAGCTCATGGAAACGGGCAGGGAAAAGTCCTTCAGGGCATGCAGTCCGCCCCGCACCCGGTTGGTGCACAGACCGCCGACCAGGATGACCCCGTAGGACAGAAAGCCCATGGCCAGAGCGGCGTTGATATCGGCCAGCACGGCGGGCAGGCTGACCGAGTGCCCCGCGGTGGTGAGCACCTGGATGCCGAACAGCTCCATCAGGGTGCCCGCGAAAATGTAGACCCCCGCGCCGAACACATACGCCCCCAAAAAGCGGTAGTGGGTCGGACTGTTCTTTTTGGCGAGGTCCTCAAAGAAGGACACGGGCAGCTCGAGCAGACTTTGCAGCCGCCCCGGCTTGTCCCGGAAGCGCGGGATGACAAACAGCCGCGCGAGCAATGCCAAGAAGAGCAGCACCCCGGTCAGCAAGAACCCGGAGGCCACCGACAGGTTGACCGGCAGGCCGAACAGGCTCACCTTGTTTTGCTCGTGCAGCACCGCGTCCCGCATGACCTCGCCCAGGCTCTCGTCCTTTTCGGGCTGCCCTTGGGTCACAAGGACCACCGCGATCAGCGCGGCAATGACCGCCAGCGTCACCAGCGTCACAAACAGAATTTGTTTTTGTCTTTTGTTCATGGTTTTCTCGTCATCTTTCCTTGATGGTCAGGCATCCGGCTTGCTCTTGACGGAGCCTCTGTGCCCTGTGGCCGCCCCGCCCACCGGCGCCCCGGCTATACAAACTATCTTTGCTGCGAAGCGCCCCGACTATACACACCGCACCCGGCGGACGCGTCCGCCGTAGCCGTCCCCGCCGCACCCGGCGGAAAAATGGGCCAAAAAAAGTGCCACACCGATAAAGCGGGGTGAGCAGTCCGTCGCACCACACTTTTTCGTGCCACACTTCTGTTCAAAACGGGGCAGTGAAAACCGTCCTGATCGGGCGGCCACCCCTCGCCGTTGCGCCGTTGCGCCGGTTATATTTCCAAAAATATCCTTTCCCTTGAAAGGATACTTACATTATACACATTTTTTCGCCTTTGTCAATTTTTTTTAGTGCCCGCCGCGCAAAAAAAGCACCGCCCCGCCGGCAAGCCGGGCGGGGCAAGGGCACGCTGCTTTCGGCGCGGGAGAGGCCCCCGCCGCATAGACTGTATCAAAAGGGCCGCCAAGTCGCGGCAGGGAGAAGGTTTTTGATGACAGAGCCACCCATCACCGTCCGCACGCTCACCCTGAGCGGGCAGTTGCCGTACTGCGGCGTGACACTGCTGTCTTATACCATCGCGTACCCCGAGCTTGTCCCGGCTCGGGGGTGCCTCCCGGCGCTCAACCGGCACTGGCGGCAAGAGGCTCTCTCGTATGCGCGGTATTGCCGGGGCCGGCTGTTCCGGCAGGCGGCGGCGCAGTACCGGGATGACTTGCGGCACGGCTACCCCGTGCGGGTCTTTGAGGCGGTGCAGGTCTTGGAGGTGACCTATCTGCACGCCTGCATTCTCAGCCTGTACTTTGACCGGTACGAGTACACGGGAGGCGCGCACGGCACCACCGCCCGACAGTCCGAGACATGGCAGCTTGACCGTTGCCGCCCGGTGCCGTTACAAAAACTGGTCTGCCACCCGCCCGGCCCCGAGGCCTACCTGCTGCCGGCGGTCGCCGCCGCCATCCGGCGCGAGTCGGAGCTTTACTTTGACGATGCCCCCGAGCTGGCGCGCGAGACTTTCCGCCCCGAGCGGTTCTACTGCCGCCCGGAGGGACTGGTGCTCTACTACGGGCAGTACGACATCGCCCCCTACGCCGCCGGCATCAGAGAATTTCTCTTTCCCTATACCGACTGTGTCAAAAATCCCGAAACCTTGTGCTGACCGCCG
>JBBAEK010000037.1:0-11540 GCA_041655935.1 Eubacteriales bacterium
GCAACTTTGACCCCGATTCCGCTTACATGTATAGTATACTCAACATGGGCAGGGTTGTCAAGGTGTCCCCGGCGCGGTCATGACGGGGGATGCCGCGGCATGGTTCGGCAATGCCGTGGGATGCCGTGGTAAGGCAGTGCCATGATCGGCAATGCACCCTAATCCTAACCCTAACCCTAACCCTAACCCTAATCCTAACCCTAATCCTAAGCCTAATCCTAATCCTAAGCCTAAGCCTAATCCCCGTCGCCTGCCTGCGCGCACGAAAAGCACCGTCCCCCATGCCTGCCACGCAAAAAAACAAAACCCGCCGCGAGGGCAGGTTTTGTGCCGGACAGAAGCAAGGGTCTTGCGGATGTACAGGTGGGGCGAGGAGGCGAGGGGACGGGAGGAACAGACGGGGAGGATGCGGGCAGGGGGTGACAAGGGAGGGCCGACGGCAGTCGGGAGGCAGAGAGGCGGCAGGGGTGGGAAGCAGGCGGGTTATGTGGCGTCCTGCTTTGTGGGTTGGACGGTCCCGTGGGGATGTTCGGGCGGCGCGTAGATAGAGTAGAGGCGGAGGGGGCCCCGGCCGGTGTTGACCAGGTTGTGCCAGGTGCCGGCGGGGACGATGATGGCAAAGTCATCCCGGACCTTTTTTCGGAAGGTGAGGTGGTGGGGACTGTCCCCCATCAGTACCACGCCCTCGCCCTGTTCCACGCGGAGGAACTGGTCGGTGCTGGGGTGCATTTCCAGCCCGACGTCCTCGCCCGCCTCCAGGCTCATCAGGGTGAGCTGCAGGTGTGTCCCGGTCCAGAGTGTCCGCCGAAAGCACTCGTTTTGGGCGGTGGCACGGGCGATGTCTATGACAAAAGGCTTGGGACCAAAGTCGCAGGACATAGCCGGTTTGTCGGCTTGGTGCCCGCCGCAGCAGGACAGACGGTCGAGCCGCCGGCGCGCAGGGATGGGACGGTGCATGGGTGTGATTCCTTTCATGGGTGCTGGTAGCAGTATATGCGCCGCGCGGGCAGAGGTTCCGCCGCCGGTCCGCTTGCCGGGGCGCTTGCTGCCGGGGGCACTCGCTGCCGGGGGCGCTTGCAAGTCCGGGTGGGGTGTGCTATACTGTCGTCGGAGCCATAGTGCGCCGCCGGTGAGCCGGCACTTTGGGCACCGGCAAACCGAGCCGGCAAAAAAATATTTTTTGCTTTTCTTGTGATATATGACGGGTTGCGCCGTCTCTTGGGCAGGGAGGTGACAGGGTGAGCGAGTTTGAGGAGATTTACCGAACCTACATGACCGACGTCTACCGGTATGCCCGGGGACTCACGCTCGACGAACGCTGGGCGGAGGAGGTCACACAGGAGACCTTTTTCCGTGCCATGCGCTCCCTGCACAACTTCCGCGGGGAGTGTGAGGTGCGGGTGTGGCTGTGCCACATCGCCAAAAACATTGTCCGCACCGAACAGCGGCGGCGGGGTCGCTACACTGAGGACGACACTGCCTTACAGGAGCTGACCAAGCCCGTTGACCTGACCGAGCTGGTGGCGGACCGGCAGACCGCCCTGTCCCTGCACCGGCTACTGCCCTCATACCCTCGCCGCCATCCGTGCGGTGAGCCAACCAATCACCCCCGCACAGCGAAAGCTGCACGGGGGTGATGTAAAAAATGGTTGACAATCGAGAGGGGTGTTAGTCGATCAGTCCTTGCTCAAGCAAAAACGCACGGGCAACATCGGCAATCTCCTCGCCCTCGACATCGACTTGGTAGTTCAGCTCGGTCATGACCGCATCGGTGATCAGCCCCGCCATGAGGTCAAGCACTGCCTCCAGCTCCGGGAAGCGCTCCAGTGTCTCTGTGCGGACAATGGGGGCGGCATAGTAGGGCGGGAAGAAGCCTAAGTCGTCGGTCAGCACCTTCAGGTTGTAGCGCAAAATGGCGCCGTCGGTGGCGAAAGCGTCGGTCACATCCATGTCACCGTTGCCAATCGCTTGGTACTTCAAGTTGACATTCATCTTCTGGGGCTCGCCCTTGAAGGTCAAGCCATAGGTCTCCACCAGCCCGTCGTAGCCGTCCTGCCGGTCAAAAAACTCATGCTCGGCACCAAAGACGAGCTGGTCGGCGATGGGGATGAGGTCACTGAAGGTCTCCACCCCGTGGGTCTGGTAGACCTCGTCGGTCACCGCCAGCGTGTAGGTGTTGTTGAAGCCAAGGGGGCTGAGCCAGCTCACGCCAAACTGCCGCTGGAACTCCGCCGCGACCACCGCGTATGCCTCCTCGGGGTCGGCAATGACGTCACGGTTGAGCTGGGCGGTCAGGGCGGTGCCGGTGTACTCGGCGTAGAGGTCAATGTTGCCCTTTTTGATCGCCTCAAAGCACACGAAGGTGCCGCCGAGGTTAAGCTTGCGCTCGACCTTGATGTCGGTTTTCGCCTCTACCAACTGGGCGAGCAGCTCGCCGAGCAGGATGTTTTCGCTGAAGTCCTTTGAGCCGATGACGAGTTTGTTTTTGCCCGCACAGCCGCTGAGCGCCAGCGGCAAAATCATCAGGCATATGAGTAGGACGCTTAGTAGTTTTCTGTTTGTGTGTTTCATATTGTTTCCTCCGGTGAGTTTAATGGATGGGTTTGCGGGCGGCGAGTGTTGGTCAGCCATTTTTCAACAAAAGACATGCCGTACTCCAACAGCAGTGCCATGAGCACCACCGGTACCGCCCCGAGCAGGATGCGCTGCATTTGCAGCGACTGGATGCCACGGTAAATGATACCGCCCAGCCCCCCCGCGCCAATCAGCACGCCCATCACGGCGACCGAAAGCGAGTTGACCAAGGCTATTTTGACACCCGAAAAGATGAGGGGGAAGGAGAGGGGCAGTTCCACCCCAAACAGGCGTTGTAAGCGGGACATCCCCATCCCCCGCGCGGCTTCCCGCAGGTGGGGGGAGATGTTTTGCAGCCCCGTGTGGGTGCCCCGCATGATGGGCAGCAGCGCGTACAGCACCAGCCCCACGACCAGTGTCGTATTGCCCAGTCCAAAGAGAATCATGAGCAGTGCCAGCAGTGCCAGCGAGGGGATGGTTTGGATGATCTCCGCCGCCAGCAGCAGCACATTGCCCAGCCCCCGCACCCAGTACGCCACCACGCCCAGCAGCACACCGAGCAGGGTGGCAATCCCCACCGCTGCCGACACGAGCAGCAAGTGCTGTAGGATGCCTTGCAGTAGTTCTGTGCTGATTGCACTCATACCCTTGCCCTCCTTACGCCTGCCGACACCAGTCGCCGCTCCAGCAGGCTGATCAGTCCGCCAAGGACCAGTGCCAGCAAAGCCGAGGGGATGGCGCCCGCCAAAATGTACTGCTTGTTGTAAGTCGCGAGCCCCGTCCAGATGAGGTCGCCCAGCCCCCCCGCGCCAATCATCCCCGCCAGCGTTGTCCAACTGACAATGTAGACGGTGGACAGGCGAATGCCGCTGACAATGGTGGGCAGGGCGATGGGCAGCTCCACCGAGCAGAGCATTTGCAGATCGGTCATGCCAATCCCCCGTGCCGCCTCGGTATACCCCCGGTCCACCTCGACAATGCCCAAGTAGGTGTTACGCAGGACGGGCAGGATAGCGTACAGCGTGAGCACCACCACCGCCGGCAGCATGCCCGTGCCCAGCAGGATCAGAGCAAAGCCCAGCATGACCAACCCCGGGATGGTCTGCACCGTCCCCGCCAGTGCCAGCACGGGGCCCGCCAGCCGGCGGTGCCGTGTCAGCCAGATACCCAGCGGGATGGCCAGCAGCATGCCCCCCAGCACCGAGATGGTCACCAGCTCAATGTGCCGCAACAGGCTATCCAGTAGGATTTGGTGGTTTTTACCGACAAATTCAGCAAATTTCATCAGACCAACTCACCCCACATCGCCTCGCCGAGCGCCTTCGCCATACTGGTACGGGTGATCAGCCCGGCGACCGTGCGGTTGTCGTTCAGGACAACAACAAAGTTGTCAGGGGTGCTTTGCAGAGAATCAAAAGCGAGGCGGGCGTCCTCTTTCCTATGTACCGTGGGCACTTTGTCGCTCACCAGTGCCTCAATGGTCTGCCCGGCCTTGCCGCTGGTACGCAGGTCCTCGACGGTCACTGTGCCGAGGTAGCTTCCGTCCTCCTCCACCACCACCAGCGAGTTGACACCCTGGCTGCTCATGAGCTTGATGCCCTCTAAGGTGCGGCTGGTTTTTGGCGCTTTCAGCACCCTTTTCTTCATGAAGTCCTCGGCTACCATGGGAGCTCTGTCGCCACCTTGTGCAATGTGTTTGCCCATAAAGGCGGTGATGATAGGGCTGGCGGGGTGTTGCAGCATCTCCTCAGGGGACGCCATTTGCAGGATCTTGCCCTTGTCCATGAAGATCACCGTGTCGGCAAGCCGCAGCGCCTCGTCCATGTCGTGGGTGACAAAGACAATGGTCTTTTTCAGCTTCTTCTGAATCCCCTTGATCTCCTCCTGCAGGGAGTCGCGTGTCACGGGGTCGAGCGCGCCAAAGGGTTCATCCATCAGCACAATGGGCGGGGACGCCGCCAGTGCCCGCAGCACCCCGATACGCTGTTGCTGCCCCCCCGATAGCTCGGCGGGGTACTTGTGCGCGTTTTCCTCATACGGCATATCCACCATCGCCAGCAGCTCCCGCACCACCTGATCGCAGCGCTCACGGCTGTATTTCAGCAGTTTGGGCACCACCGCGATGTTCTGTGCCACCGTCATGTTGGGAAACAGCCCGATCTGCTGGATCACATAGCCAATCCCGCGCCGCAGTGCCACCGGGCTCTGCCTCGCAATATCCTGTTCGTTTACCCATACCTGACCGGCATCGGGTTCTATCAAACGGTTGATGGTTTTCAGCGTCGTGGTTTTTCCGCAGCCGCTGGGGCCAATCAACACGGCAAACTCTCCTTCTTTAATCTCAAAACTGATGTCGTCCAGCACTTTGGCTCGGCCGTATTGTTTGCTGACATGTTCAAATCGAATCAAACTAAAACCTCCTTCTTCCATAATGAATCGTGTTTCGGTTCGGACAGGGGGAACCCGTGGGAACCACTCGTGAGAAGCACTCGTGGAAGCCACCCGTGGAAGCCACCCGTGGGAGCCACCCGTGGGAGCCACCCGTCAAAAAACCGACAACTCTATTATATTATCAAGTTGTCGGTTTGTCAACCCCAAATGTAAAAAAGACACCCGTGAAGCTTGTCTTCACGGGTGTGGAGGCGCGTGACGGGTGGCGCAGGCGGTGCCCCTCGGGGCTTTTTTAAGAGGTGGGGGGGTCAGGGCGGCTGATAAAATCAATGACGGCTTGGATGCTGGTCTGGTCGCCGATGAACACCAGCGTATCCCCCGCCTCTAAGAGGACATAGGGACCGGGGGATAACATAATTGACTCCTCCCGCCGCAGGGCAATGACGGTGGCGTGCGTTTGCTGCCAAAACTGTAGCTCGCTCAAGGTACGCCCCACCACTGGAGAGGTCGGAGGGACGGGCACTTCATAGGTATTGAAGGGGTTGGAGACCGAGAAGCGGGCGTTGATATGGACCATGTAGTCCACGATGTCGTTGATCTCGCGGTGGATTTTCTCCTGCTGGTTCAGGAGTTGGGACAGCTTTCGTTGCTTGGTACGGATGCTGTTTGACTGGTCAAAACGGCTGACATACTGCCGGGCGTTGTCAGCCGACAGCACCACAGCGCCGCTATTGGGCTTGACCGAGACAATGTTCATGTCCTCCAGCAGCTTGAGGGCACGCCTGATGGTCTCAGGGGACACGCCGTACTCCGATGCCATGATCGAGCGTCCGTAAATGCGGGTGTTCTCCTGTAGTTCCCCCCTCGAAATACGTAGGGCAATGTCCAGGGCAATCTGGGCATACACAGGTGCCACGGTATCTTCTCGGTTCATCGCACACCTCCATTATGAAATTAGAGAAAGGCGGCAGGCGCCGCCCGACTGGTTATGAGAGGGTAGTGACCTTTTGGGCGGCGAGGACCAGCTTGAGCGCCTGTTGCAGGTGGGTCTTCATCTCTTTTTCAGAGTGCGAGGGGTGTGCCTCATAGAGCTTGGTGCGCCCGAAAAAGAGGGTGGGGACGCGGTAGTAGTCGTAGGACTCCGCCAGCGCCGGCTCACGGGTCTCGTCCACACGGCGCAGAGAGACGGCAGCAAAGTCGGGACGCTCCCGGCAGAGCTCGTCAAGCAGCTTGTCCGCGCGGCGGCAGTAGGGACAGCCTGGAATGTAGAAAAAGAGCACGTCATTCATTTTTTGGGGGTCCTTTCCTTTTGGGATGAATCGTGGACAGTGCCGGCAGGCGGCAGCGCGGGTAAACGGTCGGAGCGGGTGAGCCGCGGGAGCAGGCAAGCGGTGAGCGCAGGGAAGTCAGGCGTCCTCGGGGACGGGGGCGGCGGGCTTTGGTTTGAGGGTGGCGAGCAGTGAGCCGCCCAGCACCAAGGCAAGGGCGATAAAGACCCGCGGGGAGAGGGCGCCCGGGGCGGTTTTCTCAATCACCACCTCCACAAAGGCGGCGACAAAGGGGGTCAGGACGGGCTTGATGAAAAAGACCAGCGACGCCGTCATGGCGGAGGACTTCTCAATGGCGCGGAAAAAGCTGAAGTAGCCGATGCCCGTCACTGCCAAGCCAAGGTAGAGCAGCGTCCACACCGTGCCCCCGGAGGCAAAGGTGCCCGCAAACAGGTTTGTCCCCGACAGCAGAGACACGACACCAATGCCGACAAAGAGGAGCAACGAGCCTGTGGTAAAGGAAACCCCCGTCTGGATCACACCGCTGAAGCGGGGGGCGTACTTTTTGGACAGGACGGTGTAGACACTGAAAGACAGCGCCGCGCCGATGGCGTACAGAACGGCGGGCAGGCTGGCGCTTGAGTTTTTGGTGTAGGAGCACACCACAATGCCGGTCAGGCAGAGCGCGACGGCGGCGAGCTTGCGGGCGGTGATTTTCTCACCCAGCACCGGCACCGCCAGCAGAATGGTGAACACCGAGTTGGTGGAAAAGATGATGCCGACAATGGCGGCCGACATCCCCGCCGACCGGCCGGTCAGTACCGACAGTTGGAGCAAGGGCATACTGACACAGACCACCAGCACCCCGAGCCCGGTGAGCAGCAAAAGGTCGGGCAGCGATAGGGTGATTTGTTTGCGGCGCAGGGCCTGCCGGGTGAAGGGCAACAGAATGGCCGCCCCGACCAAAAAGCGGATGGCGGTGATGACGGCAAAGTTCATGTGCAGGGTTTTCGAGACCGGCTCCATGGTGGCAAAGAGGAATGCGGTGAGGAAAATAAAGAAAAAGCTGCTTTTGTTGTCCTTCATAAAAACTCCGTGTGGGATTGTAGTGGGGAAGCGGGGATGCTATGCGTTTGTAAATAACTCTTTGCAAACAGAGTCGTGCGGGCACGCCTTGATTGACAGAGTGGCAGTTGCGTTGCTTCGAGGCGGACGGGCGCCGTGCCGGGCGCGCGGGGGTTCAGCTATCAATGCAGGTATCTGCTTGTCTGCTTTCAGACGGGCGCGCGGGGGGGGGTCAGGTAATCATGATGTCGTTTTGCGCGCGGATGGTATCCAGCACCTGCAGGGTGTGCGCGGAGGCGGACAGGAAGCGGTGCGACACGCGGCCCTGCGCGACTAGCTCGCAAAAGACCCGCAGCTCGTGCACCATGTTGTTGGGGGCGGGGGTGTAGGGAATGACAGTGCCCTCGCCGCCCCGCGGGTAAAAGGTCAGCGTGGTGGGCACCGACAGCTTGTCAATCACCAGAGCCCCCGCCTCTCCCAGCAGACAGGAGGGGGTGACCGAGTCGGTGATTTTCGACCAGGTGAGGGAGGCGTACATTTCCCCGTACGAAAGCAGTGCGCTGCCCGCGCCCTCAAAAGCGCCCGCGCTCTCCGGAGCGCCCGCGCTCTTCGGAGCGCAGGGGAGCCTGAGGGTCGTCGAACAGACCTGACGGGGCAGCCCGAACAGGTAGACGCACAGCTCGACCGGGTACACCCCGATGTCCATGAGCGCAGCGTTGCCCAGCGCGGGGGTGAAGGCATTGGTGGGCTCGCCCCGCAGAAAGCCGTCGTAGCGGGAGGAGTACTGGCAGTACTCCAGACGCACCTGCCGCAGCCGACCCACCCGGGGCAGGTGTGCCTGCAACAGGTCATAAAAGGGGTCGTGCACCGGCCGCATGGCCTCCAGCAGTACCCGCCCGTGGGCTTTGGCGCAGGCGATCATGCGCTCGCAGGCGGGGCGGTCGGTGGTGAGCGGCTTCTCGCACAGCACATGCTTGCCGGCGGTGAGGGCGGCGACGGTCTGGCTCTCGTGCAGGCTGTTCGGGCTGGCGACATAGACCGCGTCCGGTTGCGGGTCGGCCAAAAAGGCGGCAAGGTCGGTGTGTACGGTCGGCACGCCGTAGCGCGCGGCAAACGCCTGCCCCCGCGACATATCACGGGAATACACCGACCACAGGGTCACGCCCGGGGTGAGGGAGACGGCCTCGGCCAGGCGGTGGCTGATATGTCCCGTGCCGATAATGCCCAGTTTCATGGAGACTCCTTTCGTCCGCCGGGGCGCGTCAGGGGATGGGGGGATGCCCGTTTTCGCCCGTTCGGGGTGGGTGTTGACCGGCAGCGCCCAAACGGGGATGGTTTTTTGGTGGTTTTTCGCATTGACAAAGCGAAGCAAATCAATTATAATAAGTCAACGCTGCTTTGGGGCGGCGGGCGAAAGAAAAGGGCGTTTGGTCCGCTTTTCAAAGACAGAAGCCCGTTCTCCTCGCCCCGGTACCCACATTGTAACCGAAACCGGGGAAAAAAGCAAGTCCGATTTCACTTTTTCCCGTCATTCTTCGCAACAGAAAGGAAGCTGCATGAAAGAACTCATGATCGGCAACGAGGCGCTGGCCCGGGGGCTGTTTGAGGGGGGCTGTCGAGTGGTCTCCGCCTATCCGGGCACACCCTCCACCGAGATTACCGAATATATCGCTACATATGACGGCATATACAGCGAGTGGGCGCCCAATGAAAAGGTGGCGCTGGAGGTGGCGTTCGGCGCCTCTTTGGCGGGGGCGCGGGCGGCGTGCGCCATGAAGCACGTCGGGCTGAACGTGGCCGCCGACCCCCTCTTTACCCTATCCTATACCGGGGTCACGGGCGGGCTGGTGCTCTGCGTGGCGGACGACCCTGCCATGCACTCCTCCCAAAACGAGCAGGACTCCCGCCACTATGCCGTCGCGGCCAAGGTCCCCCTGCTCGAGCCCGCCGACTCCGCCGAGTGTTACCGCTTTGCCAAGGAGGCGTTTGCCCTCTCCGAGCGGTTTGACACGCCGGTGCTGCTGCGCACCTGCACCCGGATCGCCCACTCGCAGAGTCTGGTGGAGACGGGCGAGCGTGCCGAGGTGCCGCTCAGGCCTTATGTGAAAAATCCGCAAAAATATGTCATGGTGCCCGGCAACGCCAAGCAGCGCCACCCCGTGGTGGAGGCGCGCATGGCGGCACTGGCCGAGTATGCCGAGGACTGCCCGTACAACCGGGTCGAGCGGGGCGGCAGTGAGGTCGGCATCATCACCGCCGGCACCTGCTACCAGTATGTCAAGGAAGCGCTGGGCGAGACGGTCAGCGTCCTCAAGCTCGGCCTGATCCATCCCCTGCCCACCAAGCTGATCCGTGACTTCGCCGCCTCCGTGCGGCGGCTGGTGGTGGTGGAGGAGCTGGACGGCATCATCGAGCAGCACTGCCGCAATTTGGGGCTTTCGGTGGAGGGCAAGTCGCTCTTTTCCCCCATCGGTGAGTACTCCCAGGCGACGGTGCGCCGGGTGTTCGGCCTCCCCGCCCCCGCCTCCCTGTCGGTGGACACCCCCCTGCCGGTGCGCCCCCCCGTCATGTGCGCGGGCTGTCCGCACCGGGGCATGTTCTACCTGCTCTCCAAGCTGGGGGCCACGGTGATCGGGGACATCGGCTGCTATACGCTGGGCTCCCAGGCCCCCCTGTCGGCGCTGGACGCCACCCTCTGCATGGGCGCGTCAATCTCCGGCCTGCACGGCTTTTTGCACGCCGACCCGCAAGTCGCCCGCAAGACCGCCTGCGTCATCGGGGACTCTACCTTCATGCACTCGGGTATGACGGGGCTGGCGAATATCGCCTATAACGGCTCCGCCGCCACCGTGATTATTTTAGACAACTCCATCACCGGCATGACCGGCCACCAGCACAACCCCACCACCGGCTACAATATCAAGGGC
The DNA here is from genome assembly GCA_041655935.1 of Eubacteriales bacterium. Taxonomy (GTDB): domain Bacteria; phylum Bacillota; class Clostridia; order Oscillospirales; family CAG-272; genus UBA1740. The sequence goes on from JBBAEK010000037.1 coordinate 10,226, forward strand.
GACCCCGCCGGGAAAATCGACTTGGAGGCACTCTGCCGCGCCATGGGCATCCGCCGGGTGCGGGTGGTCGACCCGTACCAACTGAAAGAGACCGAGGCGGTACTCCGGGAGGAGCTGGCGGCGGACGAGCCGTCGGTGGTCATTGCCCGCCGCCCCTGCGTGCTGCTCAAGTCGGTGAGCCCGAAGCCCGCCCTCCGGGTGGACCCCGGGGTGTGCACCGGCTGTCGCCGCTGTATGAAGATCGGCTGTCCCGCCATCAGTATGCGGGGCGACAAGCCGAAACAGCACTCCTCGATTGACGGCACCCTTTGTGTGGGCTGTGAGGTCTGCGTCCAGCTCTGCGCCTTTGGCGCGATTGGAAAGGAGGCGCAGGCATGACAAACGTGAATCTGATGATTGTGGGGGTCGGCGGGCAGGGCTCGCTGCTCGCCAGCAAGCTGCTCGGCCACCTGCTGGTGCGTGAAGGGTACGACGTGAAGGTCTCCGAGGTGCACGGCATGAGCCAGCGGGGCGGCTCGGTGGTGACCTATGTGCGGTGCGGGACGCAGGTGTGCTCGCCCCTGGTCACCGAGGGGGAGGCGGACTTTTTGGTCGCCTTTGAGGCCCTTGAGGGCGCGCGCTGGGTGCCCTACCTAAAGCCGGGCGGCAGGCTGATCGTCAGCACCCAGCAGATCGACCCCATGCCCGTGGTGGTAGGGGCGGCCGCCTACCCCGATACCGTGCTGCAGCAGTTGAGAGACCGGGGACTGTCGGTGGACGCGCTGGATGCGCTGTCCCTCGCCGAGCGGGCGGGCAGTGCCAGGGCGGCCAATATGGTGCTGATGGGGCGGCTGGCCCACCACTTCCACCTGCCCGCCGAGCGGTGGCTCGACGCCATGGCGGAGGTGGTCAAACCCAAGTTTTTGCAGATGAACCGGCAGGCCTTCCTGTCGGGCTACCACTACCCGGACCAACACTGATACGGAGAGCGTCACATGGAAAGATATTGGCAAGCGGACATTGAACGAGCTACCCCCGCCGACATGCGCGCCATGCAGTCGGCGGCGCTGAGGAAAACCCTGGCGCACATTTATGAGCGGGTCGCCCCTTACAGGGAGCGCATGCAGGCGGCGGGCGTGCGCCCGGAGGACATCCGGAGCATTGACGACCTCTCAAAGCTGCCCTTCACCGAAAAGAAGGACCTGCGGGACTACTACCCCTACGGCCTGTTCGCCTGCCCGATGGAGCAGGTGGTACGCATCCACGCCTCGAGCGGCACCACCGGCAAGCAGATTGTGGTGGGCTATACCAAGGCCGACCTTGACGCGTGGGGGGA
>JBBAEK010000038.1:0-10868 GCA_041655935.1 Eubacteriales bacterium
GCGAAAGGGCACCGAAAACCAGCGGCACAGCCCTTGGCAAATGCCCTGTGCCCATTGCTCCTGGCAGGCGGGGTCAAGCAGCATCTGCCGCTCTGCCTCGCGGGTGACAAAGGCCAGCTCACAGAGCACCGCCGGCGCCTCGGTATGGACCAGCACAAAAAAGTCGTTTGGCTTGACCCCCCGCCCCCGCAGCGGCACCGCCGCGAGCATGCCCTCGTAGACGGCACGGGCAAAGTCGCTGTCCTGTTTGTTTTCAGAGGAGTAGAACACCTCGCTGCCCCCGATCTCTGCATCCGCCGCCGAGTTCACATGCAGGGAGACAAAGGCGGCCGCCCCCGCCTCATTGGCGCTCCGGCAGCGGCTGTGCAGGGAGAGCATGGTGTCGTCCGTGCGGGTCATCACCACGGCAAAGCCCTGCCGCCGCAGTGCCGCCTCCAGCCTGAGGGCGACCGCCAGCGTGATCTCTTTTTCCGTAAAGGTCGCCCCGTTTGCCCCCGGGTCGTCCCCCCCGTGTCCCGCGTCAATGCAGACCACCACCGGTGCGCCCGTCGTGGTCGTGGGGGGCTCGGCCGGCGCGCAAGCCGTCAGGAGTGCGCACAAAGACAAGAGCCAAAGCACCCCTGTCCTCACCGCTCGCCGCCCGCCGCACCGCAGTCCTCTTTTTGCCCGCAACGCTCTCCCTCCCGCTTGCTCCGTCACCCTCCGTTTTCATGAGAGGACGTCTTTTATTGTACGCTTCTTTGCGCCGCCTATGCACCTCTTGTCGCGGCCGTTGCCGAAAGCTGCCGCCGCCGCATAAAACCCCCTGCCAAATGACATACTATGAGTAATGATGCGTAAAGGAAAAAAATCGCTATGTTCGCCATGAAAAAGAAAAAAATGCACCCCGTTTGCACCTTTGTCGTCACGTTGCTCTCCCTGACAGGGCTGCTCACGCTGATCATGCTGGTCAAAAAAAAGGCTGGCTGCGCCTCGAAAACCATCCAAAAGTTCGGCCATGAGTGCGCCGGCGCGGCGGAGGAGTTGATGGACGACCTCAAAGGGGACAACCAGAGCGACACGTGAGGCCCCGCCAATAGGGCCGCCCATTTTGGGCCGCCCATTTTGGGCCGCAAAAACAGCTCCCCGGTATACCGGGGAGCTGTTTTTCATTGGTTCGGTGCGCCGGGTGCTTTTCCGCGGAAACACGCGCTCCCCGCCGCCATCACTCCTGCCCTGCGGGCGGGGGCGAGTGGTACACCACCGCCACCCCCGCCAGAAGCTCCTCCATCACATAGGCATACAGCGCCGCCTCCCTGAAGTAGGCCTGCCCATAGGTGTCCAGCAGCTCCGCCTCGCTCAAGCCATGCATGTCGGCGTACTGGGCGAGTACGGCGGCCGTGCGCGCGTCATGCGCCTGTTTGTCCAGGGTATACCCGTGCTCCTGCACCAGGTAGTAAAAAATCATCTGCTGCAGCACCGCCTCTCGCGCTAAGGTCTCGAGGAAGGCGTCGCTCCCCTCGGGCAGCTCGGTCTCGTAATACTGCTCCAAAAAGTCGGTAAAGCTTTCGGCGGCATAGTAGCCGGTATTTTGGTAGTTGATTTCATTGTAGTACACATACAGGGCCTGCAACTCTTGCTCCAGTTGCTTTTTCTTTTTCCGCACTTCCCTTTCGGGGTATCGTCTGACTTCGGCGCGGGCCTGCAAAAACGCCCACACCGCGTCCTCAATGGCCGTCACCCTTGCCTCCGCCAATAAGAGCTCATGCGCCACCGACTGCCGAAAGGCGGTGAGGATCTCCGCCTCTCCCGGGTCAAAGCCCACCGTGTCCCGCAAGAACTCCTCGGTGAGGGCAGGCACCTCATAGTCGATCATATAGGGCACCGCCACATACCACTGCACCGTGCGCCCGTCTTCCTCCGTCTGCACCTGCAACCACTCGGCCTCCCCGTCCAGCGTGGCATGAACGGTGATGGCTTGGTAGCGCACCACCTCCTCCTGCCCGTCGCCGTCATAGTCGGCAGGCACCGCAAAGGCCTCCAGCCGCCGGCCGATGGTCTGGCCGGTAAGTGCCGACGTAAAACCCGCCGTAAACCGCCCCGGCCGGGTCAAATCCACCAAAACCCCCCGGTATCCGCCCCCGGACACCGTCTTTCCGTCCTTTTCGTACAGATAGGCAAAGCTGACAATGACAGTGGACTGCGCCGACACCACGCCCGCGCGATGCACCGAAAAGGAGGTCTGATTCGGGGTGGCCCCGAGCAGCGCCGCCTCAAAGGGCAGCTCTCCCGCCCCCGGCACCACCGTGGTCGGCTGGTCGGCGGAAAGGTTGCTGCCGTCAGGGGAGGGGAGGATCTGCCCCGTCCCGTCGGTATAGGTGCTCCAATAGTAGACGGCGGCGCTGTCCCCGTGCGCCATGACGCGCTCGGTTTCCTGCCTGCCGTTGTTCACAGGGGTGCGCTTTGACAGCAAAAATTCCTCTATCGCCCGGTCCACCGCCGCCTCCGTCACCTCCCATGACGGGTCCACCGTGACGGTGATATTCTGCAGAATATCGGGCGGCAGGGAGAGGTAGCGCTTCATGCGCCGGCGGCTGTAGGAAAAGGGAAGCAAGAGCCCTGCCAGCAACGCCGCCGCCGTCACCAGCGCCACCCCGGACAGCACCCGGGGCCACCGCCGCCTCCCGCGGGCGATACCCTCGCGGGCAGCCCCGCCGCGACCGGCTTCGCTGTGGACGGTGCCCGCGTCCTCTGCCCCGTGTCGGTTTCCCTCCTGCATACGCCTCTCTCTCCCTTGTGTGATCGTCCTGATTTTTTCTCATGGCAGCCGCCGCCTTTCCTGCGGGCAGGCACCCCCGCCGTCTCTTAGCCCGCGGGGGCGTCTGTCTTGTACAGGGCCGCCGCCGCGGTTGCCAAACGGTCGCAACGCTCGTTATACGCGTGGCCGCTGTGCCCCCGCACCCAGTGAACGCTCACCCGGTGCGCCTGTAACAGGGGCAGCAGGACTTGCCACAGGTCGGGGTTTTTGATTTTTCCCTTTTTGAAGTCGGTGGCCAACCACTCTTTGAGCCAGCCCAAATTGATGGCGTCCGAGATGTAGCGGGAATCGGTATACAGGTCCACCCGACAGGGCTCCCGCAGAGCGCCCAGTCCGCGGATGACCGCCGTCAGCTCCATGCGGTTGTTGGTGGTGTGCGGCTCCCCGCCGCTCAGCTCGCGCTCGATGTCCCCATACACCAGCACCACCCCCCACCCGCCGGGGCCGGGGTTATGGCTGCATGCGCCGTCGGTATAGATTTGCACTGCTTTCATGGGTATCCTTTCGGTTTGACATCAGCACATCGCCCGCTTGCTGCGGAGCGCCCCGCACTACAGGCCCTAAGGACAGAAAAAGTGCGCTTTACAACGCACTTTTTCGGCTGAACAAATAGATTAGTCTTGGTTGGCCGGCGCCTCGGGTGCGAGCTCCGGGCAGTAGGTTTCGTTGAGCAGCTTTTGCATGACCGTGTCAAAGTACAGTGCGTCTGCCACCACTTGCTCGGAGGAGGGGAAGGTTTTCAGGTACCCCATCTGGTAGTAGGTGTAGTAGTTGTTGAAGGCTTGCTTCACCTGCTCGTCGGTGATCGTGATGTCCAACTCCTGCGCCAGGTAGTACAGCACCAGCTTTTCATAGACAATTTCCTCGGCCTGGGCCGTGAGCTTTTCCTTGTAGTCGGCGCCCACCGTCTTTTTCATATATTGCCGGAACGTCCGCATCCCGTCTTCCGAAAAATCCTGAAACTTTTCGTAATAGGTGGCTTTGTGCGAATCCAAGAGGTCGCTATATGCCAGCTTCACGGCCTTTTTGGGGAGCGTGACCGCCTCCGAACCGCCCAGTGCCTCGATCAGATTGTTCCAGACAATGCCCGCCACCTCAATGCGGTAGTCGATCTCCATCTCCTCGTTGACCTTTTCCTCGGCATGCAGGGCATACGCCGCCTTGACCTTCCCGTCCAGCCATGCCGCAAACACCTCGGTATCAAAGTCCTCCTCGCCCAGCAGAGCGTGCAGGTAGGCCTCCTCGTCGTAGTCGTTCACTTTGGCGGCCAGCGCGTCATACGCGTCTGCCAGCTCGTCAATGGCGTCCGCATACTTGCCTTCCTCGTCGTCCAGTGCCGTCAGGGCTTCCTCTGCTGCGGCACGGGCGGCGTTGGCGTCGGCAAGCGCCGAGGTGGTATCCTCGTTTTCCTCGGCTTCAAAGGCTGCCTTGGCTGCCTTGTAAGCCACCAGCGCCTCCAGGTATGCCTCTACCAGGTCTGCCTGATCCTCGTCGATCTCCTCCAGTGCCTCCAGCGCCTCCTGCAGCGCCTCAAAGTCAGCCTGGAGCTTCTTGAACACCTCGCCCTTGGCAGCCGCGGCGGTGAAATCAGTATCCGTCAGCAGGGTGTCCACGGTATATTCGGCGTCATACACGGAGATCGGGCACAGGTAGAAGGTGACTTCCCTGTTCGCCAGCGAAATGTCCTTGTCATATCCATGGGTAGCGGTGGTCTCTTCCGGATAGGTGTACGTAAACTCGTGGAACCGGATGCCGGCCTGCTCGCCCTCGCCCTCGCCGGTCATGCCCTCACGCAGCACATAGTTGATCGTCACGGCGTAGGTTCTGTTCAGCACATAGTAGTCCACGCCCAGCTCCGGGGTGGTCACGACCGTGGTATCCACCAGGGTATACTCGCCGTCCTCCAGGGTATAGTACTTGATCCCGGAGACAAAGGCGGTAAGCCCCGTCTCCCTCTCATAGTCGTGCGCGTCAATGGCCTTGTCGATTTCCATCCCGTCACGCACCATGTCAAAGAGGAACGCGGGCAGGTCTGCCCCGCTCGCCCCGTCGTCGGTCACCCGCGCGGTAAAGGAAACGGTTTGCCCGGAGGCATTCTTGGTGGTCGCGGTGATATAGGCAATGTCCCCCGACTCGTAGTTGCCCGCCTTCACGACGGTGCGGGCCGCCCACTTCAGCTTGATGGACTCATACGTGGTCTCCCCAAAGGTGCCTTGGCCGGCGTTGCCGCCAATGGTCAGCGTTTGGATATACTCGGTAAAGCCCTCGCCGTAGACCTCGTCGGCAGAGCCGTCGGTCTTGACCTGGACCAGCTCCACCTCTTTCTCGCCGGTGCCGGATTTGAGGTAGCTCAGGTAGAGGATATCATCCGCCTCCACCTGCCCGCTGCTCACCGTGTGGTAGGAGAACTGGGTGGGCAACAGCCCCAGCAGGGCGTCCCCGAAAATCTCGGCCAGCCCGTCATCGGACCCTACCTGCACCTCGATGGGCTTGGCGGGATCCATCATGGAACCGTGGGTGAATATCACGACCTTGTCGTCGTCGTCCACATAGGTGCCGTACAGGTTGACCAGCACCATGTCGTACTCACTGACGGCGATGAGTTTGGAGTCATCCTCGGCGAGATAGTCTTTCAGATAGGCCGCAATGTAGGCGCGAACATCCTTTTCCTGCGCGATCTCCAGCACCGCCTCGGAAATATCGGCTTCTAAATACAGGGCAACGGGTATGGTCAAATACTTGCCCATATCCTTTTTGGCATAGTTGAACCGGTTGCCGTACGCCCCGTACAGGGCGAAAAAGGCAGCCGCCGCAATCAACAATATGGCAATCCCGGAATACAAAAACTTTTTGCTTACCTTCATAAAACAGACCTCTTATCATCGAAGAAATAGTATCAACGCACCGCTGATGGGGACTTGTACCTGTACATTATACCACTGATTTTCAAAAATGCAAATCTTTTTTTGTAGGCTTGACGGAAAACAGCCTCGGCAGACCTCAATACGTGCTGTCTATATCGAAAACTTCCCCCACGCTGAGCGCCGCCACCGTATCGGCAATCTTTTTCACCTCGCTGGTGTGGAGGAAGAACACCGCGCTGTCCGACACGAACGTCCCGTCCGCGTCATACTCGGAAACCGCCACCAGCGCGCGGCGGGCGGAATAGGGAGAAAAGGCAAAGCGGAACTGCCGCCCGTCCACCAGGGTCAGCGTCATGGTGAGGACACACGCCGCCGGGTCGTCGCGCAGGGCGGCGAGCGCCGCCGCATCGAGCTCGGCCTGTCCCGCATAGCTGGTGCTGTACAGCATAAACGCCAGCCGTCGGAAGTAGAGCACCCCCGCCTTGTCCGCGTTGCGGGTCTCGTTCACCCCGGCGTCATGATAAATCCGGTCGAGGTCCACCCCGTTCAGCACCCGGGTCACCCGCTGGAGGGTACTGCCCACCTGCTCGACCCGCACCCCGGGCGCGACGGCTGTCTTGCCGGTATGGTCAAGGGTGGTCTCGGTCTCCATCTCGCCCGGGACATACATCAGGTAGAGCCGGGTGATGAGGTCGGTGCTTGTTTGCGGCTGCCCTTGCTGCCCGTAGGTGCTGGTATAGGCGTAGTGGGGGTCGGCGGCCAGGAAGAAGGAGTGGGTCTGCTGCCGGTCGTTGTAATTGATATCAAAAACCATGGTGGCAATGTTCTCCACCGACAGCAGCAGCAGATTGTTGCGCACCCAGCTGCCTAAGAAGTCCCAGCCCAAAAAGGCAAAGGTTTCGGCGGGGGCGCGCACCACCACCCCGTACTGGGTACTGCCCACATAGCAGTATCCATCCTGCGGGGCGCTGAGATACAGGTCATATCCGATTGTGTAGTCATACTCGATATCATCGGTGGACTCCCCGGTGAGGGGGTCCTTGACATACCGGGTGCCGAAGGGCAGCTCATAGTGCAGGTGGTAGGCGTGCAGGCCGTACCGGCGGAAGGTCTCGGCGTCCAGCCCCACCGCCACCGTCTCGGTGCCCGAGAGATCATTAAAAATCGCCATGGCTTTATCGGTAGCGCTCATATCCAGCGCGTACGCCCGTTTATCGGCGGGTCCGTTGATGCGGTAAATGGCGTCACCGTAGAACATATCCCGCTGCGATAAGTTAACAAAGGCAAAGTCCAGCTGCAGCTCATAGGAGACGCTGTACTCAATGCGGGCATCCTCGTACAGCAGGAAGCCCTGCACTGCCCTGTCCTCGCAGAGCAGCAGTCCCTCGACCGTCAGGGGCATATCCCCCGCCGAGCGCCCCAGCAGGGCGTCCGAGAGCGCCTGGGCGACAGGGTCGGTCTCCTCCCCGATCACCAGCCGCATGCTGCCCCCGCCCGCCTGCTCTCCGTCCACCGAGTACTCGTAGCCAAAGACCACCGTGTCTCCCACCTCGACCGTCCCGCCGGGCAGCGTCACGCCCGCGCGGAGGATGGCGTCAATGGTGAGGATGCGATAGGAAAGCGTATTGTCCCCCTCACGCGGCGCGTCATACCCGACCGTAAAGTCCACCGGCTCGGCCAGCGGGCCGCAGTCCTGCCCCACCAGCGCTGCCGACAGCGCCGGCGGCAGATCCGGGCGGGTGAGGTCAAACAGTCCGTATAAGAAGAGCTCCTCCCGGTGGCTCTGCCCGCCGGGATCGGTGGTCGTGACCATGCTGCCGTCGGTGTAGCGCACCGCGACCAGACTGCCCGGTGCCACCGTGCCTTCCCTGTCAAAGCTGCCCGCCCCCACCACGCCGAGGATCTCGTGGATTCGGTAGCTCACCGCCTGCCCCGTCCCCACCCCGCGGTAGAGCGGGAGCGGGCGCACCAGTTGCAGCGTGTCACCCACCCGCGCCGCCAGCAGCGCGGCATTGAACAGGTCTCCGTCCTCCTCCGTGCGCCAAAGCAGGTTGCCGCCGGAGAGCGGACTGTCCCATAGCGGGCTGTTCGGCGGGGTGCGCCCGCTGTCGTACAGCCGCTCGTAGAGCAACCCCACCTGTCCGCCCGCGCTCACCGGACTGCCGGCCTCACTGCGCAGCAAGCCATTTGAATAGGACAGCTCGGGGGAGTAGTAGGAGGCGTAGGTGTTTTCGGAACGGGTCACCAGGCGGGGGTTGATGTAGTACCCCATCCCCTTGAAAACCACGTCCGCCACGTAGCTTGAAGCCGTGGTGTAGACAACATTGCGCCCCTCCAGCATCAGGTAGTAGCCGTTTTCGTCCACCGTCTGCCGCCCGACATAGACCCGCCGCACCCCCGTGTGGTCATAGGTCACGGTCAGCGCTGCGCGCGAGCCGGTAAAGAGAAAGTCGTCGTTATACACCAGCCCGCCCGTGGCGGGGTCCACCGTGACCCCCTCCTGATGGTAGTAGGCCGTCCCGTCGGTGTAGACCGGCAGGGTCTGCCCGGTGAGCGGGTCGGTATAGACGTAAATATAGTGTCCCGAAAGGTCGGTCAGCACCGGGGAAATCTCGAACCAGGGCCGGTCGGCGTCCTCCGCCAGCCCGTACCGCTTCAGTTGCCGTTGCACCTCCACGGGGTCGGTCTGCTCGGTCCAGGTATACACCCGGTCTTTGATGACGACCATACCCGTAGCGGCCAGCATGGTGGGGATTTTGGCAGTATCGTCATACAGGGTGGTATAGTCAAAATTCTCAAAGTAGTCCATGATATCGGGCTCGTAAAAGACCGGCTGCCCCCCGTCGTCGGGCTGCCCGATATAAAACACATTCGTCTTCTCGCCGATATGGTGGTAGAACAGGTAGTCCTCGTCCTCCGCGTTGTGCACCGTCACCTGAAACACCTGCTGCCGGGTGAGCTGCGGGTACATCAGCACCATGTCGGTCCGGGGCTTGCCGTTGTAGTAATAGTAGGCCTCGCCCGGGAGCAGCTCTTTGGGCGTGTCGGCGCCGCCCTCCCTGCCCGCCAACGGGCGGATGAGGGCAAAGTATACCACCGCCAGCAGTACCAAGGCACCTGCCAGCACCCACACGGTTCTTTTTTGTTGTTTCATCTGTGCTTTCCTTTTGCGATTTGACTGTATGACCTGCCGGACAGCGGGGCTTATCGGTACCTCCGCCTGATATAGACGAGCACCCCCGTCACCGACACGGCGAGCAGCGGGAGGCCGAGCACCCAGACGGCAATGAGTCGTTTATCCGCCGCCGTGATGGCAGGGTAGACTTTGAGCAGCCGGTTGCGGTCGTACAGTTTGGTTTCCTTCTCGTACAGGTCGCTGTAACGGAACTGCTTCCCCCCCATTTTTGAGGAGTTGAGGCTGACGCCCCCCAGCTCCATCGAGGCATACTCGTCGGTTCTGGACAGGTAGCGCACCAGGGCAAAAAGTAAATCGTAGTTGCCATAGGCGGGGTCCGACAGCCACTGTCCGGCGGCCAGCTCGGTGGTGGCGGCCGCAAACACATAGCTGTACCGGGTCACTTGCTCATGGGCGTCGGTGCGGCCGCGGGTGCTGAGTGCCGCCACCGCATAGCGGGCGGGGGACTCATAGACCAGCTCGCCCTCCGCCACCGTGAAAGCAAGCGCCTCGTCGGAAGAATACAGAAAAGGAGAGTAAAAGGCAGCGATATTTTCGGTGCCCGACGAGCCCTGCCGTTCGCTCTGCCACGCCATGGTCAGCGCGCCGGTGTTCCGCACGATGGTGCGGGGGGCGTTCGGCAGGTCGGCCACCTCGGCATACACCCCGTAGGACATCTGGTTCTCGTCGGTGTTATAGTCGGCAATCAGGGTCCCGGGGTCTCCCATCGATCGGGCAGTGTCCCGGATATACACATTGTCGCAGACAATCCCCCACTGAAAGAGCAACTCCTCTAAGTTCGGCAGGGAATCCTCGGGGTCCTTGAACACCATCATCGCCCCATACCGCTCGGCAAGATAGGTGTGCAGCAGGTCCAGCGGGGAGCGGTTGTCATGGGCGTAGATGTCGCCGCTGTCATAGTCCGCGGTGGGCCCGTTGAGGACCACCAGCACACAGTCGGACGGCAGTGCGGTCAGGTCGGTCTCGTCGAGGTTCAGGTAGCCCACCCGCAGTCCCGCGTCCAGCATCAGCTCATACAGCGCCCGCGCCTCCTCGTTGCTCCGGGGCAGCAGGGCGGCGTGCTCGGCGTCATCGGGTGAAACATAGATGGCCTCGCCGTGCCCGTAGGTGAAGTACACATAGGGCTGCTCCAGTGAGGTGACCGACAGCACCGCCGACGCCAGCTTATATTCGCCGTTGAAGGACCAGTACCGCTCTTTGTCCGCCGACTCCCCCACCGTGTAGAAGCTGTCCGGGGCGTAGATGCGGTAGCGCCCCCCCGCGCTGACAATGACGTCGTCGGGGTCAATCCGGGTGGCGGAGGTGGTGCGGTACTTGGCAATGGCGGTGGGGTTGCGGACGGTATTGACCGTGACAAGGTGAATGTTGTCGTACCGTTTCGCGAGCGCCCGGGCCATGACATACACGTAGCGGGTGCCCGTGCCCGCCATCAGGCGGTCGGGGTCGTCACAGAAGGTGATGGTCACGTCCTCCTCGATTTGGTCGAACAGCGCGGTCATCTCCGGGCTCAGCGTATAGAGGCCCTCACTGGTCAGGTCCACATACAGCCCCCGGCTTTGCACCAACAACGCCGCCGACACATTGGCGGCCGCCACCAGCGCCGCCACCAGCCCCACCAGCAGCGAAAACAGCCTGGGGCGGCTCACCTGCAGGGCGTGAGCCGTGCGTATCATCTTGCCCGTCTTTCCCATCAGCGCGCCTCCCTTACCTGTTTTTGCGGCGGCGAAGCACCACCACACCCGCACCCGCCACCGCGAGGGGCAGCACCCCCACCAACAGGAGGGTGTAAAGGTGCGCCTCACGCATGGTCAGGTTCTCCAGCAAATAGGACCCGATGACCACCATGGTGGCGCCGAACGGGGGGGTGGCCCCTGCGTAATTATCAAGTAAACTATACAAAAATGCCTCGTTGCCGTACTCGTCGCTTTCCAGCGCGTCATGTGCCGCCAAGTACACACTGGAGACGACAAAGACCGCCCCGCCCCCGCCGCTGTCCCGGCTGAGTGCCGCG
>JBBAEK010000039.1:0-10506 GCA_041655935.1 Eubacteriales bacterium
CAGGGGCAAACCCGTGCCTATACGCTCACCGGCGGTGGTAAACCCGTGCCTATACGCTCACCGGCGGTGGTAAACCCGTGCCTATACGCTTACTGGCAGTGGTAAACCCGTGCCTATACGCTCACCGGCAGGGGGAAACCTGTGCCTATACGCTCTCCGGCGGGGGCAAACCCGTGCCTATACGCTCACCGGCAGGGGCAAACCCGTGCCTATACGCTCACCGGCAGTGGTAAACCCGTGCCTATACGCTCACCGGCGGTGGTAAACCTGCGCCTATACGCTCACCGGCGGTGGTAAACCCTGTCTGTGCGCTCTCCGACTGAGGGGGCCCCGCCCCAACAAGGGGGGGGGCGCCCCCAAAGGGGGGCCGCCCCAAGGGGGCCCGCCCGGGGAAAAAAAGGCCGTACATACTGCACGGCGGGGCGGGGGTTGCCGGAGGGGGGAATCGTGTGTGCTGCCCACAGATGCCCTATATAATATAAGGAAAATTTTTGCGATGACCTGTCGGGCAAATGGGGGGAGCGGTGCGGCTTTCACATGCCGGGTGGGCATGGGGTGGGCAGCGCCGGGTACCTACCGAAGAGCGGGTCACGCTACCCATATGCCCCCTATATAATATAAGGAAAGTTTTTGCGAAGGGATCTTCAGGGTATGGGGAGAAAAAGCGTCGCCTTTCATGCCGGGGCATGGGGTGGGCAGCGCCGTTTTGGCATACCGGATGGCGGGTCTCGCTACCCGTGCGCGCTCTATATAATATAAGGAAGGTTTTTGCAGAGATTGCCGGGGGGTACGGGGTGAAAAGTGCTGCTTTGTCATCCCGAGGTGACGGATGCGGCGGGCGCTTACCTGGAGATTTTGGTCTCTACCATGGTGAGAATGTCTTTTTTGGGCTTGACGCCGACACTGGTCGCCACCACTTCCTTTTGATCCACCACCACCAGGGTGGGGATGCTGTACACGTGAAACAATTGCGCCAACTGGGGCGAATCGTCCACATTGATCTTGCATACCTTGACTCTGCCCGCCAGCTCTGTGGCAAGCTCGTCAATCACGGGGGAGAGCTGACGGCAGGGGCCGCACCACTCCGCCCAAAAGTCAATGAGCACGGGGAGGGTGGAATTGTAAACTTCGTTTTCAAAATTCTGATGGTTGATAGGGGTAACCGACATGGGAATGTCCTCCTTTTTCGGTGTCAGATGATGGTGGCATCCGGGGAGCGGATGAATATGATAAGCTATGGTAGCAAAGAGAGAGAAAGAAAAAGCGAAAATTCAGTAGAAAACAAGAAAATTTTCCTGTGGGGACCGAGTAGGTGAGCCGCGGCGGGCCGTTGGGACTCCGACGGCGGGGCTACCACCGGGGCGAACCCCGCCGTACGGCCTCTGTGGCTGGGGCAAATCCCGCCGTACACACGTTGCGGCCGGGTAGACACTGCTGTGTGCGCTACCTGCCCTGTGCGTTCCCCGTCCGAGTCCCGCCCCGCCGTAGGCGCTCCCCGACGGGGGGGCCGCCGGGCGCCGTCAAGGCAGGGGTGCCTCTTGGCGGGGGTGCGTTGCCGCCTGCGCGATCCGGTAGAGGCGATACCCGCCCGAAAGATTGTAGCAGTCGTACCCCTGCATGGACAGGGTGCGGCAGGCAAGGTAGCTCCGTAGCCCGCTGTGGCAGTGCACCACGACCGGCTTGCCGCGGGGGATGAGGGAGAGCCGATGGGGCAGCTCATCCAGCGGAATGTGCAGGGAAAAGCCGGGGATGCTGCCGCGCGCCCGTTCCTCCGGGGTGCGGACATCCAGCAGGGTCATGCTGCCGTCCCGGGGCAGGGTGTCCACCTGGTGCCAGGCGAGCTGCTTGACCTTACCGGTCAGGACGTTCTCGGCGACATAGCCGACCACATTTACCGGGTCCTTGGCAGAGCCGAAGGGCGGGGCGTAGCACAACTCCAAATGGGTCAAATCTGTGACAGACCCCCCCAGTCGAATGGCGGTTGCAAGGACATCTGCCCGCTTGTCCACCCCCTCGTACCCTACTACCTGCCCGCCCAGCAACCGGCCGGTACCCCGCTCCCAAAGCACTTTCAGTGTGAGGTTTTGTGCGCCGGGATAGTAGGTGGCGTGGTTCGGAGCGCTAATGGTGGCTTGGTCGTAGTCGATGCCGGCGGCACGGGCGAGCTTTTCATTGATGCCGGTGACGGCGACGGTCATGTCAAATATCTTGAGGATGGCGGAGCCCTGCGCACCGGTGTAGGTACTGTCATAGCCCGCCATGTTGTCGGCGGCGACGCGCCCCTGCCTGTTGGCGGGTCCGGCGAGCGCGGCGGCGGTGGGACGGCGGGTGACAAAGTCCACGACCTCCACCATATCGCCCACGGCGTAAATGCCCGGACGGCTGGTGCGCATGTGCTCGTCTACCAGCACATACCCCCGCCCGTTGGTCTCAATGCCTGCCGCCCGTGCCAGGCTGCTCTCGGGCCGCACGCCCACGGACAATAGCAGCATGTCGGCGGACAGGGTGCGGTGAGACAGGGAAAGGGCGAGCCCGTTTTGGGTAGGGGTGATGGCTTTCAGCCCTTCTCCCGTGAGCACCGCCACGCCCTGCCGTTGCAGGTAGGCGGCTACTTCGGCCGCCATCTCAAAGTCGAGGGGGGCGAGAAGCTGGGGCGCCAGTTCGACCACCGTCACGGTGAGACCTGCCCGTTGCAGGTTTTCCGCCATTTCCAGCCCGATGAATCCGCCGCCGGCAATGACAGCGGTACGGGGGCGGTAGGTTTTGAGAAAATGTTTGATTTGGTTGGCATCCGGGACATTGCGCAGGGTGAAGACCCGCTCGGAGTCAATGCCGGGGAGCGGAGGACGCACGGGCTCGGCGCCCGTGGCCAGTAACAGGTCGTCGTACGGGAGGGCGTATCGGCCGCTGCCGTCCAACGGCTCTACCCAGACCAGCCGCGCGTCCGGGTCAATGGCGGTGACGGGAGAGTTGACACGCACATCCACGCGGTAGCGTGTTGCGAAGGAGCCGGGGGTTTGGAGCAAAAGGGCGTCTTCTGCCCGGATGGTCCCCCCTATATAATAAGGAAGACCGCAGTTGGCAAAAGAAATGTGCGGGCCACGTTCGAGGAGGACGATCTCCCGTTCCCCGTCCAGCCGGCGCAATCGGGCACCTGCCGTGGCGCCACCGGCGACCCCGCCGATGATGACTGTTCTCATGTTTCTACCTCCTTTGTACTCATGATACCAAAAAACCAAGGGATCTGTCCGTGACCAAATCACCCACCGTTTCCGCGTAATGTGAGTTCGTCACTGAAAAAAGGGCGGCAGTTTTGTATGATGGTAGTGTCCGTGCCCAAACGCTTGGGCAATCTTATGAAAGACAAAGTGAGGGAAGCATTACATGTTTGGATTCAGAAAAAGACCGGGCAACGCCATGTCCATGGAGCAAGCGTATGAGCTGCATGAGGCCGGGCAAGGGCTGCTTTTGGATGTGCGCACCCCGACCGAATATGAGCGGGGGCACCTGCCGGGCGCGCTGAACTGGCCGCTCGACGAACTGGAGCGGGGCATCTTTCCCGCGGCGCTGTCGGACAGAGCGCAGACACTGCTGCTCTACTGCCACAGCGGGGTGCGCGCGCGGTTGGGGGCCGCCCTGCTGGAGGGGGCGGGCTTTACCCGTGTGTATCATGTCGGCGGCATTGCCGACTGGCGGTATGAGATCGAGCGCGGCCGGGAGGTCGGGGTGCGCTGAGGGGACCTCAGGCAAAGGTGGTCCCCAGTCCCTTATTGGCGAGCCCGACAATCAGTTGCGCCAACGCGCGTTCTTTTTCCACGCAGCCATGCTGTAACCAGCGTTCCAGAATGCCTAGACTGCCCGTGACGATAAACTCAAAGGCATAGTCGGCGAGCGGCCGGGGGATGGCTTGGCTCTTTTCCCAGTAGCTGATGCAGTGTTTGTAAACAATGTCCATGATGGAGCGGCGGAAGTCAATGTCGCCGTTGTTGCCAAGCAGCACCTTGATCAGCGACGCGTTGACCTTGACATAGAGGAGGATGGAGTGCAGCATTTGCGTTGCCTCCGCCTCCTTTTCCTGGTACGCGCAACCGTCTAAGTAGGCGAGGATATCGGTCACCGTTTCTTCCTCAATTTTGTGCAGCAGATCAAACTGGTCGCTGTAATGGGTGTAGAAGGTGCCGCGGTTGATGTCCGCCCCCTCACAAATCTCCTTGATGGTGATGCGCGCCAAGGGTTTCGTTTGCAGCAGTTGGACCAGGCTTTCCCGCAATACCTTCTTGGTATACTTCACGCGGCGGTCTGTTTTCTCACGCATAAGTTGTCTCCTGTGATAAAGTAAAACGGTCGGTTTGCGGAGCCACAGACACGCCGGGATCACAACCCGGACATGACAGAGGGGGACAAACCGGTGGTTGATTTTCACCACAATGTTATCATACCATACATATGGTGAAAAATCAACACTATGTTTGCGAAAAAGCAAGCCGGGAAAGGGACGCCGGTCATTTCTCGGGCGGCGACTCCCGAGCGTCGATAGACCGGGAGATCAATAGCCCCGTATAACCCCCCCGCATGAGCCGACGGCAGGGGAGAGGCCGGGCGGAAAGCGTCCCGGCATAAAACCCCCGCATGAGCCGGATATCATGCGGGGGTTTTCGTTGAAAGTAAAGAAAAGGTTGCAAAATGAAGGGGATTAACGGGCACCCCGACGACCGCCGCCTCTCGGTCTGCCGCCGGGCTTTTGTCAGGCTTGCTCTGCACGCCGCGGACGAGGCGCGGGGCTACGCTGCGCGTCAGCCGATAAACATCTGGGTCCAGTAGTGGCCGTTTGCCACATAGCCCACCCCGATTTGGGTGAAGGAGCGGTTCAGGATATTGGCTCTGTGTCCGGGGGAGTTCATCCAGCCGTTCATCACCGCCTGGGGGGTGGCATAGCCCATGGCAATGTTCTCGCCGGCGGCGCGGTAGTTGATGCCGAAGTTCCGGATCATGGTGCCGGGGGCACCATAGGTGGGACTGTTGTGCGCAAAGTACTTTTTCTGGCTCATGTCCGTGGACTTGTAGCGCGCCACGCGCGCCAGCTCCCAGTTGGCTTTCAGGGCGGGCAGTCCGGCGGCCGCGCGCTGCTGGTTGACCAGCTTGACCGCCTGCTCCTCAAAGGAGAGGGTCGCGGGGGCGGTGCCGGGGATGGTGAGCAGGTCACCCGGGTAGATCAGGGCGGGGTTTTTGACCTGCGGGTTGGCGGCAATGATTTCGCTCAGGCCCACCTGGTAGCGGACCGCAATTTTCCACATGCTGTCGCCCTTGACCACCCGGTACTGGGTGGCGGCGAGTGCCGGTACCGCAAACAAGGTGCAACAGGCGAGCACCAGCAAAAGACAAACGATTTTTTTCATAGGGTACTCCTCGATGGTTTTGCCATTAGTATGCCGCCCTCCCAAAAGAATCATACCTTTTGCCGCCAAAAATCCTTTGTGCGCTCAGTGTGCCCGCCCGGTGTGCGGGCGGGGCACCTTTGTCTTGCGCCGCGCCAAACTTTGCCGCCTGTTCGGGCAACGGCACAGGAGGGCCGACGGTTTTTTGAGGTTTTGGCAAGGAGGCAAAAAAACCGTTGCCACGGGGGGAAAAGCATGGTATACTACCCCTGTCAAAGATCCCGCGCTGCCCAAGGCAGGCGGACCGTGGAGGGTTGGCTCATATGAAAATTTTCGTCAATGTGGACCGAAAACTGCGGCAGGGGTTCATCCGGCCCGAGACCGCCGCGCGGCTGGCGGGCATGGGGCAGGTCACCTACTGTGAGGACGGGGCGCTCTCGGGCGACCGGCTGCAGGAGGCGCTTTCAGGCGGGGCACTCGCGGGCAGTGAGGGGTATGACCTGCTGCTGAGTGGCTGGGGACAGCGGCGCATCTATCCGCACCAGCTGGGGAATGTCAGGATGATTGCCCATCTGGGCGGGTCGGTCAACGGAATTGTGGATATGAGCGTGTACGACCGCGGGGTGATGGTCGTCAGCGGCAATTACTACTATGCGGAGTCGGTGGCGGAGGGCGTGATCGCCTACATGCTGTTTGCTCTGCGGGATATGGGGTACCATTCTGAGGCGCTCAAACGGGGGGTTTGGCATGAAAACACCACCGAGGGCTTGTTTGACCAGCCCGTGGGCATCGTGTCGCTGGGCGCCACCTCACGGCTGGTGGTGGAGCACCTGCGGCATTTTCGCTGCCGGGTGAAGGTCTACTCCACCCGTCCCGACCCGGCGCTCGCCGCGCAAATGGGCTTTGTATACGCGGACCTTGCGGAGATTTTCGCCACGTGCAAGATTGTTTCCCTGCACACCGCCCGTACCCCGCAGACCTATCATATGATAGGGGCGGAACATTTTGCCCTGCTGCAGCCCGGCGCCATTTTCCTCAACACCGCCCGGGCGGAGGTGGTGGACGAGGCGGCCATGGTTGCGGCCCTGCGCAAGGGCGGTTTCCGTGCGGTGCTGGATGTGTTTGGAAAGGAACCCCTGCCCGCCGACAGCCCCCTCTGTACCCTCCCCAACGTCACGCTCTTTCCCCACCAGTGCGGGCCGACCGCCGACCGGTGGGACCGGATCACCAACTTTTTGCTGGACGACGCCGAGGCGTATTTTGCCGGCCGGCCGGTCAAAAATGAGATCCCCCGCAGTGTCGCCGAGCGCATGACGCTGCAGGGCGGAGGCGACAAGTAAAGTTTGCGCTTTTTCAGCTCCGCCACAGCGCACGCCGCGCCTCTGCGGCGGCAGGCGGGTAAGCCGTTTTTTCTCTGCGGCGCGGTCGATCCCCGCCGTAGGGACCATCCGCCGCGCCCCAAAGAGGAGAAAGAGGGCATCGCCGAATGCTCAACAGGCCGGACAGGGCATCCGCACGGCTCGACAAAAAAGGACGGAAAAGGAGCGGACAAGCCCGCCTTACCGGCGGGCAGAGATGGCCTGTCCCATGCAAATCGAGCTTGACAAGGGGCAACAAGGCGTGTATAATGAGGTAAAGTGCGGAGAAGCGAGGTGCCTTTCATGTATTGTAGAAATTGCGGCAAGCCAATGGACCCTGCAGCGTCTTTTTGCGTCACCTGCGGCATGAAGGTCGGGCAGCGACACCCAAACGGCCGCTTGGTCTCGAATTTTTGTAAAAACTGCGGCAAACCCATCGACCCCGCGGCGGATGTTTGCCTGAGTTGCGGCGTCGCCGTGCAGGAAGGCAGCTTTTCGCGAAGCATGAACACGTTCTGGCAGGACGTGCAGCAATCGGTCTTCAGACACTTTATCGATATGCTCCGGAACATTTTCGATTACGAGGGCAGAACAGGGGTGGCGCCCTTCTGGTGGGCGATATTGTTCGGCTGGCTGTTCAGCCTGCTCTTTGCTTGGTCATGGGTGATCCCGGCCATCATCGCCCTGGCCTTCATTTCCCTACAGGTGCGCCGGCTCCATGACGTCGGCAGAAGCGGCTGGTTTTTGCTGTTTTGGCTGCTGCCGCTGGTGGGGTGGCTGGTCCTGTTGATTCTGTACTGCCAGCCCTCGCAGCCGTAAGGGTGCCGCCCCGGCAAAAGATGCTTTCTATTCATTGTAGGAATGGCTAAAAAATCCCCCCTTTTTTGTCTATATTTGTCCATTGACAGCCGTCGTATTTTCTGATATAATTCAGGAGACAATGGGCGTATGCCCGGCTGTTACATCTGTCAACCTACGGTGGGCACCGCTCACAGAAAAACACCCGATTCCTTGTCCGCACGGGTGAGCCCCCTGTCTGTTACCACTCTGTATGGCGTCATGTCAGCAGCAGCCGACACAGGGCATAACAGGACGGCAGTTTTGCCGGCAAACGGGGCGGAACAGCCGTGCTTTCTTTTTGCCCCAAAGTCCGCTTTGTTTCAAAGTCCGCTTTGTTCCAAAGTCCGCCCCGGGCGGCAGTAAACCTTGAAAACATATTGGCGTCTTTTTCGGGGAAGTCCTGAAAAATGCGCCATGCGCTTACAATACATAGGAGGTTTTTATGAGAAAATTCACCCTGTTGTTGTTGTGCCTGCTTATGCTGGTCGCACCGCTACTTGTCTCCTGCGGCAAGAAGGACAAGGGGTCGACCGGCACCACGACCGGCACCACAACCACCCCCGGCGACCCGGGCGGTACGACGACCGAGCCCCCCCAGACCAAGTGGTCAGGCGTGGACTTCGGCGGGGAAACGATCACCATCCAGCTCAGCGCCTTTACCAACGCCGAGTTTTCCTCGGGCGGTAAAAAGTACATGGAGGGCCCCGGACAGGTCAGCTCGGACAGTGTCCAGAACCTCGTCTTTGAGCGCAATGTGGATGCGATGGGGACGCTCAATCTGCAGGTAAACTATGTCTACCTGAATTCGGGTTGGGGCCAGATCTCCCAGCAGATTGTCACCTCGGAAGCCTCGGGGCAACCGCCGGATATGTATGTCGATATGATTTACGACATGGCAACCGCCGCCATGAGCGCCTGTTTCCGCAACGCCAAAAGCGTCACGCCCGAGACCGGGCGCGGGTATTTCACCTTTGCCGAGGAGGACGGGTTCCTCACCAACTTCATCAATGATATGTCGCTCAGTGACGACAAGGCTTTTCTGCTGGGCAGCGACTACTTCATTGATATGGTGCGCGCCATGTTCGTCATGCCGGTGAACATCACCATGTATGAGTCCAAGGTGGACGACATTTCGGACTTTTACCAGTCCATCATCCGCGGCGAGTGGACCTGGGACCGCCTGATTGAGCTGGGCAACCAGATTTATAACGACACCAACGTTGACTCCAAGTCCGACATGAGCGACCTGCTCGTCTTTGCCGCCGAGCGCGGCGGCGGGAAGACGCCCTCGGGGATCCTGTACTCCACGGACATCAATGTGGTGCAGGCGGAATCGCAGCCGGACGGCGGCTACCTCTATACCTACCGGCCCTCCAACGAGGACCTGCCCGTTTTATTTGAGACCATCGGCCGTGTGTTCTCCACCAAGGGCGTGGCAGTGGCGGAAGGAGGCACCGCCGATGAAAACGTGGCAGCCATCCGCGCCAAGTTCTCCGAGGGGTCCATCCTGTTCGCGGGGGCGGTCATGCTGGGCTCTATCGAGGAGGACGACTACCAGAACATGAGCGACTCTTTCGGACTGGTGCCCCTACCCAAGCTGTCGGAAGACCGCCGGTATAACACCCTGATCCACAACGTGGGACGGTGCGGGGCGCTGTCGTTGGTCTCCCCGAACTTCCGCCCTGTCAGTGCCTTTGTCCAGTTCTGCACGGAGGTCTCCGATCCCATCATCAAAGAGTACTACAATGTGGCCATGAAGTACAAGTACACCAACGACCCCGGCACGGCTGAGATGCTCGACATGATTTATGACAACATCGTCAGCAACCGCGAAAAGATGCTGGAGGACCTGATTTCGGTCCGTAACTCCGCCGTCCAGCCCTTTGGGTGGTCGCGCCTGCTGACCGGCAACGATTTTGACTTCACCACCAACGCCACCCAGATTGCCAGCTTGTATGCCCAGTGCGTGCAGGCCAAGCAGGTCGCTCTGGACAGTATTTTAACTGACTGGAACCTCCTGCCGTCCGGTCTGGACTAAGGTTCTTCGCAAAAGCCAAAGTGCGCCCGCCCCAACCGGGGCGGGCGCTTCTTGTTGTGTGCCCCTCTGTGCCGCCGCCCCGCGCTGAGGCGCCCCGCTCATTGCCCCGCGCGCGTCCTTTTTGGAGCTCTCGGCACGGCCGGTGCGGGCGGGGTGTCCTTTTTGCACAGAAAAATGATTTTTTTCATGAAGTCATTGTTATATCTTGACAAGGGGGAAAAAATTTGTTATAGTAGAGATACAACTTTCTTATCGTGTGATAAAATTGCAAAAACGATTGAATACATAAGGAGGTCTCTATGAAAAAGTTCAGCCTATTGCTCTTGTGCTTGCTCATGTTGGCTGCCCCCTTGCTGGTCTCCTGCGGGAAAAAACCTCCGACGGGCTCCACCACGCCCGCCACGACCACCACCGACGACGGCACGGGCAGCACGACGACCGAGCCGCCCCAGACCAAGTGGTCTGATGTGGACTTCGGCGGGGAAACGATCACCATCCAGCTCAGCGCCTTTACCAACGCCGAGTTTTCCTCGGGCGGTCAAAAGTACATGGAGGGCCCCGGACAGGTCAGCTCGGACAGTGTCCAGAACCTCGTCTTTGAGCGCAATGTGGAGGCGATGGGGACGCTCAATCTGCAGGTAAACTATGTCTACCTGAATTCGGGTTGGGGCCAGATTTCCCAGCAGATTGTCACCTCGGAAGCCTCGGGGCAACCGCCGGATATGTATGTCGATATGATTTATGACATGGCGACCGCCGCCATGAGCACCTGTTTCCGCAACGCCAAAAGCGTCACGCCCGAGACCGGGCGCGGGTATTTCACCTTTGCCGAGGAGGACGGGTTCCTCACCAACTTCATCAATGATATGTCGCTCAGTGACGACAAGGCTTTTCT
>JBBAEK010000040.1:0-9809 GCA_041655935.1 Eubacteriales bacterium
CGCCCCCCTCCGTGACCGACTCCGCGCCACAGCGCTTCACTTGATTCCATTCTACTCCGTCTGCATGTCTTTGTCAAGGAAAAATCGCGTTTTTCTGAAAATATTTTTTTGTTTTTTCAGATAATCAGCCTTTTCAAAAGTCCCGATATGAAAATTATTTTCAAAACTCTCCGCGAATCACCAAAAAACGACCCATCCTTGACCAAGGATGGGCCGTGCTGGCCAACAGTCACTACACATCGTCGTACCGGGAAGCGGTCTCCGGTTTTGCGCTCAGCAGCGCCCTGGCTGGTCAGAAGAGCCTGGGCGGTGCCGGTGAGCATTGGCAAACGCTTGTCGCGCAGCCCGGTACAAGACACATTAGGGAATCATTAATATTGCCCCACCGAAAGCGTCAGCCATTGGTTGGCATCTTGGGGCACCCCGAGCCTCTCTGCCGTCACGATAATCAGATAAGGAATGTCGTCCCAAACTTCCTTGACCAGCCTTCCGTTGGCACCCGTTCCTCCGATTTTCCGATACTCATAGCAGTCCTGCGCCGGCGCACTGGAAGCCGGATCAATCACGTAAATCATGGTGTCTATGTCGCTGAATATTTCGAAGACATACAGCCCACCATACTCCTCCGGTAAAAATCTCAGCAGCTTTGTCTCGTAAATTTCATTGAGCATGGAGACATTGTGCGACCAGGCGTTCGAGAGCAGGAGGATGTCCTCATATTGATTGATGGCGACAGACCCCGCTTGCAGCAGCTCGGTGGCAGGGGTGAACGCAAGCCGATACTGCCCGGATTGCGCAGGATTGTAGAATTCCACCCTTAGGATATAGGAGGTATCCGCTGCCGACTGCCACTGGAACAAGGCATTCAATTCATATCCCTCATCATCCGAGTCGGCCACAGGGATCCCTCCGACCATCGTATACAACCCAAGAACGGTATCTTTTCCGCCAAAGGTCTGGGCAACCATGTCCGCCGCGCCTTCCGTTGTGATATGATAAATTATATATCCACCCGGAGGAATGCTGGCCACCCTTTCCACATACGGCTCATGCTGCGCCAAAAAGATTGTTTCTGTTGTCAGTTGGTACGACACATTGACCGTATACGTGATGCTGCCGCTGTTGGCTACATTGCTCAGGATAAAACCATAGTATACAGCCGAACCACCCCCAACCCCCGTCCTCTGTGCATAGACCCGGTTGTCGGAGGGTGTCGTATAATAGGTGATGAAAATATCCTCGCTGATACTCCTTCTATATGTCTGAACGGTCCCCAAATTGCCCGAAAAGATAATCTCCAGCGTGACGGTTCCGATTTGATTGGGCGGAACAAGAATCTGAAAATTCTGATTGGACAGATAGTCAAGGGTGCCCGTGACCGGCGTTTGGGCCTCTACCGACAGTGGTATAATAGACGTATTCTTCCATTTGGAGACATCCTCATGAAAGTTGCCATACCATCTCTCCGGATCGGTGTTGTATGCCGCCATGCTTCGGTACGCCATATCAAATCCCCCGTCATACCCTCGCTGAGTAATCGAGTCGGTAATCAACATGCGCAGCGTTGCCAGGCTTGCCAACGCGCTGTACTCGTTGTATTCCTCATAAATGGCGACAATGGCACCGATCCCCCCGTACTTGATCTGAATCGTCAGCGGGAAAACAACCGCACCGTAACCGGCGGTCTCCGGCATGGATTGCGGTGTATTGATGAAATCGTTGACGGAATCTTCAAAAAAAAGGGGTGTCTGGGTGATGATGATCTTCGCCCAGTTGGCAGTCGCTTCGCAAAACCAGCCGGCCTGCCAGTTGTATGCGTTTTGAATCGCATGAAAATACTCATGGGCGACCAATGTCTTCATATAGTCATCGAGGGAAACAAAGCTGTAGATAATAATATCGCTGGCACAGGTGTTGGTCAGCGTGAATTTGCCCCTGCACACAGCCGCTGCGTCATCCCCACTCGCCTCCGGGTCTAAGTATACATGGTAAGTGGAACGGAACAGTTGCAAAATAGGGGTCCTGAAACCCAGGGCAATAAACGTGTTGCGAACCTCCACAAAATAGTCCGCCACCGCCTTTGCCTCAGCCTGGGTGTTGTGTGCGCTATCATAATGAATGGTGAAATAGTCATTGGAATATTTGGCCTTGTTTGAAATAGATGCCGGGGCTTTTCCCTGCGCACGGGTTTGGAAAGCGGGTTCATCCGGTGCCTGCAACAATCCGTTGATTTTGGCGAGCAATGCCTCGTCAATCTCCGCCTCGTCCCGCACATAACTTCTCAACTGGTCAAACACGCCAAGCAGACACTGGATATGCTGAAAGTTCCGGCTTTGTATCAAGTCGCAAAAGACCTCTATTTTCTGCGCCTCCGTGATCAGCCCGCAGACATAGGCCCACTCCGCGATATCGTATCTGCTGTATGCGGAAAAATCATACTGTCGGTTGAGATCCCGCCACACGCCCTCTGCCGAGACCGCGCCCTCTATGTAAAAATCATCCCGTGCAACCAGCCTTTGTAGGATAACCTCCGCGTTGGTTGACACACGAAGCTTGTCCGTAGCAGGGACGGTCAGGCGCTTGTGTGTCTCCTCGTGCGCCGCAAGATGGGAGAGAATCTCGTCAAACTCCGAAGCGGGCCCCTCCGCTGTTTCCTCACAGAGGATCTCGGTGGGCGTCCATGATGTGTCGGGATAGCTTTCAATGACCTCATCCCCCTTGGCCCTGACATCACTGCCCGCCGTATCAGCTGGGGACGCCCCTATATGAGTCGGAAGAAAAGACAGAAAAATCGCGATGCATAAGAGAAAACTCCCTACTTTGTTCCTGTGTTTCATGATCCACACTACCTTTCATCCATGTCATGTCGGTATTTCTCGGTCACAGTCCTCAGCAGCGCACCTCATCCGATGATTTTACCCGCTTCAAGCTGGTATTGGTATAAGCTCCGTAGGTTTTCCCCCACGGTGTCAGCCGGCATGCCCTGCGCGACGACCTGATCATAGCCCTTGATATACCTACGCAAACTATTCAACGCCTGCGCGTTTTCCAGCAACAGGTCCAGCGCGGTAAAATCCACCGCGTCTTCACTGAGCGGAATCAGCTGCAAGTGACCTAAACTGATGGATACGGAGAGTTCCTCCACCCAAACATAGGCGCCGGCCTCCACGGAATAGAGGTAATTTGCTTCATAAATGCGAGCGAGACGAGCAATGAACTGCGGGTGATTTTCCAAAAACTCTTTCACGACATCCGCATCCAAACACTTGTGTTTCACTTGTATGGAGTCGTCATCATGTGCGTCGACACCCAGCATAATCGGAACCTGTATGACTTGCCCTGCTTCCAACCGATCGTAGTAATCCTCCAGCACGGTACACTCCACCAACAGATATTTGATGAAAAGCTTGGAGTCATTCGCATACAGCTCGTCATGCACTCGGTTCACCTGCAGTCGGGCGAAGGAGGAATAGGTCGTGGAAGAGTAGAAGTTTTCCACCCGAAGAACAGGGACGTTGTTCTCCCCCCCTTCCGTACAGGCGTACATGGAAAAAATCCCTGCCAATACCAATATCAGCAATGCTACTTTTTTCATACCGCACCTCGCCATTATATATCTATTCACGGGTTGTCCTAAATATTCCATTTATTTTCATTTTTTCTTTCGCAACTTTAAAATTTTCGCATAGGACTGATGACATAGCCGTCCTTCACCGGCGGGAAGACCGGACAACCATCCGTCATGTATCGGACAAACTACCGGGCCCGGTTCCTGTGCTTCATAAGCCAGCCTGCCTCCCTGTCATGTCGGTATTTCTCGGTCACAGTCCTCGGGCAGCGCACCTCATCCGATGATTTTACCCGCTTCAAGCTGGTATTGGTATAAGCTCCGTAGGTTTTCCCCCACGGTGTCAGCCGGCATGCCCTGCGCGACGACCTGATCATAGCCCTTGATATAACTGCGCAGATTATTCATCACCTGCGCGTTTTCCAGCAACAGGTCCAGCGCGGTAAAATCCACCGCTTCTTCACTGAGCGGAATCAGCTGCAATTGATCTACACTAACGCTCACGGAGAGTTCCTCCACCCAAACATAGGCGCCGGCCTCCACGGAATAGAGGTAATTTGCTTCATAAATGCGAGCGAGACGAGCAATGAACTGCGGGTGATTTTCCAAAAACTCTTTCATGACTTCCGTATCCAAATACCCGGACTTCAGTTGCATGGACACGCCATCACGTACCGTCACCTTCAGCATAATCGGAACCTGTATGACTTGCCCTGCTTCCAACCGGTCGTAGTAATCCTCCAGCACGGTACACTCCACCAACAGATATTTGATGAAAAGCTTGGAGTCCTTCGCATACAGCTCGTCATGCACTCGGTTCACCTGCAGTCGGGCGAAGGAGGAATAGGTCGTGGAAGAGTAGAAATTTTCCACCCGAAGAACAATGTCATTGTCCCCCCCCCCTTCCGTACAGGCATACATGGAAAAAATCCCTGCCAATACCAATATCAGCAATGCTGCTTTTTTCATACCGCACCTCACAATCATCTCTTGATGGGCTATTCCGGATGCCCATCGATTTTCAGCGTTTACAACTCAAACTTTCCATGGGGCTGGCGAACGAAGCTGCCTAGGTCCTACACCTTCCCAAACATCCATCTGCCTGCCCGTCTGACGACCCGTCTATAGACCCGTCTTACTAACAGGATATGCGCACCCTTTTCTTCTTGCCTCTTTCAGACGATGCGCCCTTGCGTCTTGAGGCACCCGGCTCTCTCCGGACTCCCGACCCATGGATACGCCGACCACACTCACCCCCGCCCGGATGGGGGGAAAGAGGGAGGCTCGACACAACCGGCAACCATTTCTATGCGTTCTCTCTGCCCTGATCCTGTATTTTCATCAACTTATGTATCAGCTATGACAAATATTCCACTAGCTTCCATTTCCAGCATACCATATGCAGGCAGTTTTTTCAAGAGGTTTTGGAAATTTTTTTTAATAATACTCATTTTTTCAGTAACAGTCGGTTTTATCGACTGTTACAACAAATAATAGTATCAATCACTGTCATTTCCGACGGCTTCCCCGAACAAGCCACCCCTTCGCTCACCGCTACCGTCACACTCCCCGCGAAAATCCGCACAAAAAACCCGAAAAGCTTTTCCTTTCAACTTTTCGGGTTTTTGATCGTTTGTCAGTTACATTTTGTGCGATGTGCCCCTTTTTGCTTGGGTGCCGGTCCCGTGTCACCCTATCATGACCTGATACTTTTTCGGCAGGGCAATGGGATCGTAGGACAACTTGCTGCTCCGCAAGCCCTCCACCCCCATATCCTCCTCGCGATTGACATACAGCACCTCCGGGGTGACAAAGCGGCGGGCAAAACAGTTGGTCACCATCGCATACGCCCCTTGGTAGCGCACATCCGCCTTTTCCACATGGACAAACAAGGTTTGGTCAAACACCTCTCCGGTGGAAAATCCAATGATCTGCCCGTCCACCCGTAGCAGTCCGCCCACCTGTTCATAGCGGTCAAACTCCGCCAGCATGGCGATGACCATGTCCATTTCTTCTATCCGCTTCCTTTGTTCGCTGTCCATCCCCGCCCTCATAGCGCGGCAGAAGATCAGCACCTCATCCAGGTTATCAGCGGTGATGTCTTCAAACGTGTGGCTTTGGTACCGCCGCTTGAATTGATTGATGTGGTTGCGCTGCCCTGCCAGGTGCTTGCCGGTCAGGTGTACCATTTTGTCCGCATCATACAGGTAGTCGCACCAATCCCGATGGTAGACAGCGGAGGCTTGGGGATAGAGGGCGAGCACCCGGGGCAACTGCTCCTGTGACACATTACACAGGATGGGCGAAATCCCCTTTTCCTTGCAGTGCGCCGTCAACAGCGCCAAGCCCCCCGCCAAATCCTCCCCTAACGGCAGCATGAAGGCGGGTCGCCCCTTGGTATACTGCAGTCCGATGAACAGGGTTTGGTGCTCGATGGCATATTCAATTTGGTAGCGCCCACGCCACATGAGCAGCACACCCGGCGTATAGTCGCACAAACGGTAGGAACGCCCGACAAGGTAGGGCTTGATGACGCTCAGGTCAGACAATTGCAACTCTTTCAGTGGTAACATAAACAATCTATGACTTCTTTCGTTTTTACTCTGTCTCTATGCGCTGCGCCGGCAGCGGGCCGCTACAAAAGCGGCGGACCGCTCGTAGCAGCGGCGATGTTCTTTATCCGCCAGCCCCGTCCGGCCGGGGCTCAGCCCGAGCTACCGCTGTCCCCTCTGTGCCGCTGTCCGGTTCCCTGGGTGCCTTCCCCGTTCCTTTGGTGTCCTGTTGAAACGAAAAGCGCACCTTCCCCGCCTCGAGCAGCAGGGCCGCTGAAAAGGGCTTGTTGTGCCGGCTGAGAAAGCCGGACAGGGTCGGTGTCTGCCCGTCACGCAGCAGTTGTCGCGCCTCCCCGACGCCGATCCCGCGCCCACACAGACTGTCCGGCATGCGGAACCGGCACCCCTGCAGATACCCCATACAGCCGTACGCTCGCTTCCCGCGAATGACATTTGCGCCGCAGAGTGGGCACCTGCCTACAATTTCCCCCAGCTTTCCCGTGTCGGCGGGGGTGGGTTTGGCTCGTTTTTTGTAGGGTTCAAAGATTTTGACAATCTCCGCCTCGGCCAGGCGGACACCCTCCGGCACCGTCAGGGTCCCATGGTAAATCCGCTTCAACGCCCGGCCGAGCTCGGCGGTTTTGTACTTATCCATGTTGATATTCATGCGCAGCAGCGACTCAATCAGAAACTTCCCGTCCGGCAAAATGGTATAGACATCCTTGTTGAGCGCGATATACCCGCTCTTTTTGGCGTTATCAATAATCCCCGTGCGCGTCGCCTCGGTGCCCAGCTCCAGCCCCTCAAAAATCGCGCGATACTCCGCCGTGTCATCTTCTGCCCCCTCCTCGGCAGAGGGAGCGGCCGTCGTATGCCCGTCCTTCGTGTCGATCCCCGCGGTGCCGGCGCCGCCCGCCGCGTCGGCCGTAGCCGACAGACCGGCTTTGGCCTTTTCCTCGCGAAAAGGGTTTTTCAGGTAGTTGTTCAGGGTCTCAATGGTATAGTGGCGCGGGGGCGTGGTGGTCTTCTCGAGTGGCTGAAAATCCAGGGGCACAGCCTCCCCCACCTGCAGCGCAGGCAGCAGTTTGTCGCGAGGGGTGTACTCGTCATAGCGGGTCCAGCCCGGCGTGAGCAGCACAGTCCCCTTGAGGGTGAAGCTTTCCTGCTCCCCTACCGCAATGGTCAGGGTGGTTTTCTCCGCGGTGCAGGGCTCCTCGCAGAACACCGCCGCAAAGCGGCGCAACACCGCCCCGTACACCAGCGCTTCCCGTTCGGTCAGCGCCCCTTTGTCCGGGATCCGATAGGTGGGTGTGAGGGCAGAGTGCGACTCAATTTTGGCGTCGTCAAAAATCGTCTTGTCCGCCCTGAAGCTCACCCGATAGCCCGCTTTGCGCACCTGCCCCAGCACTTCTTTGATTTTGTCGCGCTCGGCGGTGGCGACATACTCGGAGTTGGTACGGGGATAGGTGACATACCCCTTCTCATACAGCCCCTGCAGGATATCCAGACTGTCTTTCATCGACATTTTATAGCGACGGCCCAGCTTGTTTTGCAGGGTGGACAGGGAGTACAGCTTCCCCGCCGAAATCGTTTCTTTCTTGGTTTTCCGATCGACCACGACAGCCCCTCTGGCCTGATATTCCCGGCAGAGCGCCTCGGCGTCCTTTTTCCGATCCATCGCAAAGCGCCGGGTGGACACCAGTTCGACCGTCTCCCCCCGGACCTCGGTCTTTGACACAATGGCAAGGTAGGGCTCGGGCACAAATTCGGCAATCGCCTTGTCCCTGTCGTATATCGCCTTGACAATCGGCACGATGACCCGCCCCACCCGGAGCAGTTTTCTGCACTGCAGAGTGGCCAGTCGGGTCAGGTTGACCCCGTACAACCAGTCGATATAGGTGCGGGCATAGCCCTCGTTGGCCAGGCTGTCGTAGCGGCTTTGCTCGGGCAGCTCGGCCAGCGCCTGCCTGATGGTTTGCGGCGTTTGGTCGGGCAGCCACAGCCGAAAGAGTGGTTTGGGTGCCCCTAAGGCATGCTTCACACAGGTGCGGACAATGATCTCTCCCTCTCGGTCGGCGTCCCCCGCGTTGACAATGCGCTCAACGTCGGCGCGGTTGCATAGTGCCCGCAGTAGCTCAAACTGCCGCTTGACACCGGGGTCAACCTGCTTATCGGGCCCCTTGCGCAGCTCGTAGCGAAACTCTTTGGGAAAGCAAGGCAGGTTGTCCATGGTCCAAAACCGGTTGCCCTCTCCCGCCTCATACGCCTCCACATCGACCAGCGAGAAAAGATGTCCGAACACCCAACTGACCAGGTAGCCCTGCCCCTCCGGGCCCCGCCCTTCCAGGTACCCGTCCCGCCGGCTCATCTGCCCGATGGCGGCGGCAATATTTTTGGCAAGGCTGGGCTTTTCCGCAATGATTATGGTCATGTCCTGCCCCTCCCTGTCGCAGACGCGCCGGCTTGGTGTGGGTTCGCCCGCCCACCAAGCCGGCTCTCACCTGCTTTTTCTATTATACCACACACTTCTCAGCTTGGCAAGGATTCGCCCTGAAAAACAACCCCGGCTGCCTCCCCCGCCGCCGCACTTCACCTTGACTTTTCAAGGCGGTTTCTATATAATAAAAAGGAAGACACGAAAAGAGGAACGCCCATGCCCAAGCAAAAACGGCTGCAAACTACCGTCTATCGCCTCCCTGCCCCCATTACCCCCCTGCGATTGGCGTTGCTGACCGACCTACATAACCTGCCGCCCGAGGATACCCTCTCGATTCTCGCGCACGAAAAGCCGGATGCCGTCATGGTCGCGGGGGATTTGTTTGAGTCGCCTCCCCGCTCAAAGAAGCTGCGCTGGGAACACGGGCTGCGCCTGCTCGAGGGGGCGGCGAGCCTTGCCCCCACTTTCTATGTCCAGGGCAACCATGACTATACGCTGACCCCCGCGCAGGCGGCGCGCCTAACGGCGGGCGGGGCACACCTGCTGACCGACTCTTTCCTGCCCTTTCGGGACGTGACCGTGGGCGGGCTGCCCTCCGGTTTTTACAACCCGGGAAGACAACCGAACCTTGCTTTTGCCCGCCGCTTTGCTGCCCTGCCCGGTTACAAAATTCTGCTGTGCCACCACCCCGAATACTACCGTTTTTACCTCAAACCCCTCCCCATTGACCTGATTTTATCGGGTCACAACCACGGCGGCCAATGGCAGGTCTTCGGTCGCGGGGTCTATGTACCGAAACAGGGACTTTTCCCGCCCCACACCGCCGGCGTGTTTGACGGCCGACTGGTGGTCAGCCGCGGCCTGTCCAACCCCGTCCCCGTCCCCCGTATCAACAACCCGACCGAGGTGGTCATTCTGGCGCTTGGCAAGGACGTCACCCCCTGAACCGCCCGCGCCGCTACCCCTCTCCACACAGCCGCCCCCGCACACCGCCGGCTCTCCCCGCGCTCCTCAACGACTCCCGAACTGCTCCTGTTCAAACAGCCACCCAACACCCCACCCGCTGCATGCTTTGCCGCCGATGTTGCCGACTCTCCACACAGCCGCCCCCGCACACCGCCGGCTTTCCCCGCGCTCCCCAACGACTCCCGAACTGCTCCTGTTCAAACAGCCGCCCAACACCCCACCCGCTGCATGCTTCTGCCGCCGGTGTTGCCGACTCTCCACACAGCCACCCAACACCCCTCCCGCT
>JBBAEK010000041.1:0-9693 GCA_041655935.1 Eubacteriales bacterium
GAGGACATTGCTGATGCCGCCGCCATTCGCGCGAGGGAAAAACCTTTTTCTCTGATGAACAGCCGTCCCCGCGGAGGACATTGCTGATGCCGCCGCCATTCGCGCGAGGGAAAACCTTTTTCTCTGAGCCGTCCCCGCACTCCAAGCCTGCGCTTCCCGCTCCGAACCACACGCCGGGTACCCCACGGCACGCCCCCATGCGTATGCCTGCCCGGAAAGCAAAAAAGCAGCAGAACGATTTGATCGTTCTGCTGCTTTTGTTTGGAGCTGTTGACGGGAATCGAACCCGTGACCTCATCCTTACCAAGGATGTGCTCTACCGACTGAGCCACAACAGCGTACCTCCGCGGGGGGGCCGAGCCAAGCACGCCGGCAAAGGAGTCCTTTGGGCGCGCGGGCTTGTCAGCAGTCCCTATTATAACAAAGCCATCTGCCTTTGTCAAGTACAATTGCAAAAATGAACGATTTGGCAAGGCCTATCTCCTCTCCCCGCGCAAACCGCCGCCGGCGGCCCAAGACCGGCGGGCCTCCCCGCCCCACACCCACAATCTCCCCGCCCGAAGTTTCTCGGGCGGGGAGGTCGTTTGGCAGGGGCAGCCCCGTGTTTTCGGTGGGGCTCCTGGTACGCTTTACTTGTTGTCCGCCGGCGCCAGGGTCACGCCCAGGGTGGCGCCGAACGCGCGGGTGGTGTCCACGGTCAGCACAGTCAGCCCGTCCCGGTTGGCCGCGCTCACCCGCTTCCCTGCCGCCACCACGCGGTAGTTCCCCCTGACCGTCAGGACCACCTGGGTTTGCTCTTGCGAGGGGTCGCTGAGGTGGAAGGTCACCCGGCCGCCCGCGTGCTCGGTTTTCATCACCGTACAGGGGCAGCTTGCCCGCAGCCCGTCAAAGAAGTCCTCGTCCTGTGCCCAGAAAACGTAGCCTGTTTTGCCCAGAGAAGCCTTTTTGACCGCCGTGATTTTTTCATCGTTTCTCAAAATCTCTATCTCGGGCGACGCGGCATAGGCGGCCACGCCCTCCGCTGCCATTTCGGGCAACAGGATATAGGCGTACCGGTCGGCCGCGGGGTTCTCCCCGTGGCTCAGCCACAGTTGCAGGTAGCGGTTGGTGTTGGTCTGCTCACGCAGGACGAGGGTCGGGCTGTCCGGGAAGCAGTACCCGCCAAAGCGCGACAGGGTCAGGTATCGGACCCCCGGCTGTGGGTCGACCGTCTCGCCCGGCGTATAGGGCTTGCCGTTCAGCCGGACCTCGCTGTCGTCCCTGAGGCGGCGGTTGTCCACCACCGTGATGATCTCGGCGGAGTTGGTGGCGGTGATGTTCGAGCCGGTGCACACCACCTCGCGGTCAAACATAAACCACGCCTTCTGCGCCAAAAGGTCGGAGGAAAAGTCGATGAGGTTCATATCACGGCGATACACCAGCTTCATGACGCCCACCCCGTACTTTCCCCCGCCGGGGAGCACGTCGGCATCGCTGTCAAAGACCCCGTCCGAGACCCCGCCCACAAAGGGGTCGCCATTGAGGGGGTTGGTATACACGCAAAACTGCTGCTGGGTACGGGGGGCGGTGGTCATGGTGACCCCCGGCATCCTCATGCGGTCCATGAAGCGAAAGGCCGAGTTTTCATACGCTTCCCTGTCGCTGCCGTACACATGGGTGACACCGTCGCCCATGTACCAGCCGGTGCCGTTCTGCCCGATGATGGCCTCGTAGCGGTAGTGGCGGGTGGAGGAAATCGAGAGGACCACCGCGTAGTCCTTGGTATGCTGCACCACCCGGTCCATCATCCCGTAAATGCGGGTCAGCTCATAGCCCGTGCGGGCAGGCACCCCCGCGGCAAGGTAGTCGTCATACTGGGGCAACGCGGCATAGGACATGGCGGTTTGCAGCTCGGAAAAGGCGGGGTTGTGCTCCTCGTAGTAGCGCACCGTGGCATAAAAGCGGCGGCGGAGTTCCGGGCTGGCGGCATCGGCCAAGTGAAAGAGGTTGGCAATCAGGTGCACCTGTTCGCGGGAGGTATGGTTGCGCCCGGTCGTTGCCGCCATCATGGTGCCCCGGTAGATGAAGGGCTCAAAGGCGTCAAAGAACTGGGTGAACATCTGGTTGACCCCACGGGACAACATCCCGCCGTAGTCAAAATCGGTGTGGGCGAGCGCATAGAGGGTGGAGAAGAATTTGTCCACATAACTGAGCCCGTAGCCGCCCACATACGCCAGCTTCCGGTGCTGGACAAAGGAGCCGTCCACATAGAACCCGTCCAGCTCGTCGACATACTCAAAGACCTCGAACATTTTCGCCACCGACGTGGTGCAGCGCTCGGCCTGCTCCTGCAAGAGGGCGGACAGCAGGCAGGCCTTGCCCTGGGACACCAGCCCCGAGCCCTTGCGGGTGGGGGTGGGCAGCAGGTAGTCCACCGGCTCCAGAATCTGCCTGATAAAGTCGGAGGGCAACACGTCCTCCAGCAACAGCAGCGTCTGGGTCAGGGGGATGGGAATGCCGATAAACCAGTGCCACCAGTTGCCCTCCCGCAGCATCCTGACATTCGCGCCGTAAATCCCGGCGGGGAGGACGGCGTCATCGGGTACGTGGGACGAGGCCCACGTCAGGTCCCCGCCGGCCGCCCTCGCCTCGGCAAAGGTTTTGCCCCGGTGGATATCGTAACTGTACAGCCATTGCAGCGCAAAGCGCACCGCCTCCAGCACCGAGCTGTCATGGTAAAGTTGCGAGCCGAACGTTGCCCAGCCCAGCGTCATCTCATAGAGCCGGTCATACGCCTTATTGAGCTCCTCCGGCTTGGTATAGACCAGCCCGTCAAACAGCGTGGTGGTGTCGGGCGCGGTGATGATCTGCGCCAGCCATTCGGCAGCCCTCTGCCCGGCACGTTCCGCCCGCCGCCGGGCGCGGGGGTCCTCGGCGTTGAGGCGCGGGTTGCCCACTAGCATCTCCCGCCAACGGTCCTTGACCGCCTTGAAAGACTGCGCGGTGAGCTTGGCAGGGTCTACATGGTAAACGGTGGCGGGAATGACCGGGTTTTCACCGTTTGTGAGTACATGATACAGACTTGACATCGTTCGTTTCCATCCCTTGTTCTGAATTTTTTGCCGCAGTGGATTTGTTACACGGCGATCAAAGTGACCTCGATACTGGCGCCGTACGCGCGGGCGGTGTCCACGGTCAGCACGGTCAGCTCTCCTTGGTTGACGGCGCTCACCCGCTTCCCTGCCGCCGTCGCGCGGTAGCGCCCCCCGACGGTGAGGACCACGTCGGTTTGCAGTTGAGAGGGGTCGCTGATATGGAAGGTCAGCCGCCCGTCCGAGTGCTCGGTTTTCATCAGCGCACAGGGGCAGCTCACCTTGAGCCCTTCAAAGAATTCCTCGTCCTGAGCCCAGAAAACATAGCCGGTTTTGCCAAGGGCGACTTTCCTGACCGCCGTGACCTTGTCGTCATTTCTCACAATGACCGCCTCGGGCGACGCGGCATAGGCGGCAACGCCCGCCTCGTCCATCTCGGGCAGCAGCACATAGGCATACTTCGCCGCCGTGGGCGACTCCCCGTGGCTGAGCCAGAGCTGCAGGTAGCGGTTGGTGTTGACATGCTCCCGCAGGTACACGGTCGGGCTGTCCGGGAAATAGTACCCGCCAAAGTGGTCCAGCGTGAGATAGCTGACCTGCTCTCTGACGTCGGTTTGCTCGCCGGGCGCATAGGGGGCGCCATTGAGCCTGATCAGACTGTCGGGCTTCAGCTTTCTGTCCTCCACCACCGTGATGATCTCGGCGGAGTTGGTGGCGGTGATGTTCGTGCCTACACACACCACCTCTCGGTCAAACAAAAACCACGCCTTGTGCGCCACCAGGTCCGAGGAAAAGTTCGCCAGGGGCATGCTCCGGTTGTAGGCCAGCTTCATCACGCCCACGCCGTACTTGCCCACGTCGGACACTCCGCCCACAAAGGGGTCGCCGTTGAGCGGGTTGGTGTACACGCAAAACTGCTGCTGGGTACGGGGGGCGGTGGTCATGGTGACCCCGGGCAGCCTCATGCGGTCCAAAAACCTGAAGGCGTCGTTTTCATAGGCCGGCTTGTCGCTCCCGTACACATAGGTCACGCCGTCGCCCATGTACCACCCGTCGCTGTTGGCGCCGTTGATGGCCTCATAGCGGTAGTGGCGGGGGGAGGAAATCGCCAGCGCCACGGTATACTTCTCGGTATTCTGCACTACCCTGTCCATGAAGCCGAACACATGGGCAAAGGTGTAGCCCGTGCGGGCAGGCACCCCCGAGGCACGGTAGCGGTCATACGGGGCCAGCGCGGCATAGGTGATTTTGTCCGGCAGCTCGGCGTATGCGGGATTGTTTTGCTCGTAATAGCGCACCGCGGCATAAAACCGGCGGCGGTGTTCCTCATCGGCAAAGTCTACCAGGTGGAACAGTTGCACCATGAGCTGGAGTTGCTCCCGCGACACAAACGGACGCCCGGTCATGGTCGCCATCATGGTGCCTTTATAGAGGAAGGGTTCAAAGGAATCAAAAAACTGGGTGAACAGGCGGTTGATGGCCATGGTCATCTGCCCCTCGCAGTCAAAGTCGGACTGCGCCAGCACATGGAGCGTGGCGTGGAACTTTTCCACATAGCTCAGTCCATACCCCCCCACATACCCAAGGGCGACATGCTGGACAAACGAGCCGTCCACATAGAAGCCGTCCCCGATCCGGACATACTCAAAGACCTGAAACATCCGGCCAATCGCCAGGGTGGCGCGCTCCGCCTGCCCTTGCAAGAGGGCGGACAGCAGGCAGGCTTTGCCCTGGGAGACCAAAGGCGAGCCCTTGCGGGTGGGCAGCGGCTGCAGGAAGTCAAAAGGTTCCAATACTTGCTTAATAAAGGCGGGAGGCAACACGTCCTCCAGCAACAGCAGCGTCTGGGTCAGCGAGATGGGAATGCCGATAAACCAGTGCCACCAGTTGCCCTCCTGAAAGACCTTGACATTCTCGCCGTACACGCCGGGGGGCGTTTCGTAGTGCGTTTTGGGCACCTTGTAGCTGTACAGCCATTGCAGACTAAAGCGCACCGCCTCCAGCACCGAGCTGTCATGGTAACGGTGGGAGCCGGGCGTCGCCCAGCCCAGCGCCATCTCATGCAGCCGGTCGTACGCGATATTGATGTCCTCGGGGCGGGTATAGACCAGCCCGTCAAACAGCGTGGTGGTGTCGGGCGCGGTGAGGATCTGCGCCAGCCACTGATCCGCCCGCTTGCCGGCCTGCTCGGCCATCCGCCGGGCGCGGGGGTCGGTCGCGTTGAGGGTCGGGTTGCCCACCAGCATCTCCCGCCACTTGTTTTTGACGGCGGTGAGGGAATCCGGGGTGAGCTTGGTGTGGTCCATACGGTATTCGGGGGCAGGAATGACCGGGTTTTCACCGCTCGTCAGTACATGGTAACGACTTGTCATCAGGATCACTCCCCTCTGTATGTTACAGGGTGCGCGAAAACGCCTGCACGCGAGCCGGCCGGAAAGGGCACTTCCGGGAGCGCTCTCGCACGCGGTCCATTTGTCGTAAACATGGCACCGCCCTGCTTCCCAGCAGGGCGGTAGAATCGTTTTTTGAGAATTACGGATTGGCGTCTGCCACGGTGAAGGTAAACCCGGCGCCCAGTGCGCGGTTGGTATTGATCCTCACAGTGGTCACGGTCCCGTCGTTGGTGATGGAAACTTCCGCATCCGCGCTCACCACGTCATACACGCCGTCCAGCGTCAGGACCACTTCCCGCAAACGGTGGGAGGGATCGCTGACATGGAAGCTCAGGGTGCCGTTCTCGTTTTCGGTCTTCAGCACCGTGCAGGGGGAGGCGGTCTTCAGCCCGTCATAGAAGCTGTCGCTGTACGCATACCAGAAAGCATACCCGGTTTTGCCCAGCGTCGTCTCCTTGACCGCCGAGATCAGGTTGTCATTGCGCAGCACCTGAATGTCGGGGGTAGCGGCATATGCGGCGACCTCGGTCTCGCTCATCTCAGGCAACATCACATACAGGTACTGGGCGGCCTTGGGCTGCTGTCCGTGGCTGACCCACAGCTGCAGGTAATGGTCATTGCTGAGGCCTTTTTTGTCGAGCATGGTCAGGGTGGGGCTGTCGGGGAAGTAGTACCCGCCGAATCTCTCGAGGGTGATATAGTCGACATTCTCCCGCACCACGGCACTGTTGGTCAGGGTATAGGCTTCCCCATTGACCTTGTAGGCGTCGGAGGTCGAGATGAGCCGGTTGTCAATCACGGTCAGAACCTCGTCAAAGTCGGTAGCGGTGATGTTCGAGCCCAGGCAAACGATCTCGTCGTCAAACAGGAACCACGCCTTGTGTGCTAAGAGGTCGGAGGAGAAGTTGGTGAAGAAAGTATCTTTCACGTACTTCACCTTCATGACCGCCACGGCGTTCAGCCCATCCGAGATGCCGCCCGTGAAGGGGTTGGCGTTGAAGGGGTTGGTGTACACCGTGAAGATCTGTGAGGTACGCGGGGCGGTGGTCACCGTGATGCCCGGCAGCTTGAGGCGGTCCAGGTTCCTGAGCGCCGCTTCGGAGTAAGCACCCTGGTTGCTGCCGTACACATAGGTCACGCCGTCGCCCATGTACCAGCCGTCGCCATTGGCGCCGTTGATCGACTCATAGCGATAGATCCGGTTGGAGGAGATGGCGAGGACCACGGCATAGTTTTCGGTGTACTGCACCACTCTGTCCATCGCGCCAAAGATATGTGCCATGACATAGCCGCTGCGCGCCACCACCGTAGTGTCGGCCACGTAGGCGTCATAGACATCCAAACAGTCATTGGTCATATGGCTGCGCAATCCGACAAACTCCGTGTTGTTTTCCTGGTAGTACTTCACGACGCTGAAGAAGCGCGCACGCAATGCCGGACTGGCGGACTCCACCACCTGGAACAGGTTCGCGATCATACCGGTTTGCGCGCGGGAGGAGTACCCGCGCCCGGTCACGGCAATCGCCATCGTGCCCTTAATCAGCAGAGGCTCAAAGGCGGAGAAGAACTGCTCAAAGAGTTTGTCAACATAGAGGTCGATCACACCGTCATAGTCAAAGTCGGTGTCGTCGAACAGATACAGCAGGCGCGGCACCATGTCCATGTAGGTCACACCGTACCCGCCCGTATAGGGGCTGGCGACGTGCTGGATAAAGGAGCCGTCCTCATAGATACCGTCTCCGCTTTCCACCAAACCGAAAACATCAAGCGTGCCGTTGAGGCATTTGATGGTGCGCTCTTTATCCTGTTGCAGCACCGCGGACAAGAGGGCGGAACGAGCTCTGGAGGCGCGGTTGGAGCCGGTCATGGTGGGCACCGGCAGCAGGTAGTCCACCGGTTCCAGAATCTGCAGGATAAAGCTGATGTTCACCCCGTCTTCAATGAGCAACAGGGTCTCGGTCAGCGGAATCGGAATGCCGATGCACCAGTTCCACCAGTTGCCCGGCATGGAGTGCTTGACGTTGTCGCCATAAATCCCCGTATACCCGTCTGTTGTATTCAGGTCATACGAATACAGCCACTGCAGGCCAAACTTGATGGCATTCAGCAGCTCCGCGTTGTGGTACATGGAGGACCCGGGCGTTGCCCAACCCAGTGCCATGGTCTGCAAGCGGTTATACGCGAGATTGATTTGTTCGACATTGGCGTAGTTCAGCCCGTCAAACAATGCGGTGGTGTCCGGAGCCGTGTTGATGGTGGCCAGCAGGCTGGCAGCCGCGCTGCCCGCGCTTTGTGCCCGCGCTTTGGCAGTGGAGTCGGTGGCGTTGAGGTCCGCGTTGCCGATCAGCATCTCTCTCCAGCGTGCTTTCACCTGGGCGAAGGACTCCGAGGTGAGGTCGGCGGGATCCAGCATGTACTTGGGCATCTCTTTGGTTAAGTACGCGTCAGCCAACACCAAAAAGGTGTTTTCCGGCGTGGTGTAGTCCCAACCGAAGCCGGTGACACGGATATGGGACACATTGGTCATCGTAGCGCCGTTGGCAGAGATAAAGTCAGCCGAAACGGACAGGCGGAAGGTTTTCCAGCCGGTCCAGTTGACCTTAAAGTCGGTGCGGAGGTAGACGCTGTTGGATGCCCCCTTATTGTAGAGAATCACACCGATTTTCGCACCCGTGGCATTCACGGAGTACATGGAAAAGGTCAGATAGGAGTACCCCGTCCAGTCCTGGGGCAGGTTGTTCATGTAAATTTCTTTTTGGTTGGTGGCTTCGTTCGCCCGAATCATGGGGAAACGCTCGGCGTTGGGCGAGGTGACCAGCGCCGGCTTGGTCGCTCCGCTGGCATCATAAATCATCACGGCATCCTCCGACAAGTTCAGCTCCGATGCCGGCGGCTGGTTCTCGGGGATGGTGGTGGGCTGTGTGGTAATCATGGGGAATTCGACCAGAACACCTGCGTCCTGCATCCAGCGGGCATACAGCGTCACTTCTTTCGCGCTGCCCGTTGTCACCTTGGAGACCGAGGTCCCCGCGGCAAACCGCTCGGTGGTATACCAGCCAAGGAAGGTGTATCCCGTCCGTATCGGGTCATAGAGGGTGATGGCAGCGCTGCCCGACTGGTAGGTGGTCGGGTTGAACATATGTTGGGCGCCGTCATTGAGCACATAGATAATATTGTATGTCTTGGGGAGCCATTTGGCAAACACGGAAAATTCGCCCGTATTGCCGTCCGGCACTGCTGTCAGCTCCTCCCCTGCTTTGAACTTGTTGTCCGGGTACCAGCCGCCAAAGTCGTAGCCCTCGCGGGTCGGTGTCGGCAGCGTGATGGCGCCCGACTCCACCGTATAGGAACGGGGCGCGTCCTCGGGCAGTTGCCCGCCCATATAGAGCGTGTACTTGATCTGATAGGACACCGGCTCCCATTTCGCGTACAGCTGGAGGTCCTGCTGCACCGCGGTGGTCAGGCTGGTCACCTGGGTGCCGGCCAGCATGATGTTGTCATACCAACCCTGAAACACATAGTAGTCCCTCGTGGGCGCTCCCAAGGTCACAGACCCCTCCACAGGCCGGAACTGGGACGGGTTGCCCGGCGCGTTTATCCCGCCGCTCAGATGATAGGTAATCAGATACATGGCAGAGTCGGTTGTGGTCGTGGTGGCAGGGGGCGTCGTTGTGGTGGCAGGGGGCGTCGTCGTGGTTGAATCCGTCGGCCCCTTCTTGCCGCAAGCGCCAAGCACCGCTGTCGCAAGAAGCAGACAGGCAAGCAAAAGAAACGCTTTTCTCATGATATTCTCCTCATTTCAAAATACGGGCATAATCCACTTACTATTTTACCCTACCCGTCAACCCTTGTCAAGGCAAAGTCATGAAAATCATGACTTTGCCTAATATTGCACCGTTTTTTTGTGCAACTTTCAAAGGCCGCCCCGCCCGCCAAAAAACTGTGCCCCTGCACTCAGTGCAGGGGCACAGCCCTTGGGGGAAAGGGGAGCTTATCTCTGGGCGGTCACGGTGAAGGTAAAGCCGGCGCCCAGCGCATGGTTGGTATTGACCGTCACGGTGGTCACGGTCCCGTCGTTGGTCACGGAAACCTGCTCATCCGCACTCACCACGTCATACACGCCGTCCAGCGTTAGGACCACTTCACTCAGGCGGTGGGAGGGGTCGCTGACATGGAAGGTCAGGGAGCCGTTTTCGTTTTCGGTCTTCAGCACCGTGCAGGGACGGTTG
>JBBAEK010000042.1:0-9501 GCA_041655935.1 Eubacteriales bacterium
TGGACCCGGGCATAGACGGCATACCGCCCGATATCGCGAGTGAGGTCCTCCTCGCTGATGTCGTCAAGCTGTGCACCGGTAATCGCCTCGGCGGGGTCGGTGATGATGCCCAGCTCCAGCGCGATCGCCACGGCGGTGTCCCGGTGGTCGCCGGTGATCATGACGGGGCGGATGCCGGCGGTGCGGCACTTGTCGATGGCCGCCTTGACCTCGGGGCGGACCGGGTCGATCATGCCGACCAGTCCGATGAAGCAAAGGTCCCGCTCCAAATAGTCCGGCTCGGCGGAGGCGGGGGGCTCTGCCCAGGTGCGGGTGGCGGCGCACAGGACCCGCAGGGCACGGTCCGCCATGGCCTTGTTGTTCTGCAGGATAGACGCCCGCAACTCGTCGGTCATGGGCACCGCCTCGCCGTTCAGAAGGACGCCGGTGCAGCGTTTGAGCACCTCGTCGGGCGCGCCCTTGGTATACTGGATGATGCCCCGGTCTGTCCGGTGGACGGTGGACATCATCTTGCGCATGGAGTCAAAGGGTGCCTCGCTGATGCGGGGGCTGGCTTTGGTAAGAGTGGGCTTGGGCAGTCCCAAGGAGGCGGCGAAGTTGACCAGCGCGCACTCGGTGGGTTCGCCGATGGCGTGGCCCGACTCGTCCGGCTCGGCATCGCTTGCCAGTGCCATGGCTTGTGCCAACAGCTCTTGTTGGCCCTCTGAGGTGTGCCAGTCCACCACGGTCATTTTGTTCTGGGTCAGGGTGCCGGTTTTGTCGGAACAGATGATGCCCGCGCAACCGAGCGTCTCCACCGCGGTCAGGCGGCGGATGACGGCGTTGCGCCGCGACATATTGGTGACGCCGATGGACAGCACAATGGTGACCACCGCCGCCAGTCCCTCGGGGATGGCTGCCACCGCCAGGCTGACCGCCACCATGAAGGTGTCCAGCATTTGGTGGACCTCAAACGAGCCCGAGCGGATCACGCCCACGATGAAGATGACCGCGCTGATGCCCAGCACCATATAGGTCAGAAAGCGGCTGAGCTGGGCGAGCTTCTTTTGGAGCGGGGTGTCGCCCTCCACGGTCCTGTCCAGCGCGTCGGCGATCTTGCCCATCTCGGTGTCCATGCCGCAGGCGGTCACCACCGCCTTGCCGCGGCCGTACACCACGGTGCTGCCCATATACGCCATGTTCTTGCGGTCGCCCAGCGGCACCTTGCCGGTGTCGGAGTGCAGGGCGTGGGTGACCTTGGTGACCGGCACCGACTCGCCGGTCAGCGCCGCCTCCTCCACTTGCAGGCTGGCGCTTTCCAGAATGCGCACGTCGGCGGGGACGGCGTCCCCTGCCTCGAGCAGCACCACGTCACCCGTCACCAGCTCCTCGCTGGGGATGACCGTGAGCTGTCCGCCGCGCAGGACCTTGGAGTGGGCGGCGGTCATCTGCTGCAGGGCGGCAATGGCCTTTTCGGCCTTGCTCTCCTGAAAGACGCCGAGCACGGCGTTCAGGACGACGACCGCCATGATGATGATCACATCGGCGAAAGACTCGTTCTCCACCACCGCCAGCACGCCCGAAATGGCGGCGGCGACCATCAGGATGATGATCATGGGGTCGGTGAGTTCGTGTAAAAATTTGAGGATCAGCGGGGTTTTCTTGCCCTCTTTCAGCTTGTTTCTGCCGTTTTGCGCCAGGCGCGCCTCGGCTTGCTCCGGGCGCAACCCCTCCGGGGTGGTCTGCAGGTGTGCGAGCACTTGCTCGGTGCCGGACAGGTATTCGTTCATGGTTTTTCCTCCAAGTGAAAGGCGACAGGCCACCTCGGGCGGCCAAGGCGCCCGCGCAGGGGGCGGTTCCGTCTGAAATAGTGAGACTCATTTACAGAGAGTCTGTAAATGAGTC
Source organism: Eubacteriales bacterium (assembly GCA_041655935.1). Taxonomy (GTDB): domain Bacteria; phylum Bacillota; class Clostridia; order Oscillospirales; family CAG-272; genus UBA1740. The sequence continues at coordinate 1,885 of JBBAEK010000042.1, forward strand.
TCATTCTTCAAGGATAAGCCAGGCGTCAGGGTCGCCATGCATGTTGACTTATCCCGCACTCTGTGCGGAATTACTCCCCCATTTGTTCACCCATTGTAGCAGAAAATGACCGGCTTGTCAATGAAAATAGTTAAAAAAGCCAAGCGGGCGTGGGTTTGGCTTGACAGGGGGCGGGGTTTAGACTATAATGAAGAAAAAAACGGGGGACAGCATGAAATTTTTGTGGGCATTTTTGCTGGGCGTGCTCTATGTGCCGCTTTGCTACGGCGGGGCGACCGGTCTCTTTTACCTGCTGGTCTCCCGGTGGGGCATGGGAGGCCGGGCGATCTGGGAGCTGGCGGCGGCACAGGTGCTCATCGTGGCGGGCTTTGTGTGGCTGAGTGCCACCCTGACCAAACGCCGGCGGGCGCACCGTCTGGCCTTTCCCCTGGGGGTCTTTCTTGCCGCCGACACGGCGCTGATTGCCATTCTGTTTGCCCTGATGCAAACCGAACAGCTGGTGCGCTTTGCCGGATCGGTGGAGGGGGCGCGGGTTTATGCCATGGGGCTCATGGCGCTGATTCCCGGGCTGGTGGGGCTGGTGATTGTCTGGCTGGCAAGTGTGCTGGTCGGCCTGATGCGCCGGCTGCAACAACCGAACTATCCCCAAAGCAAATAGCGGTTGGCAAGGTAGCCCTTGCCGTGAAAATCTTTGCCGGTGTTCTTGACATTGGGCGGGGGCTGTGTTATACTGTTTGTTGCAAAAAGACCGGGGTGTGGCTCAGATTGGTAGAGCGCTTGGTTCGGGACCAAGAGGCCGCAAGTTCGAATCTTGTCACTCCGACCACAAACAAATTATCCGAACATCGTCTCCATTGGAGGCGGGTTCGGATTTTTTTATTTTGACTGTTCAATTTCAACCGCGAAAGCAGAAAGCCGAATGATACCTATCACTCCAATGCCATTGAGGGTAACATGCTGACGCTCAAGGAAACAGCCCTGGTGCTGGAGGGGTTGACAATTGACCGGAAAGCACTGAAAGATCATTTGGAAGCCGTTGGTCACCGTGATGCGCTCCATTATATGATGGAGATTGCCTCACGGGAGATTCCCCTTGTCGGCAAGTGTTATCAGGCATATTCATTCACTCGTTCTGATGAACCGTCCCGAGGAGCAGGGCCTGTACCGCCAGGGGAGCGGGAGACGATACGGCATTTTTCCGGTCAATTCAAGAGCAAAAAAAGGCGCCGCGGATGAGGCGGCGTCTCTTTTCAGGATGACTTCGGTTGCTGTTGTTTGGTGACCTTCAGGGAGGCCGCGGTCTGTGCCATGACCAGGCGGTAGTAGATGCCCCGTTTGTCCAGCAGCTCGCGGTGGGAGCCGATCTCTGCGATGCGGCCTTGCTCAAGCACCACCAGCCGGTCGGCGTTGCGGAGGGTGGACAGGCGGTGGGCGATGGCCACGGTGGTGCGCCCCCGGGAGGCGCGGGTGATGGCGGTCTGGATCTGCGCCTCGGTTTCGGCGTCCAACGCGGCGGTCGCCTCGTCCAAAATCAGAATCTTGGGGTTGCTGATCAGGGCGCGGGCGATGGCCAGGCGCTGTCGTTCACCCCCGGACAGGGTGTAGCCTCGCTCGCCGACATAGGTGTCATAGCCGTCGGGGAGCTTCATGATAAAATCGTGGGCGCAGGCTTGTCGGGCGGCGTCAATGATCTCCGCACAGGTAGCGTTTGGCTTGGCATAGGCAATGTTGTCACGAATGGAGCCCGAGAACAGGTAGGTCTCCTGCAATACCACGCCCATTTGCGAGCGCAGGGACTCCTGGGCAATCTCGCGAATGTCCACGCCGCCCACCTCAATGGCCCCCCCGTCCACATCGTACATGCGCATGAGCAAATTGATGAGGGTGGACTTGCCGCTGCCGCTGTGGCCGACCAGCCCGATGCTCTCCCCGGGGCGGACGTCAAAGGTGATGTCGTGCACGACCGGCGAAAAGCTCTCGTACCCGAAAGTCGCCCCGCGGAACGCCACGGCGCCGCCGCAGTCGGCGTGGCGGGGTGCCTCCGCCTCCATGACCTCGGGCACCTCCTCGAAAATCTCCAGCACCTTGGACAGGGAGGTCATGAAGCGGGAGATCTGGCGGGGCATGGAGGTCACGCCCCAGAGCGACTCATACACATAGCCGGAGTAGGAGGTGTACTGGTTGAGGTCGCCCACGCCGAGCGAGCCGGCAAACAAGAGCCGGTTGCCGTAGAGCAGAATGCCGTAAAAGCCGAGTTTGGTGAGGAAGTCAATCATGCGGAACAACAGGTCAAAAAGCTTGTCGTTGCGCTCGTTGATGGTGGCCTGCGCGCGGGTAATCCTGTCGTACTCCGCCGCCACCGCCTCCTCCCTGCCAAAGCTTTTGACCACCCGGATGCCGCTGAGCGCGTCCTGCAAAAAGAGGTTGGTCCTTCTGCCGGCGAACCACGACCGTTGGTTGCGATCTCGGAGCAGGCCCATGAGTCGGGAGATGGCCAGCGCCACCAAGGGCAACGGCAGGAAAATGAGCAGTGCGATGGTGGGGTTGAGGATGAAAACCAGCGTGATCCCGCAGACGAGGGAGAGGACCAGCGTCACCACCTGGGGGAGGGTATCGGTCATGAAGTGCTGCACGACGTTGACATCCCCGTTGATACGGCCGATGAGGTCGCCGGTGGTCTTGGACTGGATGCTGTTTAAGGAGAGCGACTCAATCTTGTCAAACAGCTGCACCCGCAGCTTGCGTGTGAAGCGGTTGCCCACCACGGCCGAGACCCGCATCTGCAGGAGGTGTAAGACGCGCTGGACGACGGTCAGGGTAATGATGGCGACCATGATCAGCACGAAGGAGCGAAACACGCCGTTGGCATACAGGTCAATGCCGCGGTTGGTGATGTAGCGGTTGATGAGATTTTTCTGGAAGTAGGGGACGGTGAAGCGGATCAGGATGCCAAACAGGGCGAACATGACAGGGGTGAAAATCAGCCAGCGCATCCCCCGGGTCATCTGCCAGATCTTCCTGAACGCCTCCCCCCGTTTCATGCAGAAAGGGCAGATGGTGGTGTTCAGCAGGAAGGGTCGGTCACAGGTGGGGCAAAAGCGCGCTTTTGCCTTGATCTCCCCGGAGGGCAGAGGGGGCGCCGTCTCGCCCCGCGCCCGTTTCGCCAGTGTCTCGCAGGCCTCGCTGAGGACGGTGTAGCGGGGCAGGGACTTGCCGGAAATGAAGTGGCAAAAGTGGATGTCCGCCCCCTGCAGGCGGGCGCCGAAGGTCACGCTGCCGTACAGCGTCTCGGTGAAAAAGCCGGAGAGCTGCGACAGGGACCACGCCACGGGGACCTGCTCCCCGCACAGGCGGATGATCCGGGTCTTCGTGACAACCAAAAAGCCCTTGACATACCGGCCGTCCAGCATATCGAAAGGGACCGAATATAAGATGTCTTCCGTAGGGGCAAAGGCCCGCAAGGCGCGCTGCTCCTGCTCGGGTAGGGGTACGCAGAGTTTCAAATTTATTCCTCCCGGTGGTTGGTGGCGCCCGTGTGGCGGCGCCATGGGTCAAAAGGTTCGAAAGGGGGGCCGGTCATGCCGGCTGTGCGCGGCGACTTACACGAAGCTGCCAAGTTTGCGCTGGGAGGTCTTGTCTAACCTTTCGGGGTGGGTGACGACGAAAACGTTGCCGTCGGTATCGGTGATGAGGATGCGCCCGTCCTCCAGCAGCCGGACGTTCATGTTGATGACCACCTCGGGCACCACAATGCTGACCGTGCCCGCCTCGGTATCCGCCTCGATATACAGGACGCCGCGCCGCTGGCGCATGCTGTGGATTCTGATGATCTCGGGGGTGAAGTAGCGGCGCTCGAGTTCCTTCCGAAGCAGGGCGGCCTGCGGCTCGGGAAGGTCGACCAGGTGCTCGACCGTCCCGATCTCCTGCCCCTCCTTGTTCGCCGAGGTGCTGGGCTCCCGAATGACGATATAGGACTCCGGCGAGGTGAGGGGGAAGGCGCGCACGGCGACCACCCGCTCGTAAGACTGCACGGTGCCGTCAGGCAGGCAGACATCCAGCGACAACAGGCCGTGGCGCGAGGGGGAAAAGGTGGCGTTGTCGGCGGTGAGGGCAATGGATTCTCTGGGTTCTTTCATAGTGCCTCTATTCTCCGCTCATAACCTTGAGCAGCTGGTCGTTTTGGGTGGTGAACAGGCGGTAGTAGGTGCCTTTCTTTTCCATCAGTTCTTCATGGGTTCCGATCTCCTGCAGCTTGCCCTCCTCGATCGCCATCAGGCGGTGGCAGTTTTTGAGGGTGGAGAGGCGGTGGGCGATCATGATGGCGGTGCGGTTCTCGATCAGGGTTTCCATGGCGGCCGAAATGAGCTGTTCGGTCTCGGTGTCCATGGCGGCGGTCGCCTCGTCCAGAATCAGGATGGCGGGGTCGGTGAGCAGGGCGCGGGCGATGGAGATGCGCTGCCGCTCGCCGCCCGACAGGCCGCGGGAGCCGTTGCCGATAAAGGTTTCATAGCAGTCGGGCAGGCGCATGATGAAATCGTGCGCGCCCGCAACCCGCGCGGCTGCCTCCACCTGTTCCTTGGTGGCGTCGGGCCTGCCGTACCGGATGTTGTCCAAAATGGTGCCGCGGAACAAAAAGACCTCCTGCGACACAATGGCGATATTGCGGTGCAGGGTCGCCAGGCTGAGGTCGCGCACGTCCACGCCGTCCAGCAGGATGCGGCCGTCGCTGACGTCGTAGTTGCGGGCGATGAGGTTGGCAATGGTACTCTTGCCGCTGCCGGTGTGGCCGAGCAGGCCGATGTGCTCGCCCGGGGCGATGCGGAAGGAGATGTCCTGCAGTACTTTGCGCTCAGGGCGGTAGCCGAAGCTGACCTCCTGAAACTCAAGTCGTCCCTGCAGCCGCTCCAGCTCGACCGGCTGTTCGCGCTCGCTGATGTCCGGCACGGCGTCCAGTACCTCAAAGATGCGGGCGGCGGAGTTCAGGGTGCGGGTGAGCAGGTTGGTGAAGTTCGAGAAAAAGTTGAGCGGCGCCATCAGCATAGCGGCGTAGCTGATAAAGGCGGTCAGTTCCCCGTAGGTCATGCGCCCGCCCATGACCTCCACCCCGCCCACGCCCCAGAGCAGGGAGGAGGTCAGGCCGATGAGCAGGCCGACGATGGGGAAGATGGTCAGAGAGATCAGGTTGGTGTGCAGGTTTGCCTCGTACAGCCGGGTGGACTTGCGGAAAAAGGAGTCGCTCTCCTCCTGCTCCTTGGCAAACGCCTTGACCACGCGGACCCCGGAGAGGGAGTCGTTGAGCATGGCGGTCATGGAGGACTGGCGGCGGTACTGCCTGGTGTAGGCGCTGTTCAGGAGGGGGAGGCGGCGGCGGAAAATGACCACAATCAGCGGCACGGGGATGAGCAGCAGCAGCGACAGCTGCCAGTTCATCAGAAAGAGCAGCACTGCCATGCACAAAAACTGCAGCATATTGACAATGAAGCGGGGCGCGCCGTCAATGTAAAAGTCGCGGATGTGCTCGGCGTCATAATTGACGCGGCTGATGAGCGAGCCGGTAGGCTGCTGGTTGAAATAGGAGACCGACAGGCGGCTCATGGCGGAAAAGACGTTGCTTTTCATCCGTTGTGAGACGCGGTTGGACATGGTGGCGTTGGCGCGGGACTGGAGGATGCCCACCCCGATGAGCAGAAGGTCCACCAGCAACAACAGCCCGATGACCCAAAATATGTACTGCACCTCGTGCAGGCGGCCGGTGAGCATGTTGCCGGCCTCGTCATACGTCGGCGGGCTGATGACCTGGTCATACAGCAGTTGCCCGGAAATCAGGGGGGGGAGCAGGGACAGGAGGGAGGTGAGGACCAAGCAGAACAGGACTGCCGCCAGCTGCAGGCGGAACGGGCGGAAAAAGCTGAGCAGGCGGCGGAGCTGTCCTTTCTGCTTCTGGTCGCAGTGGCAGGTGGGTTTCTGGAAGCGGTAGGGCTTGCCGCACGTGGCGCACTTCGATGCCAGCTGCTTGAACATCGGGTGGTCGGGGGAGGTCTGCTTGCCGTCCCGCGCACGCTGCCAGATGTCTATCATGGCCGCCACTTTGCCCCGGGGTTTGTTCGATAAATACGCCACTTGCCTGCTCTCGCCCGCCCGGATCATCAAGAGGGCGGACTCGGTGCGGTACTGGTCGAGGAGGAACAGGGTGTCCGGCGTGTAGTCCAGACGGGTGAGCTGTCCCTGTTCAAACAGGAAAAAGGCGGACAGCGGCAGGCTGAGCGCCAGCTCCCCCGTCCCTGCCCCGCCGTCGGCGAGGCGGTCAAGGGTGACGGCGCAAGTGATGTCCTCCATCGACACACCAAGTGCGCTCAGTGCGTCAATGCAGGACTGTGAGAGAGTATCTAAAGGAAGCATGAACGCCCCCCTTTCAAATCACAAGTCCGCTCCCCGTGGGGAGTTCGGGCGAATACTGTGGTATTTTGCCTTTATTGTAACACAAAAAAAGAGCGGTGTAAAGCTCAATATACAACTATGCGGGTATAAAAAACGCATCTTGACAACCCTCTGTGAATAGTTTATACTATGGGTGATAAAGTGGTGGGGGGGTTGAAAAATGCAAGTGGACTATGCGTTTGAAATCCTGGGCGTTTTCAGGCGGGAGCGGCGGGCTCCCGTCCGGGAGATCCCGCCGCACGAACACACCTCTTTTGTGTACCATCTCAGCGGGAACACCCGCTACTGCCTGGAGGACGGGGTCCTGTTGGCGGAGCAGGGCTCGGTGGTCGTGGTGCCGGAGGGGGTGGGGTATCGGACAGAGCGGGACGCGCCCGCGCAGGTGGTGGTGGTGCGGGTGAAAGCCTACAAGGGCAATCCTGACAGGGTCGAACTTTTTCGGCCGGAGGTCCCCATGGGGTTGCAGCCGGCCTTCATCACACTGGCGGATACCTGGGCGGACGCCGACCACGGCTACCGGGTCTGCTGTCAGTCGCTGTTTTCCGCCATCCTCTACCGCATCGCACGGCAGCAGCAGGACCGGGTGCTCGCGGGGCTCGGAGAGCCGATGCGGCGCGCCGTCAACTACCTGAACACCCACTTTGCCGACCCCAAGCTCAGCCTGTCGGATGTGGCGGCGATGGGGCATATGAGCGAGGGGCATTTCCGTGCCTGCTACCACAAGCTGTACGGGGTCTCCCCGTGGGCGGGCGTGACTGCCAAGCGGATCGCCTATGCCAAAAAGCTGCTGGGTACGGGGCTGTACACCAACGCCCAAATCGCCGAGATGGCCGGGTATGCCAACCCCAAGTATTTTATCACGGCCTTTCGCAAGGCGACCGGCATCACGCCGGGACGGTACCTGCAGGAGTAGCGGGGCGCAGGGCACGGTCTGCGGTGCCTTTTCGAACTTGCTTTGAGGGGGTCGGAACAGATTTGTCACCTTTTGTTGACGAACGCAAACAGGCGGACTGCCGAAAGGCGTCCGCCTGTTTGCTTGGGGGTACACATGGTTTTTGCCGGGACAAGGGGCCTTCTCCGCCTTTTGTCGGGGAAGCTCAGCGATTCGCCAGCTCCATCACTTCAATGCAGGGGATAGAGAGAAAGGTGAGCCCGGTATCGCTGTTGCCCAGTGTGACG
>JBBAEK010000043.1:0-9473 GCA_041655935.1 Eubacteriales bacterium
ACCAGCATGTCCGCACTGCCCAGGGCAAACTGGGGCAGGGCATTGGACGTGTTGCCGATGCAAATGCTGACCGGACGGAGGCAAGCGTCCTCGGCGGTGCTTTCAAGACCGGTCAGCGGGTGCAGGTACTCAGGTGTCAAATTGGTATCCTCGCTGAGCGTCGGGGATAATTTGTCGGGGTTTTTGGTGGTAGTGTCGGTTTGTCGATCCCCTAACAGGAGTGGCGCCCATTCGCATCCCGCAAAACCGATGGTGAGGGCAAGGGCGACCAAAAGGACCAGGGCGGCGAGTAGCCGTTTGGTCATGGGTCGGATAGTTGTATACAAGTCTGTTACCTCCACTGTGAGTTACTTATTTCCGGTTGTAACGCTCCAGCCACGCCTCACTGATTTCCAGTGCTTCGCTTAGGCTACTTGCCATAGACTGGTTTTCGATTTTACCGTCCTCACTTTTCAACAACTGTATCATCACTTTATCCGGTACACTGATCCCAGAGACTTCCTTGTTCGACATGATCATCAGAAACGCATAAAAAGGCTCAGAGAGCGAGCCGTAGTACAGCTCATTCTCTTGGCGGACAAGCGGCCGATTCTTGTAGGAAAGATACTTTCCTTCAATGCCAATGGCTTCAATCATGATTGATTCTCCTTTCTTTGCTGATTTGAACGCGACAGCTTGTCTTTCGAGTACACCCATTGTACAGGAGTGCCTATCGGTTGTCAATTGAATCGACAAAGAAAGGCACAGATGAAGATGTAGCCGAAAATCACGCTTTTTCGCCGCCCCGAAGAGGGGGGCGAGAGTGCGGACAGCGTCGCATCTATCTGAGCTATCACTGCCGTGCCGTACCGAAATCCCTGCGTGCTCGGGGGAGGTAATGCCAAGCGCGGGGGGTGCGGGCGGAACAGGCGGCAGGATAGGCGGGGCAACAGAAAAAAACGGTGTATTTTAGAGTTGCTTTTTAAGCGTGGGTAGTATATAATTGGGGATGAATGAAAAAAGCGGAGGAAACATATGATTGTACTTGTGGTCAATGCCGGCAGCAGTTCGCTGAAGTATCAGCTGATTGACACCGCCACATCGGAACTGAAAGCAAAAGGGCTGTGTGAGAGGATTGCGGATGGGGGCAGGATTGTGCACCAGATTCCCGGCAAGGTGAATTATACGGCAGACCGGGTGATGAACAACCATGAGGAAGCCACCAAAGTGCTGGTTCAGGTATTGACCGATCCCAAGTTGGGCTGTCTCGACTCCATGACCGAGATTGAGGCGGTGGGACACCGGGTGGTCCATGGCGGCCCCTACTTTTCGTCCTCCGTGCCGGTCAATGACGAGGTACTCGCCAAACTGGAGTTGTGCCGTGATCTGGCGCCCCTTCATACTGGGCCGCACCTGATGGGTATCCGCGGGTGTCTCAACGCCATGCCCGGGGTGCCGCAGGTGGTGGTATTTGACACTGCTTTTCACCAGAGTATGCCGGACGAGGCATATACTTACCCAATCTCGCGGGAACTGGCAGAAAAACACAACATCCGCCGTTACGGGTTCCACGGCACCTCACACCGCTATGTGTCGGGGGAGATGATTCGGCTCCTCGGGCGGGGCGCGCAGGGAACTAAGATCGTGACCTGCCACCTGGGCAACGGCTCGTCCATTGCCGCAGTCAGGGACGGCGCGGTCATCGACACCAGCATGGGCTTTACCCCGCTGGCAGGGGTGGCGATGGGTACGCGGTGCGGGGATATTGACCCCGCCATTGTCCCCTTCCTGATGGAAAAAGAAAACATGGATATCCAGGAAATCAACCGCTACCTCAACACCGTCTGCGGGCTGCAGGGGCTTGCCGGTGCGTCGGATTTGCGCGACATCGAGGCGAAAATCAACCAGGGGGATAAACAGGCGGACTTGGCCATGCGGGTGCTGTCCTATGGGATCAAGAAGTACATCGGGGCGTATGCGGCGGCGATGGGAGGCCTGGATGCCATTGTCTTTACCGCGGGCGTGGGGGAAAACCAGCCAAGAATCCGGGAACTTGCCACCGCCGGGCTGGAGTTTTTGGGGGTCAAAATCGACCGGGCCGCCAACTACGGCGTCACCCGACCGGTGCGCACGACTTGTCTGTCCACCCCCGACTCGCGGGTGATGGTTTGCCTGATCCCCACAGATGAGGAACAGGTCATCGCCCGCGATACCGCGGAGATTGTCTCCGAGCAAAGAAAAACTTATACAAGCGCCTGACAGACGGGGAGCGGTTTTTACCGCTCCTTATTCTATCACAGCTTTGCCCATCTGTCAATCATGCGAAAAAGCAGGACAGGAGAAAACTTTTGTCAGGTCCATTTTCTTGACAATTTTCATAAATTCGGATATAATGGAAACAATTACGGCAGGAGGCTTTTTGTGCTGATTATCGGACTTTGCGGTAGCTCGGGCAGCGGGAAAAACACCGTGGCGGATTTGTTCATGCAGGCCGGCATCCCCTCTCTGGATACCGACCGCCTGTACCATGCCCTCATCGGCACAGACAGCGCCTGTGCCCGGGAACTGATCGCGGCGTTTGGACAGGGCATCGCCCGTGCGGACGGCGCGGTAGACCGCGCTCTCTTGCGGGAGATGGTGTTCGGCGCAGGGGCAGACGCCGAAGAAAAAAGAGCGCGCCTCAACCATATTTCCCACCGCCATGTATGGGTAGAGACAGAAAAATGGCTGGATAATTGCAGGCAGAATGGTGATTGGGCGGCCTGCATCAATGCACCCTTGCTGTTTGAGTCGGGGTATGACGCGCGGTGTGATGTGACCGTGGCGGTGCTGTCTCCCTTTGACACAAAGCTCCGGCGCATCATGGCGCGAGACGGGCTTGCCCGCCGGGACGCCGAGCGGCGACTGCGGGCGCAGCTCTCCGACGAAGCCCTGTGGGAGCGGGCGGATTATGTGCTGCATAATGACCGGGACATGACCCATCTGGCACAGCAAACCAATCTACTCATCAAAAAACTGAAAGAAAATCAAGAAAACAGAGAAGGAGTCAATCTATGAGCCAATTAACAAAGGGCGAGGAGCTGGCAAACCGGCTGAAACTGAAACGCAAGAGCGTCTATGAGTGCGTGTCCGAGCAGGAGAAGGATCGGATTTTTCAGTATGCCGATTCATACAGGGCCTTTCTTGACGAGGGAAAAACCGAAAGGGAAGCAGTCAGGGAGGGGATTCGTTTAGCCGAGCAACACGGGTACAAGCCATACCGTTTCGGTGAGCCGCTGAAAGCGGGCGACAAACTGTACTACAATAACCGCGATAAAAATCTGTTTGTGTTCAAAATCGGCAGCCGCCCTATCGAGACCCAGGGCATCAAAATCATGGCGGCGCACGTGGACGCCCCCCGTATTGACATCAAGCAGAACCCGCTGTACGAGGACAGCGGCATGTGCTTTTTCAAGACCCACTACTACGGCGGCATCAAGAAGTACCAGTGGACGGCCATTCCGCTGGCACTGCACGGCACGGTGGTGCTGAAGGACGGCACCGCCGTGGACATCAAGGTCGGAGAGGACCCCGGCGATCCTGTCTTTTATATCAACGACCTGCTGCCCCACTTGGGGGCCGAGCAGGCCCAAAAAACGCTGGGCACCGCCATTCCGGGCGAGTCGCTCAATTTACTGGTGGGCGGTATGCCGTATCCCGATGAGAAGGCAGAGGAGAAAATCAAGCTGAATGTGCTGGCGTTGCTCCACGAGCGGTATGGCATCACCGAGGCTGATTTCATGAGCGCGGAGCTCTCCGCCGTGCCCGCCTTCAACGCCCGGGACATCGGCTTTGACCGCGCCCTGCTTGGCGCATACGGGCACGACGACCGTGTGTGCGCCTACCCCGTGCTGACCGCACTGCTCGAGAGCGAGGACAGTGAAAACACGGTCCTGTCCATTTTAGCAGACAAAGAGGAGACGGGCAGCGACGGCAACACCGGCATGAACTCCATCCTCATCAAGGACCTGCTCGACCAGATTTGCGAGGGGCTGGGAGCCAACCCCTACCTGGTGCGGGCCGCCTCCAAGTGCCTGTCCGCCGACGTCTGCGCCGCCTATGACCCCAACTTTGCCGATGTGTACGAGAAACGCAACAGCGCCTTCCTCTCACAGGGGACCTGCGTGGTCAAGTACACCGGCTCCCGCGGCAAGTCCTCCACCAACGACGCCTCCGCGGAGATGGTGGGGTATGTGCGCCGCTTCTTGGACGAGGGCGGGGTGCACTGGCAGACGGCGGAGCTGGGCAAGGTAGACCAGGGGGGCGGCGGCACGGTCGCCAAATATATCGCTCAGTACAATATTGACACCATCGACATCGGCGTGCCGGTCATCTCCATGCACGCCCCTTATGAGGTCATCTCCAAGGCCGATCTGTACGCTACCCACCAAGCCGTTCTCTGCTTTATCAAAGCTTGACGGCCACCCATCACAGGACTGCTTATGCTGACAAAACTATCCCTGGCAGAAGCCAGACTGAACGAAATTGAAAGGTCGCTGGCCGACCCCACCCTGTATACCCGCCCGGAGGAGGCCACCCAGCTCAGCCGTGAGCGCAAGGCACTGCTCCCCATGGTGGAGACCTATCGGGCGTATCGGGCGGCCCTTTCACGCATGAACGAAGCGGCAGAGCTGTCCAAAACGGCGGGGGAGGACCAGGAACTACAACAACTGGCCAATGACGAGTACCGGACGGCGCGCGAGGAAAGCGAGCGACACTGGCAAGAGCTGAAAGTGCTGCTCGTCCCCCGCGACCCCGATGATGACAAAAGCGTGGTGATGGAAATCCGCGCCGGCACCGGCGGGGAGGAGGCGGCGCTTTTTGCCGCCGACCTGTACCGCATGTACCAGATGTACGCCATGAAGCGCCGCCTCAAGGTGGAGCCGATGCATCTCAATGAGACCGAGCTGGGCGGCATCAAAGAGGTGATTTTCACGGTGGAGGGTGAGGGCGCCTATGCGCGGCTGAAGTTTGAAAGCGGCGTGCACCGGGTCCAGCGGGTGCCGAAAACCGAGTCGCAGGGGCGCATCCAGACCTCTACCGTCACCGTCGCGGTGTTGCCCGAGGCGCAGGAGGTGGAAGTTGAGATCAACCCCGCCGATATCAGGATGGAGTCCTGCAAAAGCAGCGGCGCGGGCGGCCAGCATGTCAACAAAACCGAGTCTGCCGTGCGCCTCACGCACAAGCCCACCGGCATTGTGGTGGAGTGTCAGGAGGAGCGCAGTCAGTTCAAAAACCGTGACAAAGCCATGAAGCTCTTGCGCGCTAAGCTGTATGACATCAAGCAGCGCGAGCAGAGCGAAAAAATCGCCTCCGAGCGCCGCAGCCAGGTGGGGAGCGGTGAGCGCAGCGAAAAAATCAGAACCTACAACTTCGCGCAGGGCAGGGTATCCGACCACCGCATCTCCCTCACGCTGTATCAGCTCGAGAACTTTTTGAACGGCGATATGGATGAGATGATTGACGCGTTGCTCACTGCCGATGCCGCCGAAAAGCTCAAAGGCACCAACGAGACGGCATGAGCCCTGTCGGGCGCAAACCGACCACCACCGCCAAAAACAACAGCATTTTTACAGACGGTCTTTGCCACCCTCATCGGGGCAAACAGGCAAACTGTCAGATAGCAGGGACGCCCGCTTGCCGCCCCACAATCAATCCGTTCCCTGCCTGCCGCCCCCAGTGCACAAGCGAAAAGGAGTACCCAAGACGGCATGAACACCCGCATCATCACCCTGTCCGCCCTCTCCGAGCCGGAACAACAAACAGCCCTCCGGGCCGCCGCGTCGGTGATCCGCACCGGCGGTCTTGTGGCGTTTCCCACCGAGACGGTGTATGGGCTGGGCGCGGACGGTACCCGTGAGGATGCGGCGGCGCTGATTTTTGCCGCCAAGGGACGACCCGCCGACAACCCCCTGATTTTGCACGTGGCGCACCCCGAGGACGCGGCGCTGTACGCCCATCTTCCTCCGCTCTATCATGCCTTGGCAGCTGCCTTCATGCCGGGGCCGCTCACGGTTGTCCTCGAGGCAAAGGAGAGCGTACCGGCACGGGTGCGGGCAGGCTTGCCCACCGTGGCAGTGCGCTGTCCCGCGCACCCGGTGGCGCATGCGCTGATTGCACTGGCGGGCGTAGCGATCGCCGCCCCCTCCGCCAACCTCTCGGGTAGCCCGTCCCCCACCCGTGCCGCCCACGTCATCGCCGACATGCAGGGCAGGGTGGATATGATTCTCGACGGCGGGGACTGTGAGATCGGACTCGAGTCCACCATTGTCAAGCTCACCGCCGCCGACAGCCTGCAACTTTTGCGTCCGGGAGCGGTGACCCTGGAACAGTTACGCCAAATTTGCCCGCGCCTCAGCATCTCTCCGGCGGTACTTGCTTCTCTCAAGGAGACGGACAAGGTCGAGTCCCCCGGGATGAAGTACCGCCATTATGCTCCCAAAGCCCCGCTGATACTGCTGAATGGTACAGAAAAAGAAAGGCAGAAGTTTTTGTCCTCCCAAAAAGGACCCTTCACTGTGCTGGCGTATGATCACGAGCTTGACCCTTATGTAACATTTCTGCCCCGTGCGCACATTTTTTTGCTGGGCGAGGCGCACGAGGCCACCACCCATGCCCGTCGGTTGTTTTCCCTGCTCCGGGAGGCTGACCTGCCGGGGATTGATGCCATTTACGCCCCCTTGCCCGAGATGTCGGGCATCGGGCTGGCGCTGTATAACCGCTTGATTCGCGCCGCCGCCCACCATATCATCACGCCGGAGGGGAGGGAGTCCGATGGCTAAAGAAAAAAAGGATAAAGCGCCGCTCGCCGTACCGGCGGCTACCGTACTCGAGCAGCCCATCACCGAGACCATCGAGAGCAACTACATGCCCTACGTGATGAGCGTGATCATTTCGCGGGCGCTCCCTGCCATCGACGGCTTCAAGCCCTCGCACCGCAAACTGCTCTATACCATGTATCAAATGGGGCTTTTGTCCGGCCACAGAACCAAGAGCGCCAATGTCGTGGGACAAACCATGCGTCTGAATCCCCACGGGGACGCCGCCATTTATGAGACCTTGGTGCGCCTGACCCGCGGCAATGAAACCTTGCTCCACCCGTTTATTGATTCCAAGGGCAGCTTTGGCAAGCAATACAGCCGCGATATGGCATATGCGGCCTCCCGTTATACCGAGGTCAAGCTGGACTCCTTTGCCGTTGAGCTCTTTGAGGGGATTGACCGCAACGCGGTGGATTTTGTCCCCAACTATGACAACACGACCACCGAACCGGTCTATCTGCCCACGACTTTCCCCAACATTTTGGTCTCTCCTACCATCGGCATTGCGGTGGGCATGGCTTGCTCCATCTGCCCCTTTCACTTAGGGGAGGTCTGCGACGGCGCCATTGCGCTCTTGCGCAACCCCCAGCTCACGGTGGAGAAGTTACTCTCCATCATCAAAGCGCCGGATTTCCCGGGCGGCGGGCTGTTGGTATACGACAGGGAACAGATGCAGAGCCTGTACGAGACCGGCACGGGCAGTGTCCGTCTGCGCGCCCAGTATCGGTATGACAAGAAGCAAAACGCCATTGACATCCTGCAAATCCCTTATTCCACCACCATCGAGAGCATCATGAAAAAAATCACCGACCTGGTGAAGATCGGTCGGATTCGCTCCATTGTGGACGTGCGGGACGCCATTGACGTCAACGGATTCAAGCTCACGCTCGACCTGCGCAAGGATACGGACCCCGAGTTGTTGATGGCAAAGCTGTATCGGCTGACCCCGTTGGAAGACAGCTTTGACTGTAACTTCACGCTGTTGATTGACGACACACCACGGCAACTGGGCTTGCTGGCCATCCTGCAGGAGTGGGTCAACTTCCGTATGGGGTGCGTCAGGCGGGAGTTGCAGTTCACGCTGGACAAAAAAAGCGAGAAGTTGCACTTACTGCTGGGGCTGGCGACCATTCTGCTCGATATTGACACTTCCATCCGTATCATTCGCTCGACAGAGGTTGAGTCTCAGGTGGTCCCCAACCTCATGCAGGCCTTTTCCCTGAGCCGCACACAGGCCGAGTACATAGCCGAGATCAAACTGAGGCACCTGAACAGGGAATATATCATGAACCGCATCACCGAGATCGAAACCCTGCAGGCTGAAATCGCCGAGCTCGAACGCACGCTGAAGGATGAACTGCTGCTGAAAGCCTTGATTGCCGACCAGCTCGCCGCGGTCAAAAAAAAGTACGGCAAGCCGCGCCGGACCGCCATCATTGACGCCGCCGATATCAGTGAGCCCGACGATGACGATCTCATCGAAAACTATGCCGTGCGTGTGGTTTTGACCCGGGAGGGATACTTCAAGAAAATCACCCCGCAATCGCTCAAGGGCAACGACGAGCAGAAACTGAAGGAGGGGGACGAGATACTCCTGGAGGCAGACACCGAAAATGTCGCGCAGGTGTATCTGTTCACCGATCGAGGATACCTTTACCCCATCAAAATCAGTGACTACGAGGTCAGCAAAGCCTCTGTTTTGGGGGAATATTTGCCGGCAGCGCTCGATATGGAGCAGGACGAGCAGTTAGTCGCCGCCCTGTGTGTGCCCGGCAGGGAAGCCGACGGGCGCTTGGTCTTTGTCTATCAAAACGGGGCGGGCATTAAAACGCCGCTTGCGGCTTTTGACAGCCATACCAGACGCCGCCGAATTGCCCAAGCTATCTCACAGCAAGCGCCCTTGCTGGGTGTTTTCTACGAGGAGGTCCACCTTGATCTTTTGCTTTGCTCGGATGCGCGCCGGGCGGTCCTGCTCAGCACCGCACTGATTCCCGAGGCGTCCGGCAAAGGAGCGGCGGGTGTCTGCCTGATGAAGTTGTCGAGGGGGGAGCTGCTACAGTCGGTCAGCCCGGACGCGGCGGCCTATACCGACACACCCGAGCGCCTCCGCAGGCAAAGCATCCCCGCCGCGGGTGTGAAGCTCCCCTAAGGGGCACGGCCCGTTACCGGGCAGCCCTGCGGATACACCCATACCCTTTGTTGTTTTCAGTTTTTCGAGTTTATACAATCCCTCAGGGCGCGTTTTCTTTGGGTAGGCAGATAATACCTACGCGGCAAAACGCGCCTTTTTGCATGCCTGTTTCTCGGTAAGCAACACTAAGTGTCATAGAATGCAGGGCGTGCTTGACGCCCGGAAGGTGTCTGATAAGATGAAGCAAGCAAGACTCAGGCGGGGGTGCGGCATTCTGCTGCCGCTTTTTTCGTTGCCCTCTCCCTACGGCATCGGGACCTTGGGAGAGGACGCCTACCACTTCGTGGACTTTTTGGCCGACAGCGGGCAGTCCTATTGGCAAATGCTCCCCCTGCATCCCGTCGGGGACGGCAACAGTCCCTACCAGTCCCCGTCCGCTTTTGCCGGCAACCGACACTTTCTTGACCCGGGTGTGCTTTGTGCCGAGGGCGTGATTACCGTGG
>JBBAEK010000044.1:0-9409 GCA_041655935.1 Eubacteriales bacterium
AAAGCCCCCCCGGCCCCCGCTCCAACACCGACCGTCCCCCGCACGCCTCCCAAAAAAGAGTCCAAACCTGAAACCGGAGCTGAACAAAAGATGCCACCATCCATTTTAGACCGAGTCAACATCTCCCCTGCCGCCAAAAAAGAATGGGCGGCTCAAGCACAGACAGGCTCCGCGCCCAGAACATCGCGCCCCTCCCAACCGACTGCCCGGACGGGACGCGATCAACGACATGACAAAAAGGGAGGCGGCCAACAGGCCGGCCCGAAAACCGGATTGTCTGCCGCACAGCAGGCAGAGCTCCAGCGTAAAATGGAGCAGTTCAGGGAGTTGCAGGCCAGCCAGCCCGCCACTCTGCCGCACTCCGCACCTCCCGCACCGATCGTCGTCCCCGCCGAGACCAAACAGACCGCAGCCGCCCCCGAAACAAGAACTCCCGCCGCTGCCACACAGCCCGCCGCTCCTGCACGGGTGCGCAAGCCCCTGCAGAAAAAAGAGCCGGTGGACCGTTTCAGCCGCTTTGAGGTCAAGCCCGGTGCCGCCAAGCCTGCCGCACCGAAAAAAGAGGAGAAGCAGGAGAGGCGGTCGGGTAAAAATATCATCTCCCCCGATAGTGTCCGGTCGCCTGCCGCCGGTGTTGCCGGCGATAAGGTTGTGGTGAGTGCGGAAACTGCCCGCACCCGTATCGTGGACACCCGCACCACGACCGTGGACCTGTCGAAATATGACGAGCGCCTGTACAACTTTGCGACCGGCAACACCGACAACCAGTCCAAGCGTCAAAAGCTCAAAAAGCAAGACACCCGTTCCCAAGGCAAGAGTGCAAAGGAAAAAGACCGCATGGCGCGGGAGAAAATCAAGCGCCTTGAGGCCGAGATGGCGCGCAAAAAGCAGCTGGAAATCACCGTGCCGGATGAGATCATGGTCTCGGAACTGGCCATCCGACTCAAGAAAACCTCCGGCGAGGTTATCAAGAAGCTGATGCGGTTGGGGGTCATGGCTTCGCTGAATGAAGTCATTGACTTTGATACCGCCTGCTTGGTAGCCGAGGAGTTCGGGGCGCAGGTCACCCGCGAGGTGGTGATCACCATGGAGGAGCGCCTGTTCGACCAGACCGAGGACACGGAGGAAGCTTTGACCGAGCGCAGCCCGGTCGTCTGTGTCATGGGACACGTAGACCATGGCAAGACCTCCCTGCTGGATGCCATTCGCCATGCCAAAGTCACCGAGGGGGAGGCGGGCGGCATCACCCAGCATATCGGTGCCTACCGCGTCAATATCAATGACAGGGCCATCACTTTCCTGGATACCCCCGGCCATGAAGCCTTCACCGCCATGCGCGCCCGCGGTGCGCAGGCCACCGACATCGCTATTTTGGTGGTGGCGGCAGACGACGGTATCATGCCCCAGACGGTAGAGGCGATTCACCACGCCCAAGCCGCCGGCATTGAGATCATTGTGGCCATCAATAAAATGGATAAGCCCCAAGCCAACCCGGACGTCATCAAAAATGGACTGACCCAATATAACTTAGTCCCCGAGGAATGGGGCGGGGACACCATTTGCGTGCCGGTGTCCGCCCTGACCCATCAGGGTATTGACCAACTGCTCGAGAGCGTGCTGCTGGTGGCAGAGGTCAAGGAGCTGAAAGCCAACCCTGCCCGCCGAGCCAACGGTCTGGTCATTGAGTCCAAACTGGACAAGGGACGCGGTCCTGTCGCCACCGTGCTGGTGCAGAACGGCACGTTGCACCTGGGTGACATTGTCATCGCAGGCACGACCGTGGGGCGTGTGCGCGCCATGATGGACGACAAGGGCGAGGCAGTGCTGGAGGCAGGCCCCAGTGTGCCGGTCGAGATTATCGGACTGGCGGAGGTGCCGGCTGCGGGGGACGAATTCAATAGCGTCGAGGATGAAAAGATGGCGCGTTCGCTGGCCGAACAACGCCGCGACAAAGCCAAACAAGAAGCTTTCAAAGCCAACGCCAAAGTGTCCCTGGACGATTTGTTCAGCCGGATTACCGACGGTGTCAAGTCCTTAAATATCATCGTCAAGGCCGATGTGGACGGCAGCGCCGAGGCAGTCAAAACCGCGCTGCTCAAAATTCAGCATGAGGAAGTCAAACTCAGCGTGATTCATGCGGGGGTGGGCGGCATCACCGAAAACGACGTTATGTTGGCCGCCGCCTCGGACGCTATCATTGTGGGCTTCAATGTCCGCCCCGACAAGAACGCCATGGATTTGGCGGAGCGGCAGAGTGTGGATATTCGTACCTATCGTATCATTTACGAATGCATTGAGGAAATTACCGCCGCCATGAAGGGGATGCTTGCTCCTCAGTTCAAGGAGGTCATTTTAGGTCATGTCCAGGTGCGCACCACTTTCCGCGTGCCCAATGCCGGCACCGTCGCCGGTTCCTATGTGCAGGACGGCAAGGTGCAGCGGAATGCCGGCATCCGGGTGCTGCGCGACAGCGTGGTGATCGCCGAGGACAAGATCAGCTCTCTGCGGCGTTTCAAGGACGATGTCCGTGAGGTCGCCCAAGGGTATGAGTGCGGTATTGGCCTGGAGCGTTTCAACGACATCAAGGAAAACGATGTGTTTGAAGTCTATATGATGGAAGAAATCAAACGATAACCTCTCTCCCCTCTCCCGCGGTACCACCACCGCGGGGGCTCTTTTTGCCCCGACACAAGCCGCTGCTTTTCGACAGTGCCATGGTGTCGTGCCTCTCCGTTCCGAGCAACCCATGACGCGACAAGGGGTGCCTCTGCAAAAAAAGAGAGGGGTTTTCTGCTCGGATGCCCTCATCTCTTGGAGATTGTCGGCTTTGGATTGACAGGCAGCGGTTTGTGTGATATAATTTTCACAAAAGTAGGGGCCGCGGTCATCCCGGAGCCGGACAAGGGGAAGTTATGACAATTGAGTTTCTGAATGTATGGTATTTTTTCTATATGTTGGCGGCGGGTGGGCTGATTTTCGGATTGTATCGGGTCCTGCGTCATCGCTCGGCAGAGGTTAAGTCTGCGGTCGTGTTGCTACTGGTGCTCCTGAATTTGGGGATTCATTTCGCCAAACTCCTCATCCCGCCCTACAGCACCAACCCCGACATTGCCATGCGGGAGGTTTGGTTTATCAATGTGTGCGCGGTCAGTGTGCTGTTCTTCCCCGCCTTTTTTCTGTCCAAAAACAAGGTGTTGCGGGACTTCATGTTTTATCTCGGGACGCTCAGCGGTGTCTTGGCGCTGCTCATTCCGACCGAGGCAATGGGCAAGCCACCCTTTGCGCCCGACAGTATTCGCTTTTATCTCTGTCACACCCTGATTTTGGCGGCGCCGCTGCTGATGGTGCTGCTGGGTGTACACCGCCTGAATTATCGCCGCATTGGGGGGATGCCCTTTGTGATGATGGGCTACCTGCTCTTTATCATTGTCAACCAAGTGTTACAGTCCGAACTCGGGATTGTTTCGTTGCGAGGGGATGACCTGCTGGCGGTCGGCTATAAAAACCCCTCCTTCATCTGGGGGCCTACCGACGAGATGGCAGCGCTCTTTAGCATCTTCACCCCCGACTTCATGAAAACCGTACCGTGGGGACCGATGGCGGGACAGGAAAAATACTGGCCCTTCTTTTGGATGCTGCCGGCGGTAGTTGTCTACTTTTTGGCTTTGCCGGCCCTGATGTGCCTGCCGTGGGAGTACGCCCATATCAAGGCCGACCTGACCACACTGGTTGGCAAACTGAAACGTACCGCCAAAGGCGTGTTTTCCTGAGCATGCCGGCACAACTGCCCCGATAAAACGGGTGTGTGCACCTTTTTTTACACATGGATTCCTGTGTCGCACGACGGATGGGCGTCGGATCGGCAAGTCGGCAGATGTCTTGTGTAGCAGGGACCAAGTGGACCATATTTGTCTGTTCAAAGGGGGTTTTTATGAAAATCTGTTTTTTAGGCGCAGCCAATGAGGTGACGGGTAGCCGGACCCTGCTGGAGGTGGGGGGCAAGTATGCGCTGGTGGACTGCGGCATGGAGCAGGGGCCGGATGTGTTTGAAAACAAGCTGCCTCCCGTGCGTGCCGGGGAGATTGACTATGTATTTCTCACCCACGCGCACATTGACCACTCCGGCAACCTGCCCCTGCTCTATCGGCAGGGCTTTCGGGGGAAAATCTATGCCACACCCGAAACCTGCAATCTCTGCGAAATTCTGCTGCGGGACTCTGCGCATATCCAGATGATGGAGGCAGCCGAGCAGACCAAAAAGGCCAAACGACGGGGCGAGGGGCCGGTGCTCCCCCTGTTTGATATGGCGGATGCGGAGGGGGCATTGTCATTGATGGTCCCGTACAAATACGGGCGGAGGGTACGGGTGGACGAGGGGATCGAGCTGCGGTTCACCGACATTGGTCACCTGCTGGGCAGCGCGGCCATTGAGCTGTGGTTGCGCGAGGGGGGCATTGAAAAGAAGATTGTCTTCAGCGGCGATATCGGCAACACCAACCAACCCATCATCAAGGACCCGCAGAAAATCAAAGAAACCGATTATCTGGTGGTAGAGTCCACCTATGGCGACCGGTTGCATGAGGCGGGGGAGGACCCGATTCCCGCGTTGACAGAGGCTATCAGCCGCACCATGAAACGGGGGGGTAATGTGATCATTCCCGCCTTTTCGGTGGGTAGAACGCAGGAAATGCTCTACTTTATCCGTGAGATCAAGGAAAAGAGACTGATTCCCGACTATCCCGACTTTCCCGTCTATGTGGACAGCCCGCTGGCGAGCGAGGCAACGGCGGTTTTTCTGCAGTGCGACCCCGACTGCTTTGACCAAAGCACCAGGGACATCATGCTCCGGGGCCAAAACCCCCTCTATTTTGAGGGGTTGAAGCTATCTGTCACGACAGAGGAGTCCAAGGGGCTGAACCTTGACCCCACCCCCAAGGTGATCGTTTCCGCCTCCGGCATGTGCGACGCGGGGCGGGTGCGGCACCACCTGAAACACAACTTGTGGAGACCCGAGTGTTTGATTTTGTTTGTCGGGTACCAAGCCAACGGGTCGTTGGGGCGCATCATTTTAGACGGGGCCCCGTCGGTCAGGCTCTTTGGCGAGCAGGTGCGTGTCCGCGCGGAGATTGCGCGGTTGCAGGGCACGAGCGGTCATGCCGACCAGACAGGACTGCTCGACTGGATTGACGGCTACGAATCCAAGCCGGCGCAGGTATTTGTCAACCACGGCGAACACGAGGTTTGTCAATTCTTTGCCGGACTATTGGCACAGACCCGCGGCTTGTCTGCCTACGCCCCTTACAGTGGCACTTTTTATGACCTTGCCCTGGGTGAGTTTATCGAGATGCCGTCGGGCATCCCCGTGCAGAAAAAAGCCCGTGACATCATCAAAACCAGAAATCAACAGGTGCACCAGAACTTGCTGGAAGCTGTTCGCGAGCTGCAAACGGTGGCGGAGGGCATGCGGGGCATGGCCAACAAAGATCTTGCCAAACTCACCGACCAGGTGCTGAACCTGACACGCAAGTGGCAGAAATAAGGGCAAACCCCCGCTTTTTACCACAGCTATTGGCGCTCTCAAGGCTGTCCACGACCGCAAGCCCATTCGTTTTCACATGGAGTCGATTTTGCCGGAGGAGGAGGATGGAGGCTGATGGAATGGCGGTCGTGCGTGCCACACCGCCCAAGCACACTTGACGCAGTGATTTTTGAGAATGTGAGCGTCGAGATCACGCTGGCGGCAGCGGGCCATCTGTCCAGCCTCTTTTTGAGTGATGAAAGCAGCGTCCCCGTTGCGGAGTCCACCATGACCAGTACCGTGGAGCAAACTTTCGTGTTCGCCGACCCCGCACTGCCCGTCACTGTGACCGCACCCGACGGCTACCGGGACCGGAGCTCGTTCCCTAATCAGCAGCCTTTTGATTATACATGAAAAATCCACTCAAAACATTTGTTTTGAGTGGATTTTTTACTTGCTGCGTTGGTAGCTTCATCTCGGGTATTGAACCAATGTTGGCTACCTTTTTCTTATGTGGCTCTTATGATTTCGATGGGCGGCTTACAGCGGGCTGGAAAAATGGATGACCTGTTTTTTCGCGGCCGACTCGAAGGCGGCTTCCAGCACCTGTAGCACCCGTCTGACCTCGGCGTCGGCGATTAGTTTTTCGGCTTTTCCGTCGATGGCGGCGACCAGGTTGCGGTAGAAGTCGTGGACATCGGAGACAGGCTTGGGTGCGATATACTCGTTGACAGACAGGTTGGAGCGGGGTGCCATGGTTTTGGTAATCCCGGAGGCGGTCTGCACGGGGTGTACCTCCCCCTCGCCCCAGTTTAGGCACTCCACCACGCGCATGGAGTCGTGCCAGTCGGCAATGATCGAGGTCCCTTGCTCAAACTGCCCATAGAAACGGGGCATGGAAATGAAATTATAAGTACCCACCTCGGAAAAGGCGGTGACACCGTTGGCAAAGGTCAGGTAGAGCTTGTAGCCGTCGTCCACCTCGGAGTTGGTATAGTGGGTGGTCATGCAGTACAGCGAGACAATGGGGGCGGGGATGAGCTGGAGCAGCTGGTCGATCATATGAATACCCCAGTCATACAGCATGCCGCCGCCGTATTCCTTTTGGGTACGCCAGTCGCCCGGAATGCCTCGCGACCCATGCACGATCGAGGAAATATAGAGGGGTTTGCCTATCTTTTCACTGTTTATCAACTCTTTCATGGCCAAAAAGTCCACGTCCCAGCGTCTGTTCTGGTGCACTTCAAAGACTTTTCCGTACTGCTTGGCAGCCGCGATGATCTCGTCATAATCGGCCACATTCAGCGTCACAGGCTTCTCGCAGATGACGTGCTTCCCACTCGCCATAGCGGCGATGGCGAGCTGCTTATGGACATCGTTCGGAGTGGCTATCAGCGCAATGTCGGCCTTTGCTTCCAGCAACTCTTGCAGAGAGGCGAAGGCATGAATGCCCATCTCCGTTGCCATATCATTTCTTTCCTTACGGATATCATACACGCCTGCCAGCGTGACAACATCACTGGCCAGAATGTGTTTGGCATGCCATTTCCCTTGACCGCCAAAACCGATGATCACAACACCTTTTTTCATAAATGGCTATCTCCTTATAAACACCCATAGGGGATATTATTCGCGGTGAATCATTATATTCATTATAACAGCTTTCTCGCAGCTTGTCCAGCCCTGGCGACATTTTTCTTAGGATGGCAGGAAAGCGCCGAGATTGACGGCATCCAGCGCAATCCCCGTCAGCGTACCGATCGCAAAGAGCAAAGCAAGAATGGCCAAATTCTCCTTCATGGGGCGGTTGGTCCGAAACAGCACCAAAATGCCGAAACCTGAGCCCGCCAGCAAGCCCGCAAACAAAGAGCCGGCAGAGATGACCCCCGATGCGTAGAGTTCCGTGATGAGTACGGAGACGGCGCAGTTGGGCACCAGCCCGACCAGCGCGGCCAGGACGGGGCCCAGCACCCCCTGCCGTTCCATAAAGGCAGAAAGTGTGTCCACGCCCACATAAAAAACCACCAGGTTCAGGACAAAACCAATGAGCAGCACAAAGAGCGAGACATGTACCGTATGGCGTAGCGCAGAGCGGAAAACACCCTCCTCACAGTGGCAACCCTCGTGGGTGCAAATCTCATGGATGGTCTGTTGCGCATTTTCCTCTCTCCTGCGGCGCCAGAGCAAGTCTATCAAAAAGCCAAAGAACACCGCCACCAAAAACTTGATCCCCAAAATCTTGATGATGGTCAGCGCGGGCATACGACTGGAGATCAGCACCGGCAGCATTTCGTCCGAGGTGGACAGGAAAATGGCGACCAAGGTGCCCAGCGTTACCACCCGTCCGGCATAGAGCCCTGCCGCGGCGGCTGAAAAGCCGCACTGCGGGATCAATCCCGCCGCACTGCCCAGCAGTGGCCCGTACTTGCCCGACTTTTCTACCATCGCCCGCACCCGTGCCGCCGATTTGTGCTCGATATACTCCAGCAGCAGGTAGGTCACGAATAAGAAGGGAATGAGCGGCAAGGTATCCAGCAGCGTGTGTTTGATGACTTCAAAAAATTCACTCATAAGCCTGTGTCTCTTTTCTTGTTTTGGGAGCAATCGTGGCAGTGGCCGAACAGCATGGTTTTCTGCTCGTCAATGGCAAAATGATGGGTAGACAGCACTTGCTGCTGCATAAAGGCGGAGACAAAACCGTCCAAATGTTCGAGCTGGCCGCAGGACAGGCACTTGAGGTGCAAATGACACTCACACGACTTCCCCGCTACCAACTGGTAGTAAAAGCGGCGGTTGTTCGCCACCACAAAGCGGCGTACCTGTCCCTCCGACACCAGCCCCTGCACCAGGCGGTACACCGTGCTTTCCCCCACGCCCTGTTCCGCAGATAAGCGTGTGACCAGCTCCTGCATGGTGAACTGTTCCTTGGCGTGCTGCGTGAGAAACTGCAAAACTTTTTGCTTCTGCTCGGTATGATACCCCTTCATCAGCGCCTCCAATTTGAGAGTTACTCTCATTTCATACAGCATACACCTTGCAGGGACATTTGTCAAGAGCAAAGGGCGCTTTTTTCGGGTTTCTTGTATTTCATTGAAAAAGCTGTGAAGAACTGAGTACCGAGGAAAAGCGGGCACCAGTGGTCCAAGGAGATCCATTCAAAGAACGCCACCCATTATAGATAACCCATAGCGTCATAGTAACATCAATAACAGTGCCATGCTATAACTTACAACAAGAGGCAATAGAAATGATTCTCTCAATTCGAAGGCGGATATTGACCGTGAATCATTGATACCACCATCTATCAACCTATGTCCCAAGCTCAAAATTAAATGGTGTGCCATTTTCAAAAGCAACGACACGAACTCGTATGGACAATCAAAGCTGCTCCTTGATCAGACACAATGGTTCAACCCCAGCTTTTTTAAAATCGGATGTTAACGATGAATCATTCTTTGCCATTGTGATAGGGGGTTGAGCCAGTATGAAGCCGTCAGACTTTTTGCCAAAGAAATTGAACAAACGCATAAAATCACCTCCGACTTACATTTTTATCATAGCAAACTAAATTGTAATATGTAAGTTAAAATCCACCCACACGGGAAAAAAAGCAGGGCATTCCGGCAGTCCGGAATGCTGCATCATTTTATTTTCACTTAAATTTTCGCCTGTGCATTTTTTGCTTGTCCAATATTGTGTCATTGATTGAGAAAGGTGGTGGTTTGAAAAGCGTTGAATTCAACAAAAAAACCAACCCAAGTGGGTTGGTTGATTGGCATACCTAACGCTACTTGATACAATGCACCACACTTTCCGAGCGTGGTGCATTTTTACGAGTAACGGTTTTCTGTTCCAAGCATAAAGGACAATGCGGGCAAAAAGGACAATTTA
>JBBAEK010000045.1:0-9133 GCA_041655935.1 Eubacteriales bacterium
TCGGCACGGCTGTCGCCATGCCCGGAGCTGACGCTCCTGCCGCATTGGCATGCGGCTGCCTGATTGACGGCTTCGCAAAAATGCCCTTGCGAGCAAGCATTTTGGCTCATGGTATAATACAGGCACTCGGCACGGCTGTCGCCATGCCCGGAGCTGACGCTCCTGCCGCATTGGCATGCGGCTGCCTGATTGACGGCTTCGCAAAAATGCCCTTGCGAGCAAGCATTTTTGCTCATGGTATAATACAGGCACTCGGCACGGCTGTCGCCATGCCCGGAGCTGACGCTCCTGCCGCATTGGCATGCGGCTGACAGATAAGAGGATAAAAGATTGAAAATTGGAAATATTTCTTTACTATATGGATTGTTTTTAGCCCCGATGGCGGGGTTTACCGACAGCGCCCTGCGCCGTGTGTGCCGGGAGAGGGGCGCGGAGATGCTGTGCAGTGAGATGGTCTCCGCCAAGGCGGTGTGCTACGGGGACCGGCGGACGGCGGCGCTGGCCTGTCTGCACCCGGACGAGGCTCCCTGCGCCATTCAGCTGTTTGGGCGGGAGCCCGACTGTCTGGCGGAGGCGGCGGTACGGGTGTCGGAGGGCTATGGCGGGGGGATACCTCCCGCCGCCATTGACATCAATATGGGCTGCCCCATGCCCAAGATTACCGGCAACGGGGAGGGGGGTGCCCTGATGAAAGACCCTCTTTTGATCGAAAAAATCGTGCGCGCGGTGGTCAGCCGCGTGGGGGCCTTGCCCGTGACGGTCAAGCTGCGGACAGGCTGGGACGAGCAAGACCTGTCTGCCGTGGAGGCTGCCCGCGCCGCCGAGGCGGGCGGGGCGGCCATGGTCTGTGTGCACGGGCGCACGGTCAGGCAGGGGTACGCGGGGACTGCCGAGCAGCGCACGCTCGCTGCCGTCAAGGCGGCGGTCAGCGTCCCGGTGGTGGGCAACGGCGACCTGCGCGACGGGGCGGGGGTGCGGCGGATGCTGCAACAGACCGGATGTGACGGGGTGATGATCGGCCGCGCCGCCGTGGGGAATCCCTTTGTGTTTGCGGAAATCAAAGCCGTCCTGTCGGGCAGGGACTATACGCCCCCGAACCGGGCCGAGCGGCTGGCGGTGGCGCTACGGCAGTTGCGACTGGCGGCGGCGGAGAAGGGGGAGCGGACGGCGGTGTTGGAGTCGCGCAAGCAGCTGGCCGCCTACCTGAAGGGCTTTGCCGGGGCTGCCGACTGCCGCCGGCGGATCAATGAAGCCCACAGTATCGAACAAATTGAGGGGCTGTTTCATATCCTGCTGGCACAGAGCGACATGGGGGCGGGTCGTCCCTGACGCCATGACGGATCATGAAAGATGTCAACTATGATAGACAGATTACACAGAAAGGGGACAGGGCATGAACTGGGCGCAGATCAGCGAATACTTACAAACATTGAGTGTGGGGACGATTGCCATTCGGCTGGCGCTGGCCTTTGTTTGCGCCGGCATTCCCGGGGTGGAGCGGCAACACAAGCTGCGGCCGGCGGGGCTACGCACGCACATTTTAGTGGGATTGGGGGCGGCGCTGGCGATGATGATCCCCCAGTTCTTGCTCACGCAGGGAGTGAGTACCGACGCCACCCGCATGGGGGCGCAGGTGATCAGCGGCATCGGCTTTCTGGGGGCGGGGACGATCCTGGTCTCCCGCTCGGGCAGGCGGCAGGTGACCGGACTGACCACGGCCGCCAGTCTGTGGACCTCTGCCTGCATGGGGCTTGCCATCGGCTGCGGGTTTTATGCGGGGGCACTGCTGACCTGCCTGTTCATGATGGTCGCCATGATCGTGCTGGCGAAGCTTGGCCGTGCCATCAAGCGGGGCGCCCGCTATACGGAGCTGCAACTGTGCTTGTCGGATGCCTCGGCGTTGCGCGCGGTGCTTGCCGCTCTGGAGGCGGAGCAGGTGAGCATCATCAGTCTGCAGACCGAACAGACGAGCTTCCAAGGGAGCAGGGCGCTGCTGGCGCGCATAGAGCTGATGTGCCAAGGCAAGCCCGCCGGCGTCTGGCTGGTGAGCACCGCTGCGGGTTGTGACGGGGTATGGCAGGCCGAGGAGGTCTGAATGATTGACGGTGTCGGCGTTCGGCAGGTGCGGAGCGCCTGCGGGGG
This sequence comes from Eubacteriales bacterium, assembly GCA_041655935.1. Taxonomy (GTDB): domain Bacteria; phylum Bacillota; class Clostridia; order Oscillospirales; family CAG-272; genus UBA1740. The sequence continues at coordinate 2,143 of JBBAEK010000045.1, forward strand.
ACGAGGCAAATTTCCGGAAAAAACAAGAGGTGCGGGATGTTTGATGTAGCGGTGGTTGGCGCGGGTGTGACGGGCGGCATGGTCGCCCGGGAACTGACCCGACAGGGCCTGGCGGTGTGCCTGCTGGAGAAAGAGTCCGATGTGGCGATGGGCGCGAGCCGGGCGAACTCGGGGATTGTCCACGCGGGGTATGACGCCCTGCCGGGCACGCTGAAAGCAACTTTGAATGTGCGCGGGGCCGCCATGATGGAGCAGGTGGCATCGGAGCTGGGCGTGAGTTTTCGCCGGTGCGGGTCGCTGGTCGTGGGCTTTGACGAGGCAGACCGGCAAACGCTGCGGCGGCTGTACGAGCGGGGACTGACCAACGGGGTGAGCGGGCTGGAGCTGCTCTCCCGACAGGCCGTCCACGACAAGGAGCCCAACCTCACGGAGGAGGTTTGCGAGGCGCTGTGGGTGCCGACCGGGGCCATCATTTGCCCCTACGGGCTGACCATCGCCGCCATTGGCAACGCCATGGATAACGGGGCGGAGCTGTTGACCGGCTTTGCCGTGTCTGCCCTGGAGAAAACCCCGGAGGGCTGGCAGCTGCAGGGGGCGGACGGCCGGCAAGTGACTGCCCGCGCCGTGGTCAACTGCGCGGGGCTGTACGCCGACGAGGTCGCCCGGATGGCGGGGGACCACTCTTTTACTATCCGCGCGCGGCGGGGGGAGTACCTGATGCTGGACAGGGCCTGCGGGGGGCTGGTGAACCACACGGTTTTTATGACCCCGAGCGAGCGGGGCAAGGGGGTACTGGTCACCCCCACGGCCCACGGCAACCTGCTGGTCGGCCCCTCCTCGGAGGATATAGACGACAAGGGCGATACCGCCACGACGGCGGCAGGGCTGGCCGCCGTTAAAAGCAAGGCCTCCCGCAGTGTCAGAGGCATTCCCTTCCACCGGGTCATCACCTCCTTCAGCGGCCTGCGGGCGGTGGGGTCGAGCGGGGATTTTATCATCAATATGCCCCTGCCCGGCTTTGTGAACTGCGCGGGCATCGAGAGCCCCGGGCTGACGGCGGCACCCGCCATCGCGCTCTATGTGGCAGAGCTACTGCGGGCGGCGGGGTATCCCCTGTCCCCCCGCACCGACTTTGTGCCCGTCCGGCGGAAAAATCCGATCTTCCGCGAGCTGACCGACGACGAAAAAAACCGCCTGATCCGAGAGGACCCGCGCTATGGGCGGGTGGTCTGCCGCTGCGAGACGGTGACCGAGGGCGAGCTGGTCGCCGCCATCCACCAACACCCGAGACCGCACGATATGGACGCGCTCAAGCGGCGCACCCGCTGCGGCATGGGCCGCTGCCAAGGAGGGTTCTGCACCCCCCTGGTGCAGGAGATTCTGGCGCGGGAGACAGGCATCCCGGAGCAGGCAGTCACCAAATCGGGAAGGGAGTCATACCTGTATGTCGGACAAACTAAGTAACAAGACGGCGCTGGTGATCATCGGGGGCGGGCCCGCGGGCATGGGGGCGGCGCTGGCGGCCCATGCGGCGGGGGAGCGCGACATATTGATTCTGGAGAGAGGCGGTGCGCTGGGCGGGATTTTGCAGCAGTGCATTCACAGCGGCTTTGGCGTGCATCGGTTCGGGGAGGAGCTGACCGGGCCGGAATATGCCCACCGGGACGCGGCACGGGTGGCAGCGCTGCACATTCCGGTCAGGCTGAACACCATGGTAACCGCCATTGACCCAGACAAAACCGTCCACGCCGTCAATCCTACCGACGGGGCGTTCACCGTGCAGGCAAACGCTGTCATTTTGGCGATGGGGTGCAGGGAGCGGCCGATGGGGGCGCTGGGCATCGCGGGCGATCGTCCCGCCGGGATTTTCACCGCCGGCACCGCCCAGAAATATGTGAACACAAAAGGGTGTATGCCCGGGCGGGAGGTCGTCATTTTAGGCTCGGGCGACATCGGGCTGATCATGGCGCGCCGGATGACCTTGGAGGGCGCGACGGTCAAAGCAGTCTGTGAATTGCTCCCCTACTCGGGGGGGTTAGCCCGCAATATTCAGCAATGCCTGCGGGATTTCGACATTCCTCTGCTGCTGAGTCATACGGTGACCCGTGTCCATCGAGACCGTGCCGGGGGCCGCCTCAGCGGCGTGAGCATCACGGAGGTGGACGCCGACCGCCGGCCCATCCCGGGGACCGAAGGCGAGATTCCCTGCGACACCCTGTTGCTCTCCTGCGGGCTGATTCCCGAAAACGAGCTGACCCAGCTGGCCGGCATCCCGCTGGACAGTTCGACCGGCGGGGCGGCGGTGGACCAGGACCGCATGACCGCGGTGCCGGGTATTTTCGCCTGTGGCAATGTGCTGCACGTGCATGATCTGGTGGACTATGTGTCCGAGGAGGCCGCCATCGCCGGGCGCGCGGCGGTCGCCTATCTGACAGCGGGGGCGGACGCGGCGGGGAGTGACAGGCCGGCCGTGGAGATTCGCTGTGAGGGCGGGGTACGCTATACCGTGCCCCAGCGCCTGTCCGCCGCCAAAGATGTGACGCTGTACTTTCGGGTGGACAAGGTGTACCGCAACGCCGCCGTGTCGGTCTATGACGGAGACCGACTGCTGGCATCGGTCAAAAAGGTCAAAATGGTACCGGCAGAGATGGAGCGGGTGTCGCTCAAAGGCGAGGCGCTGAAAAGACTGTCGGGGACAACTTTAGTTGTCAAATTGGAGGGGCGCTCATGACAGAAACCAAGACCATGACCTGTATTCTCTGTCCCCGTGGCTGTGAGCTGGAAGTGACGCTGGAAAACGGTCGTTTCGCCGCGGTCAAAGGAAATACCTGCGCCCGCGGAAAAGGCTACGCACAGGATGAGACCACCCACCCTGTGCGCACATTGACCACGACGGTCAGGATGACAAACGGGGGCCTGTTGCCGGTGAAAACCAGCAAACCCCTGCCCAAAGAGCTGCTGTTCCGGGCGATGGAGGAGGTCAACCGCCTCATGGCCCCGGCAGACACCGAAATCGGCACCGTGCTGCTTGCCGACCTGCTGGGCACGGGGGCGGACGTGGTGGCGACGGCGGACGGGGGCGGAGAGGCATAGACGCCCCCACCGGTGATAGGCGCTGGCTGTCCCGCGGGACAGCCGGCGCATGCGCTGTCAGGGCGACGACGGTGCCCGGCGGGGGATAGGGTGACGACGCGCGCAAAGAAAGCCCCGGCATTATATCAATTTATATCAAATGGTAGCAAAAACACGGGCCGGCGGGTGCACCGGCAAGGAAAGGGATGGCGGGCGAGACCCCTGAAAGTTGCACAAAAAACACCCGGGAATGTTGGGTATAATCATGATTTTCAATTTTTTGCCTTGACATTATCCCGCGCTTCGGATACAATGATAACTATCAAATACTATGATGGCCATGTCATGAAGAGAGGTATGAATTATGAAAAAAACATTGCTACTTCTTCTGTGCCTGGTAATGGCAACGTGTCTGTTTACCGCCTGCAAGAAAAGGGGCGACGACGACACAACGACCACCACCGCCCCCCCCTCCACGACAACAAGCACGACAACAACGACGACCACCACTGCCGAAGCGAGGTATATGATTACATATGTTTCGTACGGCGGGACCAACAACGAGGCGAACCCGACGGTTTTCAAACCGCTGGAAGGCTCGGTGACCCTGCTGCCCCCCACCAAAGACTACTATGTGTTTGATGGCTGGTATGACAACTTTGCGATGAGCGGCAACCCGGTGACCGTCCTGAACACGGCGGTCCAGTCCGATCTGACACTGTATGCGAAATGGACGCCGGTTTCCTATCAAATTAAGTATACGCTGTATACGAACGGGCAGGTGTCCGAGGACGCTCCCCGGAACTTCACGGTTGAGTCGGGCGCCATCACGCTGCCGACGACTGCCACCCGTCCCGGGTATGACTTTGGCGGTTGGTATCCGAACAACAAGTTTACCGCGGGTACGGAGCTGACCGAGGTGCCGGCGGGGACGACGGGAGACTTTACGGTGTATGCCAAATGGCTCCCGAGATCTTACGATATCACCTATGTGCTCAATGACGGCACCAATGATTTAGCCAATCCGGACAGCTACCAGACGGGCGGCATGGCCGTTACCCTGCGCGACCCCACCAGGGCAGGCTATACGTTTATCGGCTGGTACACGACCGAGCGGTTCGCCGCGGGCACCTCTATGTCCAAGGTGCTGACCGCCGGCGCGAAGAACCTGACGCTGTATGCCCGCTGGATGCAGAGCGTGGAGGCGCTGATCGAGTTCCCCGTGATCACCGCGGTACCCACCACCCTGCCCGAGAATCCGCCGGCAGTGGAGGTGTCACAGGACGCGAATTTCCTGGTGAATGCGCAAACCACACATGTTTCCTACTCCTACGGCAGCGCTTCCAATATCGTCCGCGCCACAGCGCCGAACACACTGCAGTATCCGCTGATGACGTCTAAGCCGGGCGACAGCGACAGCGCCACCAACAAGGCGCTTTGGATCAGATGGGCCACGCAGGCTGACTGGACGGACTACTCCTACCTGACATTTGCCCTCTACTCCGCCAATGCGACCGGCGCGAAAGTCGGCATTGTTCTGTACGCCGGCAGCGATAAGATCTACCTCCGGGCCGACTTCTTTGTCAACTGGACCGGCTGGAAAGTCTTCCGCATCGGCACGTCCGACTTTGCCGCGGCGAGTGGCGCCCGCCTTGAAAATGTGACCCACGCCCGTATGACGGGCTTTGGCTGGGACTACAACATGCCCGAGCATACCTACCTGGCGCTGGGCAATATGTACCTGTCCAACGACGAGCCCAAGTATACGCTGAACCCGGCGACCCTGACCGCCGCCGACTTTGACGCGGTCAAGGCCCGGTGGAAAGAGATGCTGATCGGCAACGAGACCCTCAATGCCAACAACAACACCGCCAAGTCGCGGGCAGAAAGCGTGGGAGCCTCGGCCGCCAACTTGCTGGCAAGCATCAACACCGCCCCGGATACCACTGCTTTGTTCTCCGGGCTGAACTATACCGACGTGACCCAGATCCAGACCGCCTATGAGCGGCTGCAGACCATGGCGCGCGGATGGGCGACACCCGGGTCCTCCATGTACCACAATGCGGACCTGCTCAATGCCATCAAGTTCGGTCTGCAGTGGCTGTATTCGTATGACACCGATCCCACGGATGGCTACGTTGGGGTCTTTGGCGACAACGTCCAGCACGCGGTCCCGGGCAACTGGTGGAACTGGCGCATCGGGATTCCGATGCCGCTGACCGAAACCATACTTCTGCTGGAAGATGTGTTGCAGGAGTTCTTTATCCAGCAGATCCTCGAGCCGGTAGACCACCTGGTGCCGCTGCCCACCATGACCCTTGCCAACCGCGCTTGGCTCGCCAAGTCCTGCCTGCTCTCCGCGGTCATCCAGAATGACGGCGAGCGCACGGTAGAAGCCATGAACGCCCTGCTGGATGTGTACAATCTGGTGGAAAGCGGAGACGGCTTCTATGCGGACGGCTCCTACATCCAGCACGTCGCCCTCGGGTATACGGGCGGATACGGCGTTTCCTACATGGGCATGATGAACACCATTCTGTACGCCTTTAACGACACGCCCTTTGATCCGGACGACGCGCTCGACACCTATATTGACCAGCTCTTTGAGCAGTTCTTTAATGCCTTTGAGCCCCTCATCTATGACGGGGTGATGGCGGCCGCCATGACCGGCCGCAGCTTCGGTAGCAATACGCAAACCGGCGTGATATCCTCTCTGTTCCAACTGGTGGATTATGCGAGCCCGGCACTGCGCACGCGCTTCTTAAGCCTGCTGAAGTACTACGAGCAAGTCAACAGCGAATATGTCAACCTGTCGGTCAACTATGTCGCGCTGACCAGCTACGCCGCCTACAAGGCAGACACCACGATTCAGGCCCGCACCGGCTACATCAACGCCAAGATCTTCGGCGGGATGGACAGAGTGGTGCAGCATGCCGAAAACTACTCGGTGGTCCTGTCCCTGTCCTCCACCCGCGTCTACCGCTATGAGGCCATCAACGGCGCCAACAGCAACGGCTGGTATTTGGGCGACGGTGTGACCTATGTGTACGGCAGCAACCAGAACGCTTACTCCCACGGCGCCATGGTCGGACTGGATCGCCTCAGAATGCCGGGCATCACGGTGTCCGCCGCCCCGCGCACCGACCAGCAGTTCACGGTGTACTCCAACCCCTATAACGGCAACCCCTTCGTGGGCGGTGTCTCGGACGGGGTCCACGCCGTGGCGGTCATGAAGGCGCAGTATTTCAACAGCACTTTCTTCACCAACTTCTCCTCCGACCTACTCGCGCACAAGTCGTGGTTCATGTTTGACGACGAGCTGGTCTGCCTGGGCTCGAACATCACCGCCACCGACTTCGATGAGATCCTGACCATGATCGACAACCGGTACATCAGCGCGGCCGACGTGCTCAAGATCAACGGAGAGGCCTATACCCTGACCACCAGTGCCGCGGTGCGCGAGGATGTCAGCTATATCACGCTGGAGAACTTCGGCGGATACTACTTCCCAGACAGCCCCACCCTGACCCTGATGGACAAAACAAACGCGAGCAACAACCACTACCTGCACCTGTGGGTCAGCCACGGCCAGCTTCCCAAAGCCGCCGCGTACATGTATGTCATGCTGCCCGAGAAGAGCGAGGCCGAGGTGGCCGCCTATGCCGCTACCCCCGACATTCAGGTGCTGCGCAACGACATGATGATCTCGGCGGTCAGGGAGACAACGCTGGACAAAACCGGGTATGCCTTCTGGTATGCGTACAACGAGAGCTTCTTTGACGGGCTGATGGTCAACCGTCCCTGCACGGTGCTGAAGACCGAAAACGAAAACGGCTCCCTGACCTTCCATGTCAGCGACCCCTCCCACCGCCTGAGTGAAGTGGTCCTAACGCTGGACGGCGTGTATGACGTGGTGAGT
>JBBAEK010000046.1:0-8986 GCA_041655935.1 Eubacteriales bacterium
TATGCCGGGGTGACCAAGACGGTGCCGGACGGGGGTCTGGCGACGAGACTCGGGGGACGGTTTTGGGGAGACCTTAGGTTTTCGGTGGGGTTTTATCGGATTTGAGCCGGGGGTTTTGCAGGGGAAGCTGGGCAAAGGCGACGGCCAGGAGGATGGCAAAGCAGCCAATCAGTTCCAGCCGGCTCATTTGCTCACCGAGCAGCCACCAGCCGCCGAATGCGGCGATCACCGACTCAAGGCAGATAATCAGGGATGCGAGCACCGGCCCGCACTGCTGCTGACCTAAGATTTGCAGGGTATAGGCACCGCCACAGGAAAAAACTCCGAGATAGAGAATGGGGAGGGCGCCGGCGGCAATTTGCTGCCATGTCAAAGACTCGACCAGCAGGGCGGTTGGACTGCACAGCACCGCCACCGTGGCGAACTGCACAAAGGCCAGCCGCAGACCATCGACTCCCCCTGCCGACCGGTCAACCGCCAGAATGTGAAATGAAAAGGCCAGCGCGCAAAGAAGAGTTAACAAATCCCCCGCGCCAACCTGCATCCGGTTGCCGCTAAAATCCCCTACCGACAGCATCCACACCCCAAACAGGGAAACCAGCACGCTGGTCCACACATGCCAGCCGGCACGCTTGCCCGCAAAAAAACGGAGGACGGGCACCATGACAATATACATGACGGTTAAAAAGGCAGACTTACCCGCCTCGGTGCCAATGTCCAGCCCGTACTGCTGCAGGGTGGTGGCAAAAAAAAGAAAACAGCCGCACAGCACACCGCCTTTTAATTCCCGTTTGCTGATATCGATGGAAAACCTCCCACTCTTTCGAGAAAAAAGGGTACGTTGACTCTTTCGGAACTTATCTGCGCCCATGATCAGAGGCAACAAAATCAAAGCACCGATGGCAAAGCGCAACAGGTTGCAGCCGAAGGGTGCCATGCCCACTTCCACTACCTTTTTTTGCGCGACAAAAGCAAAACCCCAAAAGAGTGAGGCTAAAGAGAGAAGCAAAATACCGCGGAGGGAGGTCTTGTTTTGCATCATGAAAATCCTTTGAACGGGGTGATGAGGGTGGCGGAACTTTGGTCGTGGGACAACGTGCGGCGAGTGGGTCAGGCGGGGGTTCTGTGGGGCGAGCTTGCGCGGGGTGCGGGCAGAAACTTTCTATCTTCATTATGTTAATAATGCTTTGTTTTCATTCTATGTGGGATTGCGCTCTTGCGTTTGCTTGGGGAGAGCGGAAGAAGTGGTTGATTTTGGGGGATATATACTGCAGGTAGTAAGCGCGGGGCATGATTTGAGGGGACCGGAGCGGGGGCCGGTTAGGCGAAAAACATGACTTGCGGAAGCGGAGTTGACACTCGCCGTTCAAATGAGAAAAAGGAAGAAGTTTCTATCTACTCGCAGCAGATAGAATAATGTGGAAAATCTCGTTTTGGAATGGTAACTTTGATATATGCTTGCTTAGAGCAGAGCGGGGAGGGATGCGGTGATGGGTTCGGGGGAGATGATCCTCCTGGTTGTGAGCGGGGATGGTTGAGGAAGAACGCCACAAATATGTTTCGTTTTGTGTAATGAGCGAGCTTGGGGTTGACGGTAGTCATTTGAATTGAAGGGGAAATTTTGTGTCTACCGGCGGTAGATAGAAAAATGTGGAAAATATCGTTTGAGAACCATCACTTTATATTTTTATTATTTGGTTGTTATTATTTACAGGAGTAGCGTGGGGAGGGGGAGTGATGGGGAGATTAGGGAAACGGACGGGGCATGGGAGCGGTGCCTTGTGCTGAAAATTCGTCCTTGATAAAAGTTTGTGCCCTGTATTGAAAAAGGGGGCGGGGTGTGTTACAATAGGATTGGTAGAATTTAGGGTTTTTTGTTTTGTATGGCTTGATAGAGCGATTTTTGTGATGAGATAGGTTGCTTTTTGATGAAAAGCACAGCGCGCAATGCTTGCCGCGCGGGTGTGCAGGGGGATGCTTTGGCAGACGAAACAACTCGATGTAGGTATCGCCGCACCTGCTCAAAAAGAGCGGTGGCGCAGGACGGAAAAGGGCAGGTGCTCGGAGGAGCGGTTAGATATGAATGACGGGGCGGCGGGCGGCGGTGTGCACAGCGCGCAATGCTTGCCGCGCGGGTGTGCAGGGGGATGTTTTGGCAGACAAAGCAAATCAATGTAGGTATCGTTGCGCCCGTTCAAAGAGAGGAATTCCGCAGGACGGAAAAGGGCGGGTGCTCGGAGGAGCGTTTTGACATGAATAACGGGGCAGCGGGCGACAGTGCGCAATGCTTGCCGCGCGGGTGTGCAGGGGGATGCTTTAGCAGACGAAACAAATCGATGCAGGTATCGTTGCACCGTTCAAAGAGAGGAATTCCGCAGGGCGGAAAAGGGCAGGTGCTCGGGGGAGTGTTTTGACATGAATAACGGGGCGGCGTGCACAGCGCGCAATGCTTGCCGCGCGAGTGTGCAGGGGGATGTTTTAGCAGACGAAGCAAATCGATGCAGAGATTGTCGCACCTGCTCAAAAAGAGCGGTGGCGCAGGGCGGAAAAGGGCAGGTGCTCGAAGGAGCGCTTAGATATGAATGACGGGCGGTGTGCACAGCGCGCAATGCTTGCCGCGCGGGTGTGCAGGGGGATGCTTTAGCAGACGAAACAACTCGATGTAGGTATCGCCGCACCTGCTCAAAAAGAGGAATTCCGCAGGGCGGAAAAGGGCGGGTGCTCGGGGAAGTGTTTTGACATGAATAACAGGGCGGCGGGGGGCGGCGGGCGACAGCGGGCGGCAGCGGGCGGTGGCGGGCGACAACGGGCGGCGGCGGGCGAGGGCACGAGCGTGAATGAGAGCGCCCCGTCTCTGAATGCGACCCGGTTGACCGGCACATACAGCCATGAGTATTGGAAGCGCACTCCCTGAGAGAGGAGCGCGCTCACAGAAGGCCGCGAAAAAGAGCGAAAGGGATGGACAGGCGGGCAAATTTCTGATAGAATAGTGCTGTGTCGTCTATCCTTCTAAGCAGGCGGCGGGGGATAGTGTGGGTACGAAAAAAAGCAAAAAAACAGTCCGTCGCTGTTGCAACGGACCGAGAGAACCGGTCAGGAGTGACCGGATGGTGGAGACAACTGGACTTGAACCAGTGACCCCTTGCATGTCAAGCAAGTACTCTAGCCAACTGAGCTATGCCTCCGTCAACAACGGCTCGTGGTGGAGACAACAGGACTCGAACCTGTGACCCCTTGCATGTGAAGCAAGTGCTCTACCGACTGAGCTATGCCTCCACGAGACGAACTGTGTGCGCCGCGCCCGAATCCGGACCAACCACGCCCAGGCAAACGAACGATGCCTGAGGCATTGCGGCAGTGACTATTTTAGCATATGGCGCGTCAAAAAGCAAGAGGAAAAAAACTTTTTGTTTGTTTTTTTGTGAAAAGCGAAAGAAGCCCCATTTGCCGCCGCCCCCGGGCGGCGGCAAATGGGGCGGGAAAAACGAGGAAGATCCATGCGGTATGATCCCCAAGATCAGGCTGTTCATATTGACGCGCCCGAGCTGGTTCGGCTGGCGAGGGTGCGTGAGGCGCGCGACTCCCTGACCGAGGAAAATGAGCCGGGGGCGGGAGAGGTGCTGGCCTGCCCGGTGCTGTTGCAGGGGGTGTTTGCGCGCGGGGGGCTGCGCCTAGCCGTGCGGGCAAGGGCGCTGTCGGCGGCGGAGGGGCGGCTGGCATACGCCTTTTCACTGGACCACAACCCGGCATACCCGACGCGCGAGGAGGTGCGGCAGGCGCGGGGGGAGGCCTTTTGCGCCGCGTATCTGTATGCGCGGGAGCAGGGGCTGACCCGGGTGGCCCTGAGCGTACAATACAGGCACGCCGGGGTGTGTGCGGTCAGGGAGGAAAGCCCGACCCTCGCCGCCCTCGAGAAATTCTTTGACAAACTGCTGGCCGCGCTGGAAAGCCGCGCCGCGCCCGAGTTGGACCGGGTGGGACGCCGCCTGCCCACGATGGCAAAGGTGCCCTTTCCCTACGGCGGCTTGCGGCAGGGGCAGGCGGATTTCATCTCTGCCTGCTATGGGGCGATCGGCAAGGGACAGCGGCTCTTTGCCTGCGCGCCGACCGGCATTGGCAAGACCATCTCCACCCTTTTCCCGGCGGTGCGCGCCTTGGGGGAGGGTCTGGTGGACAAGATATTCTACCTGACCCCCAAAGGCACCGGCGGCGTTGCGGCCGCCGAGGCGATCGAGAAGCTGGCCAAGGCGGGGGCGGTGGTGCGGGCGCTGGTGCTGTCCGCCAAGGAAAAAACCTGTGAGCGGGGGTTGGCCTGCCGGCATGTCGAGGGGGAGGCCTGCCCGCTGTCCGCGAGTGCCGCCCGCCGCCTGGCAGAGGCGGCGAGTGGGTTGCTGGCGGCTGGAAAACCGGTCGTCACGCTGGCAGACATTCATGAGGCGGCAGGGCAGTATCGGGTGTGCCCCTATGAGCTGTCGCTGTGCTACAGCGAATATGCGGACGTGGTGATCGGCGACTACAACTACCTGTTTGACCTGCGGGTATACCTCAAGCGCTTCTTTGCCGCCAAGGGCAAGTGGTGCTTTTTGGTGGATGAGGCGCATAACCTTTTTGACCGTGCCCGCGAACTCTACTCGGGCGAGCTGTCGCTGTCCGAGCTGGAGGCCTTTGCGGCGGCGCTCGCGCCGCTGCCCGACCTGCAGGCGGCGCTCCTAACAGCGAAAGAGCAGGTGACGCGCTGCCTACGCACCGCCCTGGCGGACAGTATCCGCCAGGACCCCGAGGGGGTGCCGCGCGGTTTTGTCGCGCTGAAGGAGCTGCCGGTGGCGCTGGAACAGGCGGTGTGTGGCCTGAGCGAGACGGTGCAGGCATACCTTGAGGGAGAGGACGGGCGGCGACTGCCCCGCCGGCTGAAAGAGGCGGTGCGGCAGATCTCCTACACCCTCTTGTCCCTGCAAAGCAAAATGAGTCTGTATGACGACGCTTTCATCACTTTTCTGAGCTCTGCGGGGGAGGAGCTGGTCTTTCGGCTGCTGTGTCTGGACCCCTCCGCCCCGGTGCGGGAGCGGCTGGAGCGGGGGGCGTGCGCCATCCTCTTTTCCGCCACGCTGCGCCCGGCCGAGTACTATGCGTCGGTGCTGGGCGGAGAGGATGGGGCGGTGTGCCTGGAGATCGACTCGCCCTTTGCTCCGGAGCAGCTCTGCGTAGCGGTGATGGACCGCATTGCCACCAGCTACTCCCGCCGGCAGGACAGCTTGGGGGAGGTGGTGCGGGTCATCCTCACCACCGTCAAGGCGCGACCCGGGAACTATATGGTCTTTTGCCCCTCCTTTGCGTACATGAATGCCCTGCACCGGCGACTGAGCGACCGGGTGCCCGGACTGCAAACGCTGCTGCAAAAGCGCGGGATGACCGACGCTGAGCGGGCGGCGTTTCTGGCGCGCTTTGACCAACACAACAAAACGGCGCTGGTGGGCTTTTGCGTCATGGGCGGCATTTATGCCGAGTCGGTGGACCTGGTGGGGCAACGGCTCATCGGGGCGGTGGTGGTGGGAGTGGGCATCCCCCAGCTGTCCGACGAGCGGGAGGCCATGCGTGCCTACTATGACGACAAATACGAGCGGGGGCTGGCCTATGCCTATGTCTACCCCGGTATGAACCGGGTGCTGCAGGCCGCCGGGCGTGTGATTCGCGGGGAGGACGACCGGGGCGTGGTGGTGCTGGTGGACGAGCGGCTGGTCGAGCCGCTCTACCGCTCCGCCATCCCGCCGCACTGGCACGGACTCAAGTATGTAGGGGATACCAAGTCCCTGACGAATCTTTTGCAGACATTTTGGGGGGAACAGGACAAAAACAAGGAGAACCCCGCCCGATAATACTAATTCTTTCAGTAACAGTCGGTTTTATCGACTGTTTCAACAAATAATAGTATACTACCACAAAAGCCTACATCATCGGGAGACAGATACAAAAAGCCACACAAGCCGTCCGGCCTGTGTGGCTGTTTCTCTTTCAGGTGATAGGGGGGTGCCGTTCGCCCTCGGTCCGGGGAAACTGCACAATCTGAGTGCCCTTGTCGGTTTGCAACAGGACGAAAACCCGGTTGCCCCGGACGAAAAAAGAGGCGCGGCGCAATCGGCGGGGGCGCTGTCGGTATTGCCGCGCCACCTTGCGCAGCTCGGCGCGGGGAACAAACAGGGGCAGGGGCAGCAGGTGCCCGGTCGCCAAAGAGAAAGTTTCGGCGTGGGATTGCTGCCATAAGACCCGACCTTTTTGCCGGAGCATGATCTCCCGTTTGCAGGAAAACAAGCCCTCCTCGTTGGCGGTCACCTCATAATCGTGCGTATAGAGCAGGCGGCAAAAGGTGAAGCGGCGGCGTTTCTCCTCGCAGTTTTCATACAGCCCCCTGCCGCGGGCAAGCAGTGGCCTGGCGGCATGCGCCACATACGCGCGGGCCATGTTTTCGTAAAAATTCCGGATGGCTGTTACCCCTTTGCCGGCCCCGTCAACAGAGGGGATGAGCAGGCGATACTCCAGCAGCGGCACGCCGTCTTCCATGAGGATATTGTGCTCCTTGAGCGGCGTCACTGCCACTTCCCTGACCGACACGGTGTCTTTCATGCCCTCCCCCCCTCTCCCTACATATATATGTGGGTGCGGGTGGGAAAATGGCTGCGGGAGAAGTTTTTTTGGGGAAGTAGTAGCCCCGTGGAGGATGATACGGGCAATGCTCGGGGGGTATAGGGGTTCTCGAAAGGGCACTTTTAGGTCTACTGACAGTAGATAGAAAAATGTGGAAAATCTCGTTTAGAGGATGGGGGCTTTTTGGTGTGTGCACTTTGGGGTTGATGGGCTTTGAAAAGACCGGAAGTAAGACCGGGACGGTGGGGCGGCGGTATAGGGGTTGGTGGAAGGCGTTTTGAGGTCTACCGACAGTAGATAGAAATATATGGAAAATCTCGTTTAGAGGACGGGGCTTTTTGGTGTGTACCCTGTGAGACTGGTTGCCTTGTGAGTGGGATTGATTTTTTTGAAGATTTCCGGGGGTTGAAGTAAGACTCGATGGTAGAGCGATGGGGCGGGTGGTGAAGTTCGGCAAAATGGTGGCGTGCCTGATAATGGGGCGGGCGGCGGTATAAGGGTTGTTGGAAGGCGTTTTGAGGTCTACCAACAGTAGATAGAAAAATGTGGAAAATATCGTTAAAAGGCAGGTGCCTTTTGGTGTGTGCACTGTGAGACTGGTTGCTTTTTGAGTGGGATTGATTTTTTTAGATTTCCGGGGGTTGAAGTAAGACTCGGATGGTAGGGCGATGGGGCGGGTGGTGAAGTTCGGCAAAATGGTGGCGTACCTGATAATGGGGCGGGCGGCGGTATAGGGGTTGGTGGAAGGCGTTTTGAAGTCTACCGACAGTAGGTAGAAATATATGGAAAATCTCGTTAAAAGGCAGGTGCCTTTTGGTGTGTGCACTTTGGTGTTGATGGCCTTTGAAAAGACCGGAAGTAAGACCGGGACGGTGGGACGGTGGGGTAAGCGGGTGATGGGGCTGGGGGGGGCGGGGCCGGGTTGAATTCGTGGGGGATGGCGATGGGGCGGGCGGCGGTATAGGGGTTGTTGGAAGGCGTTTTGAGGTCTGCCAACAGTAGATAGAAAAATGTGGAAAATATCGTTAAAAGGCAGGTGCCTTTTAGTGTGTGCTCTGTGGGATTGATTTTTTGAAGATTTCCGGGGGTTGGAGGAAGAGTTGGACGGGGGCTTTTTGGTGTGTGCACTACTTTGGGGTTGATGGCCTTTGAAAAGACCGGAAGTAAGACCAGGACGGTGGAACGGTGGGGTAAGCGGGTGATGGCGCTGGGGCGGGGGCCGGGTTGAATTGGTGGGGGTAGGACGATGGGACGGACGGCGGTATAAGGGTTGTTGGAAGGCGTTTTGAGGTCTACCGACAGTAGATAGAAAAATGTGGAAAATCTCGTTTTGAGGACGGGGGCTTTTTGGTGTGTGCACTACTTTGGGGTTGATGGCCTTTGAAAAGACCGGAAGTAAGACCGGGATGGTAGGGCAGTGGGGCAAGCGGGTAATGGGGCTGGGGCGGGGGCCGGGTTGAATTGGGGGGGAGGACGATGGGACGGAAGGCGGTATAGGGGTTGGTGGAAGGCGTTTTGAGGTCTACCAACAGTAGATAGAAAAATGTGGAAAATCTCGTTAAAAGGCAGGTGCCTTTTGGTGTGTGCACTTTGGGGCTGATGGCCTTTGAAAAGACCGGAAGTAAGACCGGGATGGTAGGGCGATGGGGCGGGTGGTGAAGTTCGGCAAAATGGTGGCGTGCCTGATAATGGGGCGGGCGGCGGTATAAGGGTTGTTCAAAGGCGTTTTGAAGTCTACCGACAGTAGATAGAAAAATATGGAAAATATCGGTTAGAGGATAGAGGTTTTAATGTGTGTGCTCTGTGGGATTGATTTTTTGAAGATTTCCGGGGGTTGGAGGAAGAGTTGGGGGTGCCTTTTGGTGTGTGCACTACTTTGGGGTTGATGGCCTTTGAAAAGACCGGAAGTAAGACCGGGACGGTAGGGCAGTGGGGCAAGCGGGTGATGGGGATGGGGCGGGGCCGGGGCCGGGTTGAATTCGTGGGGGATGGCGATGGGGGTGGTGAAGTTCGCAAAATGGTGGCGTGCCTGATAATGGGACGGGCGGCGGTATAGGGGTTGTTGGAAGGCGTTTTGAGGTCTACCGGCAGTAGGTAGAAAAATGTGGAAGATATCGTTAAAAGGCAGGTGCCTTTGGGTGTGTGCACTGTGAGACTGGTTGCTTTTTGAGTGGGATTGATTTTTTAGATTTCCGGGGGTTGGAGGAAGAGTTGGACGGGGGCTTTTTGGCGTGTGCACTACTTTGGGGTTGATGGCCTTTGAAACGACCGGAAGTAAGACCGGGGCGGTGGGACGGTGGGACAGTGGGGTAAGCGGGTGATGGGGCTGGGGCGGGGGCCGGGGTGA
>JBBAEK010000047.1:0-8708 GCA_041655935.1 Eubacteriales bacterium
CGGAGCGACAGGCCCCGCAGGCCCGCAGGGTGAACAAGGCCCGGCAGGACCCGCAGGTCCGCAGGGTGAACAAGGCCCGGCAGGACCCGCAGGCCCGCAGGGCGATCCCGGCCCGGCAGGACCCGCAGGTCCGCAGGGTGAGCAGGGCCCGGCAGGACCCGCAGGTCCGCAGGGTGAGCAAGGCCCGGCAGGACCCGCAGGCCCGCAGGGTGAACAGGGCGTTGGCATTGTCGATATTGACATCTCCTATGGGGTGGACGAGGACGGCAACAATGCCATCATCTTTATCCTCACCATGACCGACGGCAGTGTCATCACCAAGATCGTGACGATGCCCAAAAAAGTGTTAGGGCTGTATGGTTTGGAACAATCTACGATCCCCGTGATTACCGAGGGAGAGACGGAGCCCGTGCTGAGAGTGTGGGTTGCTTATGAAGGCGGCGAAGAGGAATGGCTGGATGTGACTGAGGAGATGATCATCGAAGGTGCGGTGGATTATACCCAGCCGGGCATCTATGAAATCCGCATCAAAGTCGGCACAGTCAATCAATACTTTACGGTGACGATGTTTGACCCCGAGAATCCGCAGATCATCTCGGTGAGCCTGCAAGACACGTACGGCACGACACTGTTGTGGACCACAGAGGAGATCAACAACGGCACCTACACCATCGGCGCATACAGTTGGTTCGTGCAGTATAACACCGGGGCGAGCGACGATATTCCGCTGCAAAAAGAACATATCGTCTCGGTTCTGCCTGGCGAACCCGGCTTATACTACATGGATGTGATGATTGAGGTAGAGGGGCAGACCTACAATGGGACGGTCACTGTGTACGTTTGTGAGAGCCTGGGAGACCTGGTGATTCACAATGCCTCTTTCCTCTCGACCGAGACCGTGTTTGTGGAGATGGGCGGGGGCAACTGGGAAATCAACGAGGCGGCGCTGCGCATTGAGATAGTCAACGAATACCCTGGCGGCATGATTTACTGCTACTATCCCTTGCAGCTCTCCATGATTTCGGATCTGGACGTGATGACGCCCGGTGAGAGGAGCTGCACTGTCTCCGTAGGAGGGCAGTATGCCGGCGATGTCTGGGTGGTGGTGTATGAGAGCTTCTCGGATACCTTTGAGGTCAACTGCGAATTTTGGGGCTATCGCGTTTCGGATACCTTCCCGGACATCTATCTGTATGTGCAGAGAGTCCGCCGCTACCAGTACGGTGAGAATTCTTACAACGTGTACGGCGCGCCGGAAACAACCCGGTTGACCGAGGAGATGGTGCAGGGCGCATTTGCCTACACCACCCCGGGCTACAAGTCGATTTCGGTGGAATATGAGGGTCAGCTGTATCAGATAACCGTGCGGTTTTACGACCCCGACATCACCCTCATCAGCAGCATTTCCATCGACGGCTTCAGCAACATGATGACGCTCGCGGCCGGCGGCAACGTGCAGGATACGGTGGCACCCTATCTGGGCACCATGGCAACCGCCAACTTCTTTGAAATGGTCAACGGCGAGTGGTCGAAGGACTTCCTGCTGACCATAGATCTGTTTGACTTCAGCGAGGTGGACGCGGAGACCCCGGGCATGTATACCGCCTACCTGCGTTACGAAGGATATACGATAGACTTTTACGTCATCGTCTCGCCCGATATGGAATCCGCCGAGTTGCTCGCCGAGCTGACGGGCATCGTGCATGATGTGAGAACGTTGTTCGGTGGAGGCATGCCGATTAATATGATCCGGCTCTACGACAACGGGTACGCCGAGATCTTTGCGGGCGGGGAGAACCTTGCCGGCATGGTGGGGGCGGTAGCCTATACCCTCAACGGGGCGGAAGACACGCTGGTGCTCTCGGTGCTGGGCGATACCTATCTCATCCTGACGGTGGATATGGAAAACAGCACCTTTGCCGTGTATGAATTTGAGGGGATGACCCCGAACGGGTATACATGGCTGAACGATGGCGAGACGGTTGCGGTGTATACCTATGACAACGGCTTCGGGTATCTGCAGACGGTCATCGAGGGCTGGATCTTCCAGTGCTGGTTTGCCTATACACAGCAGGAGGATATCATCCAGATACACCCCGAAATAGCGGGGCTTTCCTGGCAGATTACGGAGGGCGGTGTGCTGGAGATTTACTACCCGGAATAATCATTTGCCACAGGTGACGGCTGCCCCGCTTCGGCGGGGCAGCTTTTTGCGGCGGGGGCGGAAAAGCGTTGACAGTTCCTGGCGGATGTGGTATGATGTGGACGGTAAGGACCATGAAAGGGTGCGGCTGACACCGCAAGAGGCATCTGTCATGAAACTGGATTACAAAAAGACGATTTTTGTAGGCTTTGCATTTTTCCTGATCTGCGCTTTCTGGCAAGTATATGACACGATCATTCCCATCACGCTGACCAACAAGTTCGGGCTGTCACAGACGGCCTCGGGGGTGGTCATGTCGCTGGATAATGTGATTGCGGTGGTGCTGCTGCCCCTGTTCGGGGCGCTCTCGGACCGCTACCACTCAAAGCACGGCAAACGAACCCCCTTTATCTTTGTGGGGACCATTGTGTCGGTGGTGCTGTTTGTCGCGCTGTCCTTTGTGGACAATATGCAGCTGACCGAAATGAAAACGGTCGTGCTCGACAACGAGTACACGGCGGCCGAGGGGGCGGAGCGGGACGCGCTGGTCGCCCAAAACCAGGCGGCGCTGCAGACGCTCTATCATTTTGACACCACCATTGTTGACCCCGCTTATGAGAAACCCTCGCTGGGCGACTGGGTCAAAGGGGTGTTTGACAGCGACCGGCGCATCTCCCTGCGGGAGGTGTTTACGGTGTCTGAGGCGCACCGGATCCGTATCAGCGATGTGTTCACCGAGGAGCAATTCACCGCCATCACCATGAAGGAAACGGTCGGGCAAGAGGTGGTCTCCACCGCCGACTACTTAAACTACGTGGTCCCGCTGCGGCAGGCGTATGCCGCCTATGTCACGGCAAGCAACCCGGTGACGCTGGTCTTTTTCATGGTGCTGCTGCTGCTGACCCTGATTGCCATGGCGACCTTTCGCTCGCCTGCCGTCGCGCTCATGCCTGACGTGACGATCAAGCCCCTGCGCTCCCGCGCCAACGCGGTCATCAACCTCATGGGGGCGCTGGGCGGCATCATTATCCTGTTGCTGTGCAAAGCACTGAAAACCGACGCGACCGAACAGGCGCTGATGAACTATACCTTCATCTTCTCCCTGGTGGGGGTGGTGATGCTGGCGTCGCTGGGCATTTTCCTGTGGCGGGTCAAGGAACCCCGGTTTGTGGCGGAAATGGAGGCGGACAGCCGGCGGCTGGGCATCGAAGAAGAGGCGCCTGCCGAGACGGGCGAAAAGCGCCGGCTCAGCCGCTCCGAGCGCAGATCCCTGCTCTTGATTTTGGCGTCTGTGGTGCTGTGGTTTATGGGGTATAACGCCATCAGCTCGAAATATTCGGTCTATGCCACGCTGGTGCTGGATATGGAGTACATCCTGCCGTTGCTCATCGCACAGGGCAGTTCCATCATAGCGTTTGTCCCCATCGGCATTCTGTCCTCAAAGTGGGGGCGCAAAAAGAGCATTTTAACGGGGATTGTGGTGCTGGCGCTGGCCTGCCTGGGCGCGTCTTTCCTGCGGGCGGGCGATCCTGCCATCATTATGAACGTGCTCTTTGTCATGGCGGGTATCGGCTGGGCGACCATCAATGTCAACAGCTTCCCCATGGTGGTGGAGCTGTCCCGCGGGGGGGATGTCGGCAAGTACACGGGGTACTACTACACCGCCTCCATGTCGGCACAGATTCTGACCCCCATTTTGAGCGGGATTTTGCTGGATATCAACCTGCGCAGCCTGTTCCCCTACGCGGTGTTCTTTATCGCCGCCGCGTTCTTTACCATGCTGCTGGTCCGGCACGGCGATGCCAAGCCCCTGCCCAAGGCCAGTTTGCTGGAGAATTTTGATGTGGGCGATTAAAGCTTCCCTGTCGATAGGCGCCGTCGGGCGGCGGTACCGTTTGTTGACCAACCAATCTTGAGGCGCTGTGGGCGGACCGCCCGCGGCCTGATGAAGGAGGAACCATGGAACTGCTTCTTTTGATCCCGGGGGGGTTGCTCTTGCTGTGCCTCCTGTATGTATGTTTGACCAAACCGGGCAGGCGGCGGGAGAAAGCCGCCGAGCTGGTTGCTTTTCGCTATGCCCACCGGGGACTTCACCGGGGGCGGGAGGTGCCCGAAAACTCCCTGCAGGCCTTTCGCGCCGCCTGTGAGGCGGGGTATGGCATCGAGCTGGATGTGCAGCTGTCACGGGACGGGGTGCCGATGGTGTTTCACGACGGGACCCTAATGCGCCTGTGCGGCAGGGAGGACCGGGTGGGGGCGCTGACGGCGGCGGAGCTGTCGGCGTGCCGGTTATACGGCCGCGCGGACACCGGCGTGCCCACGCTGGCGGAGGTGCTGGCGCTGGTGGACGGACGGGTGCCGCTGCTGGTGGAGCTGAAAAGTGGAACGTCGGACATTACCACCTTAGCCGAGCAGACTGTCCGGTTGCTGGACGACTACCGCGGCTTCTATGGCATAGAGTCTTTCAACCCCTATGTGGTGGCGTGGTTCCGCCGGCACCGGCCGGAGGTGGTGCGGGGACAGCTGACCAGCCGCTTTTCGGCGTGGAAGGGCTTCAAAGTGAGCCTGCGGCACTGCCTGATCCAGTGGTACCTGACCAACTGTATCACCCGCCCCGATTTTCTCTCGCATGACTACCGTTTCCGCGACGCGCTTCCCTTCCGATGCCAGCGGAAGCTCTACCGCCCCTATACCATGGCGTGGACTGTGAGCAGTCCGCAGGAGGCAGAGGCGTGCGCGGACTTCGATACAATTATTTTTGAGGGGTTCACCCCGCCGACAAGGACGACCGGGCATGAAAATTAAACTGACCGCCACCTGCCTGTTTGGGCTGGAGCGCCTGCTGGGCGAGGAGATTGACGCGCTGGGCTATGACCGGGCGGGCAGCATGGACGGGCGGGTCAGTTTCTACGGCGACGAGGAAGCGGTGGCGTATGCCAACGTGTTTTTGCGCTATGCCGAGCGGGTCTATATCCAGCTGGGGGAATTTGAAGCCGCCACTTTTGATCAGCTGTTTGAGGGCACCAAGGCCCTGCCGTGGGAGATGTGGATCGGCAAAAACGACGCCTTTCCGGTCAAGGGACACTCGGTGCAGTCGGCGCTCTTTTCGGTGCCCGACTGTCAGAAGATTATCAAGCGCGCCATGGCCGACAGGCTGGGGGCGCACTATGGGCTGCGCTGGCTGGAAGAGAGCGGCGTGAAGTACCAGGTGGTGTTCTTTCTCTTTAAGGACCGGGCCGCCCTGATGATTGACACCTCGGGGGAGCCGCTGTATAAGCGGGGGTACCGCACCGAGGCGGGGGAGGCGCCCCTGCGGGAAACGCTGGCGGCGGCGCTCGCCGCTTACAGCCGCCCGCGGGAGGAGGTGCTGTTCTGGGACCCGATGTGCGGCTCGGGTACCATCGCCATTGAGGCCGCCATGCTATATAATCAGATCGCCCCCGGACAGCACAGAAGTTTTGCGGCCGAGGCGTTTGCCGCCGTCCCCGCCTCCCTGTGGGCGCAGGCGCGGGAGGAGGCGGCGGAGGTCCGGCTGGAAAGCGGCTTTGAGGTGTACGCCTCGGATAGCAGCGAGGCCAGTGTGGCGCTCACCGCCGCCAACTGCCGCCGGGCGGGGGTCTCGGACTCGGTGCGGGCCTTTGTCGCCGACGCGCGCACCATCGGCGCACCGGGGCGGCGGGGGACCATTGTGACCAATCCCCCCTACGGCGAACGCATGGGCACCCCGGAGCAGGCCGAGCAGCTGTACCGGGAGATCGGGCGGCATTTTCAGTCGCTGGCCCCGTGGCAGGTGTATATCATCACCTCTCACCGGGACTTTGAGCGGCTGTACGGCAAGCGCGCGGACAAGGTGCGCAAGCTGTACAACGGGATGATTCCCTGCTACTTCTACCAGTATTTTAAGAACCCAAGCCCGTCGCGCCGATAACCGCCGCGCGCCGGAGAAAACACCGACCGGGCCCGTACGGGCTCGGTCGGTGTGGGTTTTCAGGAGAGGCTTTGGGTGAGGCGGCGGGTGTTGGCGACGGTGTACAGCACAAAGGACAGCACCATGGCGGCGATGCACAGGGACAGCCACACGGCCGAGAGGGTGGGGGGCAGGGAGTCCCACAGCACATGCGCCAGCATGGCGGCATACAGCAGTGCGGTGGCGACTTTGCCATGCCAGTCCGCGCTGTAGGTCACCCCGGTTTTTCGGATGACCCAAAGTCCCATTACCCCCATGCTCACCTCCTTGCAGACAAAGACCAACAGCAGCACCAGCATGGAGGGGAAGCGGCCGAGCAACAGGGCGGTGAGGGTGAGCAGGGTGAGCTTGTCGGCAATGGGGTCCAGCGCCTTGCCGAGGTTGCTGACCATATGGTAACGGCGGGCAATGTAGCCGTCGGCGATGTCGGACAGGGCGGACAGCAGTATGACGGCAAAGGTCGCCCCGCCGTTGTCACGGACGGCGTACAGCCAAATGATCGGGGGAATGAGACACAGCCGGAACAGGGTGAGCAGGTTCGGGACGGTCAAGAGGCGGGAAGGGTGGTCTTTCATGCGCGTGTCACTGTCATGACGGCAGCCTCCGATACAAAGATATGTATGAGGATGCTTGTCTCGTCCCTGGCCGCGGCGATAACGACTGCCCCGTGACGCTTTCATAACAGAAAAGGTGCTTTTGTCGGTTGGCAAAAGCACCCCTTGACGTTGGCTGCGGCACTAGGATTTGAACCTAGGTAATGACGGAGTCAGAGTCCGTTGCCTTACCGCTTGGCGATGCCGCAATGCTCTTTCAAACGTGCAAGTCATTATAGCCTTTTTTTTGCTTTTTGTCAAGGGGTTTTCAAACAAAAGTGCAAATGCGGGCGGCGCATCGCCGCGGGCGGTCAGGGGTGGCGGGGGTCAGGGGTCCCGGGGGGTGCGCTCAAAGTCGTGCTTGGGGAGGCGGAAGAAAAGGCGCGCCAGGGCGCGGCCGTTCCAGGGGAGGAGGGGGTACAGGTAGCTCCGCTTGCCGTCAACCGTTTTGGTGAGGCAGATGAGGACGGGGACCAGCAGCATGCCTACGATAAAGCCGACCAGGTTGAACAGCCCGGTCAGGGCAAGGGTGAGCATGCGCAGGAACTTGAAGGCATAGTGCAGATCGATGTTGGGCTGGACAAAGCCGGCGATGCCCACGATGGCCATATAGAGAATCACATCCGCCGACAGCCACCCCACCTGCACGGCAAAGTCGCCCAAAATCAAAGCGCCGATGATGCTGAGGGAGTTGGTCAGCACGGAGGGGGTGTTCATGCTGGCGAGCTTCAGGCCGTCTAAGGCAAACTCAGCCAAAAAGAGCTGGATCAGAATGGGCAAAGAGCCTGCCTCGGCGGGCAGCATGAACTGCAGCCACGCGGGCAAAAGGTCGGCGTTGCGTACCAGCAGGTACCAGGTGGGGGTGAGCAAGAGCGAGCCGAAAAAGATCACCAGCCGCACCACCCGCAGGTAGCTGCCGGTCAGGGGGGGGAGGTAGTAGTCGGTGGTCGCCTGCAAAAAGTCGAAAATGGCGCAGGGGAAGATGATGGCCTGCGGGGAGGTATCGCACAGAATCAGCACACTGCCCTCTACCAGTTGGGCGGCGGCGGTGTCGGGGCGCTCGGTGGTGCGGACCCGGGGAAAGGGGTTGAACCAGCGGCGGGGTAGGAGGGTCTCGATCAGGCTCTGGGTCCCCATGCTCAGGGATTGCGGCCGCGCCCGGTCAATGAGCTCGGTCAGTTTCGCCACATAGGCGGGGTCCGCCACGCCCTCCATATAGCAGATGGCAATGTCCGTCTGGGAGGCGCCGCCGATGTTTTTGTACTGCAGGGTGAGGCGGGGGTCGCGGATGCGGCGGCGGATGAGCGCGGTGTTGAACAGCAGTGTTTCCACAAAGCCGTCCCGGGCGCCCTGCATGACCTTGTCGTTTTCCGGCTCCCCGACCGAACGCGCCGGATAGGTACGGGCGTCAACGATGACGCCCCGGCCTCCGAAGGGGGACCCCAGCACGGCAATCATGCCCGACAGGGTGGAGAGGACCAGTTGCGCCTGCTCGTCGGTCTGCCGTGCTTCCAGATAGGGGAGGTGGGCCTCCATGAAGTGCGCCGCCGCGTCCTCCCCGCCCTCCAGGTGGGAGAGGGAGAGAAAATAGCGCAACATCCTCTGCATGATCTCGCTTTTGATCATGCCCTCCACGTAGTAAAAGATCAGCTCGTCCGCGCCGACCCGCAGACGGCGGCGGACGAGGTCAAAACTGCTGCCAATGCGCAGTGTCTCGTCCATGGCACGGACATTTTCCTCATATACGGCAGACAGCTTCTGCATCTCAGCCTCCTTTGCTCGGCTGCTGGTTAGTGTGGTCGTCCCGGGCGCGGATTATGTAAATGTCGTCCGACGCGCTCTTGTTTTTCGGGGGGGTGTGTGTTATAATACAGGCACTCGGCACGGCTGTCGCCATGCCCGGAGCTGACGCTCCTGCCGCATTGGCATGCGGCTGCCTGATTGACGGCTTCGCAAAAATGCCCTTGCGAGCAAGCATTTTGGCTCATGGTATAATACAGGCACT
>JBBAEK010000048.1:0-8405 GCA_041655935.1 Eubacteriales bacterium
CCCGCCTGTTTCCTCTCTGCCACGCCCCGCAAGCCGCGCCCCTTTCGCTTTCCAAGCTCACAGGCGCCGCCCCCTTTTGATGACCACAGCCCCCGCCTGTTTCCTCTCTGCCACGCCCCGCAAGCCGCGCCCGCAGTCCTCCCTCTCCCTACCCACCCCGTTTGGGTGAGGGCCAGGGGCCGTTGCCCATGGCAAATGCCGCTCATAGACTTCCGTCTATGAGCGGCATTCCTGTTGTCCCTATCCAAGCAAAAGACTTCGTATTTCTCTCGGCTCCCCTGCATATAAACACAATGGAAGCCGCCGGACAGGATTCGATAAAAAGCCTTTTCCACGGCCATTTTGCTTGTCAAGAGTTCAAAGCGTCAAATTTTCACTTTCGGAGAAAAAAGTTTCCCACAGACCCGGTTGTGCATACAGTGGATAACTTCGGGGAAACAAGCTGTTACTTTCCCATGTTTCAAGCCAATCCCCACCACCCCTGCCGATATTCTCCACCGTATACACATTTCGCCTTGTGGAAAATCAGCTTTCGACAGATTTATACAATTCCTCCAACATTGGCATTTGATGGTTTTTCAGTTCTTTGACCTGCCAAAGAAATCCGCTGCATACCCGTCGTATTTGTATCGCTAAAAATTCGTACTTTGTACGAATTTTCCAAAGTCGCACCTTTCAGCACATCTTTTAGCGGCGAAAATCTTTGCGGCCGGTCTTTGGGGCGCGCCCTCCGCGCGGCTTTTCGGACGGCTTCCCTTTGCCGACGCCCCTGCTTCCCTGCGCGCCCCTATCCGGCGCGACCGCCTCCCCCCTCCTGCCGCTGCCTTTGGCGGTGCTACCTTTGGCAGCAGGCTTGCCTTTGGTAGCAGGGCTACCTTTGGTAGCAGGGCTACCTTTGGTAGCGGGGCTACCTTTGGTAGCGGACTTGCCTTTGGCAAGGGGGCTGTCTTTGGCAGCAGGGCTACCTTTGGTAGCAGGGCTACCTTTGGTAGCGGACTTGCCTTTGGCAAAGGGGCTGTCTTTGACAGCGGTGCTACCTTTGGCAGCAGGGCTACCTTTGGTAGCAGACTTGCCTTTGGCAAGGGGGCTTCCTTTCCCCTCACGCTCCGGCGGGACCAGACACGCAGGCCCGGTGCCGATCAGCTCGGGACGGCCGACCTGACGCAGTGCCTCTCGGATGAGGGGGGCATTTTCTTTTTTCTTATATTGCAGCAGCGCGCGCTGGAGCCGCTTTTCCCGCCAATCACGGCAGACATAGACCGACTTCCCTGTCAGCGGATGCAGTCCTGTGGCATACATGACGGTGGAGACCGTGCCGGGCGTGGGATAAAAGTCCTGCACCTGCTCGGGCGTGTACTTTTGCTCCTTCAGCCATAAGGCCAGCTCGACCGCGTCCGACAGGGTGGTACCGGGGTGCCCCGACATCAGGTAGGGCACCAAGTACTGCTCCAGTCCATGCTTGGCGGACAGGCGGAAAAACTCCCGCCGAAACTGCTCAAACACACGAATTCCCGGCTTCCCCATGAGGGCAAGGGTACCGGCGGCGCAATGTTCGGGCGCCACTTTGAGCTGCCCTGAGACATGGTGCGAAACCAACTGCTCAAAAAAGCGCGTGTCCGGGTCGGCGAGCAGGTAATCATAGCGAATCCCCGAGCGCACAAAGACCTTTTTCACCCCCGCCACCGCCTCTACCCGCCGCAACAGCTCGGCATATTCGCGGTGGTCTACCTCGAGGTTCTTGCAAGGGGTGGGAGACAGGCATTTCCGGTTTGTGCAGACCCCTTTGGTGCTTTGCAGTCGGCAGGAGGGCGCACGAAAGTTGGCGGTCGGTCCGCCCACGTCGTGGATATACCCCTTGAAATCCGGCAAGCCGGCAATCAGCTCCGCCTCCGTGACCACACTCTCCACGCTCCGCGCGCTGACCTGCCGCCCTTGGTGAAAGGCGATGGCGCAGAAGTGACACGCCCCAAAGCAACCCCTGTTGTGGGCAATGGAAAAGCGCACCTCCTCGATGGCGGGCACCCCGCCCCGGCTTTCGTAGTCGGGGTGATAGGTGCGTGCGTAAGGCAGCGCGTAGACCGCATCCAACTCCGCCCCCTGCAGGGGCGGCATGGGCGGATTTTGCACCACCAGCCGCTCGCCGTACGGCTCTGCCACCACCCGCCCCGAGACAGAGTCGGTGTTTTGGTACTGCACGCGGAAGGCGTCGGCATACGCCCGCCCGCTTTGCTTGAGCTGCTCAAACTCCGCGGTGAGGAGCGCCTCTCCGTCCTGCTTCCATTCCCCGGCTTTGGCAACATATACCGTCCCGCGCACGTCACGGATACTTTTGACCGGCACCCCGCGGTCAAGCAGCCGGGCAATCCGCCGGATAGCCTCCTCCCCCATGCCGTAACTGAGCAGGTCGGCACGACTATCAATCAGAATACTGCGGCGCATCCCGTCGTCCCAATAGTCATAGTGGGCAAAGCGGCGCAACGATGCCTCCAGCCCCCCGAGGATGAGGGGCACGTCCCCATACGCCTCCCTGATCCGGTTGCAGTAGACAATGACCGCGCGGTCAGGGCGCAGCCCCATCTCCCCGCCCGGCGAATAGTAGTCATACCCGCGCCGCTTTTTCGCCGCCGTATAGTGCGCCACCATGGAGTCGATATTCCCGGCAGACACCAAAAACCCGAGCCGCGGCCTGCCGAACCGGCGAAAATCCTCACAGCTCCGAAAGTCCGGCTGCGCCAGCACCGCCACCCGAAACCCGGCAGCCTCCAGCACGCGCGTGATGATGGCGGCGCCAAAAGAGGGGTGGTCGACATACGCGTCCCCGCTCACAAAGACAAAATCAGCCTGCCCCCAGCCCCGCGCCAGCATATCCTCCCGCGTCACAGGTAAAAAATCCGTTCGTTTGCCCATCTCTCTCCTTATCCCAAAAGCAACGACACCAGCAAAGCTGGTGTCGCCCTCCCCTCACTCGGGCAGCGTAAAGCGATCCAGCGCCACCGCCGTCTGAGTGCTGTTGACCATATCCCTCAACTGGGCTTGCCCGGTCTCTATCTCCCGCTCGCCCACGATGAGCGTATAGCGGGCGCCGATTTTATTCGCGTACTTCATCTGTGCCTTCAGACTCCGCGCCATCAGGTCGCACTCGGCATAGTACCCCTGCCGCCGCAGCCGCTCGACAATGGCGGCACCCTTGTGCCGCGCAGGGTCTCCCAGGGCGGCAATGTACAGCGCCGGCGCCGGCTGCGCTCGGTCAGCAATCCCCTGTTGCCTCATGGCAAGGATCACGCGGGTGAGCCCCATGGCAAAGCCCACGCCGGGCACCTCCGGCCCGCCCAGAGAGGCCACCAGCCCATCATACCGCCCACCGCCGCACACCGTGCTTTGCGCGCCGATGCCCTCGGCGATGAACTCAAAGACGGTCTTGGTATAGTAGTCCAGCCCTCTCACAATATGCGGGTCCCGGGTATAGGGGATCTCCATCTCCGTGAGTAGCTGCCCCAGCGTCGCATGGTGCTCGGCACACCCCGCGCAAAGGCAATCGGTGGTACGGGGCGCCTGCGCAGCCAGCGCCACGCAGGCCGCATTCTTGCAGTCCAGCAAGCGCAAGGGGTTGCTTTGCAGCCGCTTTTGGCAACTCTCGCACAGCTTGGCCTCATGCGCCAAAAAATAGTCCACCAACGCCCGGCGGTAGGCGGGCCGACAGCTCGGGCAACCGATGGAATTGATGTGCAGCGTCACATCCCGTAACCCCAGTCGGCTTAGCACCGCATGGCCCAGCGCGATGGCGGTAGCGTCCGCCTCGGGCGCCGCGCTGCCAAACAGCTCGGTCCCGAACTGAAAGAACTCCCTGGAACGCCCCGCCTGCGGCGCCTCGTGGCGGAAGCAACTGCCGATATAGTAATACTTCTGGGGCAAGGGTTCCGCAAAGCAGCCGTGCTCCACCAGCGCCCGCACGACAGGCGCGGTGATCTCCGGGCGCAGCGTGATGGAGCGGCTTTCATCGCGGTCAACAAAAGTATACATTTCCTTTTGCACAACATCCGTCCCTTCTCCCACCCCGCGCACAAACAGCTCGGTATTTTCAAAGGTCGGCGTGCGGATCTCGCCATAGCCGTACAGCGCGGCCTGCTCGCGCATCACCGCCTCAATATCACGAAACAGCACCGCCTCTGCGGGCAGAATATCCATGGTCCCCTTGATCTTCTGTATCATCATAACCCTCTCGTCTGATTGTTTTTCCTATCATATGCCCTCGGGCTCACACTGGCCGCCCGCCTCGTCCTGCACCGCAAGCTCCAGCAGGTATGTCAGACGGTCCATGTCTCCCGTCCAGTAGAGCATCCCGAGCAACGCTTCAAAAGCAGTCGCCGCACGGTATTCGGCACCCGGCACATGCCGCGGCTTGTTGAGGTGGTGGCTGTTGAACGCCCGGCGCCCCAGATCCTGCTCCGACTCGGTCAGAAAAGGCTGCAGGCGTTGCCAAGCCCGGGCCTGCGCGTCCGCCCGGACATAGCCCAGCGCCCCCTCGTGCAACTGCCCGCTCCGGACCATCCCCCGCTGCAACAGCAGCCCCCGCACATACAGTCCGTGCACAGCATCCCCCAAAAAGGCCAGTGCGGTCACCGAGGGGAGACCTGCCTGCCCGGTGGGCAGACCCGCCTGCCCCGAGGGCAGGCCCACCCGCTCGGAGGGCGGGTCATGAGTGTCGGCAGAACCAAGCCAAAACAGAGGGTGCGGCATACCATGGCTTCCTTTACACAAAGAGTAGAGCGACCGCTCACCGACAGCCGCCCCTGCGGAGCGCTGTTCCCGTTTATTATACCACTCACCGCAGGGAATGTCAAACAAAAACTTCCCTCGGCAAGCCCCGCCCCGCCAAGCTCTCCCCCCGGTAGCCTGTCCCCGAACGACCTTCCCTGCGCCACCTCTTTCCCCGGACAAAAAAGCCGAGCCATCGCTGGCTCGGCTTAGGGTCGTTAGTCGGTTGCTTATTCTCAGTCTTCTGCTGTCAGGGCAAACATCTTCAGGTTGTCAAAGTAGATGCCGTAGGTGAAGTGCTCGACACCCTCTTTGAGTTTCCGGGCATTCGCGGGAGCGCCTTCACTGGTATCGGGCTCTGTGTACTCGGAGCAGTGCCCGGGAGAGCCGGAGAAGAGATGGATACAGGCATTCGCGATGGGAACACTGTGCGTCAGGCTGAAGTCAATATTCGTATGGAGGTAGTCATAGGTGTCCAGCTCCTCGCCATTGAGGTAAATGGTGACGGTATAGCCCAGCCATGTGTCGCCGTCCATCAGCTCCACAAACTTGTAGCCGAGGTTGAACCACTCATCCAGCGGAACCTCGCCAATCACTGTCTTTTGACGGTCTTCGAGGGTGATCTCGAAGTCGCCGTTCTGGTCAAAGTAGCTGGTGTTCTTCGTGGTGCTCAGCATGAACGGATAGGCCGATAAGACCGGTTCGGTCCCTTCCACCGAGTCATGCTCACCGATGTAGTACTCGCCGTCCGGTGTGATGACACCCAGCAGACCTCTGCGCAATGCGCTGGCCAGGTGGTTGTTGGTCACGCGAATCTCAATCGGCGCGTTGCTGCCGGAACTCAACAGCATATCCCAAGTGATATACACATTGGCACTCGGAGTAGCATGGTAATTGAGATATGCCTGGACGCTGATGTTCCACCACTCATTGTTTTTCCACGACGTTGCATTCACAGCGGGGTGATAGCTCTCGTGAGAATCTACCCACAGATGCACGTAAGTATCGCCGAATTCGTCTTCTTCCAGCATGTGCTGGCTGCCCACGGTCTTGAAGAACATGAACTCCTGTACGTACTCAGCGCCGCCGTTGAACATCGTGCCGAGAACCGCGTCATACTTGCTGTAGAGGTAGGAGCTCACGCCTTCAGCAGTATAGCTTTGCAGCAGACCGTTCGGTGCTAACACATCCGTGCCCATCTTGGCATAGTGGATCGTGCGATCCTCCAGATCATAGTTCCGGATCTCTTCCAAAACGTAGCCCTCAAGCTCCGGAACAGCGGCTTCCCACTCAGCGGTCAGGGTGATGTTCCCAAAGGTCCCTTCGGGAATGCTCGTCACTTCCTCGTCC
The DNA here is from genome assembly GCA_041655935.1 of Eubacteriales bacterium. Lineage (GTDB taxonomy): Bacteria > Bacillota > Clostridia > Oscillospirales > CAG-272 > UBA1740. The sequence goes on from JBBAEK010000048.1 coordinate 6,106, forward strand.
TCGTCGTCGAGCCAAGCGGAGAGCACATAGCCGCGCCTAACGGCGACAGGCAGTTCCAGCCCTGTCTCAATGGTATACGTACCATCCTCGATGTCACCGGCGTTCGCGTAAGTCACCGTGTACTCAATGGCGGTCCAGTGCGCGGTCAGCGTGAGGTTCGCCGTCACAGGGGTGGCGCTGAAAGCATAGGGTGTCGCGCCGTTGAACCAGCCCGCAAAGGTGTACCCATCTTTCGTGGGTGCCGGAGACGGCAACGTGGCATACTGGTTCGCCGCAATCGTCTGCGGAGCAACGGTGTCGCCACCTGCCGTGTCAAACGTCACGGTGTACTCGGAGGCTGCGGGCTCTGTCGTGGTGGTTTCCGGTGGCTCTGTCGTGGTGGTGGTGTCACCACTCGTTGTCCCGCCGCCTATGCTGCAGGATGCCAGTGCGAACACCATGATCACTGCCAAGATCACCAAACTTAACTTGAGTTTCATGAAAATACCCTCTCTTTTTTGGTCTTGTTGTTGACTAAGAACATGTTATGTATGGATGCGCACACAAACCATGGTCACTCTTTTATTATAGCTGAATCAGCCCCCGCTGTCAATGAATCTTTTAGACAAAGTGTTGAGCAGTTTTTTGTGCATGTATGACAACGATATCAAGAAGTCGTCAAGAATCCGGTGAAAACAGCTTGCTCGCGCGCCCTCCCGCTGTACCCGGCGCTCAAAGACAACTAAGCCGAGCCATGACTGGCTCGGCTTAGGGTTAGTTAGGGTGAATGGGTCACTTATTCTCAGTCTTCTGCTGTCAAGGCATAAAACCGGAAGTTGTCGAAGCAGATGCCATAGGTGAAGTGCTCGACACCCTCTTGGAGTCTCCGGGCATTCGCGGGAGCGCCTTCACTGGTATCGGGCTCAGTGTACTGGGCGCAGTGCGCGGGAGAACCGGAGAAGATATGGATCTTTGCACTAGTCAAGGGAATACTATGCGTCAGGCTGAAGTCAATATTGTTATGGAGGTAGTCGTAGGTGCCCAGCTCCTCACCATTGAGATAAATGGTGACGGTATAGCCCATCCATGTCTCGCCGTCCATCAGCTCCACAAATTTGTAGCCGAGGTTGAACCACTCATCCAGCGGAACCTGACCAATCACGTCCTTTTGACGGTCGGCAAGGGTGATTTCAAAGTCGCCGTCCTGATCAAAGTAGCTGGTGTTCTTCGTGGTGGACTCCATGAACGGATAGGCCGAGAAGACCGGGGTTTCCCCATCCAGCGAGTCATACTCGCCGATGTAGTACTCACCGTCCGGTGTGATGCAACCCAGCAGGCCTCTGCGCAATGTGCCGGTCAGGTGGTTGTTGGTCACGCGGATCTCAAGCGGCGTGTTGCTGCCGGAACCAACCAGCATATCCCAGGTGACATACACATTGGCAGTCGGGGCTGCATCGTAATGGAGCATGCCTTCCACGCTGACGTTCCACCACTCATTGTTTTTCCACGACGTTGCATTCACATCGGGGTGATAGCTCTCGTGAGAATCTACCCACAGATGCACATATGTATCGCCGAATTCGTCTTCTTCCAGCATGTGCTGGCTGCCCACGGTCTTGAAGAACATGAACTCCTGTACGTACTCAGCGCCGCCGTTGAACATCGTGGCGAGGACCGCGTCATACTTGCTGTAGACGTAGGAGCTTCCGCCTTCGGCAGTATAGGTCTGCGTCAGACCGTTCGGTGCCAACACATCCGTGCCCATCTTGGCATAGTGGATCGTGCGACCCTCCAGATCATAGTTCTGGAGCTCTTCCAAAACGTAGCCCTCAAGCACCAGAACAATGGCTTCCCACTCGGCGGTCAGTGTGATGTTCCCCATCGTCCCGACGGGGATGCTCGTCACTTCCTCGTCCTCGCCGTCGAGCCAGGCAGAGAGCACATAGCCGCGTCTTGTGATGACAGGCAGTTCCAGCCCTGTCTCAATGGTATACGTACCATCCTCGATATCACCGGCGTTCGCGTAAGTTACCGTGTACTCAATGGCGGTCCAGTGCGCGGTCAGCGTGAGGTTCGCCGTCACAGGAGTGGCGCTGAAAGCATAGGGTGTCGCGCCGTTGAACCAGCCCGCAAAGGTGTACCCATCTTTCGTGGGTGCCGGAGACGGCAACGTGGCATACTGGTTCGCCGCAATCGTCTGCGGAGCAACGGTGTCGCCACCTGCCGTGTCAAACGTCACGGTGTACTCGGAGACCGGTGGCTCTGTCGTGGTGGTGTCCGGTGGCTCTGTCGTGGTGGTGGTGTCACCACTCGTTGTCCCG
>JBBAEK010000049.1:0-8204 GCA_041655935.1 Eubacteriales bacterium
TGATTATCTGAAAAAACAAAAAAATATTTTCAGAAAAACGCGATTTTTCCTTGACAAAGACATGCAGACGGAGTAGAATGGAATCAAGTGAAGCGCTGTGGCGCGGAGTCGGTCACGGAGGGGGGCGGCATGAACAAGATCCTGCTGAAAATGCAGTTGTTATATGACGAGATGGGCCGGGCAGAGCGGCGCATCGCGGACTACCTGCTATCCTCGCCCCCTGACCGGCTCCCCCTGACCATCTCGGAGCTTGCCGCGGTATGCGGTAGCAGTGTGGCAACCATTGTGCGCTTCTCCCGCCGCCTGGGCTGTGCGGGCTACCAGGAACTGAAGCTGTCGCTGGTCAAGGAGACCGTGACCGAGACTGCCTCCCCCCGCATTGACGAGGCGGACAGTTGCTATGAAATCTTTGTGAAGATCTGCAACGACGCGTACTTATCGCTGGAGCGCACGCAAAAAACCATCTCACGGGACAACCTCACGCTGGCCTCCGACGCCATTGCCGGCGCACGGAAGGTGGTGCTGGTGGGACTGGGCAGTTCCGCGGCGGTTGCCGTAGACATGGCCAATAAGCTGCTGCGCGCGGGCTGTGACGCGAACACCTACGCCGACACGCATATGCAGACCATCGCTATTTCCTTCCTGGGACAGAGGGATGTGCTGGTGGGCATCTCCCACTCGGGGGCGTCCAAGGATATTGTGGAGGCGCTCAAAGCTGCCCGGCAGAACGGTGCCACCACCATCTGCATCACGGGGACCGAGAAGTCCCCCATCCTGCGTCAGGCGGACATCTCGCTCATCACGGACACCGAGGAGCAGCGGCACTCCGTGCTTTCGCTGAGCTCCCACTTCTCCCGCCTGATGGTCATTGACGCTATCTGCTACCATGTGGTCAGCCGCAACCAGGCATTGCGCGAACGGTACCTGGCTGAAAATGACGACTCCCTTGCCTCCAAGCGCGTGAGTGAGTGATCCTGACTGAAACCCAAGCGATGGTCGCCGGTGCGAACCATCTCTATATACAAGGAGAGATTCATGAAAATTCTTGTCATCAATGCGGGCTCCTCATCGCTGAAGTATCAAGTATTTGATATGAGTACCGGCAAGGTCACTGCCAAGGGGCTCTGCGACCGCATCGGGATTGACGGAGTGGTGACACTCAAGCGTCCCGGCCGGCCGCCCTACCGGGAAGAGCTGCCTCTGCGCAACCATGAGGATGCGGTCTCGCTGGTGTTGCGGCTGCTCACCGACCCGGTGGTCGGGGTGCTCGCCGACATTGCCGAGCTGGGCGCGGTGGGGCACCGTGTCGCCCACGGCGGGGAAAAACTCAACAAGTCTACGGTGCTGACAGAGACAGAACTGCAGTACCTGCGCGACATCATCCCGCTCAATCCGCTACACGGTCCCCCGGTCATCAAGGGCCTGGATGCCTGCCGGCTCCTGCTGCCGAATGTCCCGCATGTCGGTGTGTTCGACACTTCATTTTACAGTGAAATGGCGCCTCATTCCTATATCTACCCCCTGCCGTATGAGTTCTATGAAAAATACCATGTGCGTCGGTATGGGTTCCACGGTACCTCCCACCGCTATGTGTCCATGAAGGCCGCCGAGTACCTGGGACGCAGCCCGCAGGAGCTGAAAATGATCACCTGCCATCTGGGCAACGGGTCGTCTATTTCCGCCATTGACCGGGGGGTTTGCGTGGATACCTCCATGGGTTTCACCCCGCAGGAGGGGTTGCCTATGGGCACACGTTCGGGCAGTATTGACCCGACGGTGGTCACCTACCTCATCCGGCAACTGGGGCTGACACCCGACGAGATGGACGATATTCTCAACCGGAAGTCAGGATTGCTGGGTGTCTCCGGCATCTCCTCCGACTGCCGCGAGGTCATGATGGCGGAGGAGCGGGGGGATGTCAAATCCAAGCTGGCCATGGAAATTCTGGAGCACTATATTGTCAAGATCATCGGTTCGTATGCCGCCGAAATGAACGGGCTGGATGTGCTGGTGTTCACGGCGGGCATCGGGGAGAACGACGCCGAAGTGCGCGCCCGCATTTGCCGCCGCTTAGGGTTCTTTGGGGTCAAAATCGACGACGCCGCCAACATGGCCACGCCCCGCGGTCACTTCTGTGACATGACGGCGGCGGGGGCGACGGTGAAGGCGCTGTCCATCCCGACCGACGAGGAATATATGATCGCGCTGGATACCTATGCGCTGGCATCCAAGCTGTCCGCGCCCGCACGATAACCGCACGGCTACTCTTGAACCTCACACTGTTCAGATAAAAAACAAGCCACGAAAGGATAGACAAGTATGCAGTCACCGTACGAAATCAAGAAAGAAATCTGCGAGATAGGCAGACGCATTTATGCCAACGGATTTGTCGCCGCCAATGACGGCAACATTTCGGTCAAGGTCAGCGACAATGAGTATTACTGCACCCCCACCGGCGTATCCAAGGGCTTCATGACCCCGGATATGATCATCAAGGTGGACGGAAAGGGCAACAAAATCGAGGGCAAGCTCAACCCCTCCAGTGAAATCAAAATGCACATGCGGGTGTACCGCGAGCGGCCGGATGTCAGAAGCGTGGTGCATGCGCACCCCCCGACTGCCACCGCCTTTGCCGTCGCCAACATTCCGCTGGATATGTATATCATGCCCGAGGCGATTCTGTACTTGGGCTCGGTGCCGGTTTGCGCCTACGGGACCCCCTCCACCGAGGAGATTCCCGACGCGCTGTTGCCCTACATTCAGGACCATGATGCCTTTCTGCTCCAAAACCACGGTGCGCTGACGGTGGGCAATACGCTGCTCAAAGCGTACTTCAACATGGAGTCGCTGGAGTTTTACGCCAAGGTCACCATGACCGCCATGCAGCTGGGCGGCGCACAGGAGCTGTCCTGCAGTGAGCTGCACAAGCTCATGGAGCTGCGCATGAAGTTCAATATCCCGGGCAAGCACCCTGGCTGCAAGAAGTGCGCCAACTACGGGACCGACCAGTGCACCTGCAGCGGCGGTGCTGCCGCCGCCGCGCCCCGGGCAGCCGGTACCGAGGAGGACGTGGTCGCCGAGATTACCCGCCGGGTGATGGCCCAGCTGGGCAAATAACGCCCGCTCATCCTTTTGAAAGGAGTGTTCTGCGCAATGAAATGGACTGAGGCTCGGATTTCCGAGGTGGTAGACGCGGTGTTGCAGGAGCTTGACACAGGGAACTCGGCTGTTTCGGCCACCTGGGACAGCGGGTCCTACTGCGGCAGGGCCTTTGTGGGGATCTATGAGGATATGCAGGACGCCATCGCCGCCGCCGCCGCCGGGTACAGGGCGGTGCGCAGCATGTCGGTGGCGGAGCGTGAGCGGCTGATCACCCGTATTCGAGCGATGATTCGCGAGGAAGCCCCGATCATGGCGGCGCTGGGCGTCGCCGAAACCGGCATGGGACGCATCGACCATAAAACAGCCAAGCACCGACTGGTCGCCGACAAGACGCCGGGGACGGAGGATATTGTCTCGTCTGCCCGAACCGGAGACCACGGACTGACCCTGACAGAAATGGCACCGTATGGGGTGGTGGGCGCGATTACCCCCTCCACCAACCCCTCCGAAACCGTACTATGCAACTCGATTGGCATGATTGCCGCGGGCAACGGCGTGGTATTCAACCCCCATCCCGGCGCCATCGCCACCTCCAACTACGCGGCGGACCTGGTCAACCGCGCCTGCGCGGCGGCGGGGGGACCGCCCGTGCTGGTCAGCTCGGTGTATACGCCCACCCTGCAGACCGCCGATGTCATGTACCGTCACCCCGACATTCGCCTGCTGGTGTGCACCGGGGGCCCCGGCGTGGTGCGCGCGGTGCTGTCCTCGGGCAAAAAGGCCATCGGAGCGGGCGCCGGCAATCCCCCTGTGATTGTGGACGATACCGCCGATATTCCCAAAGCCGCCAAAGATATCATTGACGGCTGTTCCTTTGACAACAACCTGCCCTGTATTGCCGAAAAAGAGGTGTTCGCCTTTGATGTGATCGCCGAGCCGTTGATTTCCGAAATGCGGCGCCATGGCGCCTACCTCATCAATGAAGCCGAGGCCCGTGCCTTGGCGGGGGTGGTGCTGGAGGAGAAGGTCAACCCCAAAACAGGCATTGCCGCGACCACCCTCAACCGCGCCTGCGTGGGGCGGGACGCGTCGGTGCTGCTTGCCAAAATCGGCGTGCAGGTGGGGCCGGAGGTGCGCTGTATCATCTGTGAGACCCCCTTTGAGCACCCCTTTGTGCAGCATGAGCTGATGATGCCCATCCTGCCCATTGTCAGGGTGACGGATATTGACCGGGCGATCTCGCTGGCGGTCAAGGCCGAGCACGGCAACCGCCACACCGCGCACATGCACTCCAAGAATGTGGATCGGCTCACCGCCTTTGCCCGCGCGGTGGAAACCACCATTTTCGTCAAAAACGCGCCTTCCTACGCCGGCATCGGGTTTGGCGGGGAGGGACACACCACCTTTACCATTGCCGGCCCCACGGGGGAGGGGATCACCTCCGCCAAGACCTTCACCCGCCAGCGGCGCTGCGTGATGGTGGATAATTTCCGCATTATCTAAGGGGACGCCGGGTGGCGGCGTGCGTGACACACAGGGTTTTCTCTCATGATTCATAAAGGCCGGATCGCGGTGAGGTTCGGAAGGCAGGTAGAAAGGATAAACATATGGAAATCAATGCAACACAAATCGAAAGCATTGTCCGCCGGGTGTTAGGGGATCTGGGTGGCACCCAGGTCAAGCCGGCGGCGGCGCCCGTTGTGCCGAAGACAGCCAAAATTGCACTATTGACTGCCAAAAAGCACATTGAGGTCAAGGAGGTGCCGATCCCGAAGCTGGAGGACAATGACATTTTGGTCAAGGTGGAGGGGTGCGGCATTTGCGGCACCGACGTCCACGAGTGGAAAAACGACCCCTTCGGTTTGATTCCCGTGGTGCTCGGACACGAGGGGACGGGCGAGGTCATCGCGCTGGGCAAGAATGTCAGGACCGACACCGCCGGCAAGCCCATCAAGGTGGGCGACAAGCTGGTGACCTCGGTGATCAGCTGCGGGGAGTGCCAAATCTGTCGGTTGCACCCCGGCACCACCAACCTCTGTGAGCACCAGGGGGTGTTTGGACTGATCGGGCATGACGACGCCCAACCCCTGAAGGGGTGGTTTGCCTCCCACCTGTTGGTGCGCGCCAAAGGGGCGACCTACTTTGTGGTCAATGACCTGGACCTCAAGCAGCGCATGCTGCTGGAGCTGTCGGCGGTGTGCGTGCATGCGTACAGACGCGGCTGTAGCACCGGACTGCTCCACTTTGGCAGCAAGGTGCTGATTCAGGGGCTGGGGCCGGTGGGGCTGGTGATGATCGCCGTGCTGCGCGCCGCCGGGATCAACCACATCATCGCGGTGGACGGTACACCCCTGCGCCTCGAGATGGCCAAAAAGCTGGGCGCCAAAACCATCATCAACTTCAAGGAGCTCGACACCCTTGACAAGCGGCTCGCCAAGGTGAAGTCGGTGACCGAGGGCAGCGGGGCGGATTTCGCCTACCAGTGCACGGGGGCACCCGCGGCGGCGGCCGACGTGTACAGTTACATCCGCCGGGGCGGTGGGCTGTGCGAGATGGGCTTCTTTGTCAACAACGGGGAGTTTTCCATCAACCCGCACTTCGCCATGTGCAACAAGGAAATCAATCTGGTGGGTTCCTGGGATTACAGTGCGGATGACTACCCCACCACCATGGCGTTCCTGCACCAGGCGCGGGAGATGAATATTCCCATTGAGGCTCTCATCACCCACAACTTCCCGCTCGACCAGCTCAACCAGGCGATGGAGACCAACCTGTCCCAGCAGGGGATCAAAATCTGCTACATAGCTGAGTAAGGCGGGCGAGATGAAAGCCCTTGGCATGATTGAAGTGTATGGGTTCACCACCGCCATCGTCGTGGCCGACCTGGTGGCAAAGACGGCGGATGTCAAGGTGATCGCCATCGATAAAAACAAACCCGCCCAGGCAGAACGCTGCAGGGTGCCGCTGGTGATGGTGGTCAAATTTGAGGGGGATGCGTCGTCTGTGGAGTCGGCGCTGGCGGCGGGGGTCGCCGCAGCCAAACAGAGGGATCTGTACATTACCTCCCGTCTGATCGCCGGTTTCTCAGAGGAGGCCGAATGGTTTTCCCACCTAAACGCACTGGGTAAAGATAAGCTCAAACAATAAAATTTTGATAAGGAGAACAACACAATGAAAGAAGCACTCGGATTGATTGAAACCAGAGGACTGGTCGCCGCCATCGAAGCGGCAGATGCCATGGTCAAAGCTGCCAATGTCATTCTGATCGGCAGTGAGAAGATCGGCTCCGGCTTGGTGAGCATCATGGTACGGGGCGATGTCGGGGCGGTCAAGGCCGCCGTGGAGGCAGGCAGTGCCGCCGCCGCCGCGCTCGGTGAAGTGGTCGCGTCCCACGTGATTCCCCGTCCCCACAATGATGTGGAAAAGCTGCTGCCCGTGCTGAAATAAGTCGGGTTCAGTATGGAAAAAGCGATCGCGTTGCTGGAGGTTCAGGCGATGGTCGCCGCCATTGAGGGTCTGGATGCCATGCTGAAAGCGGCAGCGGCAGAACTGATCCATGTGGAAAAACGGCTGGGTGGCCGGCTGGTCACCGTCGTGGTCGAGGGCGAGCTTTCCGCCGTGCAAGCTGCCGCCGAAGCGGGCGCGGCAGCTGCTGCTAAGGTCGGCCGCGTCATGCTGTGCGAGGTCATTGCCCGCCCGCACCCGGAAGTCATGAAGTTCCTGCGTACCAAGTAAACATACTATCATTAGAGGAGGATTTACCCATGGAAGCACTCGGATTGATTGAAACCAGAGGTCTGGTCGCCGCCATTGAAGCGGCAGATGCCATGTTGAAAGCGGCAAATGTCGTGCTCATCGGCAGCGAGAAGATCGGTTCCGGTTTGGTCAGCGTGATGGTTCGGGGTGATGTCGGAGCGGTCAAGGCCGCCGTGGAAGCAGGCAGTGCTGCCGCTTCCAAGCTGGGCGAGCTCATCGCCACCCATGTCATTCCCCGTCCCCACACAGATGTGGAAAAGCTGCTGCCCAAGCTCAACTGACCCTGCCCGACCCTTCGCGGGGGACTGTTGGCGACGACGGTCCCCCGGGAGGGGGCAGACAGCACGGCGTGCGGGGGAGTCAAAAGGCATCCCGCAGATGAAGGTCTCCGGCGCGGGAAGGCGTGCGGGGAGGCGGTGCGGAAAGCGTTGAGAAGTCGGAGAGGGACAGCGAGATAACGATGACCTTTGTTCATGCGTGACATGGCCGAAGGTGAGCGTTATCCCTGAAAAAGGAGAACAACCATGCAAGCAAATGAAAAGGACATTGCGGCGCTCGTGCGGCGCATTGTGCTGGAAATGACGGCGGCTGAAACAGCGGCTGCCGGGGCGAGCACCGGGGCTACTGCCGGGTCGGCAGCAGGGGCGGTGCAGTCGGGGACAGCAGGAGCGGCGGGCAGTGAGGGGCTGATTTCGGTCGGGGTATCCAACCGCCATATACACCTGACCAAGGAGCACCTGGAGAGCCTGTTCGGGGCGGGGTATCAGCTCACGCCCATCAAGGATTTGTCTCAGCCGGGGCAGTATGCATGTAAAGAACAGTTGACAATTATCGGCCCGTCTCTCCGCCCGATCGAACATGTGCGGGTGCTGGGGCCCTTACGCGCCGCCTCCCAGGTTGAGATTTCCATGACCGACGCCTACCAACTGAAGCTGAACCCCCCTGTCCGTGAGTCGGGAAATGTCCGGGGGTCGGCGCCCCTCACGCTGGTGGGGCCCTGCGGGGTGGTCAATTTGACCGAGGGCTGTATCATTGCCAACCGGCACATCCATATGACCCCCGCCGATGCCCGTCGTTTCGGGGTCACAGACGGGCAGACGGTCACGGTTGAGCCGCTGCACACCCAGCGGAAAACCCGCTGGTATGAGGTGCAGATTCGGGTGCACCCGCAGTTTCAACTGGAAATGCATGTCGATACCGACGATGCCAATGCCGCAGGGCTGGCCTGCGGCGCACAAGTTCAGATTGTAAAGGAGTCATGCCATGCTTAAGGGAACCATCATCGACACCATCGTGTCCACGCGCAAGCAGACGTCTTTGGTGGGCAGCAAGTTCATGGAGGTGCG
>JBBAEK010000050.1:0-8067 GCA_041655935.1 Eubacteriales bacterium
TGCTGCTCAAACATCTCCTTGTTTTCAAAGGGATAGTGCCATTGGGCAAAGGGCATGGACCCCGAGTCGTACCAGCAGTCAATCACCTCTTTGACCCGCCGCATCTGTCCCCCGCAGGCGGGGCAGGTCAGGGTCACCTCGTCAATGAAGGGGCGGTGCAGCTCAATCTCGGCGGGACAGTTCGGGGACTTCTCCCGAAGCTCACGGATAGAGCCGATCGACTGCCGCTCGCCGCAGGCGCACTCCCAGATATTGAGGGGGGTGCCCCAGTAGCGGTCGCGGGAGATGCTCCAGTCCTGCACGTTTTCAATCCAGTCGCCAAAGCGGCCCCGTCCCACGTGTTCGGGGATCCAGTTGATGGTTTTGTTATGGGCAATCAGTCGGTCTTTGACGGCGCTCATGCGAATAAACCAGGAATTTCGCGCATAATAAATCAGGGGCGTGCCGCACCGCCAGCAGTGCGGGTATTCGTGCGAAAAGGGCAGGGTGGCGAACAGCAGCCCCGCCGCCTGTAGCTGCTGTAAAATGAGCGGGTCGGCGTCCTTGCAGAATGTCCCCGCCCAGGGAGTATCGGCGGTCATCTCCCCTTTTTCATTGACCAGCTGCACAAAGGGCAGCTCATAGGCGCGCCCCACCCGCGCGTCATCCTCCCCGAACGCCGGGGCAATATGCACCACGCCCGTGCCTTCGTCAAGGGTGACATACCCGTCACAGGTGACAAAAAACGCGCGGCCGTCCGGCCGGATAAAGTCAAACAAAGGCTGATACGCCAGCCCCTCCAGCGTCTTGCCCGGGAAGCGCTCCAGCACGGTAGCCCCCTCGCCCAGCACCGCGTTCAGCCGCGCCTCGGCCAGCAGATAGACTTGGTCTCCCACCGCCGCCCGGACATAGGTCTCCCGCGGGTTGACGCACAGGGCGAGGTTGGAGGGCAGGGTCCAGGGCGTGGTGGTCCAGGCGAGCAGATACTCCCCCGGCTTGTCTTTGACGGCAAATTTGACCGTAGCGGAGGTCTCCTTGACGGTCTGGTACCCCTGTGCCACCTCGTGGCTGGAGAGCGGGGTGCCGCAGCGGGGGCAGTAGGGCACAATCTTGAAGCCCCGATAGAGCAACCCCCGGTCCCAGATTTGTTTCAGCGACCACCAGACCGACTCGATATAGTCGTTGTGGTAGGTGACATAGGGGGTGTCCATATCCGCCCAGAAGCCCACCGTGCCGGAGAAATCCTCCCACATCTCACGGTACTTCCACACGCTCTCCTTGCACTTTTCCACAAAGGCAGCCAGCCCGTACGCCTCGATTTGCTCCTTGCCGTTGATGCCCAGACTTCGTTCGACCTCCAGCTCCACCGGCAGCCCGTGGGTATCCCACCCCGCCTTGCGCAGCACCTGGCGCCCCTTCATGGTTTGGTAGCGGGGGACGGCGTCCTTGATCACGCGGGTCAGCACATGCCCGATATGCGGCTTCCCGTTGGCGGTCGGCGGTCCCTCATAGAAGGCATAGTGGGGACAGCCGGCCCGAAGCCCCACACTTTTCTTAAAAATATCCTGTTCTTTCCAGAAGGCAACCGTGGCTTTCTCCCGCTCCACAAACCTCAGGTCGGTGGGCACCTTTGCATATCGCTGCGTCATGTTTGAGCACTCCTTGCCGTAATACATATCTCTTCCATTATAGTATTGACGGAAAACCTTGTCAAGCAAATTAGAGAATTTGCACAAAAAACACCCAAAAAAATTTCACGCAAACCCTATTGACAATCATGTGACCATATGATACAATTGGTTAACAAGATGAAAAGGAGGGGTTTGATGCAAAACGTCTTGCCGGGAACCACCATTGAAATCGCCGGGTTCCAGAAGAATATTGCCGCCTCTGTGCTGAATCATATTTTTTCGGCGGGCGGTGTCGTCTTGTCGCAGGTCGCCACCATGACCGAGCTTGAACCGCACACCGTGCAAAACTGGGTAAAGCGCGGCTTTGTCTCCCCCCCTGTCCGCCGACAGTATTCAAGGAGGCAGTTTGCCCGCATCGTGGTCATCAACATGATGCGCCAGTCCCTGCAAATCGACCAGATTGTCAAGCTGCTTTCCCATGTAAACTTTGTGTTATACGACGAGAGTGACGACACGATAGACGATGCGGACCTGTACAATCTCTTTGTCAACCTGCTTTGCCTGACCCCGGGCGTGGGGGTCCAGCGACAAGAGCTGGAGCGCGCCTGCGAGCAGGTCCTCTCGGACTTCCAGGAGCGGGTGCCCGGCAGCAAAAAGCGGGTTTCGACCGTCCTGGTCGTCATGGCGTACACCTGGCTTTCCGCCCTGGCACGGCAGCAAGCGGAACAGATGCTGCGCAACCTGTAAGGGGAACTCGACAGGAACGGCATCCTTTTGACGCTCCCCCCCGTCCCCGCCCGCTCGGGGCAGAACCGCCACCCTTGACACTATCTCTATCAAGCATATAAGGAGAGATTACTATGATCGGACAATGGTTTGAACAGTTAAGCCCGCTGGGGCGCATCTTTTCCCTGTTTGCCATTCCGTCCACGCTGATTCTGCTCATCCAGATCGTCATGTCCCTGTTCGGCATGGGCGAGCACGGCGCGGACGGCGATGTGGACGTGGATGTGGACAACGGCCTCGAGGGTGTGTTCGGCTCGGACACGGTGGATGTCAGCGACACCGTCCCGGACGGGCTCGACTTCAAGATTTTCTCCACCCGAAGCCTCATCGGCTTTTTTGTCACCTTTGGCTGGATGGGCCTTTCCATGGTGCGCTCGGGTGCGCCGAACTGGCTGTCGGTGCTGGTCGCACTGGCCTCCGGGCTGGTCGTCATGGTGCTGATCGCCCTGATGATGCGCGCCATTTACCGCCTGCAAAGCGACGGCACGACCAACCTGAAAAACGCCCTCGGCGCCTCGGCCACCGTCTACCTCACCATCCCCCCCGCCCGTAGCGGCAAAGGGAAGGTGAATTTCATCCTGCAAGGCAGCTATACCGAGCGCGAAGCCATCACCGACAGCGAAACCCCCCTGCCCTATGGCACGGAAGTGCTGATTGTCGGCATCAGCGGGGGCGCGGTGCTGGTCAGGAAAAAGTAAACCGGGCTTTGCAAAAAGCATGGGACGTCCGGGCAGTTCCACGAGCCGGCCCTCATGCAGAACGCCGCCGAGCGGCTGCTGGGCGTGTCCCCCCGCCGAGATTCAGGCACTGGCAAAGGACATCTTCCTTGGTCAGCTCCGCCCGGCCATCTACCGCCGGACGTTGGAGGAGAGCGATACCGGACGCGACGGGTTTTTGGACGATGTCTGCGGTCGCGTGGAGGCCAAGTTCCGCGAGATCGGCTTGCGACTGCTCCATGTGAACCTGGTCGAGATTTTTGACAGCGCCTCGCTGTCCACCCAAAGCTAACCCCGTGTCTTCATTTTATTAAAAGCATCAATCACAAAAAAATATCAGCTAAAAGAAGGAGATTGCTCATGGGCTCACCAATTTTAACGATTGTCATTATCCTCACACTGGTCCTCTTTTCCCTGCTTCTCTGGGCGCTGTCCCGCTACCGGAAGTGTCCCTCCGACAAGATCATGGTCGTGTACGGGAAGGTGGGCAAGAGCAGTGACGGTACCACCCGCAACGCCATTTGTATCCACGGCGGCGCCAAGCTGATCATCCCCGTGTTTCAATCGGTGGCATTTCTGGACCTGACCCCCATCTCCATTGCGGTGGACCTGCGCAACGCCCTGTCCCGGCAGAACATCCGGATTGATGTTCCCTCCAGCTTCACCGTGGGTATTTCCACCGAGCCGGGCATCATGCAGAACGCCGCCGAGCGCCTCTTGCGCCTGCGCATGTCCGAGATTCAGGACTTGGCGAAGGACATTATTTTCGGTCAGCTCCGTCTGGTCATCGCGACCATGAACATTGAGGAGATCAACACCGACCGTGACAAGTTTCTGGAAGAGGTCAGCCGCAATGTGGAGTCCGAGCTGAAAAAGATCGGTCTGCGCCTCATCAACGTGAACGTGACCGACATCAGCGACGAGTCGGGCTATATCGCCGCACTGGGCCGTGAAGCCGCCGCCAAGGCGATCAACGACGCCAAAAAGAGCGTGGCAGAGCGCAACCGTGACGGTTCCATCGGCGAGGCAAACGCTCTGATGGAGCAGCGTATCAACGTCTCCAAGTCCGACTCCTCGGCCATTCAGGGCGAGAACGCCGCCAAGATTGATATCTCCATGTCCAACGCCCTGCTCCGCGAAAAGCAGGCAGAGGCGCAGAAAATCGCCATCACCGCCGAGAAAATCCAGACAGCCAAAGCGCTGGAAGAGGCCTATGCGGCAGAGCAGTCAGCCGAGCAGGCCAGAAAGGCAAGAGAACAGGCAACGCTGGAGGCCAACATCATCGTGCAGGCAGAGATTGAGAAGCGCCGCATGGAACTCGAAGCCGAAGCACAGGCAGAGCAGATCCGCCGCAAAGCGAAGGGCGAAGCCGACGCCATTCTGGCAAAGATGCAGGCACAGGCATCCGGTATGCAGGAGATCCTCACCAAGCAGGCCATTGGCTTTGCCGAGCTGATCCGGTCCTCGGGCGGCGACTCCCACGACGCCCTCCGGATGATGATCGCCGACAAGCTCGAGAACCTGATGAAGGTACAGGTCGAGGCCATCAAGAACATCAAGATCGACAAGGTCACGGTCTGGGACAACGGCCAGGGCACCGACGGCAAAACCGCCACCGCCAACTTTTTGTCCGGCATGATGAAGTCGGTCCCCCCGCTGGACGAAGTCTTCTCCCTGGCAGGGATGCAGTTGCCCGAAATCCTCGGCAAAAAGGCAGAGCCGGCCCCCGCCGACGACGCCTCCGCCCACTGATTCCATCGCGCCTCCCGAGGCGAGACCCTACGGCATAGCCGCCCCCGCGGCTATGCCTTTTTTACCCCCGTTTTTCCTGTCCGGCGCAACCTCACGCAATCTTTCCAAATCTCATAAAAAAATACTTGACAAACGGCGGCCCCGCGGCTATAATAATACTAACCTACAGGAAAGATGGGTAATATATGAATCACAACTTCTTTTACCTGCTCCGTGCCAATTTCCGTTTCGGACGAATGTGTCGATGTACAGCCTTGTAACACCACCCGACAAACAGTCATCTTGAAAGGAAATCAGGTACATGAAACCACACAACTACCGCTTTGAAACCCTGCAGATACACGCCGGCCAGGAGGCCCCCGACCCCGCCACCGGGGCGCGGGCGGTGCCCATTTACGCCACCACCTCCTATGTGTTTGACAATGCCGCGCAGGCGGCGGGCCGCTTTGCCCTGACCGAGGGGGGCAACATTTACACCCGCCTGATGAACCCTACCTCCTCTGTGTTCGAGGCACGCATGGCGGCACTCGAGGGGGGCGCCGGGGCTTTGGCGACCGCCTCCGGCTCGGCGGCCGTCACCTATGCCGTCCAGAACATTGCCGTCTCGGGCGACCACATTGTCTCGGCGTCCAACCTGTACGGCGGCACCCATAATCTGTTTGCCCACACCCTGCGCGAACAGGGCATCGAGGCCACCTTTGTCGACCCCTCCCGGCCGGAAAACTTTGAGCAGGCCGTGACCGACAGGACCAAACTCCTCTATGTCGAGTCGCTGGGCAACCCCCACTCGGATGTAGTGGACCTGGCGGCCATTGCCGACATTGCCCACCGCCACGGCATCCCCCTGGTGGTGGACAGCACCTTTGCCACCCCCTACCTGTTGCGCCCCATCGAGCATGGCGCGGATATCGTTGTGCACTCCGCCACCAAGTTTATCGGCGGCCACGGCACGGTCATGGGGGGCGTGGTGGTGGATGCCGGCCGCTTCGACTGGGCACAGAACGACAAGTTCCCCGGTCTGTCCCGCCCCAACCCCTCCTACCACGGCGTGGTGTTCACCGAGGCCTGCGGCAAGCTGGCGTACATCATCAAGCTGCGCACCACCCTGATGAGGAACCAGGGAGCGACCATCTCCCCCTTCCACTCCTTTTTGCTGCTGCAGGGACTCGAAACCCTATCCCTGCGCGTGGAACGCCACGTGGAAAACGCGCTGGCGGTGGTCAATTTCCTGAAGAACCACCCGCAGGTCGCGCGGGTCAACCACCCCTCCTTAGCGAGCGGCAGGGCCAAAGAGCTGTATGAGCGCTATTTCCCGCAGGGCGGCGGCTCCATCTTTACTTTTGAGCTGCGGGGCGACGAGGCGGCGGCCCGCCGCTTCACCGAAAGCCTGTCGCTCTTTTCCCTGCTGGCCAATGTGGCGGATGTCAAGAGTCTGGTCATTCACCCCGCCTCCACCACCCATTCCCAGCTCACCCCGCAGGCGCAGCAGGCCGCGGGCATCCTGCCAAGCACCATCCGGCTTTCGGTGGGCACCGAACACATCAGCGACATCCTCGCCGACCTGTCGGAGGCATTCGAAGCCGTCAAATCAACAACAAAGGAGAGCCGTCATGTCTAAACGCGTGTATACCTCCGTTGACCAGCTCATCGGCAACACCCCCCTGCTTGCGCTGACCAACCTCACCCGGCAGCAGGGCCTGGAGGCCACCCTCATCGGGAAAGTAGAGTTTTTCAACCCCGCCGGCTCGGTCAAGGACCGCATCGCCAAGGCCATGCTGGACGACGCGGAAGCCACCGGCAAGCTCCGTCCCGACTCGGTCATCATCGAGCCCACCAGCGGCAACACCGGCATCGCGCTCGCGGCCGTGGCGGCGGCGCGTGGCTACCGGATCATCATTGTCATGCCCGAGACCATGTCGGTGGAGCGCCGGCAGCTCATGAGGGCCTACGGTGCGGAACTGGTGCTGACCGAGGGCGCCCGCGGGATGCGCGGCGCCATTGAAAAGGCAGAAGAGCTGGCACAGCAGACCCCGCACAGCTTCATCCCCGGCCAGTTTGTCAACCCCGCCAACCCCGCCGTCCACCGCGCGACCACCGGCCCCGAGATTTACCGCGACACCGCGGGCGAGGTGGATATTTTCGTGTCGGGCGTGGGCACCGGCGGCACCATCAGCGGCGCGGGCGAGTACCTGAAAGCGCAAAAACCCTCGGTCAGGGTGGTGGCGGTTGAGCCCGCCGCCTCCGCCGTCCTGTCCACCGGCGTGCCGGGGACGCACAGGATTCAGGGGCTGGGCGCCGGCTTCGTCCCCGACACCCTGAACACCGCCATTTATGACGAGATCGTAGCGGTGTCCAACGAGGATGCCTTTGCCACGGCCAAGCTGCTGGGCAAGACCGACGGCATTTTGGTGGGCATCAGCTCGGGCGCCGCCCTGTGGGCGGCCATTGAGCAAGCCAAACGCCCCGAGAACAAGGGCAAAACCATCGTGGTCATCCTGCCCGACACCGGCGAGCGCTACCTGTCCACCCCCCTGTTCGCCGACTGACTCACCGTTGCACCCCCCGCGGGCCTCGGGCCCGCGGGGTTTGGTGCAGCGACCCTCTCCCGCCCCGCAGAATGCCGGGCGGGCAACCGCCCGCCGCCTTTCCGCGCCCACCGAACAAGAGGCAAATGCCCGTCTCCCCGCCCCGCGCGGACACGACAACCAACCACCGCCGAAACAGCCCCCGAAAGGGGCGTGTTTCGGCGGCTTTTTGACGGACTTTTTCGGGCACTCCCTGCCCCCGCCATGCACCAATTCACGGGCACAACATATGATGAAATAGGGTGGAATTTGTAGAAAAAGCAAGGAGCGATGAAAAACATGTACGAGCATTCGGAGTTTGACAGAAATTGTTTCCCCTGCCCTCCCTGCCCTCCCTGCCCTCCCGGTCCCGAAGGTCCTCCCGGTTGTCCCGGACCCCAAGGTAAGCCCGGCCCCATGGGATACCCCGGCCCCGAGGGCCCTCCCGGCTGTCCCGGCCCCGAAGGCCCTCCCGGCTGCCCCGGTAAGCCCGGCCCGATGGGCCCCCCCGGTTGCCCCGGTCCCCAGGGCAAGCCCGGCAGACCCGGCCCGATGGGCCCTCCCGGTTGCCCCGGTCCCGAGGGACCCGAAGGCCCTCCCGGCCCTCCCGGCTGCCCCGGTCCCGAGGGACCCGAAGGC
>JBBAEK010000051.1:0-8058 GCA_041655935.1 Eubacteriales bacterium
TCGAGATTCCCGCCAAAATCCTGGAGCACGGGGAGAGCAGCATGCACCTGTTGCGCGACAGCCTCACCATGCTCCGCGACCTCTTGCGCATCCGCCGCACGGTCAGAAAAACCCACCTCCCCCCCCTCAAACCGCCCCCGAAAGAGGCAGGGACACCCTGATAAAGCCCACAAAAACGGGCGAAACCCCCGAAAAACGACACAGACCCCCCAAAAAAAGCGGCCGCCGCCCCACCGGGCACGCAGCCGCTTTTGTCATGGCCGAACAGAACATACGCCCCGACGGGGCTGCTGTTCGCCCGCTGTCGGCGCAAAGGGGCCTACAGGGTTTTAGGTTTGCTCCGAAAGCATACCGCTGCCAGGTAGCCGAAGCAGAGCGCCGCCGCCGTGCCCCCCGCGGCGGCACGCAGCCCGCCGGTCAGGGCGCCCAGCAGGCCCTCCCGGTCTACCGCCTCCCGCACCCCGCGGGCAATGGTGCCGCCAAACCCGACCAGCGGCACGCTGGCACCGCAGCCGGCAAAGCGCTGCAGCGGCTCATACAGCCCCACCGCGCCGAGCACCACCCCCGCGCTGACATACAGCACCAGAATGCGGGCGGGGGTCAGCCGTGTCAGGTCAATGAGCAGTTGGGCCAGCACGCAAAACGCCCCTCCGATCAAAAACGCCCAACAGACAGAGAGCACATTATCCATCCGACTCCTCCACATGCGACAGGCGCACCGCCGGGGCAATCCCCAACACCCGTCCCCCCTGTTGGAGGCTGGACGGACTCATCAGTGCGCCCGTGGCGATAAATAAAATGTTGCGCATGGCCCCGCTTTCAAGCAGGGGCAGAAAGTGGGCGGCCAGCACCGCCGCCGAGCAGCCGCAGCCCGATCCGCCGGCATGCACGTCCTGCCGGTTGAAATCGTAGAGCAGCTTGCCGCAGTCCAGGTGTTTTTCCCCCAAGAACAGCCCTTGCCCCTCCAAGAGGTACGAGAGCATCGCCGAGCCTTCCCGCCCCAGGTCCCCCGTGACCACCGCGTCATAGGCGGCAGGCGAGTCCCCGCTTTGGGCAAAGTAGCAAAGCAGGCTGTCCGCGGCGGCGGGCGCCATCGCCGCCCCCATATTGGCGGCGTCCGACAGCCCGCTGTCCACCACCCGGCCCGCCATCAGGGCGGGCAGCGCCACCCGTCCCCGGTCCCGCGCCAGCAGGAACGCGCCCCCCGCGGTGGCGGTCCACTGGGCGGTGGGGGTCCGCTGGGCGCCGTATTCCAGCGGGGTGCGGAACTGCCGCTCGGCGGCACAGTTGTGCGAGGTGGTCACCACCGCCGCCGTCCGCACCGCGTCGGTGGCGGCCAGCGCCAGCGCGGCGACCAGCAACCCCAGACCGGCGGTGGAACAGGCGCCGTACAGCCCCAAAAAGGGCGCGCCAAAGGGCAACAGCCCCGTGGAGGTAGCCACACACTGGTTTTGCAGGTCTCCCGCCAACAGCAAATCCAGCGACTCGGGCAACAGGTGCGCCTTGTTGAGCGCCAGCGTCAGGGTTTTATAGGCGAGCCCTTCCTCGGCGTGCTCCCAGGTGTCCCCCCCAAAGCGGTCGGTGTCGTCATGGTAGTCAAATTTTTCTCCCAGCGGGCCCCGGTATTCTTCTTTTCCCACCGCCGACGCCGCCATAAAAATGCGGGGCGGACAGGGGAGCGACCATAGTTTCTGCATGATTCCCTCAGTGAAACAAACCAACCACAAAATACACCGCGCCATAGAGCGCGCCAAACAAAACGCCGTACAGCAGCACCGGGCCCGCGATGGTGAAGATTTTAGAGCCGACCCCCAACACCAACCCCTCGCTTTTGGTGTCAATGGCAGGGGAGACCACCGAGTTGGCAAACCCGGTCACCGGCACCAGCGTCCCCGCCCCCGCGTACCGGGCAATCCGGTCGAAAACGCCCAGCCCCGTCAGCAGGGCACTCAGGAAAATCAGCGTCACCGTCACCAGCGTCCCGCTTTGCAACCGGTCCATCCCCGCGCTTTGGTAGAGCAAAAACAGCACCTGTCCGCCGGCGCAGATCAACCCGCCCACAAAAAAAGCGGCAAAGCAGTTGGCAAGCAGCGGTGAGCGGGCGGCATGCTTTTTCACATAGCGAGCATACTCTTGTTGGTTGGTCATCACACACTCCCAAAATTTCAACTGTGTCGGTAGTGTGCGCCCAACCGCCCGCTTCTATACCACCCCCGGCAGGAGAGTCGGCAGGGGACAGAGCGCGAGCACGTCCAGATCAAAGCACAACAGCAGCACATTGCGCAGCACCGCATATCCGAGCATGACCGCCGGGATGAGCCAGAGCCACCGCCGGTCAATGCCGTCCGCATAGCGCATCTGCCCGCGCAGCAGCGACAGCAGCATACGCACATCATAGGACAGCAGGATGACTACCGTCACCGGCAGGGCGGGGTAGTAAAGAAAAGCGGCCAGCAGCCGCCCCTGTAGCAGGGCATACAGCGCGCGCGTCCCCCCGCAGCCCGGGCAGTAAAGCCCGAAAAACTGCAGGAACAGGCAGCGCATCCCCAGCCCCTCAGCGAGGCGGGCGGCCCATAGGAACAGCAACAGCGCCGCCGCCGCGGCGATGTGCAAGAGAACAAATGTTTTTTTGAGGGCGACAAGACGATCTTTCATAGAGCACCTTCCGAAGCACAACCGGGCCGGACAAGCAAAAAACAAAAAAAGACGAGAAAACCTTGCATTTTTTGAAAAACATGGTATGATATGGGTGACAGATCCCATACCGACTAAGGAGGTCTCATGATGGAAGACCAGAACCACCCCGACAACAACCGGGCACCGGAACAAGAACCCATCTCCTCGCCCAATACCCCGACACCAAGCGACCCGTCACCAAGCGACCCGTCGTCGAGCACACCGACGCCCGGCGGCTCGGCACCGAGCGACCCGTCTCCGAACGGCTACGGTGGCAACAGCGGGTACGGCAGCAGTTACAGCGGCTATGGCGGCAGACCGGACAGCAGCCCTTTTGGGAATACAAACAACGGGCAACCCCCGTACGGCACACCGAGCAACCCGCAAAACCCTTATGGTACGCCGAACAACGGGCAAACCCCTTACGGCACACCGAACAATCAGCAAACCCCTTACGGTACACCGAACAATCAGCAAAACCCTTACGGCACACCGAACAATCAGCAAAACCCCTACGGAACGCCGAACAACGGGCAAAACCCTTACGGTACACCGAACAATCAGCAAAACCCTTATGGCACGCCGAACAATCAGCAAAACCCCTACGGAACGCCGAACAATCAGCAAAACCCCTACGGAACGCCGAACAATCAGCAAAACCCTTACGGCACACCGAACAATCAGCAAAACCCTTATGGCACGCCGAACAACGGGCAAAACCCGTACGGCGCACCGAACAACGGGCAAAACCCTTACGGTACACCGAGCAACCCGCAAAACCCCTACGGCTACCAACCGTATGACCTGCAGCCGCCCAAAAAGAACACCTATTCCTTGGTGTCCATGATCCTCGGCATTTTGTCGCTGGTCCTGTGCTGCTGCTCCGGCTATCCCGGCGTGGTGCTCGGCGGCGTGGCCATCGCCCTTGCCGTGATTTCCAAAAAACAAGAGGGCAGTTATGACAGCCAGGCGAAGGCCGGCCTCATCTTAGGCATCATCGGGGCGGCGCTCGGCTTGGTCGTGGTCATCCTGTCCTGGACCAGCGCCTACTGGATGACGGATGACATGTGGCGGGCGTGGGAAGAATACCTCAGCCAATATGAAGGATATTAAGCGCTACATCGAACGAAAAACCGCGGGAAGCCCCGCAAAACGCAAACAAAACATGACAAAAAGGCTGCCGTTCGGCAGCCTTTTTGATCGCCTAACTCAAGCGGGAGAGGTGTTGCTCCGCCTGTGCCAGGGCAGCGTCGAGGAGGGAGAGGTCCTTGCCGCCTGACATGGCGCTGTCCGGCCGGCCGCCGCCCTTGCCGCCCGCCACCGCGCTGACTTCCTGCAGGAGCTTGCCGGCATGGGCGCCGGCAGCCACGGCGTCGGGCCCGCAGCCGCACACAAAGGTCAGCTTCCCTTCCTGCACCGTGGCAAACACCGCCACCATATCGGCATACTTGGCTTTGACGGTATCACACAGCCCCCGGCCCGCCGCGGGCGAAATGTCCAGCCGAGCGGTCAGCAGGCGAAAGGGTCCTATCTGTTTCGACTGTCCAAGCAGCGCGGCCAGCTGCGCCTCCGCCAGCTTGGCGGACGCACTCTCCAGGGAGCGCCGCAACTCCCGGCTTTCCTCCTGCATGGCGGCAGCGCGCACGGGCAACTCTGCCGCAGAGGCGACCTTCAGCGCGTGAGCGGTCTCCTGAATCAGGCGGTCTTTGGCGTCCAGCAGCGACAGCACGCCCAGCCCCGCGGTGGCCTCAATGCGCCGCACACCCGCCGCCACCGAGTTTTCCGAGATGATTTTGAACAGCCCGATATTGCCGGTATTGCGCACATGGGTGCCGCCGCACAGCTCCAGCGACGCATCCCCCACGGCGACCACCCGCACCGACTCTCCGTATTTTTCGCCAAACAGGGCCATCGCGCCCATTTTGCGCGCCGACTCCCTGTCGGTGAGCGTGACTTTTGTCTCTTGCGCCGTCAGGATATGGGCGTTCACATCGGCCTCCAGTGCGGCAAGCTCCGCGTCGGTCAGCGCCGCATAGTGCGAGAAGTCAAAGCGCAGCCTCGTCTCGTCCACATAGGAGCCGGCCTGCTCGACATGCGTGCCCAGCACCCGGCGCAGCGCCGCCTGCAACAGGTGGCAGGCGGAGTGGTTGCGGCGGATCGCCTCGCGGCGGGGGACATCCACTTGGGCGCTCAGCGTGTCGCCCACGCGGACCGTCCCGTCACCCATGCGGCACAGGTGCATATACACGCCGTCGCTTTTTTGGGTGTCCAGCACCTCCACGCAGACCTCGCCCCGCACGAGCAGTCCGCGGTCTCCGACCTGCCCGCCTCCCTCGCCGTAAAAGACCGTTCGGTCGAGCACCAGCGTCCCCTCCCCTTCGGTGAGGCTGTCCACCGGGCTGTCCTCGTGGAAGATCGCCAGCACCACCGCCTCACAGCGGTCGGCTTCATAGCCCAAAAAGGTGGTTTTGGGCAGGTCGGCCAGCAGGGTCTTTGACTGTTCGCTCCACCCGCTGACATTGCCCCGCGCCGCCCGGGCGCGGGCTTTCTGCGCCTCCATCAGCGCGCGGAAGGTCTCCTCGTCCACCGCCAGTCCCCGCTCTTGCGCCATCTCCCGGGTGAGGTCAAAGGGGAAGCCGTAGGTATCATAGAGCCGAAAGACCGCCTCCCCGTCCAGGACCCTCTCCCCGGCGGATAAGGTCTTCTGCAGCAGGGCCTCCAGCTGGAGCAGTCCGGCGTCCAGCGTGGCATGAAAGCGCACTTCCTCCAGGGCAATGACCTTCAGGATATAGTCCTGCTTGGCAGCCAGCTCCCGGTAGGCGTGCAGATTCTCCGCAATGACCACCTCGGCGGGCCTGACCAGAAATGGCTCGTCAATGCCGAGCAGCTTGCCGTGCCGCACCGCGCGGCGCAGGAGCCGCCGCAGCACGTACCCCCGCCCTTCATTGGAGGGGAGCACACCGTCACAAATCATGAAGACCGCCCCACGGACATGGTCGGTGATCACGCGGATGGACACATCGTGGGCCGGATGCTGCCCGTAAGTTTTGCCCGCAATGGCACAAATCGTATCCAGCTCCCGGCGCACCGTATCCACTTCAAAGAGGTTGTCCACCCCCTGCATCACACAGGCGAGCCGCTCCAGCCCCATGCCGGTATCGATATTTTTCTGCGCCAGCTCGGTATAGTTCCCCGCGCCGTCGGAGTTAAACTGGGAAAAGACGTTGTTCCACACTTCCATGAAGCGGTCGCAGTCACAGCCGGGCTTGCAGGCGGGGTCGCCGCAGCCGTACGCCGCCCCCCGGTCAAAGTAAATTTCCGAGCAGGGCCCGCAGGGGCCGATGCCGTGTTCCCAGAAGTTGTCGGCCTTCCCCAGCCGCACAATGCGCGCTTCCGGCACCCCCACGACATCCCGCCACAGGTCATATGCCTCCTCGTCCTGCTCGTAGACCGAGACCCAGAGCCGCTCGGCGGGGATGGCCAGCCAATCCGCGGAGGTCAGAAACTCCCACGCCCATGGAATGGCCTGCGCTTTGAAGTAGTCCCCAAAGGAAAAGTTGCCCAGCATCTCAAAGTAGGTGCCGTGGCGCGCGGTATGCCCCACCCGCTCCAGGTCGGGGGTGCGGATGCATTTTTGGCAGGTCGTCACCCGGGTACGGGGCGGCCGCTCCTCCCCGGTAAAAAACTTTTTCATGGGAGCCATGCCCGAGTTGATGAGCAACAGCGACCGGTCCCCCTGCGGGACCAGGGGAAAGCTGGGCAGCCTCAGGTGCCCCTTCCCCTCAAAAAAGGACAGATATTTCTCACGAAGCTCATTTAATGAAGTCCATTTCATGGCACTACTCCCGTTCTGTTCATGACCCCGACAGCGGTTGCCCCCGGGGTCTTTTGCGTTGCATACCGCCCATTATAGCACACCCCCGCCGCACCGTCAAGGGCCGCTTTGGGCAAAGAAAACCATCATTGTCAAATCTCTAACAGTTCTGCCGCGGGCAGCTCAATGCTGTCTCCCAGGTGCAGGGAGTACAGCAGCACCCGGTCGGCCGCCCGCCCGTACATGCGCCGCACCGCCGCCGCATAGTAGGAGAGCTGCAGCCGGTAGCGCTCCCGCAAGACACGGGCAGCGATGGTTTTATCTGCCCGCTCTTCCCGGCGCAATCGGTCGGTCTTGTAGTCCAGTAGCCAAAGCTCACCCCGTTCGGTCAGCACCAGGCAGTCAATCACCCCCTGCACCAGCACGCTTTCCCCTGCCAGTGCCCGAGCAGTCGCCGGGTCGGCGGTGAGTGCGGCGGCGGGCAGCCTGACATGGAAGCGAAACTCCCGCCGCAGCTCCCGGGCAGACAGCAGACTTTGCAGCAGGGAGGAGCGGGCAAAACGCTCCAGCTCCCCGGTCCGCACCAGGGCTCGGTCTGTGTCGGACAAAAACCCCTCCCGGCACAGCCGGTCCAGTTCCGCCGCCACCCCGCCCTCCCGCAGGGCGGCCAGGTCGCAAAACTGCAGAAAGAGGTGGGTGGCAGTGCCCTGTTTCGCGCTGTGGTCCCGCGCCTGCCCCGTGTAGAAGGCCGGCAGCACCGGCCCCTCCGGCTCGGGGGCCTCCGCGGGCAGGGCGGTCTGCTCCTGCTCGGCGGCGTCCAGCACGGCGGGATACAGTGACGAGACCGCCAGCTTGCGGGGCAGTTTTCCCAGGTGGGCGTGCGGGTAGACAAAGGAAAACCGCTCGGACAAGGTCTGCCGCCAGGCCTCCGGGTCGCCCGACCCCTCGCCACATGGTTCGTCCGCGCTTGCCGCGCCCGCGCTTGCCGCGCCAATATCACTGTTGCTAATCGCACCGCGTTTTTCGCCCGCGCTTGACGCGCCCGCGACCGCCGCCATTTTGGCACCTGCTCCCGTTTCGGCGCCCGCGCTTGCCGCGCCCGCGCTTGACGCGCCCGCCCCCGCCGTCTCTCCTTGTCCCGAGTCCATTCCGACGGTCGCCGTCATTCCGACGGTCGCCGCCATTTCGGCGGCCGCCTGATCGGCCGGCACCACCGTGAGGTAGGGGGAGTCTGTGCCCAGCGCGTACAGCAGCAGCTTGAGATGGCTGTCGGCGCGCAGAATATGATAGGCGCTCAGGTGGTCATGGCGCAGGGCGCAGGCCTCGAGCAGGGTTTGCAGAGCGGCGCCCCGTTGCGGCCGGGCGGTAAGGTACAGCCGCTCCTTGGCGCGGGTCATGGCGACATAGAGCAGGCGCAGCTCCTCCTCCGTGCCGGCCGTGATCATGGCGTCGGCAATGGCGTTTCGGATGGGGTTGTTGATCCGCGCGAGGGCGGTGCTGTCGCGCATGCGCAGCCCCAGGCCCAGCTTGCCGTGAAAGAGCAGGTGGGCTTTGGTATCGCTCCGGTT
>JBBAEK010000052.1:0-7937 GCA_041655935.1 Eubacteriales bacterium
GGAGGACATCGCGCTGGGCAGGGGCTTTACTTATTCCCCGCAATGCTGCATGTGCGCGGGGACCTACAAAAAGTACAAGCGGCAGGCCAAGTGGGCCATTGCCCGCCACTTCCGGCTGCTCTGAGCGGCCGCGCGCCCGGCCAGGGAGACGGGGTGGAATCTGCGCAAAATTCATCTTTGCCGAGCTGAGCGCCCGCGCGCCCGGCAAGGAAGACAGGAGATAAACAGCGTTTGAGCGGAAAAAAAGCGCCGGAGCGGGTAATTTGTCTGCCGGGTGTATGGGTTGCGAAAAATGGGGAATAAAAAACAGCCGGCGGGCAAACTATTTTTGTCTGACCCCTTTACAATCATTTGACCATGTGATACAATTAGATAACGGCATCTGAAAACGCCGATTTTGGCTGAGGGGGGACCCCTTTATGAACAGACAACTGGGCGCTGATTTGCGCTACCACCGTATGCGGCAGGTGATGTCCTGCGAGGAAGTGGCGGAGATGGTGGGGACCACGCCCGAACAGGTGCTCTCGTGGGAGCGGTCCGAGTCGGTGCCGGACCGTGAGGCTGTGCAAAAATTAGGGTTGCTGTTCGGGGTCTCCCCCGCCGACCTGCTCGGGGAGGACGACCCGGCGGCGGACACCGCCGGGGGAAAAGAGACACGGACGCCCGACGCGGCCACCGACCGCCGGGGTGAGCAACGGACTGCCCGCGGCACAGATGCGCCAAGCGGCTTTGATCACAGTGCCAACCAAGGCAGCCCGCAAGAGGCGGGCGCATGGGGCGCGGGGGCACAAAGTGACGGGGCGCCGGGCGCGGGCTCCCGCGGAGCCGACTCTCGCAGTGACGGCGCATGGGGCGCGGGCTCACAAAGTGACGGAGCATGGAGCGCCGGGTCACAAAATGACGGGGTGCCGGGCGCGGGCTCCCGCGGAGCCGACTCTCGGCGTGAGAGCTCACAAAGTGACGGAGCATGGGGCGCGGGGGCACAAAGTGACGGGGTGCCGGGCGCGGGCTCCCGCGGAGCCGACTCCCGCGGAGCCGACTCTCGGCGTGAGGGCTCACAAAGTGAGGGACCACGGGAGCATCAGCAGCAAGCGGCGGGGATCCCGCCCTTTCCCCGGGGGGTGGCGGAGGCCGTCTTTACCCCCTACCTGATGCCGGGGGAGACGCTGCTGTGGTACGGGCAGCCCGACCCGTCGCAGGTGTTTCAGCGCCAGGATATTTTCCTGTTGCCTTTCGGACTGTTTTTCTTTGTGTTCGCACTTTTCTGGATGAGCACGGCCTCCATGGCGGGCGGCGCTTTTGCCCTGTTCGGGCTGCCCTTTGTCGGCGTGGGGGCGTATTTGCTGTTCGGGCGGCTGATTCACACGAAAGAGGTGAAAAAGTATACCCATTACGCCATCACCGACCGGCGGGTGCTGCTGCTGTACCGGGGCAGTCGCGTCACCTTTCGCGACATTGCCCTGTCGCAACTGGGGCAGCTTTCGCTGGAAAGCAGCACGGCCGGGCCGGGCACCGTCCGCATCCGGGGGCTGGAAACGGTAGTCTATCACAACCACCGTGCCCCCTACTACCAAGGCGCCGGGCAAGGGTTCGGCAGCGCCGCCATGCTCTCGGGGCTGGTGCATATCCCGCAGGCGGAGCAAGTGTTTCACCTGCTCCGGCGCCTGTCCCCCGAATTCCCGCCTGCCATGCAGCCGTAAAAAGCCCCCGCGCGGGCGCTTTGCGCGGGCGCTCATCAAGGGCGCGGGGCGCTTTGCGCGGGCGCTCATCAAGGGCGTGGAGCTCGGTACGAGCGCGGGGCGCGGGGCGCATTGCTTTGTGCGCTGATTAGTGTCAGCTACGGGCACACCAGACCCGGCGCATAGGGCGTGGGGCGCTTTGCGCGGGCGCTCATCAAGGGCGCGGGGCGCATTGCTTTGTGCGCTGATTAGTGTCAGCTACGGGCACACCAGACCCGGCGCATAGGGCGCGGGGCGCATTGCTTTGTGCGGGGCGCATGATGCGCGAAGCGTCCTGCGCGGACGACCTTCCTGTTTTCTCCAAACTCACACGACAAGAAAGGGTTTGCCATGTTACACCTCAACCACCTCACCAAGTACTACGGCGAGAAGCCGGCGGTCAGGGACCTGACCCTGCACATCAAGGCGGGGGAAATCTACGGGTTCATCGGCCACAACGGCGCCGGCAAAACCACCACCATCAAGGCCTGCTGCGGGCTGCTGGACTTTCAGGGGGACATCTTCATTGACGGGCTGTCGGTGAAAGACGACCCGGTCGCGTGCAAAAGCCGAACGGCGTACATCCCCGACAACCCCGACCTGTACAGCTTTCTCTCGGGCATCCGCTACCTGCACTTTATCGCGGACGTGTTCGGCGTCCCCGCCGACGTGCGCCGGGAGCGCATCCGCCGCTACGGCGACGCGCTGGGGCTGACCGCCGACCTTGCACAGCCCATCTCCTCCTACTCGCACGGCATGAAGCAGAAGCTGGTGATCATCTCGGCTTGGCTGCACGCACCCCGGCTGGTGGTGATGGACGAGCCTTTTGTGGGGCTGGACCCCAAAGCCTCCCACACCCTGAAAGAAATGATGCGCCAGCTTTGCGACGAGGGGGGCGCGATCTTCTTCTCCACCCACGTACTGGACGTGGCGGAAAAACTGTGTGACAAAATCGCCATCATCAAGGACGGCAGTCTGGTCGCCTGCGGCACCATGGCAGAGGTCAAGGGGGACGGGTCGCTGGAAAAGGTGTTTCTGGAGCTGTATGAGGAGAGCGTCCGCGGCAAGGCCGCCGGCGGCTCCGTCGAAGACGGTTCGGTCACGAACGACTCCGCTACAAGCGGCTCTGCCGAGGGAGGTGCGCAATGAAACCCCGGTCGTATGACTCGGGCGGCCCGTCGAAGTCGGGCGGCCCGTCGAAGTCAGGAGGCCTGACGAGGGCAGGAGGCCTGACGAGGGCAGGAGGTGCTCCATCGGGAGCGGCTTTGTTGTGGCTGCTCGCCAAAATCCGCCTGCAAGGCATGTTTCTCTCGGCTTTCAGAGGCAGCAAGAAGCGCCGGGAACGCCCCTCCCCCCTGATGCTCGTCCTCATCGGACTGCTCGTGCTATATGTGGCGGGGGCGCTGATCGGGCTGGTGGTGATGATGGCATGGCTCATGTGCGCCCCCTTGGCCGAGATGGGGCTGGGGTGGCTGTACTTTGCCTACTTTGCCATCATGGCCTTTGCCGTCAGCCTGTTGGCGGGGGTGTTCATGGCCAAGTCCCAGCTGTTTGAGGCCAAGGACAATGAGCAGCTGCTCTCGCTCCCCCTGCCGCCCCGCGTGATTCTGCTCTCGCGGATGCTCTCGCTGTACCTGTTTGACCTGTTGTTTTTCCTGCTCATGCTGGTGCCTGTCTATGTGGTGTGGCTGATTGTCGGCACCTTTTCGCCGCTCGGGCTCTGCCTGTTTGTGGCGGGGCTGTTGCTCTTTCCCCTGCTCTCTCTTGCCGCCTCGGCTCTGTTGGGCTGGTTGCTCGCCATGGCGACGGCGCGCATCCGCTACAAAAACCTGCTCGCCCTCGCCCTCTCTATCCCGCTCATGCTCGGTGCGCTGTATGCCAATCTCATGATGTACGAGTGGATCGGGACGCTGGCGGCCAGCGGCGCCGAGATGGCCGGGGTGGTGCGGCGGGTGATGCACCTGTTCTACTCCTTCGGGCGTCTGGCCACCGAGGGGTCGGTCGTATCTTTCCTGCTGTTTGCCGCCGGCACGGTGCTCCCCTTTGCCCTCTGCCTCTTGGTCCTTGACCGCACCTTTTTGCGGGTGCTCACCACCAAGTACGCGGGCAAAAAGGCCGTCTATACCGAACGGGCGGCGGCGGCGCGCGCCCCCCTCTCCGCCTTTACCCGCAAGGAACTGCGCCGCTTTTTCAGCAGCGCGGGGTATATGCTCAACGCCGGGCTCGGGCTGATCTTTGTGCTGGTGGGCGCGGTGGCGCTGCTGGTGAAGGGACCGGAGCTGATCGGCCTGCTGGCAGGGGCGGGACTCGGGGCTTTCGCCGGCACTCAGATGCTGGGGGCGGTCGTGGTGGGGGCGCTGTGCGCGATCGGCGGCATGACCTTCATTTCCGCGCCCGCGGTGTCGCTGGAGGGCAGCAGCCTGTGGATTCCCTGCTCGCTGCCGGTGCACGGGCGTGTGCCGCTGCACGCCAAGACCTTGGCGCACCTGGTCATCTGCCTGCCCGTCAACCTGTTTGCCTCGCTGTGCGCGATTGTGGCGCTGCGCCTCCCGCCGTTGATGGCCGTCTTTGTGGTGGTACTGCCCGCCTTGTTCATCGTTTTCTGCGGGCTGACGGGCACCATCGCCAACGTCTACTTCCCCAAGCTGGACTGGATGGACGAGACGGTGGCGGTCAAGCAATCCATGTCGGTACTGATCGCCATGCTGGCGGCGACGGGGCTGCTGATCGCGCTGGGCGCCTTTTGCGTACTGCTCACGCCCCTGTTGCCGATGGAGCTGCTGTTTGGCATCTGCACGGTGGTGCTGTGCGTGCTCGATTTCCTGCTCTACCGGCACGAGGACCGAGGCGCCGCCGCCCGCTTCTCCGCCCTGCCGTCCCGGCAGTGAGCCCCCTGCAAGCAGGCTCCTGCAAACAGGCTGCTTGTAGCCGGCTGTCTGCCGCTGACCAATACAACCAAAAAACGCCGCCCGAAAGGGCGGCGTTGGTGTGCTCGGGGAAGTTTGCGGCGGGTAGCGATAAAGTAACTATAAGTTGACAGGAAGTCGGGGGGTCCGGGGCTGTGCCGGAGGGAATTCCGGGGGGAGCCCCGGGGTTATTCCGGGCGGATCAGGCCGTAGCCGCCCTCCTTGCGCTGGTAGACCACGCAGGTCTGGTTGGTTTCGGCGTTGACAAAGATGAAAAAGTAGTGGCCCAGCAGGTTCATTTGCAGGATGGCTTCCTCGACCGACATGGGCTTGAAGGGGTAGGTTTTGGTGCGGATGTACAGCTCGGGCTCTTCCTCCGCCTCCGCCTCGTGCGGCAGGCTGTCAAATGCCTCGGGCAGGCTGTCAAATGCCGTGGGTCTCATGCGCTTTTCCAGCCGCGTTTTGTTCTTGCGGATCTGCCGCTCCAGGGCGTCCATGGCGCGGTCAAGCGCATTTTGAAAAGTGGTATCGGACTCCTCTGCACGGAACAGGGTGCCGCTCGAGTTGATGGTGAGCTCCACCGTCTGCTCGCCGTGCTTCACCGAGTAGTTGACATACGCCTCGGCGCTGTCCCCGAAAAAACGGTCGTACTTGAGCAGTTTCTTCCGCGTCAGTTCCTTTAAGGACTCCCGAACCGTCATCTGTTTGCCGCTGATGTTGAGTTTCATTTGGTCGTACCGCCCTTCTGATGGTTTCCGGAGGGTGGGTTGCCACAGGCAAGCGCACCCTGCCTCACCCATAGTATAGCACAAAACTTTCGCTTTGTCAGCCATTTCGGCACTTTTTTTGCGGGGCGGCGGGCGGCTTTTTTAAACGGGTTTTCGATTGACAGCGGCCGGCCCTTTATGATATAATGAAGGGGTACGCACAGACACACGGTGCGTGATTTCACAAAAAAAAGGAGGGCGCCGCCCGATGATCAAAGACAACCTGTCCGAGTCGCTGCGCTCGGTGCTGCCCATCGCGCTGGCGGTGGTGCTGCTCTGCGTCACCCTCACCCCCATGAGCGCCGGGGACTTTTTTCTCTTTCTGACGGGCGTCCTCTGCCTGGTGGCGGGGCTGGCGCTGTTTGCCGTGGGCTCGGAGCTGGCCATGCTGCCCCTCGGGAGCAAGGTGGGTGTCCGCACCACCCAGTCGGGCAAGGTCTGGCTGATCGCGCTGGTGGCTTTTTTCATCGGGCTGTTTGTCACGGTCTCCGAGCCCGACGTACATATTCTGGCGGAGCAGATCTCCGCCGTGCCCAAAACGGTGCTGGTGCCGGTGATTTCGGTGGGGGTAGGGCTCTCGCTGCTGCTCGCCCTGCTGCGCATCCTGTGGCGCGTCCCCCTGCGCCGGCTGCTGCTGGTGTCCTATACCCTGGCGTTTGTCCTTTGCTTCTTTGTCCCGCCCGCCTTTTGGTCCGCCGCCTTTGATACGGGCGGGGTGACGACCGGCACCATGACCGTGCCCTTTATCCTCGCGCTGGGGGCGGGCGTCTCCTCCATCGCCTCCCGGGACAGCGCCCGGGACGACTCGTTCGGCCTGTTGGGGCTGTGCAGTATCGGCCCGGTGATTGCCGTGTTGCTCCTCGGCATCCTCTACCGGGTCGAGGGCGGGAGTTACGAGCTCGCGCAGATCCCCATCGTCACCGACACCCGCGCGGGCGCGCTGGTCTACCTGCGCGCCCTGCCCGACTTTGCCGGGGAGGTCGGGCTCGCCCTATTGCCCATTGCCGGCTTCGCGCTGCTGTTCCAGCTCCTCACCCGCTCCTTTACGGCGCGGCAGATGCTGCGCATCGGGGTGGGAATGCTGTTCACCTTCATGGGGGTGGTGCTGTTCATGATGGGCGCCAACCTCGGCTTTCTGCCCGCCGGGTACAGTCTGGGCGCCAGTCTGGCGGGGATGCGCGGGGGGTATATCCTGATCCCGGTGGCGATGCTGCTGGGATACTTCATGGTGGCCGCCGAGCCTACCGTCCACGTGCTGGTCACGCAGGTCGAGCAGATCTCGGCGGGCGCCATCCCCGCCCGCAAGATGGCGCAAAGCCTGGCGATCGGCGTGTCCGCCGCGCTCGGGCTGTTCATGGTCAAACTGCTCACGGGTATGTCCATCATGTACCTGCTGGTGCCGGGGTATATCGTGGCGCTGGCGCTGACCTTTGTGGTCCCGCCCATTTTCACCGGCATTTCCTTTGACGCGGGCGGGGTGGCGTCGGGGACCATGGCCGCCGCCTTTATCCTGCCCCTCACCATCGGCGCCTCGTCCGGGCTGGGGCTGAACGTGATGACCGAGGCGTTTGGCTGTGTCGCCATTGTCGCCCTGCCCCCCGTCATCGCGGTGGAGGTCTGGGGACTGGTCTACCGCACCAAGGTCAAGCGCGCCGCCGACCGGCTGGTAGCGGTGGATGAGTTCTTCATCAACTACTCCGTGGAAAGGACGGTGGACTGAGATGGGCAGGCAAACCGAGCCTCGGGAGAAGCGGGTCAAGCTGCTGGTGGGCATTGTGCAGAAAGAGGACGAGGCGGCCTTTGCCCGCGCCTGCAACGAGCAGTGCCTCTCGCTCCACTTTTCGGTCATTGGGCACGGCACCGCGCGCTCCCATGTCCGCAGCTTTTTCGGCATGGACGAGGTGGAACGGCGGGTGGTCTTTGGCCTGTTCCCCGACTATGCTGAGCGGCGGCTGCTGAAAACGATCAATGACCACTTGCGGCTCTACCTGATGGGACGGGGCATCGCGTTCACCATCCCGCTGTCGGGGGTCTCCAATCTGATCAGCTACGCCCTGTTGTCCGCGCCCGACAAGGACGCCGCCAAAAATCCCTACCGCAAGGAGAAAAGACGAGTGATGTACGAGTTGATTGTCGCCGTGGTCAATCAGAAGTTTACCGAACGGGTGCTGGACGCAACCCGCGCGGTAGGCGCCGCCGGGGCGACGGTGGTGCACTCCATCGGAGTGAGCAACGAGCAGGCCGAGCGGGTGCTGGGCACCGCGCTCAAGCAGGACACCGATACCGTCGCCATTCTGACCTCCACCGCCTTCAAGGGGCCGATCATGGACGCCATCATTGAAACCGCGGGGCTGAAAACAGAAGGGCGTGCCGTGGTGTTCTCCCTGCCGGTGGACCACCTGGTCGGTCTGCGCCCGAGCGACGAGGAGGACCCCGCCCAGAAGTAGACCCGCTTCCCCTACTCACAGACAGAGGGGAGGGTCGTGCCGCCCTGAGGACAGCCGACAAAGAACGAGCCGTGTCCGCTCCTTTGGCGTTGATTTCTT
>JBBAEK010000053.1:0-7426 GCA_041655935.1 Eubacteriales bacterium
GGGGGGGGCTACGCCGCCGGCAGGGGGCGGTGAATCCGCATGGCGGGGGCGGGTGTGATGTTGGGGTGGGGGTGAGGGGGCGGATCGGAGGGCAGCGACGGATGTGTCGTATGGCGGCAGTGTTTTTGGCAGAGAGGGGGCTTTGGGATGCGGGCGGCGAACAGGGCGGCTGGGCAAATTGAATCAAGCAAGGGGGGCGGATTGATAAACTTTTGGTGAACTTGATTGACATTTGCCGACGGGGGAGCTATAATAAAAGCACCGAATCAAGCGCCCCGGCCGCTTCCCGGCGGGGTAACAAGGCACTCTGCCGCGTGCGGAGGCGGAACTGTAAAACCGTGTGGTTGGAGGGGAATGGCGGCTGTTCTTGCCGGCCTGCCCGCTCGGTTTTGGTGCGTGGGGCGGCCGAAACACCGCCAACCCCCGCCCCGGACGCATCAGATCCCGACCGGGAGCGACGCTCGTGCGTGGGGCCGGACGGCTGTCGGGCGAAAGTGACCCGACAAGGGAGATCCTTTTCAAAGTCTGCGGAGGGGCAAATTGTTGACTGAAACAACTTGCTTCTTTCGCAGGCACATGGTATAATCGGACTATGATTCGCGGCTTCCAACGCGCATTTGACAGACTGTTTCTTTCGCGGGCACATGGTATAATCGGACTATGATGCGCGGCTTCCAACGCGCATTTGACAGACTGTTTCTTTCGCGGGCACACGGTATCATGGAAATAGCAAGGAAAAGCCTGTCCCGCCCGACAAGGGCGGCGGGCATGGAGGCGTTTTGGAAAAAGAGACAATGAAGCGCACGGTGTATGAATTCCTGCGCTATGCGGTGGTGGGCGGCGTGGCGGCCCTGGTGGACATGGGGGTCAACTACGCCATGCTGTACTTTGTGCTCTCTGCCTCGCCCAGCGACACGCCGGCGGTGGTCGCCTCGGTGGCGGTGGGCTTTCTGGCGGGGCTGGCGGTGAACTTTGTCCTGGCCAACTACTTTGTCTTTCGCACGGCGGAGCAGCGCGCGCGGGGACAGACGGCGGGGGCGTTCGCCATTTACGTCCTGGTGGGCGCGGTGGGGCTTGGCCTGTCGACCGGGCTGACCGTGCTGGGCACCCGCTTCATCGGTGAGGAGGGCATCTGGTACATCCTGTTGAACTGTGTGGTCAAGGGGATTGTGCTGGTGTGGAACTATGTCGGGCGCAAGCTGCTGGTATACCGGGGCAAGTAGCCCTTGTTGCGGATAGATTTGTGGGAAAGGATCATCACTTTATGGATACCAACCAATCGGCCGTGGCCATTATCATCGGCGCCGGCCCCGCGGGGCTGACCGCCGCTTACAAACTGCTGACCGAGACAACGGTTCGCCCCATTGTGCTGGAGGCGGAGTCTTTTGTCGGGGGCATTTCCCGTACGGTGACGCACAACGGCAACCGCATGGATATCGGCGGGCACCGCTTTTTCACCAAGTGTGAGGAGGTCAATGCCCTGTGGCAGGAGCTGATGCCCCTGCAGGGCAGCCCCTCCATTGACGACATCCTGCTGGGCACCACCGACAAGACGCTCGCCCCGGGCGGGCCCGACCCCGAACAGGCGGAGCGGGTGATGCTGCTGCGCCGTCGGGTCTCCCGCATTTTCTACCTGAAAAAGTTTTTTGACTACCCCATCTCGCTCAAAGCCGAGACCTTTCGCAACATGGGCGCGCGCCGTACCATCAGGGCGGGGCTTGGCTACCTGAGAGCCGCCCTGTTCAAGCGGCCGGAGGATTCGCTCGCCAACTTCTATATCAACCGGTTCGGCAAGCCCCTCTATGAGATGTTCTTTGAGGACTATACCGAAAAGGTCTGGGGGCGCAACCCGCGGGACATTGCCGCCGACTGGGGCTCGCAACGGGTCAAGGGGCTGTCGCTGATGAAGGCGGTCTGGTCGGTGCTCTCCAAACCCTTCCGCGGCAGCGGCACCAAGGTCGAGACCTCCCTGATCGAGCAGTTCAAATACCCCAAAAAGGGACCCGGACAACTGTATGAGGCCATGGCGGCGGAAATCACGCGGCGGGGCGGACAGGTTCTGCTGAATACAAAAGTGACCCGTATCATCACCGAGGGCGGCCGTGTGCGCGGGGTGGTGGCGGTGCGGGACGGGCAGGAAGTCGAGTACGAAGGAGACGAGTTTTTCTCCACCATGCCTGTGCGGGACCTGGTCTGCGGCATGGGCGAGGCTGCCCCGGCGGCGGTGCGGCACATCGCGGGCGAGCTGCCCTACCGCGACTTTATGACGGTGGGACTGCTGGTCAACAAGTTGCAGCTGGAAAACAAGACGGTGCACCGGACGGTGGGCAACATTGTCCCCGACTGCTGGATCTATATCCAGGAGCGCGAGGTCAAGCTGGGCAGGCTGCAGATTTTCAACAACTGGTCGCCCTATATGGTGAAGGACCCGCAGCACACCGTGTGGGTGGGGCTGGAGTACTTCTGCGACGAGGGAGACGAGTACTGGAACATGGACGATCAGGCGTTCATTGACTTCGCCATCGGCGAGCTGGCCGGGATCGGCATCATCGCGCGCGAGGACGTGCTGGACGCAGTCAGGGTCAGGGTGCCCAAGGCCTACCCCGCCTATTTCGGGAGCTATGCCGAGTTCGGGCAGGTGCGTGAGTTCCTCTCGGGATTTGAGAACCTGTGGTGCATCGGCCGTAACGGACAGCACAAGTACAACAACATGGACCACTCCATGCTCTCGGCGATGGAGGCGGTTTCTGCCGTTAGGCAGGGCAATACCGACAAAACCCCGGTCTGGGAAGTGAACACCGAAAAAGAATACCACGAGGTGAAATCCGCGCATGACAAACCAAACAGCTGATACTTGCGCCGCCCGTGGCAGCACCCTCGGGCACCGGGTATGCCGGCTCCTCGGTTGGGTGATGCCGCTACTGCTGGCGGCGCCGGGGCTGGGGCTGGTGCTGTACTATATTATCGGGCCTGCCCGCGGCTACATGACCGCCGACTGCACCGACTCGCTGCGCTGGGCGTACGCCACCTATGAGTCGGGACAGCTGATCAGCGACAACTTCTACTATGCGGCGATTCTGCCCTTTGGGGGCAACCTGATCTTCCTGCCCTTTGTGGCGCTGTTCGGCTACTCGGTGAAGGCGCAGCTCTGCGGGCTGGTGCTGTTTGCCCTCTTGCTGGCGGGTGCGCTGTACTACCTGGCCCGGGGGCTGGAGTTTGGCCGGTGTGCCTCGGCTGCCTTTGTCTCGGCCGTCCTGCTGGTGCTCTCGGGCAGCAGGAAGCTGCGGGAGATCATGTGGGAGCATATCTTCTACTATAATCTCGGCATTCTGTTTTTCTGTGTCGGTTTCGGGCTCGCCGTGCGTCTGGTGCACGAGGGCGGGCTGCTGCACCGGGGCGGGGAGCGGCGCGCGGCTGACTACGCACGGCTCGGCGTGCTGCTGGTGTTCGGACTGCTCGCCGCCACCAACGGGCTGCAAAGTCTGATCTGCTTCACCCTGCCCGTGCTGGCGGCGGTGTTCGGCGAGCGGCTCCTGGACGGTACGGAACCGCTCACCTCGGTCCGCGGTCTCCGCACCGCAGGGCTGCTCGGTGCCTTTTCGGTGTGTTCGGCGGTGGGGTTTTTGCTCATCAAGCCCATTTCGCACGGGGTAGTGGCCGGGTATGCCGAGGCATTCACCTCCTACAGCGGCATGTCGGAATGGACCGACAACTTCTTACACTTTTTCGAAAACTGGTTTTCTCTGCTGGGCGTGTCGGTCAAGTCCGGCGACCCGCTACTCAGCCGCGCGTCGATTGGTCCCTTGGTCGGCATTGCGGGCGGGGTCTTGCTCCTCCTTGTCCCGGTGGCGATGCTCCTTGGCTACCGGCACATGAGAAGCCGTGGCATGCGCCTGTTGCTGATTGGGCACCTGGTGGTGTCCGCCGCCATTATGTTCGGGTTTGTCTTTGGCCGGCTGAGCGGCGCCAACTGGCGGCTGGTCCCCATGCTGGGCACTGCGCTCATTGTGACGGCGGCGGGGGCGGTGGCGCTCTGGCGGCAGCAGCGGGTCGCGGCGCGACTGGGAGCTTTGCTGGCGGCTGGCCTTCTGCTCATGGCGGCCGTGCCGGCGGTGCAGATTGCCAAGATGCCGTCCGACTACGGGCGGCAGAACTCCTGGCATGTGGCGGCCGCCGAGCTGGAAGCGCGCGGGCTCTACTACGGGTACGCCAACTTCTGGTGGGCCAACCTTGTCTCCATGCTGTCCGACAACCGGATCGAGGTGGGCAACCTCCACGCCGACAAGACCTACCCCTACCCGTATGAATACCAGCAACCCAAGGACATGTACGACGACAAAGACACCGATCGCTACTTCCTCCTGCTGACCGAAAAGGAACATACGCGTATGACCGCGTGGTTGCAGGCGCAGACGGCGGCCGGCAACATCATAGAGTCCTTCACCATCGAGTCGGAGCCCTACGCGGCGGGCGGGTATTACGGAAGCGTCCTTTATGTCTATGTCTTTGCCGAGAACCTCTTTGGTCCGGCGGAGCAGCCCTGACGCCGCTGTGCGGGCGGAACGTCTCGCACAAGCTCGTCTCTCCTGCGCTCGGGCGGAGTGGCGGCGGACGAGTGGTCACCGTGTGATCTTTTTCGAAAAATAATAAAAATACCATAAAAATAAAAAGAAAAGGCGCTTGCTTTTGGGGGCAAGCGGTGCTATACTGACAACCGAAAGGAAGGCATCCCATGCAACTGTTGTTGATCGTACTGAACAAAGTGGAGTTGTTGGATCCCCTGCTGAAAAGACTGTTGGACGAGGAGCTCTGCGGCGGAACCATCCTGAGCAGCACCGGCATGTTGCGCGAGTTGGCCCGGAGCACCGAGGATTTGCCGCTGTTCGGGGCGCTGCGTTTGCACCTGAATCCCAACCGGAAAGAAAGCAAAACCATCCTCCTGGCGCTGGACGAGACCAAAACAGAGCGCGCAAAGGAGATTGTGCGCGATGTGATCGGCGACCTGTCAAAGCCCGATACGGCAGTCATGTTTACCCTCCCCATCCTCAGCGCCGAAGGAGTTGAATTCTAACAATGGAACCCGATACCCTGTTTTACTTAGCTCTGATTTTGCTATCAGGGCTTCTTTTTGGGCGCCTGGTCAAGTTGATCCATCTGCCCAATGTCACCGGCTACTTGATTGCCGGGCTGCTGCTCGGTCCTTTTGGCACCGGACTGGTGCCTGCCGATACGGTGTCCGGCCTGCATTTTGTCTCCGAGATCGCGCTGGCCTTCATCGCCTTCACGATCGGAGCGGAGTTCAAACTGTCCTACCTGAAACGGGTGGGGGTCACCCCCATTGTCCTTGCGATCATGGAGGGGGCGCTGGCGGCGGTACTGGTCTGCCTGGCACTGCTCGCGCTGGGCGTGGATACCGAGGTCGCCCTGCTGCTGGGCGCGATTGCCTCCGCGACCGCCCCCGCCGCCACCGTCATGGTGATCAAGCAGTACCGTGCCCATGGCCCGGTGACCGAGACCCTGCTGAGCGTGGTGGCGCTGGATGACGCGGTAGCGCTCATCCTCTTTGGCTTTGCCGCCGCCGTGGTGAATGTCCTGCAGCGCGCGGAGGATGTCCCCTTGGTCATGATGCTGCTGGACCCCCTCCTTGAGATTTTCGGGTCCTGCGCTGTCGGATTTGCGCTGGGGGCGCTCTTTTTGCTGCCCCTGCATTTCTTCAAGAAGGATTCCAACCGGCTCATTGCCTGCACCGGCATTGTGTTCCTCGGCGCGTCCCTCGCCGATCTGTGGGGGCTGTCCCCGCTTTTGCTGTGCATGTGCATGGGGGCGATGCTGGTCAATATCACACCCGATGCCAAGGGGATTTTCGCGCTGAGCGACAGTGTCACCCCGCCGATCTTTCTCATCTTCTTTGTGGTCTCCGGTATGTCTCTGAACATCACTATCCTGCCCCAAATCGGGCTGATCGGCATCACCTATATCGTGGTGCGCATGATCGGAAAGGTGCTGGGGGCGTACTCGGGCGCAAAGCTCATGAAAACCTCGCCGGCCATCCAAAAATACCTGGGCTTCTCACTGGTGCCGCAGGCCGGTGTCGCCATCGGTCTGGCACTGCTGACCGCCCAGACCCTGCCCCGGTACGGTGAGCTCATTCAAGCCGTGATTTTGGGCGCCACCTTCATTTACGAGCTGATCGGTCCGGTGTGCACCAAGGTATCCCTGCAGCGGGCCGGAGAAATCACCTGATACCCCCAAACTCCGCTCTTGTCACGCCTCTCCGTGCGTCGGAGGGGCGTGTTTTTGCGCACGGGAGAGGGGGCGTAGGTCATGCCCGCCGGGCTGTTGGAAAATCCGCAGCTCAAACTCGGGGGCGACGGCAAAGATGTGGTCAAAAATGTCCGCCTGTACCCGCTCATAGACCTCCCAGCGGGTATCGCCGGTAAAGCAGTAGACCTCCAGCGGCACCCCGCGGTCCTCCGCGGCGAGCTGGCGCACCATGATGACCATGCCGTGGTGGACCATGGGGTGCTGCTCCAGATACTTCTCCATATAGATGCGGAAGGTACCGATGTTGGTCAGATGCCGCCCGTTCACCGGGGTGGAGGGGTCGACACGGTGGGCTTGGTTGTACGCTTCAATTTCCGTTTCCTTGTCGAGCAGGTAGTCGGTGAGCAGCTGAATTTGCCGAAAGCGAGCCAGCGTCTGCGCCGTGCAGAAACCGATGCTGGTGGCGTCGATATAGACCGCGCGCTTGATGCGGCGGCCGCCCATCTCCTGCATCCCCCGCCAGTTCTTGAAGGAGTCGGAGATGAAGGCATAGGCGGGGACCATGGTGATGGTCATATCCCAGTTCTGGACCTTGACGGTGTGCAGGGTGATGTCAATCACATCGCCGTCGGCATCGTACTTCGGCATTTCCACCCAGTCGCCCACCCGTACCATGTCGTTGCTTGCCAACTGCACCCCCGCCACAAAGCCCAGAATTGAGTCTTTGAAAATCAGCAGCAACACCGCGGACAACGCACCCAGTCCGCTGAGCAACAAGAGGGGGCTTTTGTCGAGAAAGACGGACACCAGCGTGATGCCGCCCACCAGCAGCAGCGCGATGCGCAGCATCTGCAACAGCCCCTTGATGGGGCGGGACTTGGCAAGCTCCAGGCGCTGGTAGACATCCCCCACCGCGCTGAGCAGGCCGCTCAGGGACATGAGCACGGCGGCGAGCAGGTAGAACAGGGCTACCCGCTGAATCAGCGTTTGTTGCGCCGGAAAGGCAGGGGCAAAATGGTAGATGATGACCGCCGGGGTGACATGCGCCAGGCGGTGAAAGACTCGGTGCTCGAGCAGTGCCCTGCCCCAGGCGCGGTTGTTTTTCCGGACGGCGTGCGCCAGCCAGCGCAAAAAGATTTTGCGGCTCAAAAGCTCTGCCGCC
>JBBAEK010000054.1:0-7377 GCA_041655935.1 Eubacteriales bacterium
CCGTGCGGACGCAGGCGAGCGGTGCGGGCGCGGAGAGGCCGTGCGGGCGCGGAGAGGCCGTGCGGGCGCAGGCGAGCGGTGCGGGCGCGGAGAGGCCGTGCGGGTGCAGGAGGTCCTGAGACTTAGGGGTCCGGCACAGGCGTGAGGGTCAGGTGCTCAAAGACGCGGTCAATGTCGCCCGCCCCCATGACCACCACCGTGTCCCCGGCGCAGACCGCACTCCGCAGGTGCTCCGCGATGCCCTCAAAGCCGCTGATGGCGACTGCCGGCCCGCCGGCGGCGGCCGCCAGGGCGGCGGCGCTCATCCCCCGGGTGTCGCTTTCCCGGGCGGCATACACATCGGCCACCACCGGGTAGTCCGCCAGGCGGAGCGCCTCCGCGAGCTCTGCAAAGAAGCTGGCAGTGCGGGAATAGGTATGGGACTGAAACACACAGAACAGCCGTCCCGGGGTCAGGGGGCGCAGGGCGTGTAATGTCGCCCGGAGCTCGTTTGGGTGGTGGGCGTAATCGTCGTATACCGGAGCACCGTGCAGGTACCCCCGCAGTTCCATGCGGCGGCAAACGCCGCCGAAGGTGCCCAGTGCCTCTGTCACCGTGTCCGGGGGAATGCCGCCCGAGAGCGCCGCTGCCGCCGCCGCCAAGGCATTGTACACATTGTGCCTGCCGGGCAGGCGGAGCGACACCCGCCCCACCTCCCTGCCCTGCCATACCAGCGAAAAGACGGGCCTGCCCGCTATCTCCTGCAGCGCTGTCGCGTGGCAATCGGCCGCTGGGTCGGACAGCGAAAACAGCACGCGCCGGCCGCCGTAGGAAGCCGCCATATCCATGAGGTGCGGGTCGTCGGCGTTCAGCACCGCCGTCCCGCCCGATTCGGTGCGGTGCAGGTAGGTCAGAAAGGCGGCTTTGACGGCGTCAAGGTCAGGGTAGCAGTCGGTGTGGTCCAGCTCCAGGTTGTTAAGTACCGACAACGTGGGGGAAAAGGAGTGGAAGGAACGCATGTA
Organism: Eubacteriales bacterium; assembly: GCA_041655935.1. Classification (GTDB taxonomy): domain Bacteria; phylum Bacillota; class Clostridia; order Oscillospirales; family CAG-272; genus UBA1740. The sequence continues at coordinate 1,002 of JBBAEK010000054.1, forward strand.
TTCGTCCGATTCAAACACAAAGCAGTCGCTGCCCCCCTGACGCAGAGGGCTGCGGTGCGGCTTCATCAAAGCACCGCAGGCCACGGTGGGGTCCTGCCCGCCCTGCTCGAACAGGTGCCCGATCATGGCGCACACCGTGCTTTTGCCGTGCATCCCGGCAATGCCCACGCGGGTGCGCGCCCCCGCCATCAAGTACGCCAGATAGTCTGCCCGGGAGAGCACCGGGATGCCCATGGCTCGGGCCGATTGCAACTCGGGGGTGCTTTCGCTGACGGCGGCGGTATAGACCAGCGCCTGGTACCCGAGGGGGTGCCGGCTGTCGTGCCCGATCCAAACCCGGGCGCCCCATTGGCTGAGCTGTCGGGTGAGCGCGCTTTCCGTCCTGTCCGAGCCGCCCACCGTCAGGCCCCGCGCCAGGCTCAAGGCAGCCAAGGAAAACATGCTGACCCCGCCAATTCCTAAAAAATAGAGGCGCTGCACATCCGCCAGCAGGCGGGCGCAACCCTCGGCGCCAAGCAGGGTGTTCGGTATGGCCATAGCAGCCTCACTTTATCTGAAATCAGGTGCGGGATGTCCGGAAGATGTTGAAAAAATCCGCTGTGATTGAATATTTTTCTTGCGCAAACTGAATACTGTTTTCATCACTATGAAAATCCTGCCTGAGAGTCTACAAACAGAAAGGACACAGCTATGCGAGTCACAGATATTAAAATCAGGAAGTTTTTTGACGAGGGACCGATGAAGGCCATTGTGTCGGTCACGTTTGACGATGCCATCGCGGTGCATGACATCAAAGTGATCTATGCCAGAGACCGCTTCTTCATCGTCATGCCCTCCCGTAAAAACCCGGACGGCACCTACCGGGACATTGTACATCCCATCAACGCGCAGTTCAGGGCCGAGCTGGAGGAGGCAGTCATTGACGCCTACCACGTGCAACTGGTCGCCGCCAAGCAGGACGAGACGCAAGAGGCTTCCGAGACGGTCATGATCTGAAGCGGTACGCATGCGGAGATGATCAAAGAGGACGGTCATGACGGGTGACGGTCATTCGTGACGGTCGCCGTTTGCCATGACGATGGATGAGCCTGCGCCGGCAGGCAACTAAGACGCCCGCCAAGGTACTGTGGTGCCGATTGGCGGGTGCTTTGTCGGAGGTAGAGTATGCCCGCACCGCCCCCCGCGCCCGAGTGGCCGGATACGGGAAAGACCCGCACTGTTATCATATGCGGCGCTGACGGTTTTGGAAACATGGGGGAGGAGGCCGCGCTGCATGCCTTGGTCTATGAGCTGAAAACAGCGGGGATCGGCCCGGTCGTGGTGCTGTCCGCCGCCCCCAAAAAGACAGCCCGTGCCCTGCCGGTCGCCGCCATTCATCGGCGCGCGGTCCGCCGTCTGTCGCGCCTGCTCTCGCCCGACGCCGTCTTTCTGTGGGCCGGGGAAACCCTGCCGCCCGGCCGCCGCTTATGGCTGTACGATACCGCCCTTTTTCTGCTGGCCAAAAGGAAAGGGGCGTTTTGCTGTCTGTATGCCTGCGGCATAGGCGTACTGCGGGGTGCGCGGACGGAGCGGCGGGTGCGCGCGGTGCTGGCGGCGGCGGACGCCGTCACCCTGCGCACGCCCGCCGACCAAGCGCGCGCTATCGAACTGGGGGCGGCGGGGGCGGCACCGGTGTGTGACCCTGCCCTGCTCCTGCGACAGCAGACCGACAAGGAGGGGGCACCCTGCCTGATCGTCTCTCTGAGCGGCCGCATGCCCCGCCACCGGCAGCGTGCCTATGCCGCGCTCATCCGGCTGATTCACGAGCAGCACTGCCTGCTGCCCTTGTTTGTGCCCCTGTGTACGCGGGGAGACCGACGGCTGAACCGGCGGGTGCACCGATGGTGCAGCCTGGGCTCTCTGTGCTCGCCAAACAGCCCGGAGGAGCTCGTCTCCCTGCTCGCCTGTGCGCGCTTTTCGATGGGGAGCCGGGTGCGTCTGTCGGTCCTGTCGCTCTCGGCGGGCATCCCCTGCCTGTTCACGGGGGAGGGAGAGGACGCGCGGGCGTGGCTGGAAGAGCTCGGAGCGCTGACCTCCGAGCGGTTCTTGTCGGGCGTGTTGCTGCACTGCCCCGGCATGCCCACCCCGGCACAGGTGGCGCAACTGCTTGCCGAAAAGCCCGAGACAGTGAGAGAAAAAACAGGACAAATCAAGCAAATGCTGAAAAACCTCTCGGCACACACTGAGTTTTTTGAACGGCTGAAGGGTGACTGATCGAAGAAAGGGGACTTCTTGTCCCAGAAAAGCAGACAAAAAACCTCCCCGACAAGGTACCCTTGTCGGGGAGGTGGTTTGTGGCAGAAGCGCGGCGGAGCGGCGAAGCGGCGGAGCGGCGAAGCGGTGTCGCGACGACGCGGCGAAGCGGCGGAGCGGCGGAGCGGAGCGCCTCGCGGATTAGGTGTTCTCAAACAGCGCTTTGACTTTTTTGAGGTCCTCAATGATACTGATTTGCTGCGGGCACTGGGGCTCACAGGCACCGCACTCCCTGCAGGACGAGGCGTAGCTTGCGGGTTTGCCTGCCAAGTAGTTTTTGCGGTAGACCTCCGCGTTGCCGTGCATGGCGCTTTCGTTCCAGATCTGGAACGCGCGCGGGATGTTCACCCCGGCGGGGCAGGGCATACAGTAGCGGCAGCCGGTGCAGGCGTTTTGCATCTTCTGACGGATCTTGGTCACGATCTCGCCGACCCCCTGCATCTCCTCCCGGCTCAGCGGTTGGAAATGGCGGAAGGTCCGCAGGTTGTCGCGGAGCTGGCCGACGGTGGACATGCCGCTGAGCAGGACCTTGACATTATCATAGCTGGCGACATAGGACAGTGCCCAGTTGGCTAAGTTTCGCCGGGGGTTCAGCTCGGCAAACGCCTGTTTGATATCGTCGGGGTAGTGCACCAGCCCGCCGCCCCGGATGGGTTCCATCACCACCACGGGGATACCGCGTGACTCGGCTAATTGCAGACCCCGCAAGCCTGCCTGTACCTCGGTGTCCATATAGTTGAACTGAATCTGGCAAAAGTCCCACGGAAAGGCGGTGAGGATACTCTCAAACACGGGGTACTCGTCGTGGAAGGAAAATCCGATCTTTCTGATGAGCCCCTGCCGCTTGAAGTCCACAAGGACGGGCAGGATATCCACCTCGAGCATCCGTTTCCAACTATCGGCGTTCAGGGCGTGCAGCAGGTAGTAGTCAATGTAATCGGTCTGCAGCTTTTTGAGCTGGTCCTCTAAAATGCGCTGCGCGTCGGCCTTGGTTTTCACCTGCCCCGGGGGGAGCTTGGTGGCAAGGTGAAAGGTGTGGCGGGGGTACTTTTTCATCGCATGCCCCACAAAGGGCTCGCTCTGACTGTTCAGATAGAAGTAGGCCGTGTCAAAATAGTTGATGCCCGACGCATAGGCGATGTCAATCATCTTCTCGGCGCGGGGGAGGTCGATGGTCCTCTCCTGGGTCAGGGGCAGTCTCATGCAACCGAACCCTAACAGGGAGCAGTCGTTGCCGGCGCAATTTCTCTTGGGTATCATGATTCATCCTCCGTTTCCGTATCTTGTGCCGAGCCAACATAGACCATATCTGCCAGTTGCTCGGTCATATAGGCGGCGAAGTAGGCGTTTTCCCGCGGGATCCACTCCTCGAAAAAGCGCCGGGCACCGCTGCCCTCGCGCTCGGTCAGACGCCGTCGCTGCGTCTGCCCGTCAACCCTCACAAAAATACGCAAATCGTAAATATCGGGGATGTCGGGGTGGGTGGCATAGGCGCCCTCTACGAGATAGAGGGGGGCGGGGGGGAGCGTTTTGGTGTGGGTGACGGCTTGGTCGGCGCAATCAAAGACCCCCCAGGCGGGCGGCTCGCCCCGCCGCAAGGGAGTGACCACCTCGGCGCAAAAGCGCTCATAGTCCATATGCCCGCCCGGAGGGCTGCTGTCCCTTGGGGCCCGGCGGGCGGCGGGCAGGAAAAAGTCATCCATGGGGATGACCTGCCCCCCAAACTCCCGTGCCAAGCGGGCTGCCAGGGTGCTTTTACCGCCCGCGCTGCCGCCGTCGATCGCCACGACGACCCGACGCAGCTCCCGGGTCAAGAGGCGTATCTGCCGGCAAATGTCGTGATAGGTGTGCGTGCTTACCAATCCAGGGCCTCCTTCACGGCGGCGGTCAGAAGGTCGGCGGCGCGGACATGGGCCTTGCGGGTGGGGTGCCAGTGGACGCCAATCTCCTCCGGGTCGGGGCCGATGGAGGCGATGGGGACATAATGGATGGCGCTGTCGGTATGGCGGCGGCGCTCGATGAGGGCACGGAGCACCGAATCATAGGGATTGCCCATCAGGCCGTACAGCCAAAAGATGTGGGCGCGGGGATAGGCGGAGCGCACCCGGTCCAAAAACGCCGAGACGCCCGCCTCAAAGTCCGCCGCACTGACCTTACCGACGGCGTCGTTGGTGCCGGCGTTGATCACCACGGCATCGGGGGTAAAGGTCGCGTGGTCATACGGCTCCCTGGTGCTTCTGGAGCGGTGATCGAAAAACTCGAAGAGACGCGCCCCTACCTCTCCGTGGCAGTTGCGGACAACGCCCTGCCCGGAAATGGCAACAATCTGGTAGTCGGCATCCAATGCCTGCGCGGTGAGGTAGCTGTAAGCGACGCTCACATCCTGCTCACGGGTGAGATACTCCCCCGCCTGGCCATGGGAAAGGTTGCCGTAGCCGGCGGTGATGGAGTCGCCCAGAATCACGATTTTTCTTTCCTTGGGCGGGGGCGGGGGCAAGAGGGTGGTTGTCGGGCCGTACAGGCGCAGTTCGGTGAGCAACAGCGGCTCGCCGCCCTCGGACAGTCGGATGAAGCGCAGTCTGTGCGCACCCTGCCCGAGGTCCTCCACGGTAAGGGAGGTGCGGTCGCGGTCAAGGGCAAACCGGTGCGCCCTGCCGTCGATCTCGGCCAAGACATAGACGGGCTGGACACCCATATAGGGCAGGCAGTCAAGGGTGAGGCGGTCGGCGCGAAAACAGAGGTCAAACCCGGCGGCTGACCAATCCAGCAGCAATTGCTCGCCCTGCCACGCGGTTCTGCCCAGCAGTTTGAGATGAGAGGCCGCTTCTCTGAGTGTGGTTTGTACCATAGAAGGTCCCTGCTCCTTTGATTCACCGCGCAGTTTGCGGCGAAATTCCCGAAGGTACGCCGCCCGCAAGCGGGCTTGCTCTGCCTTCTCCGCATCGGTGAGCGGGCGGGTTTTCATGGCGCGTCCGAGTTCATTGATGCGGTCCAGTTGTTCTTTCTCCATCATGGCTCCTTGTAGGCGGGCAGTTCCCGTTACGAAAAAAAAACCGCGCCGACCGCATCGCACCATACTCAAGTGTGATTTTCAGGCCGCGGGGGCTGCCCCGTTTTCACGGCGGCGCGTTTTCATCGCGGGAAAATCACACTTGAATGGACTCGTCCCGCCCGGGGCACAGTGCATGAGGCGAGGACGATGGGTGGGCTGCGTCTGGTTGCGACGGCTTTTTTCGGGGAGTAAGCAGACCCGCCGACGGCGTCGGAGGTTATCTGCTGCGGCGGCGGGTGGTGCTGTACTGGACCCAAACGCCGAGGATGGCAAGGAGGATGCCGACGTACAGGACAAGCTTCGCCTCGTTGACGCCCACCACATACTTGGTCAAATCAAGGCTCGAGAGGAGCTCGGAACCAAGCACTGCCTGCGCACACTTCACGCCTGCGAGGTAAGCGATGCCGTGGATGAACACTGCCTTGTAGAGGAAGAGCGCCAGGACCACCACCGCGGCGGTGATGGCGGCACGGACCAGCAGTGTATCTGTATAGGTGCCCAGACGAATGAAGGCGTACACGCCGATGGCGATGACCACGGCCACTCTTGCCAAAAACTTGAGCAGGAATGCTCCGATGACCGCCAGCAAACCGGCCGCCACCCACTTGAGCCAATCGGGCAGGCTCATGCTCGTGGTGAGCAATTCGAACAGGAACAAGCCGACCGCAAAGCCGCCCACCAGTCCGGCGATAAAATAAAGCAGCTTTCTCAGCTTATAGCCAAGGAATACAACCAGTAGGCAAAGTGCCGCCACCACAACGAATATGTAGTCTGCAACGATCTCTACTTTACCAATCAGGTCGTTGACCAAGTCCCTGGTAACAATCAGCTGTGCTTTAATATCTCCGAGATAACTTTCTGCCTTCACGATGATGTCGTCCACAGACGCTGCAGCGGCATAAATGCTAACCAATGAGGTCATCAATACCGCAATCATCAGCAGAAAAACCAGCTTCTTCAGGGTGTTTTTCATGATGAATGACTCCTTTTCTCACGATGTTTTTTATGGGTACTTAGATGGTCAGGATTTGA
>JBBAEK010000055.1:0-7377 GCA_041655935.1 Eubacteriales bacterium
GGCACGGCGGCAGATCCATGGCTGATTGAAAATGGCGCGCAACTGGCGTTGATGGCACAAAGCGTCAACGGCGACACAACCAGCGGCACGATCTACCGTAAGGGCTTTTACAAGCTCACCGCTGACATTGTGCTTAACGCAGGCGCCTTTGCGGAGGACGGCACTTGGTCGCAGGAGGGCACCCCCCACCAGTGGACACCCATCGGGACTGATGCCAAGAAATTCTGGGGCAACTTTAACGGCGACGGCCACACCGTTTCCGGACTGTATATCAACGGCGACACAGCAGGGTTTGTCGGGCTGTTCGGCTACATTCTGTCCTCGGACATCTATGACTTTGATATAGTCAACGGCTATGTCAGAAGCACCGGCAACAATGTCGGCATCGTCATTGGTGCGGTGAGGGGATCAGGCAGCAAACAAACCAATCTCACCAATATTACCGCCGCCGGCTTTCTCTATGGCGGCTCGTCGGTGGGCAGCATTGCGGGTGCGGTCGAATTTTCGGACAGCACCACGCTCAGAACCACACTCACCGATTGTGTCAACTACGCTCCGGTCACTGCTACCGGCTCTACCGTGGGCGGCATTGTCGGCAGCACCGTCACCACCAGGGTGCTGGGCTGTATCAACTATGGCGCGGTGAGCGGCGATAGTTTTGTCGGGGGCATTGCAGGCTCTTTTCCCTCCTTTGCGGTTGCGACCAACAGAGTAGAGACCCACTACTACAACTGTATCAATCACGGGGATGTGCAGGGCACCGGCACGGCTGTCGGCGGCATTGTGGGGAAGGCAGATGCCAAGGATCACTTCCGCCTGACCAACTGCCTCAACACAGGCGATGTGGAGGGGGACAATGTGGTCGGCGGCATCATCGGCTCTATCGCCATCAATGCAACGAACAGACAGGCCAATCTTTACAACAACTTAGTGACCGGTTCGGTGAGTGCTACCGGGACCGAACAAGCGGATGTGGGCATGCTGGTTGGCGCTTCTACCAGTAGCGGCACCACCGACATCAATGTCAAGCGCAATTATTACCTGCTCCGTGAGGGAGATGTCGCCCAGGGCCCCAACACCGTGGGCAACGCGGAGGAAAACTTTGCGCTCACCCCTGAGCAGGTAGCGGGCACGGCCACAGAGAGCATTGGCCCTGGCTCCCAGCGCGCTGACACGCCCAGTGTCCTTGTGGCGCTCAACAACTGGGTGCTTTCCACGGCCAATGTCGAGTATAAGTCATGGCATGCGACGGACGGGATCCCCACGCCCCACCGTCTGTATGAGACCACCTATGCGCTGAGTATCACAGGCGAGGAAAATGGTCAGTTGACCATGCTCTCAGCAGAAAACAGCCTTTTCCCCTTGGTGTTTTCCCAGTCTCTTTACAACCGGGACGCTGTGCTGACATTCACCCTTGCGGCAAACGAGGGCTATGTGGTTCGGCAGGTATCCTACGCCGCCGCCGGGACGACAACCGACCTGTTCCCGGACAGCCACGGCAATTATGCTTTGGTTATGCCCGGTGCAGCCACCACCATTCAGCTTGCCCTTGTGCCTGTCGGCGAGGGGATGCATCCCATTCACTATGAGGCATGTGACGGCGTGACAGCCTGGTCCTCTTACAAACATCCTGTTCATTTTGTCGGGTATGAGACCCTCATCCCCACGCCCACCAAGCCCGGATCGATCTTTCAGGGCTGGCTGGTGGACGATTCTGAAGTGCCCGTGATGGAGCTTATCCTTGGGGAGGATGACTACACCGACGACATCACCCTCACGGCTACCTGGGAGCGGAAAGCGGATATTGCGCTGGACAACGACATCCAAAACAGTGTGTATAACGGCGAGGGGATTGCCTATGTGCTCACCGGCACCGATGCCGCCCTGCCCGACTACATTATCAGCTACCTGGTGGGGGGCGAGTGGACCACTGAGGCACCTGTCAATGCGGGTACATACAGTGTGAAGCTCGAGCGCGACGAGAGCGCTGCTCACCAAGCCTACAGCGTCGAGCTGACGGGCGCGCTGGTCATTGACAAGGCGGCCGGTGTGGTCAGCAATGTCAGCGACATCGGCCGTACCTATGACGGCACGGCAGTGAGCAACCCGACTTATGAGATGGTAGGGGACGGCGAGATCAGCATTGCGTACTACAAAGGGGAAACTCTGCTGGAGAGTGCGCCTGTCAACGGCGGTATCTACACGGTCAAAGTGATTCTGTCCGAGGGCAACAACTACTACGGCACGGAAACCACGGCGACCTTCACCATTGCCAAGGCATCTTTGGCAGGACTGCTCAGTTGGGACTATGAGAGCGCCTTTAGTTATGACTTTATCGAAAAGACGGTTTCGGTGCTCGGATTGCCTGCTGATGTGACGCCTGTCTACACCGCCAACAAAGCCACCGCGGCCGGGGAGTATGTCGCCAAGGTGAGCTTTGAGTACAACGAAGACAACTATGAGCCCATCAGTTTGACAGACCTGACCTGGACCATCAACAAGGCATCCCTGGCGGGGCTGATCAGTTGGGACTATGAGAGCGCCTTCACCTATGACGGCACCCTCAAGACGGTATCGGTGCTCGGGTTGCCCGGGGACGTGACGGTCAATTATACGGACAACACCGCTACGGGCGCCGGCAGCTATACGGCAAAGGCTGCTTTTGAGTACAATACCAGCAACTATGAGCCTTTCACCATTGACGATTTGAGCTGGACCATTGAGAAAGCGACCTTCAACATGTCCGGGGTGGCTTGGGACTACACGACCCCCTTCACATACAGCGGCAGCGCCTACACCGTGGCACTGACGGGGTTACCGGAGGGCGTGAGCGCCAACTATACCGATGCGACCAAGACGGGCGCGGGCAGCTATACGGCGACCGTGACTTTCACCTACGACACGGACAACTACAACACCATTTCCTTTGCATCGCTTTTGTGGACCATCAACAAGGCGACAGCGGTCATTACCGTTGCTCCCGAGACGGTGCTGTATCACACGGGCGAGCCGCTGTCCCTCGAGGCAACGCTGAACCATACCGAGACGACTCTGGTCTATGACGGCAACGGGAAGACCGATGTCGGCATCTACACGGTGACCATCACCGCGGCGGCGACCGACAACTACACGGCGGCATCCGCGACGGCAACACTCGTCATCAAGAAGTCGGATGAGACCCTGCTTTCAGAGATGGAAGCAGCCATGACAGCGGGTGAGGCGGCTGAGCTGATGAGCGAGATTCTGGCGGCACTCAAGACGACCAACGCGGCTTACTTGCGGCTGGAGAACAAAACCGCGGCAGCCGTGGGACCCCTGATGAGCAGGTTTGGCGCACTGGCAGGGAAGTATAACAGACAGGCCTACGATTACAACGAAAGTATGGCGGCCGTCCTGAGTACTGCTGCCACCACGATTTTTGCTCTGAAAGCGGCACCCAGCATCCAAGCGGCAGTCGCAGATATTAAGTCCAAGCTTGAGACATAAGGCAAGGAAAGAAGGAGACAGCATCATGAAACGAATAGTCACTTCGTTGCTGTTGGTGGTCTGCTTGTTGGCAATGCTTCTGCTTGCTGCCTGCGGCGGCAAGACGGGTACGACGCCCGATGGAACCACCACCGTCAACCAGCAGCAGACAGCTTTTCTGGCAATCGCAGCGCTGCTGGAAGCCTCCGCACCCACGGCGGCAAGCAGCCATGTGGTGTTCACCACCACTGCCGGCGACATACTGGAGGGCTCCTATACCGTTCTGGCGGACGGGAGCTGCGAGTACCAATACGAGTACTTCATTCCCTATGAGATTGGGGTTGACAGTGAGGCGATTGGTGAGGAATCCGGCACCAAGACGGGTGCGGAGCAGGGCAGCGAGAGCGTGGCACTTGGTTCTCTGAACCTGGCATTGGCGCACTTTGTCAGCTACCAGGTGAGCGGAGACGCCTCGGGCTGGACGCTGACCGGCGAGGTATCTGATGTGGCGGCCTTCCTTGGCAGTGCCGTTGGCACGGGCAACGTGAGCGTGGAGATTGTGACAAACGGCACCGCCGTGACCCAGGTCACACTGGACTATGCCGTGGCAGGTGGCACGGTCTCGATTGTTACCGATTATACCTATTGATTTCTTACATGCCACCCGCAAGCGTTCACCGAACGCTTGCGGGCGGCGGCACGTGTGCTTACCTCATGATTTACCCGTGTGGGAGGCGCGCGGCTTTCTGAAACCAAGTAAGCCGGTTTAATGTCGGCAAAAAGGAGACAGCGATGAAAACATATCTCGAAAAAAGAATGCTCATTGGTCTGACATTCCTATTGCTGGTAGCACTCAGCGTGATGACCATGGTATTTATTCAGGCAAGGTTCGCACCCGAGGCTTGGGATGGCACGGTTGCCACGGAGTTCGCCGGCGGCGACGGCAGCGCGGAAAATCCCTTCCAAATTGCGAACGGGGCGCAACTGGCCTATTTGGCAAACCGGACAGCGGCAGCCAACTATCTCGTCCTTGACGAGGACGGCATGACGGTTCTTTTCAATTACAGAGAGGCCTCCTATGTACTGACCGCCGACATTGTGCTCAACGAGGGCACCTTCGATGAAAACGGCACTTGGTCAGAGCAGGGCACACCCAAAGCCTGGACGCCCATCCCCGAGTTCAGCGGCACCTTTGACGGGGGCGGGCACATCATCTCCGGGGTGTATATCAATGGCACGGTAGACAGGAGCGGCTTATTTGGCTATGTCCTCCGGGCGACCGTGCAGAATGTTTCACTTGAAAACTGCTATGTGAAAGGCGGAGCGTGTACCGGGGCGTTGGCGGGAGAGATGGGCAAACCGCGGTATCCCGACGGTGCTGCCAACAAGTCTTTCCTTGCCAATATCACGGTTGACGGCTTTGTTTTCGGTACGACCCGCGTGGGCGGGGTAGCCGGAAGAGCCTACTTTACCACTTTAGACAATGTCACCAACCATGCCCGGGTGCAGGGCAGCGGGGCTGAGGTCGGCGGTGTGATGGGGGCGACACAAGCCTCCTTCAGCGACAGTGCCACCAACACAGGTTCTGTCACAGGCACCTCTTCGGTGGGGGGAATCGCCGGGCTGTTTATTTCGGATACATCAAGCGGCAGTACCACCCGACACAGAAATGCCGTGAATACCGGTGCCGTTACGGGCAGCGGTGACCGAGTGGGCGGATTGTTCGGGAATGTGAGTAATCTGGGTAATCATTATGGTTACTTTGACAACTGTGCCAACTTTGGCACAGTGGAAGGAAATAATGAGGTCGGCGGCTTGGTTGGATACATACGCAACGCCAGCCTCCACCATATCGTCGGGCATGTACGCGGCAACCTGTCGCTGGGTACTGTCACGGCAACGGGGGCAGAGGCGGTTGATGTCGGCATCCTGGTGGGTCTTGCGACCTCCTCAGACGAGGAACACTTTGTCAACGTGTCTTACAACTACTACTTCCCCATGGGCGATCTTCCGCTGGTGGGCCCCAACAGCGTCTATAACCTGAGCGAAAACTATGCCGTCACTGCCGAGCAACTGAACGGCACCGCGACCGAGGTTATCAGTGAGACGGGTACTTACGCCAATACGACCAGTGTGACGACCGCTCTGAACAATTTCGTGTGGGCGTTGAAGTTAACCGAAACACCGGTCATAAAGACATGGACGCAAGGGGCGAGCTTTCCGGAGCACTATCGTACTTATGCGCCGCTCTACAACTTCATCATCAGCGGTATCTCCAACGGGTCGATCGAAATTCAAGCACTGGTGAACAATATTTTCCCTGTGGATTTCCCGCTGACCCAATACAATGCCGGCACCAATATCATCTTTACGGTGACCCCCAACACGGGCTATGCGACCCGGATGGTGAGCTACTCCTATAAGGACAGTGCGGGCGTGACCCAAACCAACCCGATATTCCCGGACAGCGAGGGACTGTATACGGTGGAAATGCCTGCGGCAGCGACAACGCTTGCTCTTTCCTTTGTCTCTGCGGAAGCTGACGTGTACAGCATCACCTATGCGGCGTGCGAGGGGGTCACCGGGTGGTCCTCCTATGCATACCCGCACCACTTTGCGGGCTACGCAACGGTCATTCCCAAGCCCACAAAGCCCGGCTACATATTCAGGGGCTGGCGGGTCAATGATGCGACCGAGCCGGTGACAGACCTGACCCTGGGGGCAGACGACTACACGGCAGACATCACCCTGACGGCTACCTGGGAGCGGAAAGCGGATATTGCGCTGGACAACGACATCCAAAACAGTGTGTATAACGGCGAGGGGATTGCCTATGTGCTCACCGGCACCGATGCCGCCCTGCCCGACTACATTATCAGCTACCTGGTGGGGGGCGAGTGGACCACTGAGGCACCTGTCAATGCGGGTACATACAGTGTGAAGCTCGAGCGCGACGAGAGCGCTGCTCACCAAGCCTACAGCGTCGAGCTGACGGGCGCGCTGGTCATTGACAAGGCGGCCGGTGTGGTCAGCAATGTCAGCGACATCGGCCGTACCTATGACGGCACGGCAGTGAGCAACCCGACTTATGAGATGGTAGGGGACGGCGAGATCAGCATTGCGTACTACAAAGGGGAAACTCTGCTGGAGAGTGCGCCTGTCAACGGCGGTATCTACACGGTCAAAGTGATTCTGTCCGAGGGCAACAACTACTACGGCACGGAAACCACGGCGACCTTCACCATTGCCAAGGCATCTTTGGCAGGACTGCTCAGTTGGGACTATGAGAGCGCCTTTAGTTATGACTTTATCGAAAAGACGGTTTCGGTGCTCGGATTGCCTGCTGATGTGACGCCTGTCTACACCGCCAACAAAGCCACCGCGGCCGGGGAGTATGTCGCCAAGGTGAGCTTTGAGTACAACGAAGACAACTATGAGCCCATCAGTTTGACAGACCTGACCTGGACCATCAACAAGGCATCCCTGGCGGGGCTGATCAGTTGGGACTATGAGAGCGCCTTCACCTATGACGGCACCCTCAAGACGGTATCGGTGCTCGGGTTGCCCGGGGACGTGACGGTCAATTATACGGACAACACCGCTACGGGCGCCGGCAGCTATACGGCAAAGGCTGCTTTTGAGTACAATACCAGCAACTATGAGCCTTTCACCATTGACGATTTGAGCTGGACCATTGAGAAAGCGACCTTCAACATGTCCGGGGTGGCTTGGGACTACACGACCCCCTTCACATACAGCGGCAGCGCCTACACCGTGGCACTGACGGGGTTACCGGAGGGCGTGAGCGCCAACTATACCGATGCGACCAAGACGGGCGCGGGCAGCTATACGGCGACCGTGACTTTCACCTACGACACGGACAACTACAACACCATTTCCTTTGCATCGCTT
>JBBAEK010000056.1:0-6850 GCA_041655935.1 Eubacteriales bacterium
CGTGGGTGCCGGAGACGGCAACGTGGCATACTGGTTCGCCGCAATCGTCTGCGGAGCAACGGTGTCGCCACCTGCCGTGTCAAACGTCACGGTGTACTCGGAGGCTGCGGGCTCTGTCGTGGTGGTGGTTCCGGGGGCGGGGGTGGTAGTCGAATCATTGTCGCCCTTACTGCACGCCGCCAGCACAAACACCATGGCCAGCGCCAACAGTATGATGCTGATTTTAATTTTCATGAGAAGGACCTCTCTTTCTTTTATGAAATAAAAACCGACTTCGCAAGCAAGTCTTTGGTACTATTTATTGTATCAAAACATCTCGCCCCTGTCAATGACGATATTGATGAATCTCGGCGTCCTCTTTTGTGCAAATGTGCCAAACAAAGCTTCGCCGCCGCCCGTTCCACGGGATTTTTTGGGCAAGCGCCCTCTCGCTGCCATCCCGCCGATTTTTTTCCCGGCCTCTTGACAAACTCCGAAAAAGAGCAGATAATAAGGATGAATCACCACTTCCGACCAACACACCAAGGAGGCATGGCATGAAAATCGGGGCACAACTTTTTACCGTCAGGGACTATTGCCGGAGCGTGGAGGCACTGGCGCAAACACTGCAAAAGATCGCGCAGATCGGGTACACCTCCGTGCAGGTATCCGGTATCTGCCCGATCGACGCCGCGGAGCTGCGGCGGCTGCTCGATGCAAACGGGCTGACCTGCGACCTGACCCACTATGATTTCGACCGCATCACCGGCCAAACCGACGCGGTCATCGGGGAACACCGGACCATGGGCTGCCGCTACATCGGGGTGGGCAGTATGCCGGGTGCTTTCGGCCAGACCAAGCCCGTGTCGGAGCTCTACCCGACCTTCGTCCGGCGCGCCCGTCCGGCGGCCGCGGCCATTGCGGCGGCGGGCCTGTACTTTATGTACCACAACCACGCCTTTGAGTACCAGCGGGACCCCGACGGCGAAACCTATATGCAGCGGCTGTCCGACGCTTTCCCCCCGCACGAGATGGGCTTTACCCTTGACACCTACTGGGTGCAAAAGGGCGGTTTTGACCCGGTTGCCGAAATCCGGCGCCTCTCCGGCAGAGTCCCCTGCATTCACCTGAAAGACATGGAAAAGGAAACCGAGCGTTTTGCCCCCGTGGGCAGCGGCGTGTTGGACTTCCCCCGCATTTTGGAGGCAGCGGAAGCCGCCGGCACCGTCTATGCCTTTGTCGAACAGGACCGTTGCTATGAAAAGGACCCCTTTGTCTGCCTGCAGGAAAGCTACGGGTACCTGACATCCTTGGGCTACCGCTAACCCCCGCCGCCAAAAGCGGCTTCCCGACCCACCGGTCGGGAAGCCGCTTTTTCGTACAATCCGGGCCGTCAGCCCTCGCCCAAGGAGAGCGTGAGCCCGTCATACGCCACCCGCATGCCAAGGTGCGCCACCTGCCGTTCGATCTCCTCATGCGGACGGTGCAGGGAGGGCGCGATATGCGACAGATAAATCTGCGTTGCCTCCGACACAATCCCCGCCGTTTTCAGCGACGGCAGCATCAGCTCCAGCATGGGCAGGCTGTTATGCTCCGCCATCCGGTAGTCCCCCGTGTAGTTCCCGCAAGTCGCGTCCACCACGAAAAAATCGAGGCGGCTGTTTTTCAGATAGTTGTAGGTATGGGTCAAAAACCAGGCCCCGTCCAGCGCATAGAGCAGCTTGCGCCGCTCAATGTCAAACAGAAACCATTGCGGAAACACCTGCGGGCCGTGGTTGGCGTCCAGGGACGTCACCGAGATGCTGTCCGTGATCCGGTACGTCACCTGCGCCTCCATGCGCCGGAGCTGCACCCCGTCCGGCACGTCGAGCACCGCGTCCCGGCGCACCCAGAGCGTCAGCGTCCGCCCGCTCGCCCGGGCAATCTCCGCCACCGTCCCGGCGTCGAAATGATCCGAGTGCAGATGGGTCACAAAGATATGCTCGATGTCCTCCGGCCGACACCCCGCGATCCGCAGCGAGTCCGGCACGTGCGGTCCCGGGTCCACCAGCAGGCGCCGCCCGATGAGCAGACTGCTCGCCCGGCGGGCGTCCCGATCAAAGCGGTCCCGACACTCCCCCGTCAGCGCCTCCGAAAAGTCATGCGCGCACGTCCCCAAAAAGATTACCTGTTCCGCCATCTTAGCCTCCTGTACATCCGTCAGCCGTTCGCCGCGGCTGTTGCGCTTATCATACCACATCCGCCCCGCTTTTTCCACCCTTTTTCGTAAAAATGCGGCCGACGCGTCAAGCGGGTCTCCTGTGCAGCGCGCGCCCGGCACCCGCTTTTTTATAACTTCTTTCCGATATAAAATACATACCCGTAATACCGGTGGTACTTGTCATAGAGTGCCGCCTCCCGCCGCAGGAAGGCAATCATGGCCGCCACCTGCGGGCTTTCCGGGTATTGTTGCAGGAACGCCTCCTGTCTGGCCTGCTGGGGCCTAAAATAATGCTCTGTCCAACAGCTCTCGGGCATGGTGAACACGGCGACCGGAAGATACCCCGCGCGTTGCATGAGTGACACATTGTGCCCGACCGTGGCGATCTCGGGCACCGCGTCCACCCACCACTGTTCAATTTCGGCAGGGCGCTCTGTGGTCAGCCACGACTCATAGCTGACGGCAACATACCCGTCTGTTTTGAGGGAGTCTCGCCACGCCCGCAGGCCTCGCTCAAAACCGATGTTGGCAATCGCCCCCTCACACCAGATCAGGTCAACCGTTTCCCGCCCGAAAGGCAAGTCCTCCATCGAGCCGACGATCCCCTTGACCCGCTGCTGCAAGCCCAGCCTTTGGGCGGTGGCATTCAGCTTTTCAATCGAGCCGGCGCACAGGTCGAGCGCGGTGATCCTGCCTGCCGTCTGTTGCGCCAGCACCATGGTCTGAAAGCCGGTGCCGCATCCGAGGTCGGCAATGTTGCTTTCCCCCGACAGCCCGCCGACAAACCCCAGCGCCCGCAGGGTTTCTGCGGGACTGCCCGGCCCCTGCCGCTCCAGCCCGGTGAAAAATTCATTGAGCAGCGCAAAATCCACCGGGTGTGTCCTGATGTTTTCCATGTGCTCTCCCTCTATCTTCTGATGGACCCGTCGGCCTTTTTTGCCCTGACGGTTTTGGCGATATCCTGCCGCTTCCGCTCCTTGGCCGCCAGGTAGCCGGCAGCGTCCCCGGCATAGGCGTTTTCCGCCCTGAGCTTTTGGTAGGACCGCCACCGCTCGGGCGACAGGGCCCCGCTGTCAACGGCGGCGAGGACGGCGCACCCCGGCTCGCTCGTATGCCCGCAGTTTTTGAAGCGGCACTGTCCGAACAGCGCCTCGATGTCGTCAAAGGTTTTATCAAGCCCCCCGTCGGCGTCCCAGAGTCCCACTTCCCGCATCCCGGGCGTGTCGATGACCAGCCCGCCGCGCGGGAGCCGGAACAGTGCGCGCCGGGTGGTGGTGTGCCGCCCCCGGTCGTCGTTCCGCAACCCGTTGGTCGCCAGGCGGTCTTCCCCGAGCAGCGCATTCAGCAGGGTGGACTTCCCCACACCCGACGATCCCACCAGCGCGACGGTCTGCCCCTCTTTGAGGTAGGGCAACACCTGCTCATAGCCGTCTTTCTCCCTGGCGGCGGTGATCCGCACCTCCGCCCCCCTCGCCGCCGTCCGGACAGCCGCCAGCTGCTCGGCGGGATCCCCGCACAAATCCGCCTTGGTCAGCACCACCACCGGGAGAGCCCCGCTCTCCCAGCAGACCGCCAGGTAGCGCTCCAGTCGGCGCAGATCAAAATCACGGTTGAGCGACATGCAGAGGAACACCGTGTCAATATTGGCGGCGACCACCTGCTCCTGATACAGACCGCCCGCCGCCCGGCGGACAAACACGCTCTTGCGCGGCAGCACATGGTGAATCATGGCCATGCCCGGGGGAGCGCCGTCCATCATGACGAAATCACCGACAGCCGGCAGCTCTACCGCGCTCCCGACCCGATAGCGCAATTTGCCGGAGATATCCGCCGCCTGCTCCCCCCGCTCACTGACCACGCGGTACAGCCCTTTTTCCTGTGCCACTACCCGACCGGGCACCAGGCCGGGATACTCCCTTGCCGCCGCTGCCCATCGCTCTGTCAGACCAAATGCGGTCATGTCCTGTGTCATGGTGTCCCTGTCTCCTTGTTTTCTTCTCGCGCGGCATACCTGTCAATCCACCGCGCCGCGTGCGCCGCCAACATCCGTGCGGCCTCTCCCTTGTCGGTCATGTCGTCCGACAGCCCGATCAGTAAATAAAACGGCGCGTAAAACTCCAGCGCCATTTGTTTGGGTGACCCTTCCTGCCAGACCCCCTGTGCCGTCATCTCACGGAATAAATCTTCGAGATAAGCAACCGGCCCGCTGAGCAGGCATTGCTGATACAATGTCATCATCTCCGGAGATCTGTATTGCTCCAAAGTCAGCATTTGGCGAAAATGGCAGCCGAACGCCTCCTCGGTCCAAAAGTGAAACTGCGCCTCCGTGAACGCCCGCAGCTGCTCCGGCGTCGTGCGCCGGTAGGCAGACGGCGCGCGCTCAAATGTCTCCTCCGGCACCTCATATTCTTTCGCTTTTGCCACATCGATTTGGTACATCCGCGCCACAATGCTTTCGAATATGTCCCGCTTGTTCCGATAGTGCTTGTAGAGGGCGCCTTTGGTCAGCCCCAGCTCTCCGGCAATGTCGCCGACCGAGGTGGCCTCGTACCCCTCCCGCGCAAACAGCCGCAGCGCCGTATGCAAAATCTTTTCTTTGGTGTCCGCCATCCCTCGGCCCCCTTTGGTGAACGGTCGTTCACCGCTATCATACGCCCAAACCCTTTTCTTGTCAACAGTTTTTTGCCTTTTTCAAAGTCTTTTTTCAATAGTTTTTCGCCTTTTTCAAAGTCTTTTTTAATAGTTTTTCGCCTTTTCAATACTTTTCCGCCTTTTCAATACTTTTTCGCCTTTTCAATACTTTTCCGCCTTTTTAATACTTTTCCGCCTTTTTAATACTTTTCCGCCTTTTTAATACTTTTCCGCCTTTTTAATACTTTTCCGCCTTTTCAATAGCTTTCTGCCTTTCGGCGCCAAGCTTCCTCCGGCAATGGATGAATTTCCCCGGCAGCCCTATGTCCCGTATCCCCTCGGCAGGTCGGGCAGCACGCCCCGGAGGTGTGACGATCTTTGCGGCGCCCAAAGTCACCCCGCCGCCCTCCGCTCAGGCTTTTTTCTTTTACCCCTTGCAAATAAAGGTTGTTTGGTGCTATAATAAGAGATGGAATATTATAGGGTCTGTTCCCTTGGCGGGAGGTGTGCGTGACGGACTTTGCATATATCGCTGAAAATCTTGCCCGCGTCCGGCAAAAAATCGCCGCGCTGGCGCGCGCCACGGGCCAGCCGGAGGCGACTTTGTTGGTAGTGACCAAAAAGGCGACCGACGAGCAGCTCGCAGCCCTGTTGGCATTGGGCGTGGAGGCCATCGGTGAAAACTACCCGCAGGCTTTTGCCCGCCGCTATGAGCTCCTCCCCTCCCTGCTGTCGGGTGCGTCCGCCTCCTCGGAGGTACCCACCCTGCCGGCGATGCACCTTATCGGCTCTTTGCAGACCAATAAGGTGAAGTATGTGGTGGGACGGGCCGCTCTGATCCAATCGGTGGACCGGCTACGTTTGGCGGAGGAACTCCAGCGCCAAAGTGAGCGGCAAGCCGTCATCACCCCCATCCTGCTCGAGGTCAACTCCGGCGCCGAGCGCGACAAGGGCGGGGTGCTGCCCGAGGAGACCGAGGCGTTGCATGCGCAACTCTCCCGACTGTCCCATCTGCGCATCGAGGGGCTGATGACCATGGGCCCCGTCTGCCGCAACCCGGAGGACTACCGCCCCTATTTTGCCCTGACCAGGGAGTTGTTTGAGCGCATCAGGTCCCGCGGCGGCTTCCCCGTACCGCACCCCATTTTATCCATGGGCATGAGCGGAAGCTATGAGGTCGCCATTGAGGAAGGTGCCACCCTGGTACGGGTAGGCAGTGAGATTTTCCGTCAGGAACCATCCCGATGACTGAACAAATAACGGAGGTTTGGCATATGAATTTTTTAGGAAAGCGCAACCAAGGAAAAACCCATCTGGCCAATGACGGCTACTATGATGCAGAGCTGAACACCCCGACCGAAACCGCCTCCGACGAGTTGCCCATCGGTAAAACCATCGGCAGCAGTATTGAGGTGAAGGTCGTCAGCCCCGTCCAGTTTGACGAGGTGTCTGTCATCGCCGACTATCTGCTGTCGGGTTGCACGGTGTTCCTCAACCTGGAGGCCACCGCCCGCGAGCTGACCCGCCGTATCATTGATTTTCTCAGCGGTGTCGCCTATTCCATCGACGGGCAGATCAAGCGTGTCACCTCCGGTACATACATCATCACGCCCAGCAACGTGGATGTCTCCGAGGCCGCCTCGGGTGAAACTATTTCCATCGGCTGATGATCAAGAAGCGAATTGAGGGATCATTGTGCACGTATTGCAAGGATTTTTTTATGTCATCTGTCAGGCATTCACGGTTTTCCTCTACGTTCTATGGCTGGCCATGACGGCGCGCGCCGTCTTGTCGTGGTTTCCCATCGACGAGGATAGCCGGCTGATGATGTTGCTGAATTTTCTGACAGAGCCGGTCGTCATGCCCGTCCGGGCTTTGCTTGCCATGCTGCACATCGGCGAGGACTCCCCCATTGACATTGGCTTCATTGTCACCTTTTTGCTCATCATGGTGCTCAGCACCATCCTCCCCGGCGTCACTTTCTGACCGGCATCACCCTCCCCGGCGTCACCCTCTGACCCGCTTCTGCCCGGCACCACA
>JBBAEK010000057.1:0-6183 GCA_041655935.1 Eubacteriales bacterium
TCGCCGGCGGAGCCGGTTTGAGAACTCCAGGGCGAATCTGTTGAGCCCCTCGCCGGCGGAGCCGGTTTGAGAACTCCAGGGCGAATCTGTTGAGCCCCTCGCCGGCGGAGCCGGTTTGAGAAGCCCGGCTGCGGGTCCGGTTGGAAAGCGCGCCAAAACGGGCTGCAAAAACGCAATGAAAGATTGCTTTTTTGTGAAGAAGATTGCTTTTTTGGCCAAGAAAGGTTGCCTTCTTTGCTAAAAAAGGTTGTCTTTTCAGAAGTAGGGTTCTATGGTGCCGAACATGCCGGAGAGCAGCACAAAGGTGCTGGTTTCGTTATAGGCCGGGTAGCAGGAAACGCCGAACAGCCCTGCCTCACCCAGCGCCTGCAGGCCTTCCCGAATGCTGCGGGGGTCCTCGAAACGCAGCGTGTGTTGCCCCGAGCGGCCGCCCACACTGCCGCGGTAGCCGGCATAGGGCAGCTGGTTGGCATCGCGCACAATTTCCGCGCCCGCTTGCCGGATGAGGGGCAGCACCTCGCCCGGTCGGACATACCGCACCTTGGCGCGTTCGGCATAGGGGCACTCCTCCACGGCGAAGTAGGGCAACTCCACCATCAAGCGGCTCCTTTGGCTCTCGTGCACACTCCCGGACAGCGCCTCGCACCGCGCGCGCAGCCCGGACTCGAGCCCTACCATGGAGAGCAAAAGCCCGTCTGTGAGCCCCGCCAATGCCTGCCACAGACCCGGGTCCTTGTGGTAGACAGGCTCGTCTGTTTCCAGCATCAAGACCAGCCTTTCCGCACCCAGTCCCCGCTTCAGTTTGCCGAACAAATCCCGGAAAAACTCGGCTTTTAGGCGGCAATACCCGTCCGCATGACAGCAAACCCCCCGGTACCCTTTCTGTTTGAGGGACCGGATGATATTTGTGAGTGAGTCCTCGAAGTCCCTGCCCATCGCTTCCCAGTCGCCCTCCACCGTGTCGGTGTGCAGTAGCGGCACCGCACGGCTTTTCTTCACCATGGCAAGCACCCGCTCCTCTCCCTGCACCGTCCGGAGAGAGCCATCCTTGAAAGAGCCGCCGGTGACGCTCACATAGCTCAGGTAGGGCAGCGCGCGGCGCAACGCCTCCTCGTCAATGTGGCTCTCCACATACCCGTTGACGACCAGGCACCCCTTCGGCGGCTCTGCCGTATCCAGCGCCAGCACTTGGCCGGGGTAAGGGGACAGCTCTCCCCCTAACGCCGGATTGGCGCGCAACAGCTTCCCCTCATCGACCCCTAAGCGGCGGCAGATGCTCGCTGCCGTGTCCCCCCCGCGCACGGTGTATGTACGCTTGGGAAACAGGACCACCAAGCTCTGCCCGACCGTTAGCTCGTCGGGACTCTGCAGGCCGTTGTCGTCAATCAGCCGGGTCGGGGACACCCCGTACCGGCGGGCAATGTTGAAAACCGTATCCCCCTTTTGCGTCGTGTGAATGACCATAGCGTATCCTTTCCATACTGATATACCGGTAGCTGTCCTTTCTGCTTGCTACCATCCTATGCCTGTCGTCGGAATCTGTCCCGTTTCCTGTCAGAGAAGTGACTTTTTGTAAATCATTGTTTGCGAAATTTTCGGGATTCGCGGCTGTCCGGTATCGGCGGTTCACCATCTGGACAAGCTACCATTGAGTGCTTGAAGAGGGCGGCGCCCACTGCTGTGCGGTCTTGCCTGAGGCTATCGGAGCGCCGGGTGATGGGATTGCCGGGTGATGGGGTCGCCGGGCGGCTGCCCTGTCAGTCGGACTTTCGACCCTGAGGACTTTTGACCCCGGGAATTTCTAACCCTGAGGGCTTTTGACACTGAGGACTTTTGACCCTTGGGACCCTGACCCTGAGGACTTTGACCCCGGGAATTTCTAACCTGAGGGCTTTTGCACTGAGGACTTTTGACCCCGGGATTTTCTAACCCGAGGGCTTTTGACACTGAGGACTTTTGACCCTTGGAACTTCTGACCCTTGGGACTCTGACCCGGAGGGTTTCTGACCCCGGGAATTTCTAACCCCGAGGGCTTTTGACACTGAGGCTTTTGACCCTTGGGACTTCTGACCCTTGGGACTTTTGATTACGAATATGGGAGGGCTTTGATATGGACAAATTACAAATTGTGCGCGTGGGTGCGCGGGAGATTCTGGATTCGCGGGGGAACCCAACCGTGGAGGCGACCGTTCATCTGTCAAACGGTTCAATGGGGGTTGCCGCGGTGCCGTCCGGGGCTTCTACCGGGAGCTTTGAGGCGTTTGAGCTGCGGGACACCGACCGCGAACGCTACGGCGGCAAGGGGGTGCTGGGCGCGGTGCACCATGTCAACAAGCTGATCTCGCCGGCGCTCAGCGGCATTTGCGCCACCGACCAGTATGAGATTGACCATACCATGATAGCACTGGACGGCACGCCAAATAAGTCGAAATTGGGCGCGAACGCAATTCTTTCGGTGTCGTTGGCGGCGGCACGGGCGGCGGCCTGTGCCCAGGGGTTGCCCTTGTTCCGCTATATCGGCGGCATTTCGGCGGGGCTGTTGCCCGTGCCCATGATGAACATCCTGAACGGCGGCGCCCATGCCTCCAATAACATTGATATCCAGGAGTTCATGATCATGCCGCTGGGGGCGGGCAGCTTTGCCGACGCTCTGCGCATGGGCGCGGAAATCTATGCCGCGCTGAAATCCATCCTGCTCTCCAAAAAGCTGTCGGTGGCGGTGGGGGACGAGGGGGGCTTTGCGCCCGACCTTGCCAGCGATGAACACGCCATTGAGCTCATCCTGCAAGCCATTGACAAGAGCGGGTATGACACCGACCAGGTTGCCATCGCTTTGGACGCCGCGGCCACCGAGTGGGTAGAGGGCGACCACTACCGCCTGCCCAAACGGGGCGTGAGCATGGGCGCGGACGAACTGGTCGCCTACTGGCGCGCACTGGCGGACAAATACCCCATTGTCTCGCTGGAGGACGGGCTGGGTGAGTCTGACTTTGCCGGATGGACCAAGCTGACCGAGGCCTTGGGCAGTGAGATCATGCTGGTGGGTGACGACCTGTTTGTCACCAGTTCCGCCCGTCTTTCGAGGGGTATCGAGCAAAATTGCGCCAATACCATCCTGATCAAGCCCAACCAGATCGGCACGCTCACCGAAACGCTGGAGGTCATTGCCCTGGCGGGGCAGAACGGCTACAACCACATTTTGTCCCACCGTTCCGGCGAGACCGAGGACACCACGATTGCCGACCTGGCAGTGGGCACCGCCGCCGGCTATATCAAAACCGGGGCGCCCTGCCGCAGTGAGCGGGTCGCCAAGTACAACCGCCTGTTGAAAATCGAAGCCGCCCTGGGTGAGAGCGCCCGGTACGGTTTTTGAGCCCCGCCGACCCGGTCTCCGAAAGGAACAGGGGGTTGGCCGCAAGCACACTGCCCGCTTGGCGGGGGTAGGGATAGGCGAATGTGCCGGGCGCTTCAAAGCCTTGCGGAAAGCAGTATCAAACGGCTGTCAAAGCAAGTGCCGGGCGCTTCAAAACCTTGCGGAAAGCAGTATCAAACGGCTGTCAAAGCAAGTGCCGGGGCAGCTCAAAGCCTTGTAAAAAGCAGTATCGAACGGCTGTCAAAGCAAGTGCCGGGGCAGCTAAAAGTCTTGTGAAAAGCAGTATCAAACGGCTGTCAAAGCAAGTGCCGGGCGCTTCAAAGCCTTGCGAAAAGCAGTATCAAACGGCTGTCAAAGCAAGTGCCAGGCGCTTCAAAGCCTTGCGAAAAGCAGTATCAAACGGCTGTCAAAGCAAGTGCCGGGCGCTCCAAAGCCTTGCGGAAAGTAGTATCAAACGGCTTTCAAGGCATCCCTGGGATGCGGAAAGCCGTTTTTATACGGCAAGCGGGAAGTGTGAAAGGCGTCCGCCGGCAGGTCACCCGGCAAAGGGTGATTGACATTTGCCGCCGAATCGGATAGAATAGAGGCAAGGGAAGTTTTGAAAAGCGGGCACGGGCGGTTTTCAATGTACATGTAGCTTGCCGGCTATTTGCGGAGGGTCTCTGAAATCATGGCATGAGGGGTTTTATGGGCGGTTTTAAGTATGAGCTACACGCACACACGTCTGAGGGGAGCCGGTGCGCAACCATTCCGGCGGCGGAAATGGTGCAGTTTTACAAGGACCGGGGGTACACCGGAATTTGTATCACCGACCATTTTCTGAACGGCAACACGACCGTGCCGCGTGATCTGGGGTGGGCGGAGCGGATAGAGCTGTATTGCCACAGCTATGAGTGCGCGCGGCAGCACGGGGAAAAGATCGGGCTGGATGTGTTTTTCGGCTGGGAGTACGGCTATATGGGGTCGGATTTTCTGACCTTTGGGCTGGATAAAACCTGGCTGCTCAACCATCCCGACCTGTTAGAGATGAGTGTGAACGACTACTTTGACCTGGTCAGGCGCGAGGGGGCTTTTGTGGTGCACGCGCACCCTTTCAGAGAGGCCGTCTATATCAAGATGATTCGCCTGTTCCCCCGCCAGGTGGACGGGGTTGAAGTGGTCAACGCCAACCGCAAGGACTTTGAAAACGACCGTGCCGGAGAATATGCCGCCCATTACAATCTGTTGCCGGTCGCCGCGTCCGACAACCACCGCGGGCTGCAAAAAAGGTTGGCCGGTATCAGGCTGCAACACCGTGCCAAAGATCTCGGGGAGATCATTGGCGCCATCAAAGCGGGCGAGGCCGAACTGTTCACCGACTATTTGCCGGACTACCAACCGCCGCCCGCGACGGTTTGAAGGGCTTTCGCTTACGATCGGCATCGACTTGGCACAACAGAGCGCCTCTTTGACGGTTGGCGTGTGGCGTGACCCTTGCGCGGCAAGGTGCGCCCACATAGACGATGAGACATAAAAAAACGGCTTTGGCGCATCCTTCGGGATGCGCCAAAGCCGTCTTGCGGGTGTTTTAGTCGGTGTGGGCAAAGGTAGCGGGGGGATAGCCCCCCCGGGGCAGGGTTGAACAACAAAGACAGTGACAACGAGTTGCTGCAATGGAGCGCGGGCGACGGGGTGCGTACTACGACAGGGCGCTGGCGCTGGGTGCCTGCAAAGGGTTGCCCTATGATGCTGAAATCAGGGGAGAAGATAGCGGGGGGCGATGGGGTCCACGCCGCCTCGGGCGGCCTCGGGGTAGGGGTAAGGGTAGACGGGGAGGCAAAAGCCGCTCCCGTCCGCGCTTTTGCGCACGGCGTAAAGGCGGTCGGGCGAGGTGCCCTCCTCGCGCCAGGCGGCCACCGCCTCGACGGGGGGGTGTTGCTCGCCGCCCATGAGGGTGGCGGCGTACTGGGCACCGCGGCCGTCGGGGCCGTGTCCCATGCCGGGCATGAGGAAGTAGCGGAAGAAGCTCTGCGTTTTCTCCAGCCCCTGTTGGTGGGCCACCACCCGTTCATAGTAGCTGAGCGCATCGTGATAGGGGACCAGCGGGTCGGCGGAGCCGGAGTACATGAGCAGCTTGCCGCCCCGCCGCTGAAAGGCGGTCAGATCGGCATCGTTGGCGTTCACATACGGGGCCAGGGTGTGGTGGTAGCTGTCGAGATCTTGGTCGAAATCGAAACTGAAGATGTCATATGACTGACCGAATGCCCAGCGGAAAGTGTAAAAGAGACCTTGGGCGAAGCCCGGGTCCTGCTGTAACAGGATACCGTAGCGGGTCAGCTCGCTGCCAAAGGGCATGGGCCCGTAGATGCGCTCGCCCGTGCGGGGGTTGACAGGTCCCGCATACAGGAGACGGATAGCGGCGGCGTGGGCGTCGGTGAGCGAACGGTCACGCTCGCGCGCCATGCGGAGAATCTCCTGGGCGACCTGCCCGGTGGTGCCCGGACGGGCGGCAAAAGAGGCGCGGGGGTCGGGGATGAACGTCGGTTTGGGCCAAGTGCCCTGCTGTGCGGGATGGAAATACTCCACGGCCGCCTCGCTCAGCGCGCGCATCTGCTCCTGCTGAAAGAGGGGGGTGCCGTCTGCGGTATGAAGCGCGCGGTAGTTCCACAGGCAATAGGCGTGGAGCAGGGTGCGGTTTTTGGCGGGGACACCCGAGACAATCCCGTCATAGTCCTCCGGGTAGCGCTGCGCCGTCGCCAGCGCCTGCTGACCGCCGGTAGAGGAGCCGACAAAATAGGCGTACCGCGCGGGGGTGCCGTAAAACGCCGCCA
>JBBAEK010000058.1:0-5861 GCA_041655935.1 Eubacteriales bacterium
GTTGACCTGAACACGCTGAGCGACACGTGGTACATCTATCCGTACGACTGCGAGTTTTCGGTCACCAAGATGGCGCTGGCCACCGAGGAGCTTTATGCCGCGCAGAAAAAACAATTGGACACCCCCTGCAAGCCCGCACTCGCCTGATGCCCGGAATGCCTGACTGACAGTCTCCCTCCCCGCTACATACAAACGCCGGTATTGACAGTACCGGCGTTCTTTTGCCGCTGGTTGCGTGCCCGGAACATGCCCCTCCCGCGGTGCGGACAGGCGTATGTCGTCCCGCGCTCGAAAAACGGGAACAGGCGATTGACAAAACGCAACGGGTATGATAGAATCGTTGTTTGATTGATGGAAGAATTCAGGTATACATATGTTCACGTCTTCTGCCCGTAAAAAAGATCTGACTGAAGGGCCGCTTTTCGGGAAAATCCTCCTCTTTACGATCCCCCTCATTCTGACCGG
Source organism: Eubacteriales bacterium (assembly GCA_041655935.1). Classification (GTDB taxonomy): domain Bacteria; phylum Bacillota; class Clostridia; order Oscillospirales; family CAG-272; genus UBA1740. The sequence goes on from JBBAEK010000058.1 coordinate 466, forward strand.
CATGTTGCAGCTGCTCTATAACGCCACTGATACGATCGTGGCAGGCCGCTTCTCCGAGGACGGTGAAACAGCCCTGGCGGCAGTCGGCTCCTGCGGGTCCCTCATCAGCCTGTTGGTCAATGCTTTCCTGGGGTTATCTGTCGGTGCCGGCGTCTTGGTGGCGCAGCATATCGGCGCGCGAGAGGAAGACGATGTCAGACGGACCGTCCATACGGCCGTCCCCGCCGCCGCCCTGCTCGGCATTTTTGTGTCGGTGGTCGGTTTTTTCTTAACTGAAACGCTGCTCCGCTGGACGGGCGTGGAGGAGAGCGTGCTGGCCCAGGCGGTGCCGTATATGAAGGCCTATATGCTCGGCGTGCCGGCAAGCATGGTGTACAACTACTGCGCGATCATGCTGCGCTCGTCGGGCGACACGACGCACCCGCTCCTGTTTCTGTCGATCGCGGGTATGGTCAACATTGTCCTCAACCTGATCACCGTGATCTACTTTCACTTGGGAGCCCTCGGCGTCGGCATCGCCACCGCGATCTCCACCTGGCTTTCGGCGTTCCTCATCATCCGATTTATGATGCGCGAACAGGGTCTGATCCATTTCGACCCGAAAGAAATGCGCCTGCACCGGGACAAACTCCGGAAAATGACCAAGATCGGCATTCCGGCCGGGCTGCAGAGCTGTGTTTTTTCGATTTCAAACGTGTTTGTCCAGTCGGGTGTCAACAGCTTCGGGAAAACCATTGTCGCCGGTAACGCGGCGGCTGCCAATATCGACGGCTTCATTTACACCGCCATGAACTCTTTCTACCACTCGACGCTGACCTTTGTCGGTCAGCACGTGGGGGCGAAAAAGCACCACCGCATCAGAAAGATCATCTGGCTGAATGCGGGGATGGTCGCCGTGTGCGGTGCGGCCATTGGACTGCTGGCGTTTACGTTCGGGCGGCAACTCCTCAGCCTGTACGCTCCGGGCAACAGCGGGGCCATCGAGGCGGGCCTTGTCCGTATGTCGATTGTCACTGTCACGTACTTTTTCTGCGGGCTCATGGAAGTCGGGTGCGGCGCGATGCGGGGGATGGGAAGCCCGTTCATCCCGATGGTCGTGTCAATCGCCGGCACCTGCGCGCTGAGAATCGGCTGGATTTATACGGTGTTTGCCGCCTATCCGACGACGAAGGTCCTGTACTGCGCGTATCCCGTGTCGTGGATCCTCACCGCGGCCATTCATTATATCTGCTGTGAAATTCTTTTTAGGTACATCAGCAAGAAAGAGGCCCGGCGCCCCGTGCTCGCTCCGTGCGCACTTGCTTAGCGGCAGGCCGCAGAGGGGTCTGACCTGCCGCAGTTTGTCCGCCGAAAGCCTTGATGCGGGGCTTTCGGCGGACATTTTCTTGTTTCGGCTTGCAATTGCGGGCGAGGTATGGTATACCTACTGGTGAGGAGCTGTTTGGCACGCACTGCGGAGTCATGGGCGTGCGACGGGAGGACAATGGATGAGAATTACCGAAACACTGAACACCCCGGTAGCGGGGTCCTATGATGTGATTGTGGCAGGGGCGGGGCCCGCCGGGGTGGCGGCCGCCATCTCAGCGGCGCGCGCGGGCGCGAAAACGCTGCTGCTGGAAAGCGGCAGTTGCCTGGGCGGGGTCTGGACGGCGGGGCAGCTGGTCTGGCTGTTTGAAATGGACAAGCCCGGGTTTGTGGCCCTGATCAACCGCGAGCTCATCCGGCGGGGGGCGCGCCGGGGCGACAAGGCCGAGCGCTACGCCTATGAAGTCGAGGCCATGAAGCTGCTGCTGGAGGAGCTGTGCCTGGAAGCGGGCGTGGAGTTCCTGCTGCACACCCGGGTGTGCGCCGCCTATACCGACGGGGGGCGGGTGCTCCGCACCCTGCTCACCGAGTCCAAGTCGGGCCGGCAGGCATGGCAGGCCAAGGCTTTTGTCGACGCCACCGGGGACGGCGACCTCGCCGCCCGCGCCGGGTGCGGGTTTGACTACGGACAGGAGGGCACCGGCCTGGTCCAGCCCATGACCTTCATGGCGCTGGTCACGGTGCGGGACATCGAGGCGGTGCGCCCCTTTGTCTCTTTTTACGAAACGAACACGCCCGCCGACGAGCGCTCCCTCTTCACCGAGTCGCAGGCGGCGTGGGAAAGCCGGCACAAGTGGCGGGCGTTCAAGGCCGAGCTGCGCCGCGCGGGGGTCGAGCCCTCCTATGGCGCGTCCACGCTGTTTCAGGTGCGGGAGGGGCTGCTGGCGCTGATGATCAACCACGAGTACGGCGTGAACGCCACCGACGCCAGACAGGTGACCGAGGCGACCGTGCGGGCGCGGGCGGAGGTCAATCGTGCCGTCGCTGCCCTGCGCGCGCTGGGCGGGGTGTGGGAAGGGCTGACGCTGGCCTCGACGGCCGAGTACATCGGCGTGCGGGAAGCGCGCCGCATTCACGGGCGCTACACGGTCACCCGTCAGGACCTGCTCACGGGGGCGCGCCACGACGACGCGGTGGTGCGCGTGAACTTCAATGTGGACGTGCACGCCCTCACCGGGCAGAGTGCCCCGGAGGAGGGGCTGAGCAATATGGGCCTGGTGGTGCAGCCCTATGATATCCCGCTGCGCGCGCTGCTGGCCCGGGATGTGGACGGGCTGTTGATGGCGGGCAGATGCATCAGCGGCGACTTCATCGCTCATGCCAGCTACCGTGTGACCGGCGTGGCCGCCACCCTGGGACAGGCGGCGGGCGTGACCGCCGCCCTCAGCGCGCAAAGCGGCAGGCTGCCGCATGAGACGGCGTGGGCAGACGCCAAAGCCATGCTGGAGCGTATCTACCCCCGCTGAATACCCACCCAAATCGGGCATCCGTGGAACAGAAAGGGCTGACATATGTACTATACGACTACCTACCCCTCCCCCCTGGGCACCCTGACGCTGGCGGCAGAGGACGACCGGCTGGTCGGGCTGTGGTTTGAGGGACAGACCAAGGGCGACCCTCTCCTGCAGGCGGCGGTACCGGCAGAGTGCCTGCCGGTCTTTATCGCCGCGGGGGACTGGCTGGACCGCTACTTTGCGGGGCGGGCGCCCGCCCCTGCCGAACTGCCGCTTGCCCCGAAGGGCACCTCTTTCCGGCAACAGGTGTGGCGGCTGCTCCGCGACATTCCCTACGGAGAGATGACCACCTACGGGGCACTCGCCGGGCAGGTGGCGGCTCTGCCGGGCAAAGACCGCATGGCGGCCCAAGCCGTCGGCGGGGCGGTGGGGCAGAACCCCCTCCCCATCATCATCCCCTGCCATCGGGTGATCGGGGCAGGCGGCAATCTGACCGGCTACGCCGGAGGACTGGAGATCAAAATACGCCTGCTCGAGCATGAGGGGGTGGACCTCTCCCGCCTGTTTCTGCCTGCCGGGGGCAGTGCCCGGTAAACTCGGTAGATGCCTGCCGGGGGCCGTGCCCGGTAAACTCGGTAGATGCCTGCCGGGGGCCGTGCCCGGTAAACACGGTAGATACCTGCCGGGGGCCGTGCCCGGTAAACTCGGTAGATGCCCGCCGGGGGTCGTGCCCGATAAACTCGGTAGATGCCTGCCGGGGGCCGTGCCCGGTAAGCCTGTATCAGATGCCCCCCACTTCCCGTTGAAACCAACAGCCGCCCAAGGGGGCGGCTGTCTTTTTGGGGTGGGAAAGCATGACGGAGGGCAGGCGCACGGAGGGGCACGGGGGAGGTGCGGGGGAAAACAAAAACCGCCCAACACCCTGTCGAGGGGTTGAGCGGATGGTCTGCGGGGTGCCTCAGGAGGGAAACAGAGCGGTGAACGGGATTTGCGCCCGGGGCAACTCAAAGGTCCTGCCCCGGAGGTACTCGAGCAAGCCCGCCTCCGTCGTGAAGTCAAAGCGGAGCTTGTAGGCGCACAGCGCCTGGTGCTCATACCCCTGCGCCCGGTCGGCGCGGTTGACGCTGTACTTGCCGTCCCCGAGCAACGGGTGGCCGATGTGCGCCAGGTGGGCGCGGATCTGGTGGGTGCGGCCGGTCAGCAGCTCCACCTCCAGCAGGGACAGCTCGCCGGTGGTGGCAAGGACGGTGTAGCGTGTGGCGATTTTCTTGGCAGAGGGCGGGGGGTTTTGGTCAAAAATGCGGACTTTGTTCTGCTCGCTGTCCTTTTCGAGGTAGCCGTACAGGGTGCCCGAGGGCTTTGTCGGCCTGCCGTGCACCACGCACAGGTAGAACTTGGACACCTCGCGGCAGCGGATCTTCTCGTTCATGATACGCAGCGCCTCGGCGTTCTTGGCGACGATGACCATCCCCTGCGTGTTGCGGTCAATGCGGTTGCAGAGCGCGGGCGCAAAGGACTGCTCGGCGGCGGGGTCGTAGCTGCCCTGCCGGTAGAGGTAGGCCTGCACACGGAGCAGGAGGTGGTCCCCCTCGCCGGCCTTATCGGCATGCACGGACAAGCCCTCGCGTTTGTTGACCAGTAGGATGTTATCGTCCTCATACACCACCGACACCTCGGCACGGATGTGTGCCAGTCGGTTGGTGTCCGTGCTTTTGCCCCCCAAAAACTCGGGGGGTAAAAAGAGCTGGAGCAGGTCCCCCTCACAAAGCAACTGCCCCGGCTCGGCACGGCGGCGGTTGACCTTGATCTTTTTGGTGCGGATGGCTTTATACAGCAAGGACGGCGGCAGGCTCGGAAGCGCCTTGGAAAGGAACTTGTCGAGGCGCTGGCCGCCGTCATTTCTGTCGATGGGAATCTCTTTCATTACTTGGTGCCGAACAGGCGGTCGCCCGCGTCGCCCAGGCCGGGCACAATGTACTTGTGCCCGTTCAGGCACTCGTCCAGCGCCGCTGTGTAGATTTCGATGTCGGGGTGGTCCTTCTTCATTTTCGCCACGCCCTCGGGTGCCGCCACCAGACACATGCAGACAATGTTGTTGCAGCCCCGCTCCTTGATCTTGGTTACCGCGCCCGACATACTGCCGCCGGTCGCCAGCATGGGATCCGCCACGATGACAAAGCGCTTGTCAATGTCCGCGGGCAGCTTGGCGTAGTACTCCACCGGCAGGTGGGTGTCCGGGTCGCGGTAGAGTCCGATATGCCCCACGCGCGCCACGGGGACCAGCTTGATGAGTCCGTCCACCATGCCCAGCCCCGCCCGCAAAATGGGCACAATGGCGAGCTTTTTGCCCGCGATTTTCTTCTTGATGGTGCGGCAAAGCGGCGTTTCAATCTCACAGTCCCGCAGGGGCAGGTTGCGCGTGATCTCGTACCCCATGAGCATGGAAATTTCGTTGAGCAGTTCCCTGAAATCCTTGGAGGAGGTGCCGACCGAGCGCATGATGGTCAACTTGTGCTGAATCAGGGGGTGATCGATGATATGAAGGTGGCTCATTTCACAGTCCTTTCCAACAATGGC
>JBBAEK010000059.1:0-5747 GCA_041655935.1 Eubacteriales bacterium
TGCGGACCGGCGGGTCCTGCCGGGCCGGGATCGCCCTGCGGGCCTGCGGGTCCTGCCGGGCCTTGTTCACCCTGCGGACCTGCGGGTCCTGCCGGGCCTTGTTCACCCTGCGGGCCTGCGGGGCCTGTCGCTCCGGTCTCACCCTGCGGGCCTGCGGGTCCTGCCGGGCCTTGCTCACCCTGCGGGCCTGCCGGGCCTGTCGCTCCGGTCTCGCCCTGCTCGCCTTGCGCCTTGACGCCGGTCGCCACGCCGTTAATCACCCAATAGCCTTCCGCATTGATGGAAATGCTGGGCGACGCCGCCTGCAGAGAGGCAAGCCACTGCGCTTCCGTCCCCTCAAAGCCGTTCTCCACGGCAATTTCATAGGCGCTTTTTCCGTTCAGGCCTTCACTCTCTCCGCAAGCGGACAGAAAGACCAAACTTGCCAGGGCCAAAAGAGCCAACACCAAAAAGGCGAGGCGCGGTGCCCTGTGGTTGTTCCTTTGTGTGTTCAACATCATACCCTCCTTACAGATTGTGATACGCTCAGTATAGCACAAGAAGTTGTCAAAAACAACAAGTTTCTCATGTAAACAACAAAATTTTCATGCAAATGAAAGTTTTCCGTTTGGGGGCCCGACTTCGTCGATGTCGCCTCACCCAAAAAGGCTGCCCCGCATGCGGGGCAGCCTTTGAGTTGATTTTTACCAGAGCACCTCTTCCACCAGTCTGTTGCCGCTGATGATCTGCCAGGCGAGCTGACCCACGAAGGTGTCAATGCACAGCCGGTTCCCGTCCAGAACATACGAAAAGTGGATTCTGAGCGACCCCTCCTCTATATACCCAAACCCGTTGTCATAGAGGTAGACCTGCTGCAGCGAGCCCCATCCCTCCCACTGATAGACGGTCGGGGTCATGGACTCAAATGAAAACCCGGTAAAGGTCCCCGCCTCGAGGTCCACCGTGAGGAGCATCATGTCCTGATTGAACCACCGCAACAGCAGGGTATGGTTTTCCTCATCGAGGGTATAGGTCGGATAGCCGATCACGGAGACGAAGTCCCCTCCCCCAAAAGAGAGTTCGGCATAGCCGTTGTCGTACAGCCGGACGGTCTTCACGCCTTCCATGAGGCTCAGTTCTGCCACCGTCCCCTCGAGCGTCGCGACCGGCTCCGCCGCCGTCATGTCGGGTGCGACAAACAGATTCAGCTTTTTCACGTACCCCCTGTACCTAAAGTACAACGCATAATGTCCGGGGGTGGACAAGTCTACCTCGCTCAGGTCAAACAGGTTCAGCGTGACCTTGATGTACTCATCCCACTCGCCGTAGTACTCTTCAAAATATATGACGTGGGCCCAGGTCCCCAGGCAGTACGCCAGCACATCCTCTATCCTGTCCCCCACCCTTGCCATCAATAGCCCTTCCACCCCTTGGAGATCGACCAGGCTGATATGGGTGAGGGCGGGGTCATACAGCTGCACAGGGAACACATAGTCCTGTCCGTCATATGTCACCTCAAGTATTTTGATCCCGGCGGTGGTATGGTCAAAGTCTCCCTTGAGCATCGACTCTCTCAGGCGGACCTTGGCCAGCAGATATGGCCGGAAGAAAGAGTCACCCCCGCAATAGTAGACGTCCTCGCGCCAGAACGACACCAGAATGTCGGGGAAGTCGTCCGAGGTCCGGTAGGCATTCTCGGGGGGATACACCACGAAGTAACTTTCCATATCGTCATACACGCCCACCTCCGACGTACCGATCCAGCTCGTTCCAAAGTAGATGTTGTAGCTCCCATAGCCGAGGACGGCCGAGTCGAACCCCGACAGCATCTCCTCGCGCAGGGGAAGAGAGCAGGAGAGATAATCTTCACCGTTTTCATACTCGTTTTGGACGATCAGGTTCACAGTCCTCCCGCGGAAATCGACCGGCGCTCCCTGCGGGGAAAACACCGTGCCGCCGTCTCCGTCGAGGGTCGCATAGGCGACGTCCAGCGCCTCCATATCCTCACAGACATAGATGCCGACCCGCCCCTGAAAGAGCTCCTCTCCCCATTCCAGGCAAGCCGTCCTTTCGTAGTAGCCGGGCTCCGAAAAGTCCAACTCCATCTGCTCGGCGCTCAGGGGGAGTTGCCTCCGGGTCCCGTCATCCAGTAGGACCGCCCAGTAGTAGCCGGCGGTGTGGTAGCGGTGGCTTTCGATGTCCTCGACGGTCCACAGCAGGGCATTGTAGTCTTGCGTCAGATAGACGTCGACGGGCCGCAGATGGTCGGGGTCATACACCATCACCGTGAAATACTCGCTGTCCCCGCCGGCTTTGACTCCGATTAAATACTCCCCCGGAGTGGTAAAGTCAACATACCCCCCGATGATCATCGCCTCAGTGACGGCGATCCATCCCCAGCCGCCATCCGCGTACTCCACCTCCATCAAGAGCCGGGGCGGCGCCTCGCCCTCCGCAATCACGGGGAAATAGCATTCCACCAGCTCTCCCGCCTCGGACACCTGCCGGAGCGTGGGCACGGACCGGGTCAGAACCGTCCCGTCCTCCATGGTAAAGGTAAAGGTGGTGAACGCCTCCCCCAGGCTGTTGGTGCCGTAGGAGATATCCACCTCGGCCACCCCGATGGCCGGTATGCCGGGCTTGCCGGCTTCCCCCGGCTCGCCGCTCGGCCCCTTGTCTCCGACTTCCCCCGGCTCGCCCGGTGTCCCCGGCTCGCCGCTCGGGCCCTTGTCTCCCGGTGCCCCCGGCTCGCCCTGCGCCCGGATGTCGGTCACCACGCCGCCGATGACCCAAAAGCCTTCCTCATTGACGGTAACGGTGGGGGCTTCCGCCTGCAGGGAGGCCATCCATTCCGCCTCGGAGCCCTGAAACCCGTTTGCCACGGCAATCTCATACGCGCTTTTGCCGTTCGGCAGATCGGTTTCGCCGCATGCGGACAGAAAAACGATACTTGCCAAAGCCAGCACCATCAGCACAAACACCGCCGACAGTGGCGCTTTTTTCTTGTCAAACATACTACCCTCCTATCACGACCTCATCGGTCGGACTCTCACAAATTCCTGTCTGTGCTCACCGGTGTTCAATACCAGTCCGGGTAGATTTCCCGCAGGATATTCCCGTCCAGAACGTCCCACTCCATCTCGGCAACTTTGGGATGTATGCTGAACCGCTCCCCCTCCAGGGTGTAGGCAAAGGAGTATCTTTCCATCCCCTCGCCTTCCCCTGTCCGGAGATAGCCGAACCCGTTCTCGTAAGCATACACGGTCCAGACAGTCCCATCGTCCCACCATGTATAGACGACCGGAGTCATCCCGTCAAACGAAAAGTCCTCAAAGGTCTCGTTTTCCATATCAACGGCTAAGAGGAGATGGCTTTTCCCCAGCAGGAAGAGCTGCAGGGTCCCGTTTTCCTCATCCAGGGTATAGGGCAGGTATCCCATCTCGTCGGTCAGCTCTGTCCCGTCCGCATAGAGGGCGGCATACCCGTTGTCATACAACAGGATTGTATCGATCCACTCAAAGGGTGTATACCTCAGGAAGAGATTCGACACCGCGCCCGTCAGCTCGGCCGTCACCTGTGCCTCTTCCATGTCGGGGCTCACGGCGACAAAGATCTCCCGCACATACCCCTTGTATCTGAAATACAGGGTGTAGGCACCGGGCGTGTTGAGATCCACCCCGCTCCAGTCAAACAAGCCCGGGGTGATGATGAAGTACTCCTCCCATTCGCCACCTCTCATTTCAAAGTACTGAGCGACCGCGTATGTGTCAAAGCACTCCGCCAGCAGATCCGAGGCGCGGTCGCCGACTGTGGCCAGGATGACATTCCCTGCATAATCCAAGTAGTCTATGTAGACATACGCGATATTGGTCACGGCAGGGTCGAAAAACAGGAGGAACAGCTCCACCGATTGCTCTTCAAACGACACCTGGATCCATTTGTCCCCCGGGGTCCGGTAGTCAAGCTCCCCTTGAATCATCTCCTCCGTCAACAGGAAGTCGTCCCCCTGCTCGTATTTCCGAGCGTATTCACTCCCATAGTAGTAACGGGTTTCGTACCAGAAGTCCACATAGATCTCGGGCAGGGCGTCTGAGATCCGATACGCCCACTCGTCGCTTTCCAGCTCGATGCGAACCTCCTTGCGGTCATAAACCAGCACCCTCAGATCCTCGACAACCTCTCCGTTAAGCAGAACATCGCACTCGGTGTAGCCCGACACGGTGTTGTCAAAGCCCGCCACCATGTCGCTATGGAGGGGGTAGTAACAGGTAAACGCGCCGCCCCCATAGGCACTGTTGATGTGAATGCCCAGCGAGAACCGCTCGAGGTTCAACTGCCCGCCCACCTCGACAAACAGCTCTGTGTCTTGCAGAAAATACACATGGTTGATGTTCAGCTCGCTCAGATCCTCACAGACATAAATCCATATATCGAAGCTCCCCCACCCCTCTGTGAAGACGGCTTCTCTTTCGTAGCGCCCGGGCTCCGAAAAATCCAGCTCAAAGTGCTCTGTGGTCAGCGGGAAGTATTCCGTGCGGCCATCGTCATAGTCCACGACCCAGCGGTAGCCGCCGGTGCTGTAAGTTCCCTCGGCAATCTCCTCTGTGGTCCATAAGAGCGCACCGGCCATGCTCTCCAGATAGACAAAGGTGATCTGCAGATTCTCCGGGTCATACACCCTCACCGTGAAATTGTCAACTTCCTCGCCGATTTTGATTCTGACCGAATACTCTCCCGGCGTGGCAAAATCAACATACCCCCCGACGATCATCGCCTCGGTCACGGTGACCGTGCCCCTGCTGTCGTCCTCGTAATACACGTGCATCACCAGTTGCGGCGGCTCCTCGTCCGGCGCCATGACGGGGAAGTACATTTCATCCAGCCCGTCCAACCAGTTCACCCGCTTGGGCAGGGGCAAATAGCGGACCATGGTCGAGCCGTCGTTCATGAGAAAGGTAAAGATGGTCGCATCACGCCCCTCCGGATCGAGGCCGTAGGAAAGCTCAAAAGAGAGAATCCCCAGCCCCTGCAGTCCCGGCTCGCCCGGCGTCCCCGGATCGCCTTGGGGGCCCGTGTCTCCGACTTCCCCCGGCTCGCCCGGCGTCCCCGGATCGCCTTGGGGGCCCGTGTCTCCCGGCTCTCCCGGCTCGGCCTGCGCGCGGACATTGGTCACCACGCCCCCGATCACCCAAAAACCATCCTCACTGATGGTAATGCTGGGCGCCGGGGTCCGCAGGGAATCAAGCCATTCCGCCTCCGAGCCTACAAACCCGTTTTCCACGGCGATCTCATAGGCGCTCTTGCCGCCGAGATCCTCCTGATTGCTGCACGCAGATAAAAAAACCATGATTGCCAGAGAGAGCACCGCCCACAACAACAGTGTCGGCCACAGCGCTTTTTTGCGAATTCCTTGCTTGTCACACATAATCCTCTCCTCCTCACAGGTATAATATCAAAATTATACCATGCCCGCCCGGAAAGCGCAACAATTTTTTCAAAAAAATAAAAGTTTTTTCCAGTTTATCGGGCCGCCCCCGCCCCTTCTCCGACCAGCGGAGACACTTGGTGTTGACTTTTCCGCATTTTTCTTCTATACTATGTTTTGACTATCTTTTGCCCCCCTGCCCCCGCTCCCGCCGCCCGCCCCGCTCCCGCCTCTCCGCTTTCCGCCCCTTTACCAACTAAAAAAGGTGCTTATCGTGCAGCTCATCCGCCTCACCCCCCACACGCCGCCCTATGACAGACCCACGGCCATTGCCCTCGGGTAT
>JBBAEK010000060.1:0-5456 GCA_041655935.1 Eubacteriales bacterium
CCTGCTCTCCCCCCTGCTCGTGTGCATCAAAAGCACCCCCATCGCCTCTTTTATCATGTTGAGCTGGGTGTTTGTGGGCAGTGCCAATCTCCCCACACTGGTGGCGGCACTCATGGTGTTGCCCGTGGTGAGCGCCAATATGGTGGAGGGGGTACGCAAGATTGACCGGCGGTTGGTGGAGGTCACACAGGTCTTTGGTTTTTCCCGCCGAAAACGCCTGCGCCATCTCTACCTCCCCTCCCTGTTGCCCTACGTTCGTTCCGCCCTGCTCACCTCGCTGGGCTTCGCGTGGAAATCCGGCATTGCCGCCGAGGTGCTCGCGCAAACCAAGCAGTCCATCGGGCGCGAAATTTTCTTTTCCAAGGCCTACCTGCTCACCCCCGAACTGTTTGCCTGGACCATCACGGTCATTGCCCTGAGTATGGCGCTGGAAGGGGGGGCAAAGCTCCTCTTTGCCCCGCGCCGCAGAAAAAAATCGGAGGGAGAAAAAGATGAGCGTCACGCTGAGACAACTGACCAAAAGCTTTGACGGCAAAGTTGTGCTACAGGATGTTTCCTACACCTTTGCCGAGCGCGGCCTGTACCTGATCACCGGTAGCAGCGGCAGCGGCAAAACCACGCTGTTGCGGGTGATTTGCGGGCTGGAAAAAGTCGATGCGGGAACGGTAGAGGGGGGCGGCATCGGGCAGTGCAGTTTTGCCTTCCAGGAGCATCGCCTGTTCCCCCACCTGAATGCGCTGGACAACATTCTCCTCACCCTGCCCCGCCCGACCCAGGAGGTCCGCCGGCGCACCCGGGAGCTGCTGCGCCACCTGGACCTTGCCCCGGAGGACTTGCTGAAGTTCCCGCACGAGTTGTCGGGCGGCATGAAGCAGCGCATTTCCCTGGTGCGCGCCCTTGTGGCCGACAAACCCGTCCTGCTGCTGGACGAGCCGGCCAAAGAACTGGACCCCGCTCTGCGCCAAAAGCTGTATGACCTTGTCCGGGAGGAGTCGGAAAAGCAACTGGTGCTGCTGGTCACCCACTTCTTGGACGAGATCGCGCACTACCCTCACACACAGCTTCACCTTCCCCTTTGAAACAGGTCAAAAAGAGGCGGTCGCACCCAAAAGTGCGACCGCCTTTATTGAGGGGACCGTCCCCGCCCGCCTTTTGCGCGCGGCGCGCTTTTGATTGGCGCGCGGCGCGCATTGATTGTTCTGTGGCGCTGGGAGCTATTTGCGCGCGGACGCGCTTTTCAGGGTAAAGGAAAACTCGGTATACTCGCCCGGCTGGCTTTGCACCTCGATTTTTTCCCCGTGGGCCTCAATGATGGTTTTGCAGATATACAGCCCCAGCCCCACGCCGCTCTTATCCAGCCCGCGGCTCTTGTCGGTCTTGTAAAAGCGCTCGAAAATGTAGGGGATGTCTTCCTTGACAATGCCCTCCCCCTCGTTGGTGATCCGCACTGCGATCTGGTGCGCCGACCGGTAGGCAATGCCGACTTTCAGCGCCCCGCTCTCCCGTGAAAACTTAATGGCATTCTCGCACAGGTTATACAGCAACTGGTGGATGGCGTCCTTGTCCCCGTGCGCCATCATGGACTCCGCCGCGCACTCAAAGTCCACCTCCAGGTGCTTGTCGTTGATTTTCTGCTCAAACGCAATGAGGACCAATCGGGCGGTCTCGCAAATGTCAAAGGGTGCGAACACAAACTTTCGATCCCCCGACTCCAGGCGCGACACATCCAGCAGCATCCCGACCAGGCGGGACAGGCGATGCACCTCCCCCGCGATAATATCGAGATAATACTCGTGCTTCTCGGGCGGAATGGCACCGCTGTTGATGCCCTCAATGAAGCCCGCAATGGTGGTCATGGGTGTGCGCAGGTCGTGGGAGACGCTCGCCAAAAAGGAGTTGCGCATATTCTCCAGCTTGTCCAGCGACTCCGCCATATTGTTGAACGCCTCCGCCAGCTCTCCGATCTCGTCCTGCCCGGTGATCCGGACCCTGGTGTCAAACTTGCCCTTGCCAAACTGTTTGGCGGCGGCAATCATACTTCTCAGGGGCCCCACCATGCGGTCACTGATGAAGTAGACCGCAATCATCGCCGCCAGCATGATCCACAGGGAGGCCATGATCATGGTTTTGGTCATGACATTGACCAGCGTCCCCGCACTGGTGGAGGCAGAGCAGACAAACACCGCCCCGAGAAAAGTCCCCGACTGACTTTCGATGACCCGGCCATGCACCAAATGTTGACCGTTCAAGAGCCCCTCCAGCGAGCTCACCGCCCGATACGCTCCCTCTTCGGTCAGCTGTTGCTGCACCGCCGTGGGCATATGGCTGTTTTGCAGAGAGGTGATATGCTCGTCGGTGATGATAATCTCCCCCGCCGTGTCAGTCAAAAAGAGTTTGAGGTCCTTTTGTGGGGTGGCAAACAGGCTCAGGTGCGCCGTCAGCTGCGGGCTGCTCTGCTGCAGGTAGTAGGCGAAGTCCTCCTCGGTGAAATCCTGCACCTGCAGGCTCAGCCACCGATGGGACACGTCGGCCGCCCACGCCACATCCTCCTGCTTGGCATCAATCGCATAGCTGTTAAGCATGGAGCCGATGATGGCAGACAGCATGACAAAACTGATAAAGATAATGACCGCAAACGCCGTCATGTACTTGGTAAAAACGCTTTTAAACATGCTGCCTGTCCCCTCAGTTTCTTTTGTTGCCATTATATATGAAAAGTGGTGGTATTGTCAAATAATTCTGTGTGTAAAGATTGACTCACCGTCAAATTTATGTTACAATCAGGATGAAAATTTGTGTTCATTTGAGGTACAATCATGTCTGCAACTCGCGTCGTCACCCGCTTTGCCCCCAGTCCCACCGGCTACATGCACATTGGAAACCTGCGCACCGCCCTGTATGCCTACCTGTTGGCGCGGCACCACGGCGGCACTTTCATCCTCCGCATTGAGGATACGGACAGGCAGCGGTTGGTAGCGGACGCCACCAAGGTTATCCTGGACACCCTGCGCATCACCGGCCTTTCGTACGACGAGGGACCGGGGGTAGGTGGCCCCCACGGTCCCTACGTGCAGAGCGAGCGGCTGGACATCTATCGCCGGTATGCCCTGGAGCTGATCGAAAAAGGGGCTGCCTACTACTGCTTCTGCGCCAAGGAACGGCAGGAGGAACCGGAGCCGGGCGAGGCCCTTGGCGGCGGGTACGACCGCCATTGCCGCTACTTGTCCAAAGAGGAGGTAGAGGCACGCCTGGCGGCAGGGATGCCCTATGTCATCCGGCAAAAGATGCCCCTTGACGGCACCACGGTCTTTTATGACGAGGTGTTTGGCGAAATTGCCACCGAAAACAAAGAGCTGCAGGACCAGGTGCTCCTCAAGGCGGACGGCTACCCCACCTATAATTTCTGCCATGTGGTGGACGACTACCTGATGGGCGTGACTCATGTCCTGCGCGGCACCGAGTACCTGACCTCTACCCCCAAGTACGCCCTGCTCTACGATTCGTTCGGCTGGCCGCGTCCCCACTATGTGCACCTGCCCCTGATGATGGGTAGAAACGGGGACGGCAGCGTCTCCAAGCTGTCCAAACGCCACGGCTCGGTCAGCTTTGCCGACCTGCTGGCAGACGGCTTTTTGCCGCAGGCCATCCTCAACTATATTGCCCTTTTGGGGTGGTGCCCAAAGGACAGCCAAACCGAGTTTTATTCTCTGGCAGAACTGGCAGAGCTCTTTACTGTGGATGGGATCAGCAAGTCCCCCTCCGTGTTTGATTTTGACAAGTTGCTGTGGTTCAACGGCGAGTATATCCGCCGCCTGCCCTTCCCCGAGTTTGCGCAGGCGATCAAGCCCTTCCTCCGCACCCCGCTGCCCGACTTTGTCGACCTTGACAGGGCGCTTGCCCTGCTCCACGGGCGGCTGGACAAGCTCAGCCTGATTGATGAAAAAATGGCGTTTTTCGTGCAAGTCCCCCCGTACGAAACCGCGCTTTTCTGCAACAAGAAAAACAAAGTGACCGAAGAACAGGCGCGCGGGTATCTCGCCGCCGCCCTCCCCGTGCTGGAGGGCTTGACCGAGTGGGAGGGGGCTGCCCTCTATCAGGCCATGACCGAGCTTGCCGCCCGGCTGGACTGCAAGCCCGCCGCCCTGCTGTGGTGCCTGCGCATCGCCGTCTCCGGCCTGTTGGTCACCCCCGGGGGCGCGACCGAGATCATGGCGGTCATCGGCAGGGACGAGTCGCTCTTGCGCGTTCGTGCCGCCCTTGACAAGCTGTCATAAATGCTCAAGCGAGAAAGGGGAGTTGGATGATGGAACAGGACATCATGGCAAAAATACAGGCCTCTATGCCGCACTTCTCCAAAAGCCAAAAAAGGCTGGCACAGGCAGTCCTCAAGGAATATGACAAAATTGCCTATATCACCGCCGCCAAACTCGGCGTGATGGCGGGCGTGTCAGAGTCCACGGTGGTGCGCTTTGCCAATGAGCTTGGCTTTGAGGGCTATCCCGACTTCCAGCACGCAGTGCAGGAGCTGGTGCGCAACAAACTCACCCACAACCAGCGCATCGAGGTCAGCGAACAGCGCATCGGCAGAGATGATGTCCTCCGAAAGGTCATGAACGCCGATATTGAAAAGATGCGCGCCACCCTCGAGAACATTGACCACACGGCGTTTGCGCAGGCGGTGGAGTCGATCCTCCGGGCGCGCAACATCTACATTCTGGGGGTCCGCTCCTCCGCCTCACTGGCGTCCTTTTTGAACTTCAACCTGTCGCTGATATTTGACAATGTCAAACAGGTGCAACCCACCAGCTCCAGCGAAGTGTTTGAACAGTTGCTTTCCATCGGTGCGGAGGACGTCATTTTTGCCATCAGCTTTCCCCGTTACAGCTCCAAGGTCATCCATGCGGTGAAGTTCGCCCGCGAGCAGCATGCCACCGTGATTGCCCTGACCGACTCCCCCAACGCCCCCATTGCCCGGGACGCCACCCATCTGCTGACGGCACAGAGCGACATGGCGTCTTTCGTGGACTCTCTGACCGCGCCGCTCAGCATCATCAACGCCGTGCTGGTCGCCGTGGCGCAAGGCAAGCGGGAGGAAATCAGAGAGCGTTTCAACCGCTTGGAAAATGTGTGGGATGAGTACCAAGTGTATGTCAAACAATAAACACATTGCCGTGGTGGGCGGCGGTGCCGCGGGACTGATGGCGGCGGGGACTGCGCGGCGGGCAGGGTGTGCAGTCACCCTTTTTGAACACAACAAAAAGGTGGGCAGAAAGCTGCTCATCACCGGCAAGGGACGCTGCAACCTCACCAACCACTGCACCCCGCAGGAATTCCTCGGCTCGGTCACCGTCAATCCGCACTTTTTATACAGTGCGCTCCACCGACTCTCCCCCGCCGACACCATGGCACTGTTTGAGTCGCTGGGACTGCCGCTGAAGACCGAGCGCGGGCAGCGT
>JBBAEK010000061.1:0-4764 GCA_041655935.1 Eubacteriales bacterium
ATGACCCTGATGGCGTTCATCATGGCACTGATTGAGGCTCTGCCGACCCCATAACTCCGGCGTCGCGGGGGGAGACCCCCGCGACCACAAAAAACATGCGGCTACTGTTGGCTGACAAGCACAGGGGCCGCATGTTCTTTTTGTCTGGTGAGTACCGAAGGCGGGCTTTGGACTCTTTCGGCTTGATTTTACAGACGGGATATGATATACTGTCGGCAATGAACAAAGGAAAATGATTATGAAACCAGTCAAAATGACCGGCCTGCTGTTGCTCCTCTGCCTGCTGCTGACACAGGCTGGGTGCGCCGCGCGCCCGCAGATGCAGACCTCTGTGCTCGTGGTCTTTGCCATGGATACCAGCATGACGCTCACCATTTACGAAAAGGACGCCGAGGGACTGCTGAGCGATTGCGAACAGCTCATCATCCAAATGAATCGGTTGTTGAATGCCCACGCACAGCGGAGCGAGACCTATGCGCTCAGCCAAAGTAACGGCGAACCGGTGGTGCTGTCTGCGGCATTTGCCGAGGTTTTGGCACAGGCGCTGTATGCGTCGGAGCTGACGGGGGGCGCTTTTGACCTCACGATTTATCCGTTGGTTTCGCTCTGGGGCTTTCCGAGCGATGAATATCGGGTGCCCACGGCTGCGGAACTGGCGGCGGCATTGCCGCTGGTGGACTACACGCAGCTACAATTCAACGAGGCAGAGTGCACCGCTGTGTTGCCCCCCGGGATGCGTGTGGATTTAGGGGGGATTGCCAAGGGGTATACGGGGGACCTCCTCTATGATACCCTCCAGGCAGCGGGGGTGGCCGCTCTGTTGGATTTGGGCGGGGGCATTGTGCTGGTAGGGCAAAAACCGGACAAGACTCCCTGGCGCATTGCGGTCAGAGACCCCTTGAATACGAGCAAACATGTGGGGGTTTTGTCCCTGGAGGAAGGTTTTGTCCAGACATCGGGGGCGTACGAGCGGTATTTTGAGGGCGAGGACGGGGTGGTGTACCACCATATTCTTGACCCGAAAACCGGCTATCCGTCCGAGGGCGACCTGGCATCGGTGACCGTGATTGGCCGGCAGGGGGCGCTGTGTGACGCGCTGTCTACCGCCTTTTTTGTGCTGGGGCTGGAGGAAAGTGTCCGCCTGTGGCGTACACTGGAGGGCTTTGAGCTGGTGCTGGTCACCAAGAATGGGGACGTGTATATCACGGAGGGCATCAGGGACCGCTTCACGCCCACCGACAATTATACGGACACGAATGTCTCCGTGCTCACAAGGTCGGTGCCTTAGGCGTGTTCATACAGTAAGTCTGCCGCAATGGGGCCGCTGTCACGCGGCCTGTCGGCACCCATCAAGCTGATAGACTTGACTTGACAGCCAGCGAAATAGATGAAAGAAAGATGACGGTCATGATTAAAAAACTGCTCTCACTGTTTTTGACTTTTTTCAAGATCGGCTTATTCACCTTTGGGGGTGGGTATGCCATGATTGCGATCATTGAAAACGAGTTTTGCGTACGCCGCCCCTATATGACCCAGGATGAACTGGCTGATTTGGTGGCTGTGGCGGAAACCACCCCCGGGCCGATTGCCATCAACTGCGCCACCTATGTCGGGGTGCGGCGGGCGGGCTTTGCCGGGGCCGTGGCGGCGACGCTGGGCGTGGTCTTGCCCTCTTTCATTGTCATCATCCTCATCGCCGGGGCATTGGCACCCTACTGGGACCTTCCGTTGGTCAATCGCGCCTTCAAAGGCATCAGCGTGGCGGTTGCCCTGGTGATTTTGCGTGCGGGCATCAACATGTTTCGCAAGGCGGAGAAGCGGCCGCTGCCCCTTCTCATGACTGCGGTCAGTACGCTTCTGCTGTTGGCGGGGAATTTTTTCTCCTTTCATATTTCTTCTATTTATATGATTATCGCCGGGGGACTGATTGGTTTCCTGAGCCGCCCGGCGCCGCCGTCTGACCGAAAGGAGGACGAATCATGAGGTACCTCGAGCTTTTTTTGACCTTTTTGAAAATCGGCACCTTTGCCTTCGGTGGCGGGTATGGTATGATTCCCGTCATCAGGCAGGAGGTGCTGCGGAAGGGCTGGCTTGACGAACAAGTGCTGCTGGACATGATCGGCATCAGCGAGTCCACGCCCGGTCCGATTGCGGTCAATATGGCCACTTTTGTCGGGTATAGCCAGGGGGGAATTTTGGGGGCTGCGCTCGCCACGCTGGGCGTGGTGCTGCCTGCCTTTGTCATCATTCTCCTGATTGCCAAAGCTCTGTCCAAATACCGACAGAACCCCTACGTGCGGGCGGTGCTGGGCGGGATTCAGGCGGTGGTGGTCGGACTGATTTTGGCTACCGGCACCGAGCTGCTGCTGGCCGGTCTGTTCGGACTTGACGCCGGACGTCACTTTGCGGTGAACTTCCGGTCGGCGGCGCTCATGGTGCTGCTCTTGGCCCTTTCTTTCGCTTATAAAAGATTGACACGCAAAAGCATTTCTCCCATTGCCCTCATTGCCGTATCGGCGGTATTGGGAATGGTTTTTTATGGCTGACGACCTTTGAAAACAGCATCATGACATTGGCATATTGCTTGATTTATATAGATAAATAGGGGGGGCAGAAAAAACATGCACCAAACCCCCTTTCTTTTTTTGTATATAAATTACAAAATTCATGGGGCAGGTCTTGTTTACCTTGACAGAATTGATCAGGAGGTGTTATACTGAATTTGCATATCCAAACAATGCAACGAAAGGATTGACACGATGAAAACTCACGCAAGAAAACGGTCTGTCATAGGCATGGCGTTTCTGCTGGTGCTCCTGCTCTGCCTGATGACCATGGTATTCACTCAGGCGAAATCCGATCCGGAGGTTTGGGATGGCACGATTGCCACGGAGTTCGCCGGCGGCGACGGCAGCGCGGAACATCCGTTCCAAATTTCGAACGGGGCGCAACTCGCCTACTTAGCCGACAGGACGGCGGCAGCCAACTACCTCATCCTTGACGAGGACGGCGAGACGGAGCTGTTCAACTACAGAACGGCCTCCTATGTCCTGACCGCCGACATTACGCTGAACGAGGGCACTTTTGCGGCGGACGGGACATGGTCGGAACTGGGCGCACCCAATGCCTGGACACCCATTCCCGAGTTCAGAGGCACCTTTGACGGGGACGGGCACACCATCTCCGGCATGTGGATCAGCGGGACCTCCGCGGGACAAAGGGGATTCTTTGGCTTTATGTCGGCGGCTACCGTGAAGAACCTGACGATTGAGAACAGCTATGTCAGGGGTGTCGCCAGAACGGGCATGCTGGCGGGCGAGACCGGAGTCAAAAGTTCAGCCGGAGGTTCGAGTCAAAAATCTTTTCTTGAGAACATCACGGTGAGCGGCTATGTGGTTGCCACCGGCACCGGTGCCGACACACCGGTCGGCGGAATGGTGGGCAAGGCGCACCATATCACGATCAGTCGTTCTACCAGCAATGTCGACGTCAACGCCACCACACGGGTAGGCGGCTTCTTTGGCTACAGCGAAGGGGCGAAGGTGTATGACTGCGTGAACAACGGCACAGTCATCGGTACGGGCGAGGTTGCCGGTTTCGTCGGATATATCTCGTTGACGACTGGTGTCGGCAGCACTTACTACCGCAACTGCGTTAACAACGGCGCCGTGACGAGCACCGGCACGGCTGCCAGCTACTCCGCCGGCGGCATTCTGGGGAGAGCCGATGTCTCGAACCTGCATATTTTGTTTGACAACTGTGTCAATACCGGTGCGATTACGGGAAAGAACAATGTTGGCGGTATTTTCGGCTACATGGAAGCCGGGCTCAACAACAACAAGACGCCGGCCGGTATCCGCTCCTCTTTGTCGCTGGGCACTGTGTCCGCGTCGGAAGAGGGTGCCTATGTCGGCATGCTTGCCGGGTATGCCAGCTCCGACCATGCGACCTTTTGGGTGCGCTTCCTGTACAACTACTACATCGCTCAAGAGGGTGTCCCGGCGATTGGTGCCATCGACCCCCAAAAATATCACGATATCGGCAACTTTGCCGTTACTGCCGAACAGCTGGCCGGCACGGCGACCGATCTGATAGACGAGACAGAGGAAACTTATGCCTACACGGCCAGCGTGACCACGGCGCTCAACCGTTATGTGGCGGAGCTGAATAAGGCGGGTTCCAATCCCTGGACACTCACAGAGTCGGATCTGGGCGATGTTACTTTCAACACATGGACACAGGGAGAGGAACGGCCGGTCTACTATCGTCAGCTTGCCCCCTTATATGCGCTAACCGTTTTCGGGGCGGAGAATGGTGCGCTGACGGTCGAAGCCCTTGAAAACAGCGTTTTCCCGGACGATTTCCCGCTGAGTTCATACAGTGCCGGCACGGAGATTACCTTTACGACGCCTGCCAATGAAGGGTACTACATCCGGCTGGTGTCCTATACCGCCGGCTCTGTCACCACCGATGTGTTCCCGGATGGCGAGGGCTATTACAGCTTTGTGATGCCCGAGTCCGACGTGACATTCAACCTGCTCTTTGTGTCGGAGGAGGCAGAAGCCTACGACATCACTTATGCAGAGTGCGAAGGCGTGACCGAGTGGTCCTCCTATCAGTTCTTCTCTCATTTGGTGGGCTACGCAACGGTCATTCCTAACCCCGCAAAGCCCGGCTACATATTCAAGGGCTGGCTGGTCAATGATGCGACCGAGGCGGTGACAGACCTGACCCTGGGGGCAGAAGACTACACGGCAGACATCA
>JBBAEK010000062.1:0-4685 GCA_041655935.1 Eubacteriales bacterium
TCAACAGGCGGACATAGTCGGCGTACTGCTGCAGGTAGCGGGGACTGGTCTGGGAGAGGGCGACATTGAGAAACCCGCGCCGCTCCTGCGGCGCCCCTTTCACCAGTTGCAGGTGGTCCGGGCAAAAGAGCACCGCCCGAAAATGCCCGATCATCTCCGCCGCCCGGTCGAGCGTCACCCCGTTGCGCTTGCGTGTGCGCTGTCCGTCTTGGTATCCGTAATACAGGGTCTGGGTGCGCTCGCGGTTGACAAACTCGATGGCGCAGGAAAACCCCGTCTCTCCAAACCTCACCAGCTCCTCGTCCGAGCCCGCCCGGAAACTTTTGCCCCGGGCAAACAGGTAGATGCTTTCCAGCGCGTTGGTCTTCCCCTGGGCGTTGTCCCCCACCAGCACATTCAGCCCCGGCAGAAAGTCCACCGTGCAGGCGGCAATGTTGCGGTAATTATGCGCGCGAAACTGTGTGATATACATCCGTCACTCTGTCATTCTCAGCGGTAAGACCATATAAAAATATTTTTCGTTTTCCTTTTTTTCCACCGGCTCAATGGTCATGCTCTGGGTCGCCGAGCGCAGGGTCAGAAAGACCCTCTCCCCCTCGGCCGCCCGGATGCTGTTGATCAGGTAGCGGCAGTTAAAGCCGATTTGAATGTCCTCCCCCTCGTGCTCGCAGGGCATCTCGTCGGACACCCGTCCGTTGACAGAGCTTGAGGTCAGGGACAGCTGGTCTCCCTCCAGCGTGAGCTTCACATAACTGCGGCTGCTGCCCTGTGTCTTGTCCTCGGCAATCAGGCTGGCACGCTCCAGCCCCTCCAGCAACCGTTCCCGGTTCACCCTCACCTGAATGGGTTGGTTTTTGGGCATGATCTTCCGATAGTCCATATACTCCCCGTCAATCAGGCGCGAGAAAAACACCAGCCCCTCCAGCTGCACCACCGCGTGCTTTCTGGCAAGCAGGACTGTCAGCGTCTCCTCTTTGTCCCCGATAATCTTGGTCAGCTCCTGCAGGGCATGTCCCGGCATAATGAAGCTGTCCTCTCCGAGCGACTCTTCCCCCACATCCCGGATTTCCCCCTGCATATACATCACCGACAGGGTATAGCCGTCGCAGGAGACCAGTTCCATATGCTTCGGAGAAAACGAGAAGTACACCCCGCACAGCATGGGTCGGTTGTCCTGCTCCGCCACCGAGTGAATGACTCGCCCGATTTTATTTTTCAGCACCGCCGAGCTGATGGCAAAACCCTTTTTGCCCGATAACTCGGGCAAACTCGGGAAATCCTCCCCTTTGAGGGCATACAGCGAAAAGCTGGCGGTCCCGCTGCTGATGGTCGCCGTGAGCTTGGCGTCCACGGACAGGGTGATCTCGTCCCCACCCAGCAGCTTGATAATCTGCAGGAAGCGCTGCGCCTGTAAGATGCAGCTTCCCTCCTCCGGCACAGCCAGCGCCTCAAAGGAGGTTCTCACCCCTTTGTTCATATCATACGTCGAGAAGCGCACCTCGCTCCCCCCCATGGTCTCAATCAATACCCCCTCAATCGCCTTGACGGTACTTTTGGTTGACACCGTTCCCATGGCGGGCAACAAATGATTGAGCAGGACGGTCTTATCAAAGATAATTTTCATATGGTTTCACCTTCCTTCCGGTTTTCAGCAAATCTTCACGCAGCACAGGGCATCCGCCCGCTATTGTTTGAACGAAGGGAGGCGTACTCCTAAACACGAAACCCGTCATCACCTTCACTCCAACAGTCCTATTGAAACTTTTTCACGGCATCCCTTGCGGTTTTGAGAAACCGCTCTCCACAGCAGGGAAAAGTTTTATTTTTCTCTTCCGCGCCGCATCCAACCTACCAACACATAAGAGAAAATAGTCGTCGTGGCAGTAGACCCTGTGGAAACTACCTGAAAACATCCCTCTCCCCAGGTATTTCAAGGGTTCTCTACCCCTTCCTCTCTTGGGAAAAAGTACTCCTATCCCCCTCAAATCTCGGGAAAACTATTCCACACACACCCCACCGCAAACCCACATTTTTTCTCCCCATACACTCTTCCGCATAAAACCCCCACGACAACAGCTTATCCACCGGCCTTTGTGGACAAGAAGAGAAAAAAACCAAGGTTGGGACGGAAAAGCATCAAACTTTTCTGTTTTTCCTCTCAATCGCCGTGTTTCACCGAAAAGAGACTACTTTTTGATTTCAGTCAGCAGCTCTTCCAGTTCGCCTTCCATGTGTTTGGTCTGTTTGAGCTGTTCCTCCACGTTTTTGATGGAGGACAGAATGGTGGAGTGATCCCGTTCAAAGATTTCCCCGATGGCGGTCAGGGGCAGACTGGTCTGCTTGCGGACCAAGTACACGCAGAGATGGCGGGCACTCACAATATTCTCATGCCGCTTTTTGCCCTTGATATCCTCTACCGATACCCCATACTTGCGGGACACGGCGTGCAGAATTTTATCCACGGTCACCGACACCGGCACCGACCCCGCGAGGATGTCGGCAATGGCGCGCTTTGACATATCCAGACTGACCGGCGTGCCGGTCAGCATACTGATGGCGGCAATCTTCTTGATAGACCCCTCAATCTGGCGGATATTGGCCTGCAGGTTCTCTGCTAAGTAGGTCACAATCTCGGGCGAGAGGGAAATGCCCCGCTCCTCCGCCTTCTTGTTGATGATGGCAATGCGCAGCTCAAAGCTGGGCGGCTGAATATCGGCAATCAGCCCCCATTCAAACCGCGAACTCAGCCGCTCCTCCAGGGTTTTGATATCCCGGGGCGGGCGGTCGGAGGTGAGGATGATTTGCTTTTCCGACTCATAGAGAGCGTTAAAGGTATGAAAGAACTCCTCTTGGGTGGATTCCTTCCCCGCAATAAACTGGATATCGTCAATGAGCAACACATCCGCCCGGCGGTATTTCTCTCGAAAGGTGGCGGTGGTCCCCCGCTGAATGCTTTCAATCAGCTCGTTGGTGAACTCCTCCCCCTTTTTATAAATCAGCTTGACATCCGGATTATGGCGCTTGATTTCGTTGGTCACCGCGTAGAGCAAGTGGGTTTTGCCCAGCCCGCTCGGCCCGTGGATGAACAGGGGGTTGTATGTAGTGGGCTCGTTGGCGACCGCCACACAGGCGGCATGGGCAAATTTATTGGAGTCCCCCACAATGAAGTTTTCAAAGGTATATTCCTCGACAATACTGCGGCTCTCAATGGCCTTGCCCGTATCGAGTCGTTGCTCTTCCTCCGCCGGTTCGGGGGGCTGCGGCTCGGTGAAAGACGGCAGGCGGAACCCGTCCTCCTCCTCGGAGGAGACAATCACAATGTCAACCTCAAACCCGATGACCTCGGTCAGCGCCGCTTGCAGGGCACCGGCGTGCTTGGTTTGAATGATATTTTTTTTAAAATGACTGTTCACAGAAAAGACCGCCTGGCTTTCTGTCAGAGACACCAGCTTCAGATCCTTGAACCAGAGCTCATAAATGGTTCGCGAATATTGAGCGGCAAGGACGGACAGAACGGCTTGTTCTACATCCTGGTACACATTCATGTTTCACCTCACGCCATGACACTTTACACACGTTCGGAGACTCCGCCCGCCGACGGGACCGTTTGGTCAACCATACCCCCCTTGCCACAGCCGGCGCGACGGCGGGTTGCTTGGCGGTATTTGACAAAAAAGTCGCCACACCGACGTGCGGAAAAACAGAGCGCGGCGTCCCCGTTAGTATTTTATATATTATAACATAATGATAGACAAATTGCAAGCAAACTATTGAAATGCACACAAAAGATTCACTTTTTTCTCCTGTTTGGGAAAAAAGCCCGCCCCGCCCCCAAAAAGTTTCTTCTTGCCAAAAGGACCCCGCTGTGTTATACTGCTTTTTAAAAAGGACAGTTTGACGCAAAGCGGTCACGCGGGGACGCCCCGCACAGAACGACGACAGACACAAGGGGGATTGTGATGCGGGTATCACTGGTCATTCCCATGTACAACGAGGCAGCCAGAGTGCCGCAGACGCTGGCACGGCTCACCGCCTATCTGGAGCAGACCCTTCCGGGGCAGCACGAGCTGATTTTTGTCAACGACGGCTCGACCGACGACAGCGCCGCGCTGGTGTCGGCCTGCGGCAAAGAGACGGTGCGCCTCGTATCCTATGAGACCAACCGGGGCAAGGGGTACGCCGTGCGGCAGGGAATGCTGGCCGCGTCAGGCGAGGTGGTGCTGTTCACCGACTGTGACCTCGCGTACGGCACCGGGGCCATCGGCGACCTCTGGCGGGCCTTCGAGGAGCACCCCGACGCCGATGTGGTGACAGGGTCCCGCAAACTGCTGGCGGAGGGCTATGAGGGCTACACCAAAAAGCGAAAAATGCTATCAAAAGTTTACTATTTTGTGGTCTCGGTCCTGACCGGGCTCAAGCTCTCGGACTCCCAGTGCGGGCTGAAAGGTTTTCGCCGGGCGGTGGTGCAGGCGGTGTTCCCCCACTGTCGGGTCAACCGCTTTGCCTTTGATTTGGAGGTGCTCATGCTGGCGCAAAAGGCGGGGGCGACCATGCTCGAGATTCCCGCCAAAATCCTGGAGCACGGGGAGAGCAGCATGCACCTGTTGCGCGACAGCCTCACCATGCTCCGCGACCTCTTGCGCATCCGCCGCACGGTCAGAAAAACCCACCTCCCCCCCCCACCA
>JBBAEK010000063.1:0-4500 GCA_041655935.1 Eubacteriales bacterium
AGCCTGTCCACCATCTCCACCACCGTGTTCATGGCGGTGTCAAAACCGATGGTCTCGTCCGTGGAGGTAATGTCGTTGTCAATGGTCCCCGGCAGCCCGATACAGGGAATCCCCCGCAGGGTCAGGTCGGTGGCGCCCCGGAAGGTTCCGTCCCCGCCAATCGCCACGATCCCGTCAATGCCCAGCTCCCGGCAGGTGGTGACCGCCTTTTGCATCCCCGTTTCGGTTTTGAACTCCGGGCAGCGGTCGGAGTAGAGCACGGTGCCGCCGCGGTTGATAATATTGGACACACCCCGTATGGAGAGGGGCTGGATATCCCCGTCAATCAGTCCGCTGTATCCCCGATAAATGCCCATGACCTGTACGCCATGCGCCAGTGCCGCCCGGGTGACGGCACGAATGGCGGCATTCATCCCCGGCGCGTCCCCGCCCGAGGTCAGCACACCTATTCTTCTAAAAGCATTCATTGGTTTTGTTCTCCTTGTGCTGCTTCCGATCGTTCATGTGAAAAATCACCGCCGCCAGCGCCGCCCGTGCGGCCTGTCTGCGGATGCGGTTGCGCGTCCCTCTGAAGCGGTGGCGCAGGACGGTCGGTTGTCCCTGCCCCTGCACCGCGATGTATACGCAACCGATCGGTTGGTTGTCTTGGGGCGTGGGCCCGGCGTTACCGGTCACAGAAACGGCCAGGCTCGTTGCAAAGAACTCTTTACACCGCGCCGCCATTTCCACCGCTGTTTCGGGAGAGATGGCCGTGTGGGCCGCCAGCACCGCGGGGGACACCCCCAGGCTTTGCTTGGCGGCATAGGTATAGCTCACCAGCCCCCCGGCAAAAACGGCACTGACACCGGGGACGGACACCATCGCCGAGGCGGTCATGCCCCCGGTCAGGGACTCCGCGACCGACAGGGTCAGTCCTTCCCGCGCCAGCAGCGCGACCAGTTCCTTGGCAGTTTTCATAAGCTTATCCTGCGCACTTAGTTGATTTTGATACGGCTGAGCGGCTCAATCATCTTGAGGGCGGCGGCCGAGGGCGGCTGTCGTTTCAGGTAAGCCACATAAATGGCGCGCGGCGGCGGCGACTGCTCCAGGTCGAGCTTGACCACCCGCCCGCTTTCCAGCGACTCGAGCGCAAAATCCTCCACAATGGACGCCACCCCGATGCCCCGCTCGGCAAACTCCAGCAACAAATCGGACGTGGTCAGCTCGATGACCGGGTGGGTGCCGTCCCCGCCCAGCCATGCGTCTATGTAGCGGCGGGTATTGGTGCGCTTCTCTAACAGGATTAAGGGAAAGGAGGCGAGCTTGCTTTTGGTAATCTTTTTTTCGGTTGCAGGGACAAACGTGGACTTGGCGACGAAAATATCCTGGACCTTCCTGACCGGGATCAGGACAAAGTCGGCCATATCCGCGGCAGTAAAGGGTTCGCTCACCACCGCCATATCCACCTGGCCGCTCCGCAGCACTTCCAGCGTACGGGGGGTGGGATTGCCCAGCACCGACAGACGCACGGCAGGGTAATTCTGCTGGAACGCCGTGATGTGGTTGAGCAGGAAGAACCGCAAGGTCATGTCGGATGCGCCGATGCGCAGCACACCGCCTTGCAGTTCCCCCACCTGCCGCAGCTTTTCCTCACCCGCTTCGATGAAGGAAAACGCCATTTTGATATTGTCATACAGGATTTTGCCCTCGGGCGTCAGGGCAACCCCGCGGTTAGAGCGAAAAAACAGCTTGGCGCTCAGCGCTTTCTCCAGCGATGCAATTTCCGTGCTCACAGCAGGCTGTGAGACGAATAATTTTTTGGCCGCCTCCGAGATGCTGTTGCATTCCGCAACCGCTACAAAGGTTTGGTAGCGGCTGATGTTGTCAATCATGGAGTACCTCATCTATCAGTGTGAAACAAACAGCTTCATTATACTACAAAACAAGACATTTGGCAAGGACTTTCTGTGAAAAAAAGCAGGCACAAAGCCGATTTATCACGAAAAAGAAGCGGGGATTCGGGAAAAAAGAAAAAGCCCCTCCCGGACCGTGGAAAAATCCGCCGCCCCATTGACAAACCCTGCCTGTTTACAGTATAATGCTGTATAAAGAAGATCGTTTACCTGACAGAGATGCCCCATCGGGCTGAGGACCCACTGACGGGATAAAGGAGCAAATCATGGAAATAGCCATTATTGCCGATGACACCAAGAAAGAGCTGATGGCGCAATTTTGCATAGCTTACTGCGGCATTTTGAGCCGCCACCATCTCAGCGCCACCCAAATCACGGGGAAGTATATACAGGCGGCGACCGGACTGGACATTGAGCTGATGATGAGCGGCAGCACCGGCGGCACCGAGCAGATCGCCGCCCGCATTTCATATAACGAGGTAGACCTGCTCTTTTATTTCAGAGACACCGAACCCTCCGAGACGCTCAACACGTCGGCGCAGGACCTGCTGCGGTTGTGTGATGTCCACAACATCCCGCTGGCGACCAACATTGCCACGGCAGAGGTGCTGGTCATGGCGCTCGACAACGGCACGCTCAATTGGCGCGAGCTGGTCAACCCCCGTTCGGAGTACAACCGAAAAAAGCGCAACCTCAAGTGACACCCACCCGGGCAGGACATGCCAACGCCACCCCATCTCTATGCGTTCGGGTGCGGCCGCCACAGCCGCACCCGGGCGCATATTTGCGCGTGACGCACTGTCCGCTCATTGATTTGCAGGAGGAGCCATGACGGTAAGCCAACTGAAAAGCGCCCTTCAAAAGGGGTCCCCGAGCGGCTGCTTTCTTTTTTTCGGGGAGGAGGACTACCTGCTCCGCCACTACCGGGGGCAGCTCCGCCGCGCCATTTTGAAGGACGAGGCCCTCACCCCCTTCAATCACCTTGTGTTTGAGGGGGACCAGCCCGACCTTGCCCCTGTGACCGAAGCCCTCCGAGGGTTGCCCCTGCTGGCAGAGCAGAAGCTGGTGGAGTGGCAGCGGGTGGACTTTGACCGCATGAAGGAGGCAGAGCTGGAGCAGGTAGAGTCCCTTTGCCGGGTGCAGGCCGAGTGCCCCTATGCCTGCCTGCTGCTGGTGGCGCACCCGCAGGGGCTGGACCCGGGCAGTCCCCGCCGCCCCTCCGCCCGCCTCACCCGGCTCTCCAAAACCTTTCAGACCGTGCACTTTGAGCACTCGACCGACAGCCAACTGCATGCGTGGCTGGCACGGCACTTTGAGCGGGCGGGGGTGACGGCGGCGGCGGATGTCGTCCCGCTACTGGTGGCGTATTGCGGGCGCAGCATGCAGACCTTGGCGGACGAGGTGAACAAATTGCTTGGGTACGCCCACGCCAACCGCCTGTCGCGCCTCAGTGCGGCGGAGGTGCGCTTTGTCTGTTCGCCCACCATGGAGAGCGACACATTCGGGCTGACCAACGCCCTGCTCGAGGGAGACGCCGCACAGGCGTACCTGCACCTGCAGGACCTGCGGAACCGGCGGGTGGACCCCACGCTGGTGATGGGGCAGATCGGCCGGCTGTACGGCGATTTGTGCGTCCTGTCCACCTTGCTGGACGAGGGAGCGGACCCCGCCGCCCTGGCGGACACGCTGCGGATGCACAGCTATAAGGTGTCCCTGTACAGCAAGGCGGCGCGCAAGGCCGGCACCGCGCGCCTGCGGGCATGCCTGTACCTGATTAGCGAGGCCGACCTGCAGGCCAAGAGCCGTTCCGGTGACCCCTACCGGGCACTGGAAATGCTGCTGGCGCACCTGCTTTGACCCTCGGCGCACCCCGCCGCTCAAGCACCGACAACGCACCCCGCAAAAATACGGCTTGCGGACGGTCGTCCGCAAGCCGCATCTTTATGCCCGCCTTGTCTGTGCCTGCAAGACGCGGGGCCGTACCCGGCCTACTGTGTAAAAGAGCGAATCACCAGCTCGCTGTTGTAGGGCAGGGCGGCAAAGTCCACCGCACCTGTGACCTGCTCGCGCAGGACCACCTCTCCCACGTGCTGTCCGAGAAAGGCGGCAAAGGCCGTGTCGGCTTCCTCCTCCGTCATAGACGTGTCGGCGTACAGCCTCGCCCGCAGGGCGTGCGCCTTGTACAGGTACAGGGCAGCCCGGCGAAAGGCGTCGTAGTCAAAGCCGTAGCGGGCGGCCTTTTCGTTGAAAGTACGCTTGTCCCCGCCGGCCCCGTAGGTCAGCACGTCCGCCACGGCGCCGTTGACGGCGGCGCGCTCGTCGGCGCTCAGGCGGTAGCCCTGTGCGTCATAGTGGTAGGCGGCGACAATGGTTTGTTTGATGAGCAGCTCGGCCATCGCGCGGTAGTACTGCTCATTGGTCAGGGAGGGGTTCCCCTCGTAGGGCGCCGCCCAGAAGGCGGGGGTATCGCTCACCCCCTCGCCCTTGATGCCGATGAGGATTTGGTACTTGTAGTAGGAGAGCAGGTAGTGGTACAGGTCTTGGTCCACCCTCAGCCGCCGGTATTGCAGGGCGACAGGCCCGCTCCGCGCCGAGAGGATCACCGCCA
>JBBAEK010000064.1:0-4170 GCA_041655935.1 Eubacteriales bacterium
CTCCATGTATTTGGCGCCCATAAAGGCAAACTGTTCCAGATTATCGCTGGTCACCTCCAGGTTCGCCCCGCTGTCCATCAGCAGCACCGGGATGGGAAAGGGCAGCACGGTGGCAATGGCGGCGCGGTTAATCCCCTTGATGCGGCGCACCAGCAACGTCGCACCGGTCAGCAGCGCGCCGGTATTGCCCGCGCTGACAAAAGCATCCCCGTGTCCGGCGGCGAGCAACTTGAGCCCGATGCTCATGGAGGAATCCTTTTTATCGCGCACGACACAAAGCGGGTGGTCTTCCATACCGATCACGCTTTGCGCTTCCACAATCTGCAGTTTGCTGATGTCGAGGACGCTTTTCAGAGCGATTTGGCGGATGAGTTCCCTGTCACCCACGACCACCATCTCCACGCGGAATTCCTCGGCGGCTAAAATAGCGCCTCTGATCAGTTCCTCCGGCGCATGGTCGCCGCTCATCACATCT
Source organism: Eubacteriales bacterium (assembly GCA_041655935.1). Taxonomy (GTDB): domain Bacteria; phylum Bacillota; class Clostridia; order Oscillospirales; family CAG-272; genus UBA1740. The sequence goes on from JBBAEK010000064.1 coordinate 476, forward strand.
AAGATTATTTTCATTTATTCTGATTCCTTTAATTCATAATAAAGGCGGTCTTGCGAAATGAGGGACAGGGAGCGCCGGGCATAGGCTTCATAGCGAAAGATTTTTGGCCCTTTGACCTTTTGTGAGAGGGGAGGAAGTAAACCAAAGTTGGCATTCATGGGTTGGAAATTGCCGCCGCCATGGCTGATGTAGTGCGCCAGGGCGCCGATCACCGTCTCCCGCGGGAAAGTGTATACCGGCCGTCCCAGTGCCTGTCGGGCGGCTGAAAGTCCCGCCACATAGCCCGATGCGGCAGATTCTACATAGCCCTCCACCCCGGTCATCTGTCCGGCAAAATAGAGGCTCGGAAAGGTCGCCATATTGTACTGCGCGGTGAGCAGACCGGGGGAGTGCAAAAAAGTGTTGCGATGCATCACGCCATAGCGAAAGAACTCCGCCGCCTCGAGCCCCGGAATCATCCGAAACACGCGCTGCTGCTCCCCGAAGGTCAGGTGAGTTTGGAAGCCGACCATGTTGTACATGGTCCCCTCGGCGTTTTCCCGGCGGAGCTGCACAATGGCATACGCCTCCCGTCCCGTCCCCGGCAGGGGTAACCCTACGGGTTTCATGGGTCCGTAGCGCAGGGTATCATACCCGCGCCGCGCCATGACCTCCACGGGCATACAGCCCTCAAAGACGGTGGGCTCCTTTTGAGAGGCCGCATCAAAATCCTTAAGCGGCGCCTCTTTGGCGGTGATCAGTGCGGTATAAAAAGCGTCGTACTGCTCCTTGGTCAAAGGGCAGTTCAGGTAGTCCTCTCCCGCGCCCTTTCCGTAGCGGGAGGCAAAAAAAGCAATGTCGGTATTGATGGTGGAAAAATCCACAATCGGCGCGACCGCGTCGTAAAAATAAAGCTCACCCTTGTCTCCGCACAGCAAGCGGATGGCCTCTGCCATGTCGCCGTCGGTCAGGGGGCCGGTAGCGACCACGGTAAGGCAGTTCTTATCCAGTGTGCCGACCTCCTCGGTATGAACAGTGATGAGAGGGTGCGTCCTGATGGCAGTCGTCACATACGCCGAAAAGAGCTCTCGGTCCACTGCCAAGGCGCTGCCCGCCGGCACCTGTGTGCGGTAGGCGGCGTCCATGATGAGCGAGTGCATGGCGGACAGCTCGGCCTTGAGCAGGCCCACGGCGTTGGCGAGCTGGTTCGACCGCAGGGAGTTCGAGCAGACCAGCTCGGCAAACTGGGGGCTGTGGTGCGCGGGGGACATGCGCTGGGGCTTCATCTCGTACAAATCCACCGCTACGCCGGCTCGAGCCGCCTGAAAGGCCGCCTCACAGCCCGCCAGTCCCGCGCCGATCACTTTGATACGGGCTCTGAGGTCATTCACCGGCATCCCACTCCTGCTCGCGTTGGTACTGGCAGTCCTTGTTTTTGCAGACAACCAGTTTTTTGCCCTTGCGGTAATACAGTGTTTGGCCGCAATCCGGACACTTTTCGGCCAGCGGCATATCCCAGGAGGAAAAGTCGCAGTCTGGGTAGCGCTCGCAACTGTAGAACAAGCGCTTGCCGCGGCTGTACTTGGTGACCACCCGCGCCCCGCAGACAGGACAGGGCACGCCTGTCTCGTTTGGTTTTTGTTTGGTAAACTTGCACTTGGGGTAGTTGGAGCAGGCGTAAAAGGTGCCGTACTTCCCCTTCCGAACCACCATGTCCGCCCCGCAAACCTCGCAGGGGAAGCCGGCAAGTTCGGGCCGGCTGTCCTCCTTGTTCACAGGGGCGCCGCTTTTGTCAATCCGCTTGGTGGTCTTGCAGGTGGGGTAATTGCCGCAAGCCAAAAACCTGCCGAACCGGCCGTTTTTATACACCATGGGGCCGCCGCAGTTTTCGCAGGTATAGGGTGATTCCTCGGGCGGAATCTCCACCTGGTGCTGAGCGGCATACTCGGCGGCCGCCTCCAGCGCACGGGAGAACCCTCCATAAAACTGCTCCAGCACCTGCCGTGAGGTGGTGCCGCCCTGCTCGATGTTGTCTAAGCGTTCCTCCATGTGGGCGGTAAACTTCTCGTCGACAATATCGGGGAAATGCTCCTTCATCAGGCGGGTGGTGATCTCCCCCAAAGGGGTGGGGACAAGAGACTTGCCCTCGCGTTTCACATAACTGCGGGCAATGATGGTGGTGATGATGGTGGTATAGGTGCTGGGGCGACCGATCCCGCTCTCCTCGAGCATCTTGATAAGTGAAGCATCGTTGTAACGTGCGGGCGGCTCGGTGAAATGCTGCCCCTTGTCCAGCGCCAGCAGTTGCAGCATCTCTCCCTCCGAAAGCTGCGGCATCTGCATCTGCTTCATCTCGTCCTCCTCCACCTCCTCACCGGCGGCGTTCTCATATGCCGCCAGGTACCCGCGGAACCGGACAGAGTAGCCGGCAGCCCGGAAGAGATACCCCTGGCAGGTCATGTCGATGGAGATGGTATCCAACACGGCAGAGCTCATTTGACTGGCCACAAAGCGCTCCCAGATGAGCTTGTAGAGCTTGTATTGGTCTGCCGTCAGCATTTTTTTGATTTGTCCCGGCCGGATGGTGACGTCCGATGGGCGGATGGCCTCGTGGGCATCCTGTGCATTGGCGCGCGACTTATAGACTCGCGGGGCCTTGGGCACGTATGCCTCGCCGAAGGTCTCTGCAATCAGGGCAAGGGCCGCCTGCTGTGCCCCCTCCGACACCCGGAGCGAGTCGGTACGCATATAGGTAATCAAGCCCTGCACACCGCCGTACGCCGCACCTAAGTTGATCCCCTCGTACAGCTCCTGCGCCACCTTCATGATCCGCTGGGACTGGAAGCCCAGCTTTCTGGACGCTTCCTGCTGCATGGTGGAAGTGATGAACGGGGGGGCGGGGTGCTTGCTGCGCTGCGCCTTCTTATAGACGGAAACCCGGAAGGGAGACTCGCCGAGTGCCCGCACCACCGCCATGGTCTGCGCCTCGTTTTCCAGCTTGATCTTTCCCTTTTCGTCGCCCCAGAAAGCAGCGGTCAGTCCCACACCCGATGCCGTCTGCAACTTGGCGTCCAGCGACCAGTATTCTTTGGGCTCGAAGCGGCGGATTTCCTCCTCCCGCTCCACAATCATCCGGGTGGCAACCGACTGCACGCGGCCGGCAGACAGGCCGCTTTTGACCGTCTTCCACAGAAACGGGCTGAGTTTATACCCCACAATCCGGTCCAGAATGCGGCGGGCTTGCTGTGAGTTGACCAGGTCGATATCAATGGCGCGGGGGTGCTTGATCGCGTCCTTGATCGCCCCTTTGGTGATCTCATTAAAGGAAACCCTGCACTTGGCATCCTGCGGGATGCCCAGTGCTGTTGCCAAGTGCCAGGAAATGGCCTCCCCTTCCCGGTCGGGGTCGGTGGCGAGGAAAATCTTTTTGGCTCCCTTCGCCTCCTTTTTGAGCTGACGGATGATATCCCCCTTGCCGCTGATATTGATGTAGTGCGGCTCAAAGCCGCTTTCGATATTCACCCCAAGGGTGCTTTTGGGCAGGTCTCTGACATGCCCTTTGGAGGCGACGACCTTATAGGTCGAGCCTAAGTAGCCTTTGATGGTGGAGGCTTTGGCGGGGGATTCCACAATTACTAAATTAGCCATGTGTCAGTCATGCGACAAGCGCATGTTGTTCCTTTCCTGTAGCGATGGTTTCATAGCGCGTCCAGCGC
>JBBAEK010000065.1:0-4166 GCA_041655935.1 Eubacteriales bacterium
ACTACTACCCCTACGGCCTGTTCGCCTGCCCGATGGAGCAGGTGGTACGCATCCACGCCTCGAGCGGCACCACCGGCAAGCAGATTGTGGTGGGCTATACCAAGGCCGACCTTGACGCGTGGGGGGACGTGCTGGCGCGCTGTCTGGTCGCCTACGGCGTCACGCCGGCCGACAAGATCCAGGTCTCCTACGGCTTCGGGCTGTTCACGGGCGGGCTGGGTGTGATGGAGGGCGCGGAGCGACTGGGCGCCACCTGTATTCCGGTCTCCTCCGGCAACACCGCCCGGCAGATCACCATCCTGCAGGACTTTGCCCCCGACGCCCTCGCCTGCACGCCCTCCTACGCCATGTATCTGGCCGAGTCCATGGAGCAGATGGGGGTGGACACGGGGGCGCTCCCCCTGCGGATCGGCATTTTCGGCGCGGAGCCGTGGACCGAGGAGATGCGCCGGCAGATTGAGGAGAAGCTCCATATCCGGGCCTACGATATTTACGGTCTGACCGAGATTATCGGCCCGGGCGTGGCGTTTGAGTGCCACTGCAATAACGGCATGCACGTCAACGAGGACCACTTTGTCATTGAAATCATTGACCCCGAGACCGGCGCGCCGCTGCCCGACGGGCAGCAGGGCGAGATTGTGTTCAGCGCCATCCGCAAGGAGGCGTTCCCGCTCTTGCGCTACCGCACCCGGGATATCGGGAAGATCGACCGCACCCCCTGCCCCTGCGGCAGGACGCTGGTGCGCATGTCCAAGCCCATGGGCAGAACCGACGACATGCTCATCATCCGCGGGGTCAATGTCTTCCCCTCCCAGATTGAGACCGTCCTGCTCCGGACCGGCTACTCCCCCAACTACCAGATTGTGCTCGACCGCGCCCACAACCTGGATACCCTGTCGGTGCGGGTGGAGATGAACGAGCAGACCTTTTCGGACACCGTCACGGACATCCGTGCCAAGGAACAGACGCTGGAGGAGGCGCTGCGCTCCCTGCTCGGGGTTTCCGCCCGGGTGGTGCTGGTCAGCCCCGGCTCGATCGAGCGTTCGACCGGCAAGGCCGTCCGTGTGATTGACAACCGAAACAAGACATAAGGAGGCTGCCATGGCTATCAAACAACTGTCGGTATTCGCCGAAAACAAACCGGGTTCGCTGATTGACATCACACGGCTCCTCGGGGACGCGGGCATTGACATCCGCGCGCTCTCCATCGCGGACAGCCAGGATTACGGCATCATCCGCCTGATTGTCAGCGACACCGAGCAGGCCCGGGCGCTGCTCTCCGACCGCCGCTACTTAGTGCGGGTGAACGAGGTGCTGGGCGCCGCCATGCCCGACCGGCCCGGCGCCCTGTCGGGCATGCTCACCGCGCTCCACAGCCGCGGCATCAACATTGAGTATATGTACGCCTTTATCGCCTCCGAGCGTGGGCACGCCTATGTGGTGCTGCGGGTGCAGGACCATGAGGCGGCCGCCGCCGTACTCAAAGAAAACGGCATCCGCCTGATTGGCGGGGTGTAACCCCCTGCGGGCACCGCCCGCGGGGCACCGCGCGCCGGTAGTCCCCTGCCGGACAACCCACCCATGCAGAAACCTCCGCGGGGGCACCTGCCTCGTGGAGGCACCTGCCTCATGGAAGCATCTGCCTCCGGGGGGCAGGGGTTTTCTATGTGAAAACTCCCGCCTCCAACAAGAAAGGAAATAACATGTGGACATCTGATTACCTGCTCAAGCTGCTGATGGTCGTCGCCTTTTTTGCCGTGATGATCGGGGTGGGGGTGTACTGCCGCCGCCATGCCAAAAACGTGGACGCCTTTGTGCTGGGCAACCGCAAGGTCGGTCCGTGGCTGACCGCCTTCGCCTACGGCACCTCGTACTTTTCGGCGGTGATTTTTGTGGGCTATGCGGGCCAGTTCGGCTGGAAGTACGGCCTCTCTGCGACATGGATCGGGATCGGCAACGCGCTGATCGGCTCGCTGCTCGTGTGGCTGGTGGTCGGCCGCCGCACCCGGGTGATGACCCGGCACCTCGGCTCCACCACCATGCCCGACTTTTTCGAGAAGCGGTACGGTGTCCCCCGGCTCCGCACCGCCGCCTCGGTGCTCATTTTCATTTTCCTGATTCCCTACACCGCCTCCCTGTACAACGGCCTGTCCCGCCTCTTTGAGATGGCGTTTGACATTGACTATGCCTGGTGCGTCGCCATCATGGCGGCGCTGACCTGCGTGTACGTGCTGGCGGGTGGGTATATGGCGACCGCCATCAACGACCTGATCCAAGGGGTCATCATGCTGGCGGGCATTGTCGCGGTGGTGGCAGCCACCCTGCAACTGAAGGGTGGTTTTGCACAGGCGTTTGAAAGCCTGGGCGGAGTGGGGAACGGCGAGTTTGTCTCGCTCTTCGGGCCCGCCCCCCTGCAACTGCTGGGCGTGGTGGTGCTCACCTCCCTGGGCAGCTGGGGCATGCCGCAGATGATCGGCAAGTTCTATGCCATCAAGGACGAGTCCGCCATCCGCAGAGGCACGGTCATTTCCACCGTCTTTGCGCTGGTGGTAGCGGGCGGTTGCTACTTCCTCGGCAGCTTCGGCAGGATTTTCACCGACGACGCCGCCGTGGCGCGGGACGGCTTTGACAGCATCATCCCGGGCATCCTCTCGGGGCTTGCCCCCGCGCTGGTCGGGCTGGTGATTCTGCTGGTGCTCTCGGCGTCCATGTCCACCCTGGCGGCGCTGGTCATGACCTCCGGCTCCACCCTCACGCTGGACGTCATCGCCCCCGCCCAAAAACAGCCCATGTCCGACAGGCGCAAGCTGCTGCTCATACGCGGGCTGATTGCCGTCTTTATCCTCCTCTCGGCGGTCATCGCCATTGTGCAGGCCCGCTCCCGCTCGGTCTTTATCGCGCAGCTCATGGGCGTGTCGTGGGGCGCGCTCGCCGGTTCCTTCCTCGCGCCCTTCCTCTACGGGCTGTACAGTCGGCGCGTGACCCCCGCGGCGGTATGGACCAGCTTTGGCTCCGGGGTACTCATTATGACCAGCTGTTTCCTCTGCAACTTGCTGGGGGTGCGCTTTGAAAGCCCCGTTCTTGCCTACTTCTCCTCCCCCATCAACGCCGGCATGCTCGCCATGGTGCTGGGGCTGGTGCTGGTCCCCGTGGTCAGCTACTTCACAAAGCAGCTGTCCCTCGAGGACACCGACCGCATCTTTGCCTGCTACGACAAAGACTGATTTTCCCCCGTCACGCCCCCGCCGATATGGAAACGCCGCTCACTTGCACTGTGAGCGGCGTTTTTTCAACGCTGAACCATGGTTACATTTTTTCCGCGACGGCCGTATGAAGTCCGCTGCCGACGGTGCGGGTATTTTCGGAGGCTTTGCCGTCCAGCGTCACCCGCATGCCGTCGGGAAAGCGCAGGGTGCACTCGGCCCCTGCCGGCACGGTGAAACGGTAGGCGTAGCGGCCGCCCTCCCGCTTCCACGCGCTGCGGATCAGCCCGTAGGGACTGTCAAAGCGCACGTCCGCCTCGGGGATAGCCTCGGTGTGGCAGACCTTGATTTCAAAGTGCCGGTAGCCCGGCGACAGAGGCCGGATGCCCCCGATACACGCGTAGTAGAGATACAGAAAGCCCGTGTGCATGGGGTGGTTGTAGGACTGGACTTTCACCTGCCGGTCGGGCTGGGGCAGCGCCATGGCGAGCGACTCCCACACAGTGCTTGCTCCGCCCCGCATCATGGTCATGAAACTGGGCTGGTTTTCATGGAAAAGAAAGCGCAGGGCCTCGTCCCCGTACCCGTGCTCAAACAGCCACGGCACGGTGTATTTGGTGCCGTAAATGCCGAGCGGCATGGCGTAGTCATCCGCCCTGATGCGGGCGAGGAGCGCCGCCGCCAGCGCCTCTTGTTCTCCGTCGGGATAGACGCCCAGCGTCAGCGCCGCCCCGTCGGCCCCCCAGGTGCCGTAGGTATGATTTTCCTGATCATAAAAATGACGGATGAAGGAGTCCCTGACTTCCCGCGCCATGCGCTCATAGTACCCCGCGTCTCCGAGGCCGGTCAGGCGGCAGAGCACCGCCGTCTTCTCGCAGATCTCGTACAGCTGCAGGGTGGACGACTGCGCCACGGGGATCCGCCGCTCGCTTTGGTGCCCCACGGGCGGGCACCAGTCGCCCA
>JBBAEK010000066.1:0-4102 GCA_041655935.1 Eubacteriales bacterium
CAGGGGGCGAAGCAAGTGCGCGGGCGCAAGGAGCGAAGCAAGTGCGCGGATGCAACGAGCGAAGCAAGTGCGCGGGCGCAACGAGCGAAGCAAGTGCGCGGGCGCAACGAGCGAAGCAGATGCGCGGATGCCCCTTGATTAAAATTTCACCGGTTTGCTGGTCAGGTACTTTTTCACCATCAGGGCGACCTTGAAGGTGACGGCGTGCTCAAACTCGCGCAGGTCCAGCCCCGTCAGCTTGCGGATCTTCTCCAGGCGGTACACCAGCGTGTTGCGGTGCACGAACAGTTTGCGGGAGGTCTCGGAAACGTTCAGGTTGTTCTTGAAAAAGCTCTGCACGGTCATGAGGGTTTCCCGGTCCAGCGACTCCAGCGACCCGCGCTTGAACACCTCTTGCAGGAAAATCTCGCACAGGGTGGTGGGGAGCTGGTACACCAGGCGGCCGATGCCCAGGTTTTCATAGTTGATGATGTTCTTCTCGTTGTCAAAGACCTTGCCGACCTCGAGCGCGATCCGCGCTTCCTTATAGGCGCGGGCAAGGTCCTTCAGGTTGTCCACCACCGAGCTGACTCCGATGTTGACGCGGGCGAAGAACTCGCTGCTCAGGGTCTCGTAAATGGACGCCGCCAGCGAGTTGACCTCCTGCGACAGGTCCTCCCCCGCGGGCAGCTCCTTGACCAGCACGATGTCCTGCTCACTGATGTTGATGATATAGTCATGCCCCTTTTCGGGGAACATGCTTTGCAGCATCTCATAGGGCAACAGTTCGGTGCGGCCGAAAAACTTGACAATGAAAATCACCCGGTTGACATCGCCCATGAAGCGCAACTCCTTGCTCTTGACATAAATGTCGCTGGGCAGGATGTTGTCGAGCATGATGTTCTTGATGAAAGAGCCCTTGTCGTGCTTTTCATCATACAGGTTCTTGATGTTCCCTAAGGAAATGGCCAAAATGGCCGCTGTTTTTTCGGCGCTCTTATCGATGCCTTCCACAAACACAATGCAATCTGCCTTAACACCGCTGGTGATGAAACGGTATGTATACCCATCCAGCGGCAGAAAATCGCCCGCGTAGGAAAGTTCTTCCTTGACGCCCTGGCGCGTCTCGCCGATCTTTTGCAGTTCACTGCACGCCACAATGATGCCGTTTTCATCAATGACGCCGATGACGCGCCCAACGGCGTCTTTCATCTGGTGAATGACGCTTTGGAACAGGCGAATGGACATAACGTGTATCCCCTTTCAGTTTGAACACTACCTTTTGTTTATACTGAACATTATTTTACACGATTTTTTGTTAAATTTCAATAGTGATGATAAAAAAATATTAAAAATTCCACAAATGTTTTTCATTTTAATGAGCTTTTTCTGTGAAATCAGAGCGGAGAGGGCCGGAGATTGGGCGCGGCGCTCTGCGCGGCGCTCTGCGCGGCGCTCCGCGCAAAGCGCCGCGCGGCCGCAGGGTCAGGCAAGCTCAAATTCGTAACACAGGGCGGACAGGACAAAGAGGGGCGCGGTCTCGCAGCGCAAAATGCGGCGACCCAAATGGCAGGGGAAAAAGCCTGCCCGGACTGCCAGTTCGGCCTCCCTCGGGCTGAACCCCCCCTCACTGCCCACAATGAATGCCACCTCGGGCAGGGGGGCGAGCTCGCGGAGGCAGGTTTTGAGGGAGCGTGTGCCCTCGCCCTCATAGCAAAAAAGGACCGGGCAGGCGGGCGGGTGTTGCAGCAGGGTCTCAAAAGAAATCGTCTCGTTCACCCGGGGCAGCGTGGCGCGGCCGCACTGCTTGGCGGCCTCCTCGGCAATGCGGCGCAGACGGGCGCTCTGGCGCTCGGCCTTCTCGGGCAGGGGACGCCTGATACAGCGCTCGGAGACAAAGGGCGTGAGCTCGGTGACCCCCAGCTCCACCGCCTTTTGCACAATGAACTCCAGCTTGTCCCCTTTGGGCAGGGCTTGGTAGAGATGCACGGCGCGGGGGGCATCGCCGGCGTCCCGGCACGCCAGAATCTCCGCCAACACCTGTTCGTCCCGGATATGGGTCAGCCGGCAGGTATACTCCCTGCCCTCGCCGTCACAGACCGTCACCTGTTCGCCCACCGCCATGCGCAGGGAGCGGGCAATATGCAGGGCGTCGGCGCCGGTGATGCGCACCTCCCCCGCGCCCACCTGCCCGGCGGGCACAAAAAAGCGGGGCATCTCAACGCACCTCCGTGCGCCGGCAGAAAATTGCCAGCCAGTCGTTTTCCTCCTCCTCCCGCAGGACGGTAAACCCGTGGCGGGGGAGCGCCTCACGCACCGCCCCGGCATGGCTGTTGACAATGCCGGACAGCACGAGCTTGGCCTGCGGGGCAAGGTAGGTGCCGAGGTCGGGCAACAGGCGCAGGATGATGTCCGAGACGATATTGGCGACGGCGAAGTCATACCGTCCCCCCGACAGGTCCACCGAGGCGAGCAGGTCGGAGCGGCCGCACAGCACATTGGTCAGTCCCGCCGCCCGGACATTCTCCTGTGCGACCCGCACGGCAACAGGGTCAATGTCATAGGCGGCGCAAAAGGACGCGCCCAGCCGGGCGGCGCAGACGGACAGAATGCCGCTGCCGCAGCCGATGTCCAAAAAACGCTCTCCGCCCGCCAGCTCGGCCTCCAGGACCCGCAACACCAGCCGGGTGCTCTCATGGGTGCCGGTGCCAAACGCCATGCCGGGGTCCATGCGCACCACGACCTCTCCCTTGGCGGGGGTATAGTTTTCCCAAGCAGGGACCACCGACAGGCGGCCGATATGGATGGGGTGATAATATTGTTTCCAGCTATGCGCCCAATCATCCTCCGCCAGGCCCTCGCTTTCCAGCGAAATGTCCAGGCCGAGGGAGGCAAAACGCTCTGCCAAAAACGCGCGGTACTCCGCCAAAGAGCGTTCGGCGGGAACAAAGAGGGAGACGGCGACACGGCTGCGGTCGGCGTTCAGAATGGTCTCGTCCACCAGCTCGCCGTACATGCCGTTGGGGGAGAAATCGCTGTAATCCTCGATCATCAGCCCGGGGTCCAGCAGGGACATCACCGCGCACACGGTTTCGAGCTGGGAGAGAGTGCCCCTTGCCGTCAGTTTGGTCCATTCCGCTTGTGCCATGTTTGCACCTCTTCTATGTCTTGCTTGATTTGCTGTTTCAACTCTTCGGTGGTGGGGAACTTTTGCTCGTCGCGCAACCGGCGCAGAAAACTGACCCTGACCTGCCGGTCGTACAGGTCTCCCGCAAAGCCCAGCAGGTGGCTCTCACAGATGACCCTGCCGTCCGACTGTACGGTGGGGCGCACGCCTACATTGGTCACGGCGGGATATGTTTGCCCCCCGATTTCGCAAAAACAGTGGTATACCCCCGGCTTTGGTACCACAAACCCGGGGGGGAAGTGCTGGTTGATGGTGGGGATGCCCAGGGTGCGTCCCAGCGCCTGTCCCTGCCGGACCGGCAGGCAGATGAAAAAGGGCCTGCCCAGCATGGCGGCGGCGGCGGGCATGTCCCCTGCCGTGACGGCGGCGCGGATGGCGGTGGAGCTGACCGGTTGGCGGTTGATGTGGCAGGGCGCAAGGACGGTCGTCCCGCCGCCTGCCTGCTGCATGAGGGCGGTCAGTGCCGCGCTGTCCCCGGCGGCCCCCTGCCCGAAACGGTAGTTAAAGCCGCAAAAGGCCTCCTCCGCCCGGCAAATGCCGCGCAGGATCTCCCGCACAAAGCGCGCGGGGGAAAACGCGGACAGGGTATCAAAATCAGCCACAAAAGCAGTTTGGATGCCGAGGCCTGCCATAATGTCAAGTTTGGTTGTCAAGTCCATCAGGCGCACCGAGGTGGGCTTGTAGTGGCTGCCGGTGTCTGAAAAGCAAAAGACCGCCGCTGTCCAGCCCGCCGCGGCGGCCTTGCGCACGGTGGCGGACAGCAGTGTCTGATGACCGATATGCACGCCGTCAAAATACCCGAGGGCAATGGCCGTGGGTCTGTCATAGGGCGGCGTGTGGGGGGTGAGGCGGATGAGCTGCACGATAAGCACCTTTTTTAGTTGGTAAAGGGGCGGAAAGCGGAGAGGCGGGAGCGGGGCAGGCGGTGTGCCCGGG
>JBBAEK010000067.1:0-3986 GCA_041655935.1 Eubacteriales bacterium
ACTCACCACGTCATACACGCCGTCCAGCGTTAGGACCACTTCACTCAGGCGGTGGGAGGGGTCGCTGACATGGAAGGTCAGGGAGCCGTTTTCGTTTTCGGTCTTCAGCACCGTGCAGGGACGGTTGGTCTTCAGTCCGTCAAAGAAGCTCTCGGTGTAGGCGTACCAGAAGGCATACCCGGTCTTGCCCAGTGTGGTTTCCCTGACCGCCGAGATCATCATGTCGTTGCGCAGCACCTCAATATCGGGGTCAGCGGCATACGCGGCGACCTCGGCCTCGCTCTTCTCGGGCAGCATGACATACAGGTAATCGGCGGCCTTGGGACGCTGGCCGTGGCTGACCCACAGGTGCAGGTAGTGGCTGCCGGCCGCTTTGTCCATCAGGGTCAGGGTGGGCCGGTCGGGGAAGTAGTACCCGCCGAAGTTCTCCAGCGTTATGTAGCTGACATCCTCGCGCACCGCGGCACTGGTGGTCAGGGTATAGGTCTCGCCGTTGATCTTGACCACGTCGCCGACTGAAATACGCCGGTTGTCGATCACGGTCAGAACCTCGTCAAAGTCGGTAGTGGTGATGTTCGAGCCCAGGCAGACCAGCTCGTCGTCAAACATGAACCACGACTTGTGCGCGAGCAGGTCGGAGGAGAAGTTGGTGAACAAAGTACCCGGCACATACTTCACCTTCATGACCGCCACGGCGTGGATCCCGTCCGAGACGCCGCCCGCGAAGGGGTTGCCGTTATAGGGGTTGGAGTACACCGTGAACTGCTGGCCCGTGCGCGGGGCGGTGGTCACCGTGGTGCCGGGGATTTTCATGCGGTCGATACTGGAAAACGCAGAGTTGCTATAGGCGTCCTTATGGCTGCCGTAGACATACACCGCACCGTCGCCCAAATACCAGCCGCTGCTGTTGGCGTCGTTGATGGCCTCATAGCGATAGATGCGGGTGGAGGACAGGGACAGGACTACCGTGTAGTTTTCGGCATGCTGCACCACTCTGTCCATGGCACCGAAAATATGTGCGTTGATATAGCCGGTGCGGGCCTGCACGGACGAATCCTGCAAGTAGGCTTCATAAGTGGCCAGTCCGACATAGCTCATATGGGCCCGCAGGTTGGCAAACTCAGGGTTGTTTTCCTGGTAGTACTTCGCCACACTGAAGAAGCGCGCACGCAACTCCGGGCTGGCGGAAGCCGCAAGCTCGAACAGGTTGCCGATGAGCTCGGTTTGCTCGCGGGACACATAGTTGCGCCCGGTCATCGCCGCCATCATGGTGCCTTTATAGATGAAGGGTTCAAAGGAATCAAAGAACTGCACCAGGAGCTTGTCGATCTGTCGGCTGATGAAGTTGTCGAAGTCAAAGGCGGTCTGGTCAAAGGAGTACAGCAACTGCGTCACCATGTTGACATAGGAAAGTCCGTAGCCGCCCACATAGGGAGTGGCGATGTGCTCCACGAAAGAGCCGTCCGTGTAGAAGCCGTCCCCGAATTCCGCGTAGTCAAAAACCACGAGCAGGGCATTGATGCCGTCCACCGTGCGCTCGGCATCCTCTTGCAGCAGCGCCGACAGCAGGGAGGAACGGGCGGTAGAGGCACGGCCGGAGGCGCCGTTTCGATTGGGTCGCGGCACCAGGTAATCCACCGGCTCCAGAATCTGCTGGATGAAGCTGAGCTCCAACTCCTCCTCCAGCATGAGCAGAATTTCGGTCAGCGGCACCGGGATGCCGATTTCCCAGTTCCACCAGTTGCCCGGCCTAGAGTACCTGACATTCTCGCCGTAGATCCCTGTGTAGTCGTCTTCGGGATCCGGGTCATACGAATACAGCCATTGCAGGGCAAACTTGATGGCATTGAGCAGCTCCTCGTCGTGGTACATGGAGGACCCGGGTGTCGCCCACCCGCGTGCCATGGTATGCAACCGGTCATATGCCCCATCAACCTGTTCGATATTGGCAAAGTTGATGTCATTAAAGATCTTGGTCGTGCCCGGAGTCGTATTGATGCTCGCAAGCAGGCTGGCGGCCGAGCTGCCCGCGCTTTGCGCCCGCGCCTTGGCGCTGCTTTGGGTGGCGTTCATCTCGGCGTCCCCCACCAGGATCCGGTTCCAGCGCTCCTTGACCTCCGTAAAATGAGGCGAGTCCAGGGTGTCGGGATTCACTGGGTACTTGGGCGCCTCATTGGTCAGGTAGACGTCGCCCACTGCCAGGTAGGTGTTGACGGGCATGGTGAAGTCCCAGCCATAGCCCGCCATACGGGCGTAGGTCAACGTGGAGAAAGAGGATAGCGCGTTGGAGGTGGTGAAATCTTCCAGCGGCACGCGGAAAATCTGCCAGCCGGTCCAGGTCACCGTGAAGGACGTCCGGTAATAGGCGGTTTTGTTCCCCGCATCATAGGCCGTGGTGTACAGGATAATCCCGATTTTCGCGCCGGTGGCATTGGCAGAGTAGACCGGGAAGGTCAAGTAGCTGTGCCCCGTCCAGTCGCTGGGCAGATCATTTAGGTACATGTGCTTCTCCGAGTCGACACCGCCGCCTCTCATCAGGGGCAGCCGCTCACCGGAGGGCGTGGTGAGCGTGAAGGGTTTGCTGTGACCGCTGGCGTCAAACACGAGGAGGGCATCCTCCGACAGGTCCAGCTCAGGCTGGTCTTCCGGCAGGGTGACGGGTTGTGTGGTGACCATGGGGAACTCGATCAGCACATCCACGTTCTGCATCCAGCGGGCATACAGCGTCACTTCTTTCGCGCCGCTTGTCACCAGCCTCGAGACCGAGGTGCCCGCGGCATACCGCTCGGTGGTATACCAGCCGAGGAAGGTATGCCCCTCTTTGGAGGGGTCGGCCAGCGTGATGGCAGGACCGCCGGTCTCGTAGCTGGTCGGGTTGGTCAGAGCATTCTCGCCACCGCCCAACACATAGGTCACCGCATACGTGCGGGGCAGCCATTTGGCATACACAGGGAACTCACCCGTGCTGCCCGCCGGTATTACTGTCAGCTCGGTGCCCGCGGTAAACTTGTTGGTCGGATACCAGCCGCCAAAGTCGTAGCCATCGCGGGTGGGTGCCGGCAGCGTGATGGCGCCCGACTCCACCGTATAGGAACGGGGCGCGTCCTCGGGCAGTTGCCCGCCGGAATAGAGCGTGTACTTGATCTGATAGGACACCGGCTCCCATTTCGCATACAGCTGGAGGTCCTGCTGAACAGCCGTGGTCAAAGCAGTCAGCTGGGTGCCGGCCAGCATGATGTTGTCATACCAACCCTGAAACACATAGTGGTCTTTCGTGGGGGCTCCCAGGGTCACAGACCCCTCCAGGGGTCGAAACTGGGCCGGGTTCCCCGCGTTGTTTGTCCCGCCATCCAGATGATAGGTAATCAGATACATGATATCGACGGTCGT
Organism: Eubacteriales bacterium; assembly: GCA_041655935.1. GTDB lineage: Bacteria > Bacillota > Clostridia > Oscillospirales > CAG-272 > UBA1740. The sequence continues at coordinate 3,391 of JBBAEK010000067.1, forward strand.
GGTGGTCGTGGTTGCAGGGGGCGTCGTGGTGGTGGCCGGGGGTGTCGTCGTGGTCGAATCCGTCGGCCCCTTTTTGCCGCAAGCGCCCAGCACCGCTGTCGCAAGCAACAGGCAGACAAGCAAAAGCAACGCTTTTTTCATGGTTTTCTCCTTGTTTGATGGTATGACATGTTTCTCTTTTCATTTTACTCTAAAACGCACCCCCTGTCAAGCCGGTGCCCCAAAATCATGATGTTGCCCAATCCGTTCCCGCCGTTTTTGTGCACTTTGCAGCCCCCCCGGACGGCTCGCCCGCTTCCGCGCCTTTCCCCGGCCTTTTCAAGTCCCCTTGTTTCGCCTCTCCCCCCCCCTGCGCCGCAACTCCCCGGCCGGCTCGCCCCCTTCCGCGCCTTTCCCGGCCTTTTCAAGTCCCCTTGTTTCGCCTCTCCCGCCCCCCCTGCGCCGCAACTCCCCGGCCGTGCCGGAGGCTCCCCCAGAAAAAAAGCGCCCTGTCTTTGGCAGTGACGCCAAAGACAGGGCGGCAAGCTTCCGCTTGTCGGGTAGTCGGGAAATTACGGAAGCACAGGTGCCGGTACCACGGTGAAGGTAAAGCCGGC
>JBBAEK010000068.1:0-3605 GCA_041655935.1 Eubacteriales bacterium
CGCGCTGGGGCTGACTGCCGACCTCGCCCAGCCCATCTCCTCCTACTCGCACGGCATGAAGCAGAAGCTGGTGATCATCTCGGCTTGGCTGCACGCGCCCCGACTGGTGGTGATGGACGAGCCCTTTGTGGGGCTGGACCCCAAAGCCTCCCACACCCTGAAAGAAATGATGCGCCAGCTCTGCGACGAGGGGGGAGCGATCTTCTTCTCCACCCACGTGCTGGACGTGGCGGAAAAACTGTGCGACAAAATCGCCATCATCAAGGACGGCAGCCTGGTCGCCTGCGGCACCATGGCACAGGTCAAGGGCGACGGGTCGCTGGAACAGGTATTTCTGGAACTGTATGAGGCGAGTGCGGGCGGTTCTGCCGCGGGCGGTTCTGCCGCGGGCGGTTCTGCCGCAGGCGACCCCGAGGGAGGTGTGCAATGAAACCCCGGGCGTATGACTCGGGCGGCCCGACGAAGTCGGGGGGCCCGACGAAGTCGGGGGGCCTGACGAAGTCAGGGGGGGCTCCGTCAGGAGCGACTCCGTCGGGCGGGGCTTTGCTGTGGCTGCTCGCCAAAATCCGCCTGCAAGGCATGTTTCTCTCCGCTTTCAAAGGCAGCAAGAAGCGCCGGGAACGCCCCTCCCCCCTGATGCTCGTGCTCATCGGACTGCTCGTGCTTTATGTGGTGGGGGCGATGGTCGGGATGGTGGTGATGATGGCATGGCTCATGTGTCCCCCCCTGGCCGAGATGGGGCTGGGGTGGCTGTACTTTGCCTATTTTGCCATCATGGCCTTTGCCGTCAGCCTGATTGCGGGGGTGTTCATGGCCAAGTCCCAACTGTTTGAGGCCAAGGACAATGAGCAACTGCTCTCGCTCCCCCTGCCGCCCCGCGTGATTCTGCTCTCGCGGATGCTCTCGCTGTACCTGTTTGACCTGTTGTTTTTCCTGTTCATTCTGGTGCCTGTCTATGTCGTGTGGCTGATTGTCGGCACCTTTTCGCCGCTCGGGCTCTGCCTGTTTGTGCCGGGGCTGTTGCTCTTTCCCCTGCTCTCTCTTGCCGCCTCGGCCCTGTTAGGCTGGTTGCTCGCCATGGCGACGGCGCGCATCCGCTACAAAAACCTGCTCTCTCTCCTCCTTGCCATCCCCCTGACCCTCGGGGCGCTGTATGCCAACCTCATGATGTACCAGTGGATCGGGGCGCTGGCGGCCAGCGGTGCCGAGATTGCCGGGGTGGTGCGGCGGGTGATGTACCTGTTCTACTGCTTCGGGAAAGTTGCCGCTGAGGGGGCGGCCCTGCCTTTCCTGCTGTTTGCCGCCGGCACGGTGCTGCCCTTTGCCCTGTGCCTCCTGGTCCTCGACCGCACCTTTTTGCGGGTGCTCACCACCAAGTACGCGGGCAAAAAGGCCGTCTATACCGAACGGGCAACGGCGGCGCGCGCCCCCCTCTCCGCCTTTACCCGCAAGGAACTGCGCCGCTTTTTCAGCAGCGCGGGGTATATGCTCAACGCCGGCATCGGGCTGATCTTTGTGCTGGTGGGCGCGGTGGCGCTGCTGGTGAAGGGACCGGAGCTGATCGGCCTGCTGGCAGAGGCGGGACTCGGGGCTTTCGCCGGCGGTCAGATGCTGGGGGCGGTCGTGGTGGGGGCGCTGTGCGCACTCGGCGGCATGACCTTCATCTCCGCGCCCGCGGTGTCGCTGGAGGGCAGCAGTCTGTGGATTCCCTGCTCGCTGCCGGTGCACGGGCGTGTGCCGCTGCACGCCAAGACCTTGGCGCACCTGACAATCTGCCTGCCCGTCAACCTCTTTGCCTCGCTGTGCGCGATTGTCGCGCTGCGCCTCCCGCCGTTGATGGCGCTCTTTGTGGTGGTGCTGCCCGCCCTGTTCAGCGTCTTCTGCGGGCTGACGGGCACCATCGCCAATGTCTACTTCCCCAAGCTGGACTGGATGGACGAGACGGTGGCGGTCAAGCAATCCATGTCGGTGCTGCTCGCCATGCTGGCGGCAACGGGGCTGCTGATCGCGCTGGGCGCCTTTTGCGTCCTGCTCACGCCCCTGCTGCCGATGGAGCTGTTGCTCGGCGTCTGCACGGTGGTGCTGGCGGCGCTCGACTACCTGCTCTACCGGCACGAGGACCGGGGGGCCGCCGCCCGCTTCTCCGCCCTGCCGTCCCGGCAGTGAGGCTATTGTAAATAGCCCGCGATAAACAACCCGCAACAAATCGCCCTCGCTGCCGCAAAGCATACGGCAGCGAGGGCGAAAATATGTCTGTCAGAAGCAACTACCCCTTTTTCCTGAACACAAATAAATATTCGTGCGCCAATAGCAGAAAGTTGTGTTTGAGGCTGTTGGTTTTCCAGTAGCCGGTCGCCCGGCAGTTGTGCTGTTGCTTGATGATGATCTCCTTGGTCCGAAACCCGGCGTCTTCGAATCTCCTCATCACATCAAAACTCATGGGCACCACAAACCCCTTGCGGCGCGTGTCCCCCATCAAAACGGCGCAAAATTTGCCCGGCTTGAGCACCCGGTAGCACTCTGCGGCGACCAACTTCATTTGTTCCAAAAAAGCGGGAACATCCAAGCGCGAAAGGTCATCCTCTAAGTCCTCACTGTAGCGAATGATGTCTGCATAGGGCGGGTGCGTGCAGATGAGATCCACGCTTTCATCCGGCAAAAAGTCCAGCTTTCGGGCATCACCCTGACAAATGGTGACCGCACCGGCATTCGGGTACTCAAAGTCTGTTTTCTCGCGGCAACGTTCCAATGCCGCGGGGTTCACGTCCACACCGATGCTGGCGCGCCCGAGCAATTTGGCTTCCACCAGGGTGGTGCCGCCACCGCTGAACTGGTCAAGGACAACCTCCCCCTCCGCCGAATAGCGCAAGATTAGGTTGCGCGGTATGTACGGAGACCAGTTGCCGCGGTATTTGGCATCATGGGTGGCCCAGGTGCCTCGTGTGGGAAAGCTCCACACCGTATTCATCTCCGGCTCAAAGTGTTCCGGTGCCCATTGTCGGATGCTCATCTGAAAATCCTGCCCATCACACCGTCTTCCAAATCAGCGATGCTATATAAGTGCTCCATCGCGTCAAAGGTTTGCTCCAGGTTGTGCCGGGCAGACACCCAGCCCTGCCCATCGGTCAGCCAGACAAAAACAAAACCGCTGACAGACCGGCTTTGCTGGGCGATTTGCTGGTAGCTGCGTGCCGTTTCATTCAGCTTGGAGCCCCCGCTGGCATAAAAGTTGGTTTCGATGCCGTACACGGCTTGTGCGGTTTTGACAACGAAATCAAATTCTTTGACCGTCCGCCCTCCATGGCTGATCGGAGACAGATCAAGACCCCATCTGTCCTCTATGGCGGCGATGCGCATATGCTTGAAGTAGTCCCTGCCCGATACCAAGCCCGCTTTGCGCAAATAGCCCTCTACCAGACGCTCCATCAACTGCCCGCCGCGATTTTTGCGCGCGTTGCTGTCGAGCCCTGTTTCCACGCCGGTGACATAGTCAATCAGGTTGTGGACAATGCGCTTCTCCAACAGCTCAAACAGCCCTGTTTTTCGCATGAAAACGCTGTATTGCGCCACCGTTTGGTTGGGACGGGCAAAATTGTAGGAAAAGC
>JBBAEK010000069.1:0-3533 GCA_041655935.1 Eubacteriales bacterium
AGAGCGCGATGCTCGTTAAGAGCGCGATGCTCGTTAAGAGCGCGATGCTCGTTAAGAGCGCGATGCTCGTTAAGAGCGCGATGCTCGTTAAGAGCGCGATGCTCGTTAAGAGCGCGGACGCATTGCTTGCGCGGACGCATTGCTTGCGCGGACGCATTGCTTGCGTGGGCGCATTACTTGCGCGGACGCTCATCAAGAGCGCGATGCTCGTCAAGAGCGCGATGCTCGTCAAGAGCGCGATGCTCGTCAAGAGCGCGATGCTCGTCAAGAGCGTGGACGCATTGTTGCGCGGACGCTCGTCAAGAGCGTGGACGCATTGTTGCGCGGACGCTCGTCAAGAGCGTGGACGCATTGTTGCGCGGACGCTCGTCAAGAGCGTGGGCGCTCATCAAGAGCGTGGGCACGCATCAAGAGCGTGGACGCATTGCTTGCGTGGGCGCTCGTCAAGAGCGCGATGCTCATCAAGAGCGTGGACGCATTGCTTGCGTGGACGCATTACTTGCGTGGGCGCTCATCAAGAGCGTGGGCGCTCGTTAAGAGCGCGATGGTCGGCAAAGGCACAAGCGGTGCATGGTGCGGTGTGGCCTTAAAAATGGTTGTGCTCGTTGACCAGCGCGGGGACGGTGGTGCGGGCCTCGTCGATCGTCCAGACCCCGTCCGCCAGGGTCAGGCACACCAGGTAGGCGTCCCCCCACACCCGAAATCGCAGTGCCGCCTCACCCGTGGTCACGCCGTCTTTGGTCTCCTTGTCAATGCTGCCCCCGACCAGGGTGAAGGTGTACCCCTCGCCGTACCAATACAGGAGAAACTCATGCGACCCCATGTGCTCGGCGGCGACCTCATAGGCCGCCGAATGGCGCAGCCGGTAATAGCGCAGAAATCTCGCCCCGAAACCAACCGCCAACAGGCCCGCGATCAGCGCGAGGATCAAGAGGAACACGCCCCCGACCACCAGCCAGGCCTTCGTCCCGCGCCCTCGGCGGGGCGGGTAGTGCCTCACCATGGGAGGCGGCAGAAAAGGGTAGGGGGGGACATTGCCGCCCGCCCACGGACTGCCGGGGGCCCCAAACGGTGCCGTTTTTTTCACCATGTCCATATCTCCTTGTCCCGCGTGAGAGCGGGCGCAGTACTTGCGCGATGCTCCATAGGATTATTGAAAACCGCAAACCACGGCGCATTGTTGCGCGGGCGCATTGTTGCGCGGGCGCATTGTTGCGCGGGCGCATTACTTGCGCGGGCGCATTACTTGCGCGGGCGCAGTACTTGCGCGATGCTCCATAGGATTATTGAAAACCGCAAACCACGGCGCATTGTTGCGCGGGCGCATTTCTGCGCGGTCGCATTTCTGCGCGGGCGCATTGTTGCGCGGGCGCATTTCTGCGCGGTCGCATTTCTGCGCGGGCGCATTGTTGCGCGGGCGCATTGTTGCGCGGGCGCATTTCTGCGCGGGATGTTGTGTGTGCGGCAGTCTACCGCACCGTGCTTTGAAAGGCCACGGCACGGCCCAGAATGCGGATTTGTTCCAGCTCCTTGCCCACGAACACCAAGGGGGGGTAGCGGTGGTTTTCGGGTGCCAGAACCAGTTTCTGCTGTCGGGGGTAGTAGTAGACGCGCTTGAGGGTGCTCTCGCCGTCAATCAGCACCACGGCAACCTCGCCGTTGTCCACCGCCTCCTGCCGCTTGACAAAGACCAAGTCCCCGTCAAAAATCCGCGCGCCTGTCATGCTGTCCCCCTGTGCGCGTAAACAAAAGTCAACATCCAGTTCCCCGTCGGCGGTAACATAGTGCCCATACTCAGCCTCGGCGTACAGCGGCTCCCCGCAGGCGATCCGCCCGAGCACCGGCACCTTTTTCCGGGACACGGGCAGGTAGCCGCCGCCCGGCTGCTCCTCCCACCCCATCAGCGCGCTGGGGGTGGTGCCGAGGGCGAGCGCCATCGCCTCTACCTTGTCGGCGGGGATGTTGGAGATGATACCGCTCTCGTACCGCTGCACCGTCTGCTTGCTGGTGCCTGCCGCCCTGCCCAGCGCTTCCAGCGTCATCCCCAGCGCTTTGCGCCGCGCCCTGATCCGCTTGCCAATACTCATCTGCCCACCCTCTCACATTGCCAAGGCAGGTCGTTCGTGGTGTACCTTGGCGCTTGTTTGTCCCGTCAAATGAAACTTCTACCGTTAGTATACCATAAATATTAAATAAATCAACCCTATTTGCAATTGTTTTTTTGTTTTTTCACTTGACAAGTGACTTTTGATGTGTTATCATGTAGTCACTTAATAGGTGACTTTGGTTGCTTATGGTGTTACAAAGGAGGCTGTCATGCTATACTACCGAGACCATGCGTATGGGGAGGAGCCGATCACCTACCGGGAGCCGGCGCAAATTTTGCGGGAGATACGGGAGGCGCGGGGGTTCGTGGAGGCGAGCCGGCCCGCGCTGGGGCTGCTGGAACGGCTGCGGGAGACCTTAGAGGCAACAGACCCCCTCCCCGCCCTGCAGCCGCTCTTTGGCGAGCTGCTCGAGCGGGCGGAGGAGATCCGGGCGGCGGCGGCCGCCCAGAGCGAGCAGCTGGGGGCGCTGTCCGAGGAGTTTCGGGAGGCGGTGCTGCTGAGCCGCCCGGCGGCGCGCCTATGAGTACCCCCACCAACCAGATCCCGCCCCTGCTGCTCTATCCCGACTGGCGGGACAAGCTGGAGATGCTGTCCGATGCCCAGCGGGGCAAGCTCTTTTTGGCGCTCTTTTATCATTTGGAGGGCAAACCCCTCCCCGCCGGCATGAATTCCGGCACCAAGGTGGCGTTTTCCTTCATCATGAGCCGAGTGGAGGCGGGGCAGGAGCGCTATCGCGACGTCTGCCGGCGCAACCTCGAAAAGCGCTCAAGCGCCGGGGAAAGAAAAAAACCGCCCGCGGGCACCGGCACGGGAGGCAGCGATACTGCCGTGGGATGCAGTGGCAATGCAGCGGCATCATCGGCCAGGCATCCTGATCCTAATCCTAAGCCTAAGCCTAATCCTAAGCCTAATCCTAAGCCTAATCCTAAATCGCCCGCGCGCGCGCCCGGTGGCTCGTTCGATGTCGAGGAGTTTTTTGAAAAGGCACTTTCCAAGAGCTACGGCAAGCCGGACGGCACAGACCCCTCGGCCCGATAGTGAAACGTCCGAGAGGGTCATTGACACGACGACTTGCCGGCAGAGGGAACTGCGGAAAGAGAGGTTTTCATGAAGGCTGAAAAACTGCCCCTATCGGTTGACCGCCTGGTGCGCGCCCTGTGCGCCGACTATGAGCGGCGGGCGCGGGAGCTTTTGCGGGGCAAGCTGCCGCCGGAGCAACTGGCGTTTTTTTCGGAGCTCAATGACGGCATTGACCGGGCGCTGACCGGCTGTGATGTCGGTGTCCGACAGATCCTGCGGGAGGACATCGCGCTGGGCAGGGGCTTTACTTATTCCCCGCAATGCTGCATGTGCGCGGGGACCTACAAAAAGTACAAGCGGCAGGCCAAGTGGGCCATTGCCCGCCACTTCCGGCTGCTCTGAGCG
>JBBAEK010000070.1:0-3500 GCA_041655935.1 Eubacteriales bacterium
AGGTGGGTTTTTCTGACCGTGCGGCGGATGCGCAAGAGGTCGCGGAGCATGGTGAGGCTGTCGCGCAACAGGCGCATACTGCTCTCCCCGTGCTCCAGGATTTTGGCGGGAATCTCGAGCATGGTGGCCCCCGCCTTTTGCGCCAGCATGAGCACCTCCAAATCAAAGGCAAAGCGGTTGACCTGACAGTGGGGGAACACCGCCTGCACCACCGCCCGGCGAAAGCCTTTCAGCCCGCACTGGGAGTCCGAGAGCTTGAGGCCGGTCAGGACCGAGACCACAAAATAGTAAACTTTTGATAGCATTTTTCGCTTTTTGGTGTAGCCCTCATAGCCCTCCGGCAGCAGCTTGCGGGAACCCGTCACCACATCGGCGTCGGGGTGCTCCTCAAAGGCCCGCCAGAGGTCGCCGATGGCCTGGGTGCCGTACGCCAGGTCACAGTCGGTGAACAGCACCACCTCGCCTGACGCGGCCAGCATCCCCTGCCGCACAGCGTATCCCTTGCCCCGGTTGGGCTCATAGGATACCAGCCGCACCGTCTCTTTGCCGCAGGCCGACACCAGCTCGGCGCTGTCGTCGGTCGAGCCGTCGTTGACAAAAATCAGCTCATGCTGCCCCGGAAAGGTCTGTTCCAGATAGGCGGTGAGCCGTGCCAGCGTCTGAGGCACTCTGGTTGCCTCGTTGTACATGGGAATGACCAGTGATACCCGCATCACACGCCCCCTTGTGTCTGTCGTCGTTCTGTGCGGGCTGTCCCCGCGTGAGCACTTGGCGTCAAACTGTCCTTGTTAAAAAGCAGTATAGCACAGCAGAGTCCTTTTGGCAAGAAGTTTCTTTTTGGGGGCGGGGCGGGCTTTTTTTCCCCAAACAGGAGAAAAAAGTGAATCTTTTGTGTGCATTTCAATAGTTTGCTTGCAATTTGTCTATCATTATGTTATAATATATAAAATACTAAGGGGGCACCGCGCTGCGTTTTGCCGCGCGTCGGTGTGGCGGCTTTTTTGTCAAATACCGCCAAGCAACCCGCCGTCGCGCCTGCCGTGGCAAGGGGTTGTGGTTGACCAAACGGTCCCGTCGGCGGGCGGCGTCTCCGAAAGTGTGTAAAGTTTCATGGCATGAGGTGAAACATGAATGTGTACCAGGATGTAGAACAAGCCGTTCTGTCCGTCCTTGCCGCTCAATATTCGCGAACCATTTATGAGCTGTGGTTCAAGGATCTGAAGCTGGTGTCTCTGACAGAAAGCCAGGCGGTCTTTTCTGTGAACAGTCATTTCAAGAAAAATATTATTCAAACCAAACACGGCGGTGCCCTGCAAGCGGCGCTGACCGAGGTCATCGGGTTTGAGGTTGACATTGTGGTTGTCTCCTCCGAGGAGGAGGACGGGTTCCGCTTGCCTTCTTTCACCGAGCCGCCGCCCCCCGAACCGGCGGAGGAGGAGGCCCGGATGGATACGGGCAAAGCCATTGAGAGCCGCAGCATTGTCGAGGAGTATACCTTTGAAAACTTCATTGTGGGGGACTCCAATAAATTTGCCCATGCCGCCTGTGTGGCGGTCGCCAACGAGCCCACTACATACAACCCCCTCTTCATCCACGGGCCGAGCGGGCTGGGCAAAACCCACCTGCTCTACGCGGTGACCAACGAGATCAAGCGCCATAACCCGGAGGGTAAGCTGATTTATAAAAAGGGGGAGGAGTTCACCAACGAGCTGATTGAAAGCATTCAGCGGGGGACTACCGCCGCCTTTCGAGAGAAATACCGCCGGGCGGATGTGCTGCTCATTGACGATATCCAGTTTATTGCGGGGAAGGAATCTACCCAAGAGGAGTTCTTTCATACCTTTAACGCTCTCTATGAGGCGGAAAAGCAAATCATCCTCACCTCCGACCGCCCGCCCCGGGATATCAAAACCCTGGAGGAACGGCTGAGTTCGCGGTTTGAATGGGGGCTGATTGCCGATATTCAGCCGCCCAGCTTTGAGCTGCGCATTGCCATCATCAACAAGAAGGCGGAGGAGCGGGGCATTTCCCTCTCGCCCGAAATTGTGACCTACTTAGCAGAGAACCTGCAGGCCAATATCCGCCAGATTGAGGGGTCTATCAAGAAAATCGCCGCCATCAGTATGCTGACCGGCACGCCGGTCAGTCTGGATATGTCCAAGCGCGCCATTGCCGACATCCTCGCGGGGTCGGTGCCGGTGTCGGTGACCGTGGATAAAATTCTGCACGCCGTGTCCCGCAAGTATGGGGTGTCGGTCGAGGATATCAAGGGAAAAAAGCGGCATGAAAATATCGTCAGCGCCCGCCATCTCTGCGTGTACCTGGTCCGTAAACAAACCAGTCTGCCCCTGACCGCCATCGGGGAAATCTTTGAACGGGACCACTCCACCATCCTGTCCTCTATCAAAAACGTGGAGGAGCAGCTCAGGCAGACCAAACACATGGAAGGCGAACTGGAGGAGCTACTGACTGAAATCAAAAAGTAGTCTCTTTTTGGTGAACCACGGCGTTTGAGCGGAAAAACAGAAAATCTTGCTGCCTTTCTGTCCCAACTTTTAAAAAAGTTTTTTTCCTTGTCCACAAAGGCCGGTGGATAAGCTGTTGGCGCGGGGGGGTTATGCGGAAGAATGTATGGGGAGAAAAAATGTGGGGTTCCTGTGGGGTGCGTGTGGAATAGTTTTCCCGAGCTTTGAGGGGGATAGGAGTACTTTTTCCCAAGAGAGGAAGGGGGAGGGAACCCTTGAAAAGACTGGGGAGCGAGGTGTTTTCAGGGAGTTTCCACAGGGTCTACTACCACGACGTCTATTTTCTCTTATGTATTGGTAGGTTGGATGCGGCGCGGGAAGAGAGAAACGAAAATTTCCCCTGCTGTGGAGAGCGGTTTTTCAAACCCGCAAGGGATGCCGTGAAAAAGTTTCAAAAGGACTGTCGGAGCGAAGGCGATGACGTGTTCCGTGTGTAGGATCACGCCTCCCTTCCTTCAAACAATAGAGGGCGGATGCCCTGTGCTGCATGACGATTTGCTGAAAACCGGAAGGAAGGGGAAACAAAATGAAAATTATCTTTGATAAGACCGTCCTGCTCAATCATTTACTGCCCGCCATGGGAACGGTGTCAACCAAAAGTACCGTCAAGGCGATTGAAGGGGTATTGATTGAGACCATGGGGGGGAGCGAGGTGCGCTTCTCGACGTATGATATGAACAAAGGGGTGAGAACCTCCTTTGAGGCGCTGGCCGTGACAGAGGAGGGCAGCTGCATCTTACAGGCGCAGCGCTTCCTGCAGATCATCAAGCTGCTGGGTGGGGACGAGATCACCCTGTCCGTGGACGCCAAGCTCACGGCGACCATCAGCAGCGGGACCGCCAGCTTTTCGCTGTATGCCCTCAAAGGGGAGGATTTCCCGAGTTTGCCCGAGCTGTCGGGCAAAAAGGGATTTGCCATCAGCTCGGCGGTGCTGAAAAATAAAATCGGGCGCGTCATTCACTCGGTGGCCGAGCA
>JBBAEK010000071.1:0-3237 GCA_041655935.1 Eubacteriales bacterium
CCTATACCCAGATCGCCATCAACCGCTTCCGGGTGCGCCGCGTGAAAACCCTCTCCCCCCTCAGTTTTGAGATCAGCATGGATGCCGCCTACACCTTTGAGGTCGTCTGTTCCGAGACCGAAAACATATTGGCGACCATGGCGCAATACGGCTGGGCGGTGGAGGAGGCGTGAGGCGGGGACCTCTTGCCCGCCCCGCTTTGGCGGGGCATCTTCTCCGCACAGACACCCCTCACTCGGACACCACTCCTCTAAAATTTTGTGAGGTTCCTTTACAGATGAAACATGTTTTTATCGTCAATCCCGCCGCCGGCCGCCGCGACCAGACAGAGCTGATTCGACAGAAGTTAGCCGACTTTCCCGAGTATGACTGGGAGGTGTATGTCACCCGGCAGGTCTCCGACGCTACCCGGTATGTCAGGGACTGGTGCTCCTTGCACAGCGAGCCGGTTCGTTTTTATGCCTGCGGCGGCGACGGGACGCTCAACGAGGTGGTCAACGGCGCCTATGGCTTCCCCCAAGCGGCGGTGAGTTGCTACCCCTGCGGCAGCGGAAACGACTTTGTCAAGTATTACGGCGGCACCGGGCGCTTCCTTGACATCAAACAACTGCTGGACGCCCCCGAGCAAAGCATTGATTTGTTGCGGGTGGGCGGACGTTTCAGCGTCAATATGGTCAATTTCGGTTTCGACACCACCGTTGCCCGCACCATGGAGAAGATGCGCCGCTCCCGCCTGTTCGGCGGCAAGCGGGCCTACTATGTCGGCATCCTCCGCGCCCTGCTGGTCGCCATGAAAACCGGGTGCCTCGTACAGGCGGACGGAGAGCTGCTCAATGACGGACAGATTTTACTCTGCTCGGCAGCCAACGGCAGCCATGTCGGCGGTTCCTTTTGCCCCGCCCCCCGCGCCCGGAATGACGACGGCTGGATGGAGGTCTGTCTGGTCAGGCCGCTGCGCCGCATCTCTTTCCTTCGCCTGGTCAAACACTATGCCAACGGCACCCACCTCACCTCCGAGCAGTGCCGCCCCTACCTTGTCTACCGCCGGGCCAAACACCTCAAAGTCAGCAATGGCAGAGACTTTGCCATCATCCTGGACGGAGAGATTGTCGCCGGCAATGATTTTGACATTGACATCGTGCCCCGCGCCATCCGCTTTGCCGTCCCCGGCTCACCCGCCGTCGGCGAGACGTCCGTCCCGGCGGCCGTGCAGGCGGGCAGGTAAGTCCGTGGCCGCAGTGGGAAAAAGGAGGTTATATGCGATTCAAATGCGCTCTTTCCCCCGAGAGATTCGCGCCTGTTTTAGCCGAACGACTGCTGGAGTACAACGCTTCCCGCACCCGTGAAAAACTGTTTCTCGAGACGGTGAGCTGCACCGACACACACCTGAAGATGAAGGTAGGCGCGGACAGCGCCGCCGGCTCTCTGTATTTTGACGGGACACTGCAGTCCGAACAGGGGACGCTGGTCATCGAAGGGCAAATGGTTCGAGAGCCCCCCCTGACCGTCGTCACGCTGGCGTATACCCTGCTCTTGCGCATCGTGGCTCTTTTGTCGGTGCTGGTCGTGTCCGCCGCCGCCGTGTGGCTTTTCAGGCGTGCTGTCGGCGGCCTCGACCTATGGCCTCCCTATGTGGTGCCGGCGCTCCTTTTTCTATTGGTCGCCGTCAACCTGGTGCGGGACGCCCTGTTTGCCAAGCGGCGCTTTTGCCGCTTCATGGTCGCCTATATGAGCTGCACCGAAACAGAGGATGTCCCGCGGGTGCGCCGCAAGAAGCGCACACACGGCAGGTACAGACATCTCCGCCACCTGTTTCTCTATCACCTGTTGCGCTTCCCGGTCAGGCTCTACCTGCGCGCCGTGCTCAACTACCACGGCCCCCGTCCCCTGAAACTGAAGGAAAACTTCATCATTGTCTCCAACCATGTCACCGACTATGACATGCTCTTTTTGGCGCTGGCAATGAAGCGTCACCTTTATTTTGTGGCCGGCGGCCATGCGCTGCGCTGGGGGCTCCCCTCCCGTTTGCTGCGCTGGGCGTTTGACCCCATCAGCCGTTCCAAGGGGGCCAGTGCCACCTCCACCGTCATGGAAATCCTGCGCCGCTCCAAGAAAGGTCACAATATCGGCCTGTTCCCGGAGGGGTTTCGCACACTTTCCGGCGTTAACAACACTTTTTCCGCTTCCACCGGCGGCATGATCAAGAAGATGAACTGCTCCCTCGTCACTTTCAGAATCAAGGGCGGCTACTTCACCACCCCCGACTGGAGCCGCGAGATCCGACGGGGTAAAATGTGGGGCGAGTTCGCGGGCGTCTATTCGTCGGCGCAGCTGGCGGAGATGACCCCCGAGGCCATCGACGGGCTGATCGCGCGGGATATTCATGAAGACGCCTATGAAACCCAGGAAATCCACCGCATCCCCTACCTCGCCAAAGGACCCGCCGGGGCACCCGCCGAGCGCATCGAGTTCGCCTTGGTGGCATGCCCTCAGTGCCACGGGCTCGGCACCCTTACCAGTGCCGGCGACCGCTTTTTCTGCCCTTGCGGCCTCGAGGGCGTCTATGATGTATACGGCAGCCTGGTGGGAGACAAGCTCCCCTTCCACCGCATCACCCACTGGGATGCCTGGCAGCAGGCGCATATCGAAGCCCTCCCCGACTACCCCGACGAACAGGTCCTCTACGAGTGCGAGGGCCCGCAGTTGCTGGAGGTGGACGAGCTGGCCCACACCACATTGCTTGTCGCCGAGGGGCGGCTGGTGCAGACCAACCTGGCGCTGCAAGTGGGGGATAAGCGCATCCCCTACACCGAGATTGTCTATCTCGACGTGTTCCGTCACGGATACCTGCTGTTCACCACCCGCGACAAAAAGTATTACGAGGTCTCGGGGGAGGCCAAATTCCCCGGTATGCTGTGCAAGCAGCTCTTTTTGCGCTACACCCGGCACAAGTGATGAGCATCGGGCGGCGGCAGGGCATGGCCGGTGCGCCACAGCCACCCGGTAAAAAAACAGGCATCATGACCCCATTTTCTTCTTTCTTTTCATCATGTTTCAAAAATATTATAGAAAAGCATTGCAATTTCAAGGATGCCATGCTATAATCAATCTCAAATCCTGACCATCTAAGTACCCATAAAAAACATCGTGAGAAAAGGAGTCATTCATCATGAAAAACACCCTGAAGAAGCTGGTTTTTCTGCTGATGATTGCGGTATTGATGACCTCATTGGTTAG
>JBBAEK010000072.1:0-3154 GCA_041655935.1 Eubacteriales bacterium
CGTGTCCCATGCCGGGCATGAGGAAGTAGCGGAAGAAGCTCTGCGTTTTCTCCAGCCCCTGTTGGTGGGCCACCACCCGTTCATAGTAGCTGAGCGCATCATGGTAGGGGACCAGCGGGTCGGCAGAGCCGGAGTACATGAGCAGCTTGCCGCCCCGCCGCTGAAAGGCGGTCAGGTCGGCATCGTTGGCGTTCACATACGGGGCCAGGGTGTGGTTGTATCTGTCGAGATCTTGGTCGAAATCAAACCCGAGGAAGTCAAAGGACTGACCGAATGCCCAGCGGAAAGTGTACAGGTGGGCGATAGAGTAGCGCGTATCCTGCTGCCGCAGGATGCCGAAGTTGGTCAGCTCACTGCCAAAGGGCATGGGCCCGTAGATGCGCTCGCCCGTGCGGGGGTTGACCGGTCCCGCATACAGGAGACGGATGGCGGCGGCGTGGGCGTCGGTGAGCGAACGGTCACGCTCGCGCGCCAGGCGGAGAATCTCCTCGGCGACCTGCCCGGTGGTGCCCGGACGGGCGGCGAAAGCGGCGCGGGGGTCGGGGATGAACGTCGGTTTGGGCCAAGTGCCCTGCTGTGCGGGATGGAAATACGCCACGGCCGCCTCGCTCAGCGCGCGCACCTGCTCCTGCTGAAAGAGGGGGGTACCGTCTGCGGTATGAAGCGCCCGGTAGTTCCACAGGAAATAGGCGTGGAGCAGGGTGCGGTTTTTGGCAGGGACACCCGAGATGATCCCGTCATAGTCCTCCGGGTAGCGCTGCGCCGTCGCCAGCGCCTGCTGACCGCCGGTAGAGGAGCCGACAAAATAGGCGTACCGCGCGGGGGTGCCGTAAAACGCCGCCACCACCTCTTTGGACACCACGGTCATCCCGTGGGTGGCGCGGTGACCGAAATCTGCCCAGCCCTCCGGGTCGCCGATCGCGGCGTCCTCGTCAGGGCCGTTGCCCAGCACGGTGTTGGCGGTGGCATAGCCCCGCCGCACGCCGTCTGCCAAGAGTCTGTAAATGATGCGTGTGCCGCCGCCGCTGTTGCCGGTGCCGAGGAAACGGCCGTTCCAGCCCTCAACGGGCAGCCAAAGCTCCGCCCGAATCTGTGAGGTCGGGGAGGGGTGAAGTAAGAGGCTGACCGCATAAAAGGGGGGCAGGTGCTCCTCCGCACTGCCGTCGGGCAGGGTGATGGAGCCGCTGTCGTGCAGCTCGGCTTTGAGTACCTCCCCCTGCGTGAGGCGCAGGGAAAGAAAGCCGGCAGAAAGGTCATGTGTCATGGTTGTCATCCTATCTTCCTGTGACTGTTTGGCTGCGTATGTCCCGGCTCGTCCGGCCGGTCGGTGTCGGTCAGCCGTGGCTCGGGTGTGCGCTCGGTGCGGACCGGAGCAAGGGCAGGTCGCGCGGGCACGCGGCTTTGGGTTGTCTATGACAACCCGGTACCGTCAGGGCGGGGCTTGCCGGCGGTGAGCAGTGTTTGAAAACAGCTCCTGAAAATTTGATCCCGGTTCATCTGCGCCACATAGATCATCCGGTGCGCAAGGGCATCGATTTCATACTTTGCGTCGTCAAGAAGCCGAGGCGCCGGCACCAGTTTGGTGTGATACGCCCGGGGGGTCACCAGGATCCCAACCGCCGCAATATCCCAGAGCACTTTGGACCGGGCATAGGCGTCAGGGCCGCCGAGATACTCCCGGACCAGCCTGAGCAGGTAGTCGCATAACGGGTGCTGTCCCGCTAAGTAATGGGCAAGCTCGGGCAGGGTCGTGAGCAGTGACGAGCAAACCCCCATACACGGAATCTGCACCAGCGGGACTCCGCTTTCAAATAAAACCCGGGCGGCTATCACGTCCTGGCGGAGATTAAACTCCCGGTTGTCCTCCCAAAAAAGGGCGTTGCCGCCCAGCCAAATCACCACGGCCCTATCCCTGAGCTCCGGCTTCGCGATGAGGGCGGAGGCGACGTTGGTAGCGGCACCGATCGCCACGATATAGAGTCGTTCGTCCCGCATGCCCATGGCCGTATCGATCATGTTGCGGACGGCATCCGACCAAACGGGGGTGTGCGGATCTGTCAGATACCCGGTGGCGCCCCTGTAGATCGGCAAACGGTCGTCCGCGCCACAGAGCCGGGCGAGCTTTTGCAGCTCAAGATAGCTTTTCTCCATCCCGTCTGCCGGACCGGTGCTCCTGCTGTTGAAAAAGGGCGCCGCCTGCAAGGAGAGCAGCTCAATTCGCTCCGGGGCGAGGATCGCATAGGCGACGGCAAACTGGTCGTCCACCTCGTTGAAAGCATCGGTATCCACAATGACTTTCTTTTTTCTGTCCGACAAAATGTCCTGTAAAACCTGCTCTATGTGCATCATATCCTCCCAAAAAACTTGTTGTCAGGCCCATACACGAGACAGGCAACGCCGTGGCCGGCTCGGAACGCATGCCCAAAGCACGCGCCGGGCGCGGGCATGCGCAGGAAGCGCACGCCGACGGTGCGGGGGTCAGCACTGCGCCTGTTCGATCTCGTCCAGCATGGCGACCCGGGTGGCGTGGCGGCCGCCCTCGTAAGAGGCGGAAAGAAAAGCGTCAAGCAGCTCCTCCGCCAAGCAGGAACCGATGACCCTGGCACCCAGGCACAGGACATTGGCATCGTTGTGCGCGCGCGTCATGCGGGCGCTGTACGTGTCGGAGCAAAGGGCCGCCCGGATGTGGCGGTGCTTGTTGGCCGCCATACTCATGCCGATGCCGGTGCCGCAAATGAGCAAACCGAAGCGGCTGTCGGGTGCCTGCTGCACCGCAGTGCAGACAACCCGGGCAAAGTCCGGGTAGTGGCAGGACTCGGCAGAGGTCGTGCCGCAATCGGTGACGGTGTAGCCCATAGCCTGCAGCTTCCCTTTGAGCTGTTCTTTCAGTTCATAGCCGGCGCTGTCGGCGCCGATGAAAATCGCCCTTTTCTCCATGTGTTTGTCTCCTTTTTCTCTGTTTGCGGCGGGGGTATGCCGGGGTTTGTCCTGTTTTGTTTGCATTATTTGTTCTGATTGATCTGGTATAGGGTGCCGGTGGGGGTGTCTGTCAGGGTGATGCCCTCGGCGGCCAGCGCTGCCCGGATGCGGTCTGCCTCGGCGTAGTTTTTCGCCTGTTTGGCCGCGGCACGGGCGGCGATTGCCGCCTCTATTT
>JBBAEK010000073.1:0-3001 GCA_041655935.1 Eubacteriales bacterium
CGCGGACAAGCTGCTTGACGAGCTCTGCCGGGAGCGTCCCGACTTTGCTGCCGTCTCTCTGCGCCGTGTGGACGAGACCCGTGAGCCGGCGCTGGCGGAATCCTACGACTACTACCGCGTCCCCACCCTCTTTTTCGGGCGCACCAAGCTCTATGAGGCACACCCCTCTCACTCTGAAAAAGAGATGAAGACCCACCTGCAACAGGCGCTCGAGCGGGTGCTCGCCGCCCAAAAGGTCGGCATTTAATCCGTCCGGGCAGCTACCCGCAGACTGCCTGACCGAGGCCGTTTCAGGGTCGCCGGTCATATTTCGCGCCGAACCCCCCGCACAGACCATGCTGTGCGGGGGGTATTGTTTGCGGGTGCGCGCCTCTATGGACGGCAAGACCTACACAGACCTTGTGGCAGAGTGGCGGGTATTGTTTGCGGGTGCGCGCCTCTATGGACGGGCGCGGGGACGTTCAGTCATCAAACTCAAAGTGAATATTGCCGCTGCCGGTGCTGACCTCCAGCGTTTTCTCGGTGCCGAAGATCCCCGAGGGCAGGTCGTTGCTGCCGCTGTCGGCCCGGCTCAACACCGTGTAGCGCGCGCGGCTGTCCGTCACGCTGCAGTTGACATTGCCCGAGCCGGCGTGCAGCCGGATGCTGTCGGCCGACATCCGCCGCAGGCGCAGATTGCCCGAGGTGCAGCGCGCGTCAATGGCCGCCGCCGTCACTTCCTCGAGCCGGATATTGCCCGAGCGGGCTTTGGCCGAGAGGGTGCCGCCGCAGCGCACCTCCCCGCCGATCATGCCGCCGCTGCTGTTCTCCAAGGTGACGGAGCCCGCCGCCTCCACCCTCTCGATCCGTACCACGCCCGAGCCGCCGACGGCGGACAGGTCGCCGCCGCAGGAGACCCGCTCCAGCCGGACATCGCCGCTGGTGTGGGTGATGGAGAGGTTTGCTTCAGCACTCACATCGGTCAGGCGCACATTGCCCGAGCGGACCTCGATCCCCAGCGCGCCCGCCTCTACCGTCTCCAGGCGGATATCGCCCGAGGAGGCGGTGATAGCAAGGGAGGACAGGCTCAGCCCCTCGAGGTGGACATTGCCCGAGTCGGTCTCAATGACCAGCGTGCCCGTATAGCCCGCCGGCAGGCCGATTTCCAGCTCATAGGGGCGGGTCCGGAAGTAGAAGGCGCTCCACATGTCCTTGTACCACGGCACACGCCGCCGCTCGATATGCAACCCCGCCTCCCCCTCGGTGAGAGTAAAGAATTGGTCCTCGCTGTCGTAAAACAGCACCTCGATGGCCTCCCCGTCGCTTTGGTACAGCCTGACGTCGGCGGCGGCAAGGTCGGTGGTGATCCCGGCCAGCGAGGTGGCGTAGCTTTCCCGGTGGGCGGTGAAGGTATCCTCCCGGTCAAGACCGCCCGAGACCAGGAGCACGCCGCCCAGCACCATCCCGCCCACGACCGCCACCACGGCGCACAGGACGATGATTTTCAGTGTTTTTGACATCTCAGTTCTCCTTTCTGCCTGAGAATCGTTTGCGGAGGGGGGACCACAGGGCGGCGGACAGGCGCACCAGCCAGTGGGAAAGCCGCCCGCACAAAAGGCCGCTCAGCACTGCCAGTCCCGCCCCTACCGCCGCGACAGCCACACACAGTCCCCCGGTGGCAAACGCCGCCTGCGCGAATGCCGCCACCGCCCCGACGATGCCCGCCACCGCCACCGAGCCCAGCGACAGGGGCACGGTCCACAGGACCAGCCCCGCCACCCACAGGCAGGCATACAGGGTGAGCAGGACGGCGCACAGGGTCATCAGCAAAGGCAGCCACAGCGGGATGCCTAAAATATTCAGCAGCACATGGAAACGAAAGCGCTTCAGCGGGCGGGCTGTCGCCCGGTTGCTGTCATACGAGACCGGGAGGGTACGGGTCATCTCCTCTAACTTGGCGCGGCAGGCAGGACATCCCGCCACATGCGCCGCCACCGCCTGCCGGGACGCCTCACCCGCCATGTTTTCGGCATAGAGGGGCAAAAGGTCCGTGATGATGGAACAACTCACGTCTTTCAAAGTTGGCTCATCTCCTTTTGGATTTTTTCTTTGGCTCGGTGGAAGGTGACACACGCCCAGTGGTCGGTCCTGCCGAACAGCTCCCCGATCTGGGCAAAGCTCAGCTCCCCGAACACCCGCAGGGAAAACACCTCTTTGTACGGCTCCTCCATGCGGTGCAGCAGCCGGTGCAGGGACAGGGCGGTCTGCCGATCCGCCACCAGCTCGGTCAGGTCAACGGGCTCGGTCAGCTCCTGTAAGGCAGTGTCGTCCTCGGTGTAGCGACCCCGCCGCCGCTGTTCGGTGCGGACAATGTTTTTGGCGATGTGGCACAGCCACACCCGCACCTCACACTCCCCGCGGAAGTTGTGCAGGGAGCGCATGGCACGGAAAAAGGTCTCCTGCGTGACCTCCTCCGCCCAGCGTTCGTCGAGCGTCAGTCCCCGGGCATACCGGTAGACGTCGGTCATGTAGGTTCGGTAAATCTCCTCAAACTCGCTCACCCTGTCACCTCCCTGCCCAAGAGACGGCGCAACCCGTCATATATCACAAGAAAAGCGAAAAATATTTTTTGCCGGCTCGGTTTGCCGGTGCCCAAAGTGCCGGCTCACCGGCGGCGCACTATGGCTCCGACGACAGTATAGCACACCCCGCCCGGACTTGCAAGCGCCCCCGGCAGCAAGCGCCCCCGGCAGCAAGCGCCCCCGGCAGCGAGTGCCCCGGCAAGCGGACCTGCGGCGGGCACCAAGCCGACAAACCGGCTATGTCCTGCGACTTTGGTCCCAAGCCTTTTGTCATAGACATCGCCCGTGCCACCGCCCAAAACGAGTGCTTTCGGCGGACACTCTGGACCGGGACACACCTGCAACTCACCCTGATGAGCCTGGAGGCGGGCGAGGACGTCGGGCTGGAAATGCACCCCAGCACCGACCAGTTCCTCCGCGTGGAACAGGGCGAGGGCGTG
>JBBAEK010000074.1:0-2934 GCA_041655935.1 Eubacteriales bacterium
GCCGGATTTCCACGCGAAGCCCAGCGAGGTGAGCAGGGCGGAACGAACGTAGGGCAACAGAGAGGGGAGGTAGAGATGGCGCAGGCGTTTCCGGCGGGAAAAACCAAAGACCTGTGTGACCTCCACCAGCCGCCGGTCAATCTTGCGTACCCCCTCCACCATATTGGCGCTCACTACGGGCAACACCATGAGTGCCGCCACCAGTGTGGGGAGATTGGCACTGCCCACAAACACCCAGCTCAACATGATAAAAGAGGCGATGGGGGTGCTTTTGATGCACACGAGCAGGGGGGAGAGCAGGGTATCGGCGATGCGGCTGGCGGAAATGAGCCCCGCCGACAGCAAGCCAAGCAGCACCCCCAGTGCGAAGCCCGCCATCACCCGTGCCAGTGAGTACAGGGTGCTCAGATAAAACGCCTTTGTGGCAGCCAGCTCTGCCCAAGCGGACGCCACCGCCCGTGGGGTGGGGAGCATGACCGGAACATTGACCAGCAGGGCGGCCCCCTGCCACACCAGCAGCCAGAAGACGAGTGCCGCCGGCTTGGCCCATGGCTTTTGTCGCGTGAATTGTCTCATCAGCAGAAGCCCTGCCTCCCTTTCGTGCTGCCTGCCCCGTGGGGCAGCGGTGTTTATTCTGCGAAATAGTAGAACTCATCGGGGGGCAGAGCGCCGCCGATGGAGGCGGGGTTGGCCGCCAGCAGCACTGCTAAAAAGCCAGACAAAATGCTTTTCATCTCGCTGCCGTCCAGATAGACGATATTGCTCTGGGGCAGTGCCATTTTGGCGATATTCACATTCGGCAGAATCTCAGCCGCCACAATGGCCGCTGCCGCTGCGTTCAGGTTTTCGGTGTCGGTGATATAGTCAACCGAGGCTTTGTATTCCGCAAGAAACCTTTTGACGGTTTGCGGGTTCTTCCGGGCAAAGTCGGTACGGACCACCAGGCAGCCCTGCACGGGGGAACCCTCGGCAACCGCCTCCCACTCCGCGTTGACATCCAGCGCCGCCCGCACCGCACTGTTATTCATCAGCACGACGCTGACTTTGGGCTGGGGCAGCATGCAGAGCTCGATCTGTCCGGCAATCATCATAGTGCCCAGCGTGTCGTGGTCGGGAACGCTCTCAATGGTGAGGTCACGGTCCGGGTCAATGCCGTTTTGCACCAACACGTAGCGGAGAATATACTCGGTGGTGGAACCGGGAGCGCTGATATAGAGGGTCTTGCCGACCAGATCCTGCACGGAGTTCACCGTGTTGCCGTTCTCCAGAATGTGCAGCACGCCCAGCGTATTCACCGCCAGGACCTGTACGCCGCCGTTCGTGCTGTGATAGAGGGCGGAGGCGGTGTTGGTGGGCAGGGCGGCGATGTCTATCGTGCCGCTGATGAGGTCGGAGACCAGGTTGCTCGGGTTGGCGTACAGGGAAAAAGCATAGCGGTCCTCGGCAGTGCCTGCCGCGCTGTCACCCATGAGCTTTGCCATCCCCATGCCGGTGGGGCCGGAGAGCACACCCACCCTGACAGCGCCCGTAGTGGCGACGCTGCATGCCGAAAGGGTGAATACAAAGACGCAGGCGAGGAAGAGAGACAAAAGTTTTTTCATGACAGATATAACCTTTCCAGTTTGTTTTGATTAGTGACGGTGAGTGTGCCGCCGTTGTTTGTCAGAATACCCTCGGCGACCAAGGCGTCAAGGGTGCGGTAGAGAGACGCCCGGCTGATCGCCAGGGAGGAGGCAAGCTGCTTCATGGTGAGCGGTATGGCGACACGGCCATTTGGCTCCAGATGAGCAGCCAGATACTTGGCAACCCGACTCTCGATGTTCTTGCGGGAAAAAGAATCGATGCGGTCATTCAAAAAACGAATACGGTCGGACAAAAAAGCCATATAATTGGAGGCGCAGCTCGGATACTCACGGCAGATGCGCGAGACGCTCTCCTGCGGGAAGAAAAGCACCGTCGCCTCCCGTCCTGCCGTGATAATGGTGGGGTAGGGGGCGTCTGTGGTAAACAGGCTCGCCGCACCGAAACACTCCCCCGCCTTGACAATATTGAGCAGTACCCGTCCGTCGGCACCGTCCCGGTAAATCATCACGTGCCCCGTGAGGAGAAAACCCAGTGCGCGGGCAAAGGAGTGGGGGGTGAACACGTCCGCCCCTGTCGGGTAGGTCCGCTGTTCATACGGATAGCTTTGCATGATGGTTCGAATGCTATCCTCGGGGAGCCCGGCAAACAGAAAAAAATGACGCATTTTATCAAGCATAGTTGGCATTCCCCTTTCTGTATGTCTCATATGAGACAGATTGTAATATGAAAACGAAAAAAAGTCAATAGATTCGGAGAAAATAACTGCCAAAAAGGCTAAAAAAATTTGCATTCAGGCAAACAATATGATATAATTGATGCATCCCGTTTCCCTGCGGAGTGCAAGCGGCCTGTCTGCTCGTGTCCATGCGGGGTGCGTGGATCTTGTCCGTCCTTGCACCCGATCGGGGACGGTCGGTAAATCTTTTGCACTTTTCGGATGAACATCCTGCGTGGCACAACCAAAAGCCTGGCCCCGGTGTTGCGGCGGTTGACTCTGCAGCGGGTACTCCTCTATGACCAACTATTTCTTTCAAGAGATTTTGGGGGCAAACATATGTTCAAACTGCTATTTGCGAGCTTGTTCACCTCACAGAACATTCTCAGCGATTTTATAGATTTTGCCGCGCATCGTGTGAAAAATGTCGATAAGAGTCAGATTTTTGTCGACTTGATTGATATTTTCATTTTGATGGTGGCGGTGTTTTTCGTCTGGCGCTTCGCTAAAAAGATGCGGGCAGGCAAAAGCGTGCTGCTGGCGGCGGGACTCTTGGTGCTCATGCTCCTGGTCAGCTCGGTGCTGGGCTTGACCGCCGTTCATTTTGTGCTCAAATACATATTTGACGCAGGACT
>JBBAEK010000075.1:0-2914 GCA_041655935.1 Eubacteriales bacterium
CCCCCGGGCGGCAGGTGCCGTGGGCGGGCCGCAACAAAAAATTCCGAGGTTCCCCTCGGAATTTTTTGTTGTCATGTGACAAGCGTGCTCGGCGCCCCGCTTCCCTGCCGCGCGCACCTGTTGAGGGACATCGGTACAACATCAGTCTTTCACGATAACCCCCCGCTTCCCTGCCGCGCGCACCTGTTGAGGGAGCGGCTCATCCCCTGGCCGGAACCAGCCGCCCTTTGGGTGCTTTGGCTATTCGCAAAGGCTACTCACTGAGCGCGGCGGGGGGCTTCTGATGATTGCCGAGCAAGGCATACCAAAGCACCGCCAACACTTGCAGCACCGCCGCCAAAATAAAAATCAGCTGCATATTGGGAATCGAGAGCGACACAAACAAGGACAAAGCCGTCGTCCAGATCAACACCGAGACAGAGAGGAACTGACAGAACCGACCGAACCACAGCACCGAAAAGACCAGCCAGACAACGGCAGAGGCGGGGATGGCATACACAAACGCCAGCTGCGCATACGCAAAGTCGGGCAGCGCCAGCCGCAGCACAAAAAAGACAACAGACGCCGTCAGCCAAACCAACCCCACCGAGAGCAGCGCGATGAGCAGCCGCTGCCGCCACCCCCGTGTCACCCGCCGCTTCTTTTTGTCAGCCGACAGCAAGTCCGAGACCGACACCCCAAAAATGCGCGCCAGCTCCACCAGCACAAACAAATCGGGTACCCCCTCCGCCCGTTCCCACTTGGAGACCGACTTGTCGGAGTAATTGATCAGTTCAGATAACCCTGTTTGGGTCAGCCCCATCGCCTTGCGGTAATACGCAATGTTGCCGGCAAGGGTCTGTTTGAGTTCCTGCTCTGTCATGATGCACACTATCCTTTACATATTGTCTCTCTACTCACAGTAGAATGCTCTTTCTTTTCTCTACTCTCTTAGACCTGAACAGTAGATTCGATTTTTGCCTCAGTAGGTTGATTCCCGGCTTTATTTGGGTAGAATGGAAGTATCAAGGGCCCTGCCGACGGGCTGCATGAGCAGCGGACTGCCGGAGGCAGCGGGCTACAATGAGCAGCGGGCTGCGTTAGCAGCGGACTGCGTTAGCAGCGGACTGCGTTAGCAGCGGGCTGCATGAGCAGCGGGCTGCATGAGCAGCGGGCTGCATGAGCAGCGGGCTGCATGAGCAGCGGGCTGCATGAGCAGCGGGCTACAATGAGCAGCGGGCTGCCAGAGGTAGCGGACTGCGTTAGCAGCGGACTGCCGGAGACAGCGGGCTGCCAGAGGCAGCGACTGCCCCACGGTAGGGAACGGCGTTGAGCCGTTCGCCCCCCTTTGATTGTAACATATACGAGTTTGGAGGTCAAGGTTGTGGAAAAAGTTTTTATTTATGGCGATTCAATCCTGAGAGGCGTGGTCTGGTCGGAGGAGTCCGGGCGGTATGTGGTCTCCGGAGGCGCGCTGGGCATGGAGGATATCGGAGCGGCGTATGACCTGTCTATTGTCAACCATTCGAGGTTTGGCTGTACCGCTCCGCGCGGCGCCGCCTCTGTCTACCGGCAACTGGAGGCCGGGCAGGAGGGGGACCTGGTGGTGCTGGAATGGGGGGGCAATGACAGCGACTTTGACTGGGCGCGGGTGGCGGAGACCCCCGAGGCGGAGCACAACTCTTTTACCCCGCTGCACACCTTTGCCGATACCCTACGCCGCGCCATCACCTTTCTGCGAAACAAGGGCATGACGGTGGTGCTGGGCAACCTGCCCCCGGTATGTTCGGGGCGTTACCTGAACTGGATCACCCGCGGGGGATTGTCCCGGGACAGCATTTTGCGCTTTTTGGGGGACGAGAATGCCATTTATCGCTACCAGGAGCAGTACTCCCGCCAAATTGACTGCATCGCCGCAGAGACCGCCTGCCCGCTGGTGGATATTCGGGGCGCCTTTCTGGCACAGCGCAAAGTAGAGTCCCACTACTGCATTGACGGCATCCACCCCAACCAAGCCGGCCAAAGCCTGATCAAACAGGCCTTCCTGCAAGCGCTCGACCGTTCGCCCCGCTTCGGCGGCAGAAAAAAACTGACCGTCTGACGTTCTGGCCGGCACAGCGCCTGCGCCTGTGCGCTCGGTCGGGCAAACCGGGCCTATCCTTTTTCACCCCCCTTTCAGCCGCCGTGGGAGGCCTTGCGGAGGCTCTGCCGGGACTGACAGCCTGCGCTTTGCCTATGAAAGCTGCCGCCCGAAAGTCCTGCCTCAACATGAGGTTGGTCTGACCGACCGGGGAGAGACGCCGCTCCCCTGCAGCCGGCCGATCCAAAACCCGCTCACCGCGCGAAACTGCGCCTGGCGGGCCCTCGTCCGGGCATCGGCAAGACGCACTTTTCGGTGTGTCTCCCCCCTGCTTCCCATGGCAGGACAGGTTGCGGTGCAACACAAGCGCCCGCCCCGGTTGGGGCGGGCGCGCTTTGGCTTTTGCGAAGAACCTTAGTCCAGACCGGACGGCAGGAGGTTCCAGTCAGTCAGAATGGTGTCGAGAGCCACCTGCTTGGCCTGCACGCACTGGGCATACAAGCTGGCAATCTGGGTGGCGTTGGTGGTAAAGTCATAATCGTTGCCGGTCAGCAGACGCGACCACGCAAAGGGCTGGACGGCGGAGTTACGGACCGAAATCAGGTCCTCCAGCATCTTTTCACGGTTGCTGACGATGTTGTCATAAATCATGTCGAGCATCTCAGCCGTGCCGGGGTCGTTGGTGTACTTGTACTTCATGGCCACATTGTAGTACTCTTTGATGATGGGATCGGAGACCTCCGAGCAGAACTGGACAAAGGCACTGACAGGGCGGAAGTTCGGGGAGACCAACGACAGCGCCCCGCACCGTCCCACGTTGTGGATCAGGGTGTTATACCGGCGGTCTTCCGACAG